>SVMG01000001.1 GCA_015067545.1 Oscillospiraceae bacterium
ATGGCCATTTTCCAGGAAGGGCCTAAAAATCCTTTGAAGGGCACATCGATGAAGTCCCTGGTGTCTGCTTTTTACGCCCAGTTTAGGGTGGATGCTGGGGGTTAAGGATCCCGGGCGCGCTCCAATGGCATGGGGCATACGACCCGGCTTCCGTGGAGACCTGGTTACGTGCGACGAAGAACGGGAACTCCCAGGTTGGGAAGCCACCTTCGCGTACGGGCCTGGTATGAACCTGCAAAGCGGTGCACAGAATCGTGTTGCTGCGTGCAGCGTAGCCTGCCTTGAGTGAGTATGTTGGGAAAGGGGATCATGCGGCTGGTCACTATGGCCATAGTGACTGCCGATATCGCCCCTGGAAATCATCCTTGCAAAAGAGGCTAAGATCTTGGTGCATTCTGTAGTGGAAATCACCTAGGCTGTCGTAACTGGACAGACAGGGGGCTACAGTACGGACTAAGTGGCAATCGGGTATTTATGTTGGTAACACATAAGCGGATGGATCAAACGGAAACGGCCTGTTCGGCAACGGCAGGTTCTGTCCGGGGAAAGCCAACCCGACCTAAGCCGTAAGATTTACCCTGTCTGCCGCCGTCATTTCATTAAATTTTGAAGGAGAATTCCTGTGTCTAAGTCTGACCCAAGTCAAGCGAGGAAAGAACGAAACAAAACCATAAGGTGGGTTGTCACCATTTTTTTGGTGACAATTTTTGTGTCCGGAGCAATTACGCTGATCTCTGACGAGATCATGAGCAAAAGCGGAATCATCACCTCGTTTGTGATTTTGCTGACCATTGTGCTGATCGGTATCGTGTTTGATATCATTGGCGTTGCGGTGACCTCTGCAGATGAATCGCCCTTCCATTCCATGGCGGCAAGAAAGGTGACCGGTGCTCAGGAGGCCATCCGGCTTCTGCGCAATGCCGAACGTGTCAGCTCCATTTGTAACGACGTGGTAGGTGACATCTGCGGCGTTGTTTCCGGCTCTGCGTCTGCTACCATTGCAGCCCAGCTTTTGGTGAAATTCGAGTTTTCCTGGCCCATGTTGGTGGGTCTGTTGATGTCCGCGCTTGTGTCCGGCATCACCGTGGGCGGTAAGGCCGTGGGCAAGACCTTTGCCGTCAATTCCTCCACCGCCATTGTCCACTTTGCAGGCAAGGTTATCGCGTTGCTGCATGGTAACAGGAAGTCTTCCAAATGCAAGAAATAAGGTTGTGTCATTTGTGAGTATACTAGAGAAAATGAATGGGCAGCAGGCCCTTGCACAGCTGAACGAAGCGCAGCGTGCAGACCTGTGCCGTGAGATCCGGGCATTTTTGGTGGATCATGTGTCTAAGACTGGAGGCCATTTGGCCTCCAATTTGGGCGTTGTAGAGCTGACGGTTGCCCTGGAGACTGTATATAACACAGAAAAAGACCGCTTGGTGTTTGACGTAGGTCATCAGTCTTATGTCCATAAGTTGCTGACCGGCCGCCAGGCGGATTTTGAACATTTACGGCAATTCGGTGGCATTGCCGGCTTCCCCAAGCCCTCGGAAAGCGATACGGATGCCTTTGTGGCAGGACATGCGTCCAGCTCTGTGTCCATAGCCTTGGGAATGGCCAGGGCAAGAACGCTTATGAATGAGGATTATGATGTTGTGGCACTGATCGGCGACGGCGCTGCCACAGGTGGCATGGCTTATGAGGGCCTGAATGATGCGGCAGACAGCAAAGAGCCGCTGCTGATCATCCTCAACGATAACGAAATGTCCATTGACCGGAATGTAGGTGGCATGTCCAAGCATCTTTCCAAGCTGCGCACCAAGGATCGCTATTTGGGCATGAAGCAGCACTACCGGGATGTTTTGGCGAAGATCCCCGGTGGCAAGGCTGTGTATTCGGCCACCAGTCATGTGAAGGGCTGGATCAAGCGATCCATTTTGCCAACTACCGTGTTTGAGAATATGGGTCTGACCTATTTGGGGCCGGTGGATGGCCATGACGTGAATGAATTGATCCGGGTCATGCGCGTTGCCAAAGAATTGCGTAGTCCGGTACTTCTTCATGTCTTCACACAAAAGGGATGCGGCTATCTTCCTGCTGAGGAGAAGCCTTCCAAATATCACGGCGTTGGTAAATTTGATCCCGAGACCGGCGAAACACTTAGCAGTAAGAAGTACACATTCTCCGATGCTTTCGGCGATACTATGCTGCAGTTGGCGGCAGAAGATGATCGTATTTGCGCCATTACTGCGGCCATGCCCGGCGGTACGGGTTTGCTGAATTTCAAAGAAAAGTATCCTGCCCGTTTGTTTGATGTGGGCATTGCAGAGGAACATGCTACGTCCATGGCAGGCGGTCTGGCAAAGCAGGGAATGGTGCCTGTTTTGGCTCTGTATTCCACGTTTTTGCAGCGTGCCTATGACCAGATCATTCAGGACATTGCCATGCTGAAGCTCCATGCAGTTTTGGCTGTTGACCGGGCAGGTTTGGTTGGTGAGGATGGAGAGACCCACCACGGAGTTTTTGATGTAGGTTTTCTGCGTCAAGTACCGGGTATGCGCATTTTGTGCCCGGCCAGCTGTGCAGAACTAAAGGATATGCTCCGCTGGGCGGTCAAGGATTATAATGGTCCTGTGGCCGTTCGTTATCCCAGAGGTGCAGATGGCGATTTTACTGCTTCTAACTGGGATCCTGAGGCGAGCGTATTTTCGCACCGTCACGGTAAGGATGCAGCCATCATTACCTACGGCACCCTGGTGAACAACGCTCTTGCGGCTGCAGATATTTTGCAGGAGCAGGGGATCCATGTTTCGGTGATCCGGCTGACGCAACTGGCACCCATTAGCTTTTCCGGGCTGGAGAGTGCCCTCACGGGAATCCGCCATGTGATCATTGCAGAAGAATCCTGTGGTGGCATCCATGAGGCTGTTGCATGGGAGCTGGGCCGGGATCGCTCCGTTTCCAGCATTGACCTGGGAAGCAATTTCGTGACGCATGGCAGTATAGCCCAGCTTCACAAGCAGTATGGCCTGGATGGGGAATCCATAGCACAAAAGGTGAAAGAGGTGCTTTCAAATGAAAATTAAAAAGCGCCTGGATGTTCTTCTGACAGAGCAGATGTATGCGGATACCCGTTCCAAAGCACAGGCGATCATCATGGCCGGCCAGGTCTATGTGAACGGCCAAAAGGCGGACAAGCCCGGCACAGCCTATGAAGAGACGGTGCAGATCGAGGTGCGGGGCGTAACCTGTCCCTATGTCAGCCGGGGAGGATTGAAGCTGGAAAAAGCACTCCGTGACTTTGGCGTGAAGCCCGAGGGTTTTGTGTGCAGCGATTCCGGCGCATCCACCGGTGGATTTACGGACTGCCTGCTTCAGCAGGGAGCAAAAAAGGTCTTCGCTATCGATGTGGGCTACGGCCAGCTGGACTGGAAAATCCGTTCCGACGAGCGTGTTGTGGTAATGGAGCGGACAAATATCCGCTATGTCACTCCGGAAGACCTGGGCGAGCCTTTGGATCTTTCGGTGATCGATGTGAGCTTCATTTCCCTGAAGATCGTTTTGCCTGCCATCAAAGCTCTTTTAAAGCCCACGGGCCAAGTGCTTTGCCTCATCAAGCCCCAGTTTGAAGCAGGCAAGGAAAAGGTGGGCAAGAAGGGCGTTGTCCGGGAGCCCGAGATCCACAAGGAAGTGCTGGATGCCTTTGTGCAGACCGTGACGGAACTGGGTTTCACAATTTTGGGTTTGACCTTCTCCCCGGTGAAAGGGCCGGAGGGGAATATTGAATTTTTGGGTCATCTGACGCTGGAGGACAAGCCGGGTATCATCCCGGATACTGCGCAGGTCGTTCAAGATGCCCACGAGACATTAAAGGGGTGATTTCGGTGAAAAAAGTAATCATGACGCCCAATCCCTACCGGGATAAGGACTTTGCGACGGTTCGCCGGGCATCTCAGATTTTGTCAGAGGCTGGGATCGAAGTACGGCTTTGCCTGCCCTTTGAGGTGGACAGATCCTATGATCTTCCGAAAGACTTGAAGTTTTCCCGCCTTGACCGGGAACTGCATGATGCGGATCTGATCATCTGCTTCGGTGGTGACGGCACGATTTTGCATATGTCCAAGACAGCCACCCGCGCCGGTATCCCCATCCTTGGTGTAAATATCGGCACTATGGGCTTTATGGCTGAGCTGGAAAGCACGGAACTGGAACAGCTGAAGCGCCTTGCCACAGGCGAATACACCATCGACAAGCGAATGATGCTGGATGTTACGGTATTCCGGGATCGGGACATTATCTTCCACGATATCTGCCTGAACGATGTGGTCGTTACCAAGGGCGCAGTTGCACGGATCGTCCACCTGGCAGTGGAATGTGACGGTGTGGAAGCCATGGAATGCGGCGGTGACGGTGTGATTGTTGCCACCCCAACAGGTTCGACAGCTTACAGCCTGTCCGCAGGCGGCCCTATTGTTGAGCCTGCCGCCCACAGCATTTTGGTCACACCCATTTGTGCCCATGACGTAGGAAGCCGCTGCATGGTCGCCTCCGATCAGCGTATCATCACGGTAAGGCTGACCCGTAACGCAAGGCGCAATGCCTATTTGTCCGTGGACGGCGGCAAGTCTGTGCGTCTGAATATGGGCGATGTGACCAAAATCAAAAAGTCCAACCTGGAAACAAGCCTGGTTCGCTTGAAGGACCGGAGCTTCTATGACGTTGTCAATCAGAAGTTTAGAGAAAACAGATGAGGGGATTTCTATGAAAGCAAAAAGACAAGCAAAGATTATGGAGATCATAACCAATAAAAACGTGGAGACCCAGGAACAGCTGCTCTCTGAGCTGCAGATGGCCGGCTTTCGCAGTACTCAGGCCACCATTTCCAGAGATATCAAGGAGCTGCGTGTTATTAAGGAATTGACCAGCTTCGGAACATACCGTTACGCTGTTTCCACCAATGAGGTGAGCAACACCTTCTCAGGGAAACTGAATACCATTTTTCGGGAGTGTATTACAAAATTCGACTATGCGCAGAATATTTTGGTCATTCATACACTGCCCGGCCTTGCATCCGCTGCTGCATCTGCCATTGATGCCATGAGTCTGAGTGTGGTGCTGGGCACACTGGCCGGTGACGATACTGTTTTTGTAGTCATGCGGGATAATAATGCCGCTGCAGCATTCTGCGGAGAGATCAAGAGCCTGCTGAATTAACACCTAAGGAGGAGTTTCCATGCTGAGCCTTCTGCATATTGAGAATATTGCGGTCATTGAGCGCTCGGAAATTTCCTTCCAGCCGGGCTTCAATGTACTTACCGGCGAGACCGGCGCTGGTAAATCCATCGTAATTGACGCTATTTCGGCCATATTAGGCGAGCGTGCCTATCGGGATATGATCCGTACAGGAACAGAGAAGGCTTCCGTTCGCGCAGTGTTTACGGATGTGCCGGAATTACCCTGGTTTGCAGATAATGGGGTGGAGTACGACGCGGAGACCGTCATTCAACGGGAAATTTTCCTGGATGGACGAAATGTCTGCCGGGTAAACGGAAGCCTTGTAAATGTTACTATTTTGCGCAAGCTGGGCATTCAGCTGATCAACATTCACGGGCAGCACGATTCTGCATCCCTCTTTGATGAGGAGAATCACCTGACACTGTTGGATGAATTTGGGGATCACAGCAGGTTGATCCATACATACAAAGAAAAATATGAGGCGGTTTTGACCCTGCGCCGGGAGATCAGCAGCTTCACCATGGATGAAAGCGAAAAACTGCGCCGCATGGAGACTCTGCGTTATCAGATCGCGGAGATCGAAAAGGCGGAGCTGGAAGCAGGGGAGGATGAAGCCCTTGAAGAGCGCCGCAGGCTTCTGCAGAGCGCGGAGAAGATCGCTGACGGCATGAATGATGCTGTGGAGAATCTCTACGGCGGTGAGGATTCGGACGGCGCAGCATCCATGCTTGCCACGGCAGAGCGTGCCTTAGCCCGGATCAGCAAATACAGTGACTCCATATCGGAGCTCCACGAAAAAATTGCGGATCTCATGTACCAGGTGGAGGATGCGGCCCGGCTGGTGTTGGATGCCCGGGATGAGCTGAGCTACTCAGAGGATGAGCTGGATCGGATCGAATCCCGCCTGGATGTGATCCATAAGCTTCGTAAAAAATACGGTGCGACCTGTGCCGATATTTTGGCTTATCTCCAAAAGGCAAAACAGGAACTTGACGAGATCGAGTTCGCTGACGATCATTTGGAACGGCTGAAAGGGAAGCTACAAAAGGCAGAGAAGGAAGCCTGGGATGCGGCCGATGAGCTGCGCGAGGCGCGCAAAGCCACTGCACAAATCATGTCTGCACGCATCCTCAGTGAGCTTGCCCAGCTGGATATGCCTAGGGTACAGTTTTCCTGCCGCTTTACCCCGACGGAGCTTGCTTCCAACGGCGCAGATGCTGTGGCCTTTTATATGTCTGCCAACGCCGGCGAAGACTTAAAGCCCCTGAGCAAGGTGGCATCCGGCGGTGAATTGGCACGGATTATGCTGGCTATGAAGAATGTGCTTGCTGAAAAGGATCAGGTCAATACGCTGATCTTTGACGAAGTGGACACCGGTGTGTCCGGTCGCGCGGCGCAGAAAGTCGCAGAAAAGCTGCGCAGCGTGGCGCAGCATAAGCAGGTGCTTTGCGTGACCCACTTGCCCCAGCTTGCGGCATTGGCGCAGAACCATCTGCTCATTGCCAAAGAAGAACGGGATGGTCGTACCTACACCACCGTAACGCCCTTGGATATTGAGGGCAGAAAAATGGAGCTCGCCCGGATCATCGGCGGCGCAAACATTACAGAAACGACACTCAAGAGTGCGGAAGAAATGCTGAAATATTAAACATTGCGCAGAAGGAGAGAGAAGCGGTGAATCTGAAAGTACTAATTGCTGTATTGTCAGTAATACTTGTGTGCTTGCTGGCCTTTGTGCCCTATGTACACCGCATGAATACACCGACCACTCCTCCGGCGACGGAATCCACAGCAACTTCTTTGCCCGTATCATCGCAAGCATCAGAGCCTGTTTCTTCTCAGATCGCATCCGTACCGACAAGTCAGCCGGTGACGCAGCCGTCAACCTCACAACCGGAAACGCAGGCGCCAACCACACAACCGGAAACGCAGATGCCTACACAGGCACCTACCGATCCTCCCTCACAACCCCAGACACAACCGACAACCAAGCCACAGGAATCGAATCCCAATTATTCCGATCCCAAAGTGGCGGCCTTTGTGGAAGCGCGCATGAGGACGTGGACATGCCCTGTCAAGGATGCATTTGGAGAAGTGACCGGCAGCCGGAAATTTGCTACCTCCCGTGGAGGCGGCAAGCGTGCCCATGCCGGACTGGATTTTGTTGCACCTCACGGAACAAAGGTCTACGCCATCACATCGGGAACAGTTCAGCGTGTGGCTGTATTCTATCAGTCCACATGGGCTGTGGAAGTGGTCAATGATGACGGGTCAATTTTACGTTACTGCGAGATCGCAACGGAACTGAAAGTCGGTGACTATGTGCAGCAGGGTGATATCATCGGCACAATTATGCGGGCCGATGGCGGCACGGAAATGCTCCACATGGAGGCTTATCTTGGTGATGGAGAGGGCATGCTCACCCAATCTGGCAACCGTACATACAAATATGTGGACGATTCCAAATACTATGTCCGCAGAAGTGACCTTATAGATCCGACATTTTTGAAGGATCTGCCACAATAAACTTGACAAAATCCTAACTTTTTGCTAGGATACCTATAACACAGCGATGGGATGAAGTAAGTGACCATCTTTCCGCCAGAGAGCTGCCGGTCGGTGCAAGGCAGTGGGGAAGACCGCCGAAATACCTCCCGGAGTGGCTTTTCTGAAGATAGTAGGAAAAGACGGGGTCGCCCGAAACAGCGAGAGGCGTTGTTGGACGCCGTGAGGGTATGGCTGTGAGGTCATACTGAACCAGAGGTGGTACCACGTAATTTCTACGTCCTCTGTCCGAATGGACAGGGGACGTTTATTTTTTGGAGGATAGAATATGAAATTGTACGACGAACTGATTGCCCGTGGCCTCATCGCCCAGGTGACCAATGAAGAAGAAATTCGCGAGATGATCGACAACGGCAAGGCCACCTTCTACATCGGCTTTGACCCCACCGCAGATTCCCTGCATGTTGGCCATTTTATGGCTCTGTGCTTGATGAAGCGGTTGCAGATGGCCGGTAACCGGCCCATTGCCCTGATCGGTGGCGGTACTGCCATGATCGGTGACCCCTCCGGCCGTACCGATATGCGCTCCATGATGACCCAGGAGACCATCCAGCACAACTGCGACTGCTTCAAAAAGCAGATGGAGCGTTTCATTGAGTTTGGCGAGGGCAAGGCACAGATGGTAAACAATGCCGACTGGCTGTTGAAGCTGAACTATGTGGACTTCATCCGTGAGATCGGCGGCTGCTTCTCCGTTAACAACATGCTGCGGGCTGAGTGCTTCAAGCAGAGAATGGAAAAGGGCCTTAGCTTCCTGGAATTCAACTACATGCCCATGCAGTCTTACGACTTCTACTACCTGTTCAAGCACTACGGCTGTAATATGCAGTTCGGCGGCAACGATCAGTGGAGCAACATGCTGGGCGGCACGGAGCTGATCCGCAAGAAGCTGGGCAAGGATGCTCATGCCATGACCATTACCTTGCTCCTTAACTCCGAGGGCAAGAAGATGGGCAAGACTGCATCCGGTGCAGTTTGGCTTGATCCCAACAAGACCTCTCCCTTTGATTTCTACCAGTACTGGCGCAATGTGGGCGACGAGGATGTGCTCAAGTGCATCCGCATGCTGACCTTCCTGCCCATGGAAGAAATCGATGCCATGGCAGACTGGAAGGATGCCCAGCTGAATACTGCAAAGGAGATCCTGGCATTTGAACTGACCAAGCTGGTGCATGGCGAAGAAGAGGCAACCAAGGCACAGACTGCAGCCAAGGCTCTGTTCGTCGGCGGCGGTGATGATGCCAATATGCCCACCACCGAGATCACCGAAGACCGTCTGACGGATGGCAATATCGGCATTCTGAATCTGATGGTCGCATGTGGTCTTGCACCCTCCAACAAGCAGGCTCGCCAGCTGGTGGAGCAGGGCGGAGTGTTCGTCAATGACGAAAAGGTGAGTGCACCTACCATGCTCATTTCCCGGGAAATGCTTGCTGACGGTGTGAAGATCCGCAAAGGCAAAAAGGTATTCCACAAGGCTGTTTTGGCATAACAAATGACCGTATTCGCCCCCGGTAATTACCGGGGGCGATTTTCTCATAATAATTTTTACTGGACATTTGGCAGAATCCGGCTATAATGGTATTTGTAGAAAAAGACATGGAGGAATCCCTATGAAACTCAACTACAAACGCACGATTCTTGTAGGTTTTGCCTTTTTCCTCATCTGCGCCTTTTGGCAGGCCTATGATGCAACCATTCCCGTTATTTTGACAAATAAGTTCGGTATGTCTCAGTTCTGGTCCGGTGTGATCATGGCGCTGGATAATGTGCTGGCACTTTTTATGCTGCCGCTGTTTGGCTCTTTGTCTGATAAATGCAAGAGCAAGCGGGGCAAACGGACTCCGTTTATCATTTTTGGTACGGTCGTTGCCGCAGTTGCGCTGGTTGCACTGAGCTTTGTGGACAATATGCAGCTGCAGAAGATCTCGGAGTATACTGCACTGGATGATGTGCCCACATTGGAGCGTATCTATGATGAGCAGGCGGATGCCACCTTGAAGACCCCCGAGGGTGACGAATTCCAGCTCCAGGAGCTTTATAGCAAGGAAGAATTCTCTCAGATCAAGGTCAATGAGACCGATCCGCTGACCGGAAAGACCAAGGTGAGCACTGCATACACCAACTATGTAGCACCTGCCAGAGAGGCATGTGTCGCACAGGTTACAAATTCCGATCCCAGCTCACTGATCTTGTTTGTGATGCTGCTGCTGGTGATCCTTGTGGCAATGTCCACCTTCCGTAGCCCTGCGGTTGCACTGATGCCGGATGTAACGGTTAAGCCCCTGCGCAGTAAGGCCAATGCAGTCATTAACCTAATGGGCACTGCCGGTGGAATCGTGGTACTGGTGCTGGGTATTGTTTTTGCCACATCCTCCGTTGCCAACGGCTTTATGAGTTATACCGCTTATTATGCGGTGATCGCCGGATTGATGCTTGTTTCTCTTGCCATCTTCCTGTTGACCGTTCGCGAGCCTGCCTGGGCTAAGCAGATGCAGGAGGACACTGTTCGCTATGGCATCGAGGAGGAAGAGGCGGTTCAGTCTGAGACACGAAAGCTTTCAAGCGGCGAAAAGAGATCTCTGATCTTGATCCTGCTGTCTGTTGCACTGTGGTACTTTGGCTACAATGCAGTCACATCCAAGTATGCAGTGTATGCCACCAACATCCTGGATATGGACTATAATACCACCATGCTGTTGGCCCAGGGTGCAGCAATCGTTGCCTATATGCCCGCCGGTATCATTGCCTCCAGGATCGGCCGCAAAAAGACCATCCTGGCCGGTGTTGTGATTTTGGCGCTGGCTTTTGGTACTGCGTCCTTCATGCGCGCCGGCAGCCCGGTCATGCTGATGAATGTTCTGTTCATCGCAGCCGGTGTGGGCTGGGCCACCATCAACGTCAACTCCTTCCCCATGGCGGTTGAGCTCAGCTCCGGCGCAGATGTGGGTAAGTACACGGGCTATTACTACACAGCATCCATGGCCGCACAGACTTTGACCCCGCTGCTGTCCGGTTATATGATGGACAACATTGCAGACACGATTCTCTTCCCGTATGCCGCTGTATTCGTGGCTCTCGCCATTGTGACCATGCTGTTTGTTACCCATGGCGATAACAAGATAGACGGCAAAAAGGGCCTGGAAGCCTTTGATATTGAGGACTAATACATGATCGTTGCACTGATCACAGTTGTGATCTTGATTTTACTCTATCTTCTTGCATTGCGGGGCAGAACGCGGCATCCGCTGCTGCGAAAGCTCCGACGCTGGAAGTATGCCCACCGGGGTCTGCACGGGAATGGCGTGCCGGAAAACAGCATGGCGGCCTTCCGCCTGGCCCTGGAAAACGGGTATGGCATTGAATTGGATGTACACTTGCTTGCCGATGGCAATTTGGCAGTGATCCACGACGCATCTTTGCTGCGCACTGCCGGTGTGGATGTGAAAATAGAGGATCTGACCACCCGGGAACTGACAAATTATCCCTTGGAAGGCACCATGGAGACGATCCCCACCTTTCAGCAGGTGCTGGAGCTGTTTGCCGGAAAAGCTCCAATGATCGTGGAGCTGAAGCCGGAAAACGGCAATCACGATGCGCTCACTGCCGCGGCATGTAAAATGCTGCAGGCTTACAAGGGCCTCTACTGCATGGAATCCTTTGACCCACGCTGCATCCGTTGGCTGAAGAAGAACCGCCCTGACATCCTTAGAGGTCAGCTGGCGCATATTTCCCTTCATGAACCGGGAAAAGTTCCCTATATTTTGCGGTTTGTCATGACAAATCTTTTGAGTAATTTCTGGAATACCCCGGACTTCATTGCTTATCGCTACTGCGACAGGAATCGTCTGAGTGTTCGTATTGCCCGTAAGCTTTGGAAGATACAGGGCGTGTCCTGGACGCTGAAAACCCAGGAAGAATTTGACACAGCTGTAAAGGAAAACTGGATTCCCATTTTTGAAGGCTTTAAGCCATAAAACAAGACACCGGTGAAAACCGGTGTCTTTTCTTTTAGTTGACTAATGATGATAAAACCTTTTGATTGCGAGGGGAAAGGGGAGTCAAGGGCAGTCGACCCGGGCCGCAATCATAGCCGTATGCGGCCATAGCTGCTTTGATGGGAATGGGGTTTACCTCGCAGCCAAGGAAATCCGTCCAGGGGAGCATGTGACATTGCAGTGCGGATGCGGTATCGAAATCGCCATCCAGGGCGGCATGGGTCATCAAATTCATCTGCTCCGGGAAAAGATTGGAAATGACCGAGATCACACCTTTTCCGCCAAGCGAAAGAATGGGTACGGTCAAATGGTCATTGCCTGCCCAAATACAGAAGTCCTCTGGACACTCTGCGCGAATCCGCAGGATCTTGCCGATGTCCGTAGATGCTTCCTTGATGCCAGCGATATTGGGAAGCTGTGCCAGCTGCTGATAGACAGATACCGGCATATCCACCCCTGTTCGACTGGGCACATTATATAGAATGATCGGAATATCCACAGCCTCAGAAATTGCACGATAATGTGCAACCAAGCCGTCAGCGGTTGCCTTGTTGTAATATGGACTTACGATCAGCAGACCATCTGCACCGGCATTTTGGGCGGCAATACTCAGCGCAATGGCGTGTTTTGTGTCGTTTGAGCCTGTTCCGGCGAATATTTGCATTTGATCCCCCACAAATTCCTTTGCATGGCGAAACAGCGATAGTTTCTCCTCATCAGAAAGCGTTGCCGATTCGCCGGTGGTTCCTGCAAGGACCACAGAGCCTATACCTGCATCCATTTGCCTGCGCAGAAGGATTTGGAGCATGGGAAAGTTGATCTTACCGTCTAAAAATGGGGTCACCATTGCGGTGCATACCCCTGCAAACAGCGCTAATTTCATGAAGCATCCCTCCGTGCCAGTTTATGCAGGAGGAGTTTGATTTGCGTGTTGCAAAAGATGGCGAAATAGGCTATAATAAAAGGCTGAAAACAGAAACGAGGATGAGCGCATGAAAACGCATGATTTTTGGTATGACCTCCCGGAAGAACTGATCGCACAGACACCGCTTGAACAACGGGATACCTCCCGGCTTTTGGTGCTGAACAGACAGACCGGCAGTTTGGAGCATAAGCATTTTTATGATATTCTTGACTACCTTAAGCCCGGTGACTGCCTGGTTATGAACGATTCCCGGGTGCTTCCTGCACGCTTGCTTGGGCATCGTCCCACCGGCGGTGCTGTGGAGGTTCTGCTTCTGCGGGATCTGGGAGATAAAAAATGGGAATGCCTGTGTAAGCCCGGTCGGAAGATGCAGGTGGGCAGTCAGGTGATTTTCGGTGACGGCGAGCTGACCGCAACTGTAACAGCAGTACAGGACGACGGCAACCGAATTGTGGAATTCCATTACGAGGGTATTTTCCTGGAAGTGCTGGAACGCCTGGGTAAAATGCCTCTGCCGCCTTACATCAAAGCTGAACTTCAGGATCAGGAGCGGTATCAGACGGTCTATTCCCGGGAGATTGGCTCTGCCGCCGCACCTACCGCCGGTCTGCATTGGACAAAGGAATTGCTGGATAAGGCGCGGGAAAAGGGCGTCAAAACAGCTTTTGTGACACTCCATGTTGGACTGGGTACTTTCCGTCCCGTGAAGGCCGAGGAAATTTCTGAACACCATATGCACAGTGAGCTGTGTATGATGAGCAAGGAAACAGCGGATATTTTGAATCAGACCAAGAAAGACGGCGGCCGCGTCATCTGCGTAGGTACAACTTCCTGCCGCACCTTGGAAAGCCTTGTAAAAGAGGACGGCACTTTTGAAGCGTGCTCCAAGTGGACAGAGATCTTCATTTTCCCCGGCTATCGGTTTAAGGCCATGGATGGACTGATCACCAATTTTCATCTGCCGGAAAGCACCCTGGTGATGCTGGTATCTGCTTTTGCAAGTCGGGAGAATATTTTGCATGCCTATGAAGAGGCGGTGAAGGAAAAGTATCGCTTCTTCAGCTTTGGCGATGCCATGTTTATTGGGTAACAAAAGGAGTACTATCTATGTGGGAAAAACAGAAGGGTCATATTCTGTTTCATAAATTGCTGAAACGCCCGGATATCAACAAAGCATATGCCATGGTCGGGCCTGAGGACTCTTGGTATGATACGATCACAACTGTCCATGAATCGTTGAAGAAGATCCAGGCGTTACCGCACAAGATATTAGAGTGTAAAAGCCACGACGGCCTTACACTCAAGGCGGTTTACTATCCCTGCGAAGGGGAGTCCAGAGGAACAATGATCTACGTGCATGGCTACACCAGCCACGCGGAAAGAGAATCTGCCTTTCCGGCGCTCTTTTATCGCTCCCTGGGCTTCAATATTTTGATCCCGTATCTGCGTGCCCATGGGCTCAGCGAGGGAAAATATATCAGTTGTGGCGCATTGGAGCCTGTGGATATCATGGGCTGGGTTCGCAAAATCAACCGCATGAACCCCCATGATTCTATCGTGATCCATGGCTTGAGCATGGGTGGTGGCATTGTTTTGAATCTTACCGATCAGAGCATGAAAAACGTAAAATGCATGATCGCCGATGCCCCCACTACAAGCATTGTCGGACTTTTTGAGAATACAGCGAAGGAATTCTTCAAGGGAAATTCGGAAAAGATCGCACAATATGCCATCAAGCGGTTTAAGAAGGTTTTCGGCGTGGACGCTGCTGACTATGACAGCTTGCATACTGTAACATTCAGCCAATATCCGCTGTTGGTATCTGCCGGCAGTGAGGAGCACATGGGCCATACTCTTATGGAAATCAAAAAGAACAACCCCGAGGAAACGGACGTGGTGATCCTGCCGGGCTGCAATCACGGCAATGGCATGTACAAGCAGACGGAAATGTACCAGTCGGCCATCAAATCCTTCCTCGACAGATACATTCCTGAACCTGAGAGGTAAAAAATGTTTGAATTAAAGAAAACAGAGGGCAAGGCACGCCGCGGTGAATTTACCTGCGCCCACGGCACAGTCCAGACCCCTGTATTTATGAATGTGGGCACACAAGGTGCTATCAAGGGCGCGCTGAGCGCGGAGGATCTGAAAAACATTGGCTGTCAGGTGGAGCTTTCTAACACCTATCACTTGCACCTGCGCCCCACGGACAAGGTTGTTCGCGAAATGGGCGGCCTGCACAAGTTTATGACCTGGGATGGCCCGATTTTGACGGATTCCGGCGGATTTCAGGTGTTTTCCTTGTCTTCCTTGCGAAAAATCAAGGAAGAGGGTGTGTATTTTTCTTCCCACATTGATGGACGAAAGATATTCATGGGACCGGAGGAGAGCATGCAGATCCAGTCCAACCTGGGTTCTGATATCTGCATGGCCTTTGACGAGTGCATCGAAAATCCTGCTCCCCGGGATTATGTACTGAAGAGTGTGGATCGGACGTACCGCTGGCTGGAGCGGTGCAAGGCGGAAAATGCCCGGCTCAATTCGCTTCCTGATACCGTGAATCCTCAGCAGATGCTCTGGGGCATTAACCAGGGCGGCACCTATGCGGATATCCGCGTGGATCACATGAAGCGGATCGCTGATCTTGATCTGCCCGGCTACGCCATCGGCGGTCTGGCTGTGGGCGAAACGGCGGAGGAAATGTACGACATCATTGAAGCTGTTGAACCCCATATGCCCTCTGACAAAACCCGTTATCTTATGGGCGTCGGAACACCCAGCAACATCATCGAGGCGGTCGCAAGAGGAGTGGACTTCTTTGACTGCGTCATGCCCGCCCGAAATGCACGCCATGCCCGGCTCTTCACCTGGGATGGAGCGATCAATCTGAAGAACGCCAAGTATATTACGGACGAAAGCCCCATCGATCCCAAGTGTGATTGTCCCGTGTGCCGCCGGTACAGCCGTGCGTATATTCGCCACCTGTTTGCGGCGGAGGAGATGCTTGCTATGCGTTTGAGTGTAATGCATAACCTGTATTTTTACAACAAGCTCATGGAAAAGATCCGCAATGCCATCGATGAAGGCACATTTGCGGACTTCCGTCGTGAATATTCTGTAAAATTAAGCCAAAGAGTCTAATTTTCCCTTGCATTTTACGGGATAGATGGTATAATAGGCTCGTTATATTATGAAAAGGAGTTCAACCTATGTTTTACTTTTTGACTGAAGGCACAGTCCCTGCTGATCCCAGCGCAGGTCTTCTGGGCATGCTGCCCATGCTGCTGATCATGGTGGCAGTGTTCTACTTTATGATCATCCGTCCTGAGAATAAGCGCAAGAAGGAAGCTGAGCAGCTGCGCAGCAGCATCAAGAACGGTGACAAGGTCACGACTATTGGCGGCATTACCGGTAAGGTCGTGGATGTGAAGGAAGACAGATTCGTCATTGAGACCGGCGCAGATCAGGTTCGCATCGAGTTTGCTAAGTGGGCTCTGTCCACCAATGAGACTGCTGCTGAGGCAGCAAAGGAAGCTGCCAAGAAGGCGGAAGAGGATCGTGCCAAGGCAAAGGCAGCCAAGAAGGCTGCAAAGGCCAATAAGGATATGCTGTAATCATAAAAAACACACCGCACAAGCGGTGTGTTTTTTATTTGAAACGGGTTGCGTAGCCGCATCGGCGGCACAATTCCTCCGGCGCTTTGCCTGTGGAGAAACCCTGAAAAATTGCCTTCGCCCGCTGTGTTTGCAGGATGTCGCCCAATTCCTCCTCGAAGATATTACCGAGGGCAATATCTCCTTCATGATCCAAACAGCAGGGCACGACGGTTCCGTCGCAAAGGATGCCGATATGGTCGCGCATGCCGTAGCAAAATACCTGATTGCTTTGAACAGGTGCTGTCAGATCCGGCCAATCGAATTTGTCGCCGTGCTCCAGATAGATGCGCTCACCGATCCGTGTTCCGCGGCCTTCATTTACCCAGGTTCCGGGGAAATAGGCGTGAAGCGCGTCCAGTATTTCTGCATTCATGGCATCAGCGCCGCCGTTGTTCCATAATCGATAGGATACCAAAACCTTGCCCTCAGCCTTCTGCCCAAAGGTAAGGCAGCCGGCTAAATACTCCCGAAAGGACATGGCAAGATCGTTAGCCTCAAACGCATGAAGAGAGATGTTAACCTTGTGCAGTCCCCGGGCGTTGTACAGCCGGTCTGTGTGCTTGGAAAGCAGCGTTCCATTGGTGGTTAGAATCACCTTAAACCCATAATCGGCTGCAAGCTCCAGAAAGGTAAATAGCTTTGGATGGCAGAGCGGTTCACCCATCAGGTGAAAATACAGATAATCGGTATAAGGCTGAAGTTTTGGTAATAGCTTGTGAAACTCGTCCTCAGTCATTGCGCGTTTCGTGCGCACGGTGCCGGGACAAAATGCGCATTTTAGGTTGCAGACATTGGAGATCTCCACATAGATCTTGCGAAATCGTTTCATCCTTACCACCTCATTTTTTTATCATAAAGTCCAGGGATAGAAAAGTCAAGGCTTTTGCCCGTATTGCATTTTTGGCGATCCATGGTATAATGATAAAAAACCAGGGAGGTGTCAGTATGTCGCATACCATAGCAGCTGTTTCCACGGGCCTCAGTGTTTCTGCCATTGGCATCATTCGCATGACCGGCGACGACTGCGCACGGATCGGCAGCAGAGTTTTTACTGCCAACAGCGGAAAAGCATTGTCCGATGCGCCCAACAGACAGTTGATTTTGGGAGTACTAAAGGACAGAGAAGATCGGATCATCGACCATTGCTGTGCCATTTATACCCGTGCACCACACACATACACAGGCGAAGATACTGTTGAGTTCCATTGTCATGGCTCACCTGCGGTACTGGCAGCTGGCCTTGAGAGCTTATATCTCGCCGGTGCGGCACCTGCAAAACGGGGTGAGTTCACCAAGCGGGCATTTTTGAACGGTAAGCTGGATCTGACACAAGCGGAGGCTGTGATCGATCTGATCGAGGCGGACACTGCGGATGCTGCTGCCAATGCGGCAGGGCAGGTGGGAGGAGTTCTCCAGAGAAAGCTGAAGCCCATATACGAGGATCTGCGTGATTTGTGCAGTCATTTCTTTGCGGTTTTGGATTATCCGGATGAAGATATCGAGGATTTTGGCCTTGCCAATTACGAGTCTACCCTAAAGGCAGACGCCAGAGCGCTGCACGGCATTTTACAGACCTATGGTCAGGGTCGGATCTTGCGGCAAGGTGTCTCTGCGGCCATCGTAGGCCGTCCCAATGTGGGCAAGAGCAGTCTTCTGAATGCCCTTGCCGGTTATGATCGGGTGATCGTCACGGAGGTGGCAGGAACGACCCGGGATACCGTGGAAGAAACGGTGATGCTGGGCTGCACACGCCTGCGACTGATCGACACCGCAGGTATCCGCGAGACGGATGACCGCATAGAAGCCATGGGCGTGGAGCGCTCCAAGGAAGCCATCGAAAGTGCAGATCTGGTGCTGTTTGTCTGTGATGGCAGTCAGGCACTTACCGACGATGACCGGGCGATCATTGATCTTTGCGCAGAACATGAGCACGCCATCGCTCTGATCAACAAGACGGATATTGGCGCAAGAGTTGTTCCGTCCGATCTTCCCTTCATGCAGGTGATCGAGATCTCGGCCGCAACAGGCGCGGGACTTGATCTGTTGGCTGATGCGGTAGATTCCATGTTTGCAGGAGATGTGCCTTGCGATGGTTCGATCCTTACCAATGCCCGGCAGTACGATGCCTGTCGCAGAGCCTACGAAGCTATGCTCCGGGCGCTTCAGGCATTGAAACAGAGTCAAACTCCGGATCTGGTGCTGACAGACGTGGAGGTGGCCATGGAAGCCATGGGTGAAGTCACGGGAACAACTGTGCGTGAGGACATCACAGCACGGATATTTGAAAGATTTTGTGTAGGAAAGTAATATGATCTATTTGGATAATTCCGCCACAACGCGGCCTTGTGAGGCTGCTGTGGCTGCAATGACAAAGGCATTGTCCGAGGACTGGGCCAACCCCAGCGCTCTGTACCAGTTTGGCATCAATGTTGCAAGAGCCCTTCGTACAGCAAGAGCACAGGTGGCTTCTGCCATGGGTGCGGAAGCAGATCGGGTGTTCTTCACATCCGGCGGTACGGAGGCGGACAACTGGGCGATCCAGGGGACAGTCAAGCGTCTTGGTAAGCGCGGAAAGCACATTGTCACCACCGCCATTGAACACCATGCGGTGCTCAATACCATGAAGGAGCTGGAAGCTCAGGGCTATGAAGTTACCTATCTTCAGCCGGACTCTGATGGTCGCATTGGCGTGGAAGCTTTGAAAGCCGCTCTGCGCCCGGATACAATTTTGGTTTCTGTGATGATGGTCAACAATGAGGTGGGTTCGGTAATGCCCATCGCGCAAATGGCCAAGCTCACTCATAAGCTGTGCCCCAATGCTCTGTTCCATACAGATGCGGTTCAGGGATTTATGAAAATTCCCTTTGCGGCGAAAACTCTGGGTGCTGACCTGATCTCTGTTTCAGCACATAAAGTTCACGGCCCGAAGGGCTGCGGCGCGCTGTATATCAGCCCTAAGGTGCGATCCTTCCCGGCGCTGCTGGTTGGCGGAGGACAGGAGAGTGGCTATCGCAGTGGTACGGAGGGCACCCCTGCCATTTTTGGCTTTGCGGCAGCCTGTGAGGCCCTGAAACCCACATTAAGTGAAGATATTGAACGGGAAAAGAAACTGCTGGAAGACATCATTACGGGATTATCCAATTTGGATGCTGTTGTAATCAATGGTGCTCACGACGCACCGCATATACTTTCCGTGTCCATTCCCGGTGTTCCCACCCAAAACTCCATCAACATTTTGCAGGATGCAGGTATTTGCGTATCCGCTGGCTCGGCCTGTGCCAAGGGTCACCGCAGCCATGCGCTGACGGCCATGAATCTGTCACCGGAGCGTATGGACAGTTCCTTCCGCATTTCTCTCAGCAGAGAAACAACGCAGGAGGATGTAAAGTCGTTACTTGACGGCATCCAAAGTATTCTGGATTGGAAAAACAGATGAGATAACCCCAGCCGGTGTAGCCGGTGGATGTGTTTTTGGTTTAGAACAGGGAAGTGGCGGTTATTTTGCCTGATAGATTCTGACGATGGGGCTCTTCAAAATACCAAACCTGCGAAGCTGATATTCATAAGACCAGTTATCGCCCTTCGTGCGCCATCCATTGGGGCCGAACCACCGATGTCCTTCCTTGATATGGTGCAAGGCACCAAAGGAATTGAACCGGTTGCCGAACAATGTCAGGGTGACAGTGTGCTTTCCCTTTTGGACACCCTCCATTTTCAGACGGTAGGGGGGGAATACGATTCTGCCGGTTCTGTTTCCATCCAACGATACCGCAATGAGAGAACCGCGGTAGTAGGTGGTTTCGATTTCGATCGCACCGTCACTTTCAAGCTCCACATCAAAGCTGTAGTCTATGTTCGCGCCGTAAAACGGCAGACACTGTGCGGTCACAGAACTGAAGCCAAGCTTATCCGGGCGCTTTACAAGCTGCTTTTCGCAGCCTGCCACATAGACACCGAAATCACCGAGAATGTAGCACCATTCAATATTGGTTCGCTCCCCGTAGGGGAAGGTCAGCTCAAGAGTGTTCTCACCGGCACGGATGACCGGAAGAGGAATCGTCTGAATGGATTCATCTGTAAAATATCCGGTGATGTGATTTTCCACAGCCTGCCCGTTGAAGGTGATTGCCACTTGTTCTGCATCCTCCACCGCAAGCTGCGCCCCTTCGATCTCGATGGCACTTTCCACGCAGAAACGGAGAGAAACGGAATGCACCGCAGGTGCCAGCTCTACGGCATAGGGCTGGGTCTGGTCGGATTTGAAGCCAAGCTGATTACAGAAATTACGGGAGATACGCAGGATTTCCTCGCTTTCCTGCCAAGGGCCGTTGTCATAGCGGTATTCAGCCTGATCCAGAAGCAGTACATTGGGCTCGCTGAGGGCATAATCCACCGCTCGCTTGACTGTATATTCCTTTACAAGAGTCATCTCGTGAGCCTCCGCTGCGACAGCCTCAGCATGATCCGACAACTTGATCAGCAGACTTTCACAAACTGCAAAGGGGTATGTGATGACCGTGTTTCCGCCCTTGTGAACATAGGAAAGCGGCTTGATCTCACCGGAAACAGTGTCATAGTGGGTGGGGATAAAGCCGCCCTTGACGATGATGGTAGTGGTCTCGTCATAGATCACATCCCGTTGACCCGGGTTGTGGGAGTCAGCACCAAATTCATCACAGCAGGCAATGAACAGCCAGCGGCAATCGGCATCCTGACGATAGTTATAGATCAGACGGTTGTCGATATTTCCGCTCTTGTGCAGGATGCGTACAGCGCGATGGGCTTCCAATGCAGCTTGAAGCTTGCTGAAGTCGAAGCTGATTTGCTCATATTTTTCAAACAGGGCAGGGGCGTTGTCATTTTTGATGCCGTCCAAGTGGGTGGGATAGCCGCCCATAAAGATGACCGTGCCACCACTGCGCTGGAAGCGGTCAAGATAGTCTGCGGTGGATGTGCGGAGTGTTAGACAGCCCGGTACAACGATGGCATCATAGGTCATCTCACCGACGGAGCGAGGCTTGTCCTCGCAGGAAAGCGCAGGAATGGTGGATTCGCAGATGAAATCAAAGTCCAGATGGTTTTTGATCAGCCACTCGGTGATATTTTTGAAATTATCCTCCAAAGAGCGCACCTGAGTGCCGGTCTGAGAAACGGGACCTGCGCTGATCCAATAGCTTTCGATGGGGTGGATGACGCCAATTTTGACAATGGGCTTGCCCCGGGTCAGAACGGTGTTCAGCCGGGCGTAGTGATCTTCAATGTAGGAATACTCCTGATACCAAGGGGATTGATAGCCGATGGCAGCGGGATAGTCCCGCTTTGCCTCACCCTTCATAGACAGCCATGCCAGATGGGGCACACGCACAGTAACACCCAAAGCAGCCTGCCAATCGCCCTGCAGTTTATGTCCGCGGAAGTCGAAATCCCAGTTGGTAACACCGTAAAGCTCGGAGAGCATACCCTCCTTGCCATACTGATGGACGACGGATTGTGTCTGCTTTGCGGTGGTGTATTCGTGAATATCACAGAGGATGTCGATGCCGGGGATGTCCATTTTGCCGTAGTTGCGCATTGCTTCGCCGCAAGTGATGGACTGACGGGTAAGCTCCGGCTCAGCCAGCAAATGGCCGGTAAAGAGAATGCCGTTTTCCTTGCACCATTTGCCGATCTGACCGGTGAAATTTTTGGAAAACTCCTCTGCCACGAAATCAAAGAACCGGTATTTTGTCAGGGAATCGGAGCCGTCCTTCTTTCGCCAGGCAAGCTCGGGCAGCTTATCAAGAATGTCTTCGCCATAGGTTGCCTGATAGGTTTCCTCAAAGAAACGAGACCATGTGAAGGCCATTCTTCCCTGATGCTCGGGGACGGGGAGGAACATATTGGAATCGTTGTTGGCATTGGGCTCGTCGGTGAAAATTGCAGGGACGGAGGTATCAAAACGGTCGCCGATGATTTCCTTATAGCGCTCGTAGGTGATTTTGATAAATTCAGCCATTGCTTCCGGATTCATAGTATCCACATAGGCCTGATAGTTGTACCAAGGGTCTTCATTTTCGTTTACGGAGTAGGCATACCATTTGACACCCTCAGCCGGAGCATCTTTTGCAATGCGGCGGTATTGGGCAAGGAAGCCATCGCTGTCCAAAATAACATCATACACCCCAAGCAGATAGGGTTCACCGGTTTCCAGTGCCTCCGCCTTCGGTGTGTTCCAGCCTTGATCCTCCGGGAAGAGCATCAGCCGCTTGCGGCGGAAGGGCTTGTGCTTTGTCACAAGCCCGCCGGCAAAACCGGAAGGCCAGCGGTCTTCATCGTAAAGCCATGCGAGCATATTTTCCTGCTCTGCCTTATCGCAGCAGGCCTTGATCATTTCCATAAATTCGTCGCTGAGATACTCAGTGGCAAGCCCGCTGCGGGAGTGCATATGGAAACCGCCGAAGCCCATAGACTTCAGCTGATCGATCTGCCGCAAAAGCTGATCTTTTTCAAGCTTGGTATTCCAGCTCCAAAAAGGTGTTCCGCGATATTCTGCTGTGGGATTTTGGAACAAATCTATGGATAGAGAATCAGTGGTACTTTTCTGATAAAGCATTTTCATATGAAATCCTCCATGTTTGCGTGGCGGTCTGTGGTTTGGATATATCAATAGTAATATAAACCGCCCACGATTGCAACCGCTTTTCCCACAATGCAGCAGGATAAATAGTCTTTTTGCTCTCAAAAATCGAAGATTTTTGTTTTTTCTCCCAAAGCGGAGGCCAAGCACCGCACCACCTAATAGGTCATTGCGAGGAGCGAAGCGACGCGGCAATCTGCCGGTACGATGTTTGGCACTGCACAGCACATCGGTGGGTTGCCGCACCCACTCGCCTCTCCCTCTGGGAGAGGTGCCCGAAATTTTAATTTCGGGCGGAGAGGGCAATTACGGAAATGCTTCCAATATGCCCTCTCAGTCACGCCGGTCGGCGTGCCAGCTCTCCCAAAGGGAGAGCCAAGAGGCGTTACTGCCCCTTGTCAGAGGGGACCAAGATTTGATGCACTGCACCACGATTGTTATCGTAGGGGCGGATGCCCACATCCGCCCGTTACTTTCCCAATAAAAAGCACCGGATTTCTTATCGATTGGCTGGGGTTATTGCTATTCACTTAACAAACGCTTTTTCTCTCTTTCCACTTCAATCACTGCCGCATCATCGTCTGTATAGTTCCATTCTTCCTTGATGCATTGGATCATCCGGTCATAGGCTTCAAGGGCTTTCGTTTTTTCGCCCTTGATTTCATAGATGATCGCAATGGCTTCCAGAGCATCGGTGTATCGGGGCTTTTTGTCCAGCTCCCACGATAAGTCGTAGTAGTGAATTGCCTTGTCATATTCGCATTTGCGGGCATGGTATTGGGCTTTTTCGAAAAGGAAGCCGGAGTTGTCTCCAAATTTCGTTTCTGCATCCTGCATAATTGCATCTGCCTTTGGTTCATCATACTCTGCCAGCGCAATACTTGCCTGATACACCGGAACCAGAAACGGTTTGTGTGCGGGCAGAGTCTGATAGATTGACAAGTACTCTGCCGCCTCGTCAGTGCGGTGGTCAGCGATGAGATTGTCCATTACCTCATAATAGGGTAGCGGAGTTTTGGGATCGATGTGATCGTTCTCAATGACGGACTTATAGAAGTTAATAACAGAAGTATGATTGGACACATTCCAATCCCAAATGGACGCACCATCCGCCTTTTGCAGCAAATACTGACATTCTTTCATCTCTGGGCGAAGCATAATCGCATGTCGGGCATACTTGCTGACTTTTCTCGCATCAGAGAGCATTCGATGATGATAAAGCTGACCAAGCAGGCTGTAAAGCTTGCTGTTTTTCGGATCATCAACCAATTGGTTCTTCAGGAAGGTTTCGTATTCATGAAATACAGCAGGGGAGAACTCCTCCTCAATATCGATTCTGCGTTCTATGCGGTGCAACTTTTGCTCAATCGTTAAGTCGAAAAGCTCGTCAATAGAAACGCCAAGCTCATTTGCCAATGGTGGCAGAAGGGTAATATCGGGCATGGTAACAGCTGTTTCCCACTTGGATACTGACTGCGCGCTTATGCCTAATTTGACTGCCAGTTGTTCCTGTGTCAGGCCGGCCTGGACGCGGAGCTGTTTAATTTTATTCCCTATTTCCATATGTTATCTCCAATCAATATACTCAGCAGCTACTGTGCTTACAGCATAACAGCAGAAGCATGGAAAATCAATCACCATGTTTTCGTGTGCACTCGCCTGTTAGTTGAATCAGAGGGATTTGATTTTCCACTTCGTCCTTCCACGCCGGAAAAAAGAAAAAGCACCCCACAGGGTGCTTTCTTTTTGGCAAATGGATGCTTATGCATAACGGAGTATATTGATTTACACTTACAGACATACCGTCTGCAATTGTAAATCAATGGATTTTCCCACGGCCTAAAAACATGCCCCCGGCATGTTTTCTTAACGGCCTTTCAAATCCATCCTCTCACTCCGCCAAAAAGAAAAAGCACCCCACAGGGTGCTTTCTTTTTGGCAAATGGATGCTTATGCATAACGGAGTATATTGATTTACACTTACAGACATACCGTCTGCAATTGTAAATCAATGGATTTTCCCACGGCCTAAAAACATGCCCCCGGCATGTTTTCTTAACGGCCTTTCAAATCCATCCTCTCACTCCGCCAAAAAGAAAAAGCACCCCACAGGGTGCTTTCTTTTTGGTAGATGGATGCTTTTGTATAACGGAGCATATTGATTTACACTTACAGACATACCGTCTGCAATTGTAAATCAATGGATTTTCCCACGGCCTAAAAACATGCCCCCGGCATGTTTTCTTAACGGCCTTTCAAATCCATTCTCTCACTCCACCAAAAAGAAAAAGCACCCCACAGGGTGCTTTCTTTTTGGCGGAGTGAGAGGGATTTGAACCCTCGCGCGCTGTTTAGACGCCTACTCCCTTAGCAGGGGAGCCCCTTCGGCCTCTTGGGTATCACTCCGAATCTAGAAGAACAATATTTGATTGCCAAAGTATTCTAGCACACCCCGCATTGTTTGTCAAGCACGAAAGTGCAGGATATTGACTTATTCCGATCCCAATGGTAAAATTCACCTGAAAGGCGGTGTTTGCATTGAAGAAAAGCACGGGCATGAATATTTTTGGAGCGATCGTTTGTCAGCTTCTTGCAATTGCAAATCTTGTTCACGCACTTTTTACCTGGGGAATCTGTGCTGAGCAGATCAGTACGGGATGGGGCTATGGTACGAACTGGGAAATGGGTGCGCTGTTGCCCTGGCTTGTGGAGTTTCTGTCCGCTCCCATCATTCTGGCGGGTATTGTCTTTCTTGCAATGAATTTATGGAAGAGGAGCGAGAAGGCGATCTTCATTATTGGTGCGATTCTTCTTGTATTTGAGATATTGCAGATTATTATATTAAACCTGTTTTTGTTTTACTAAGCAATCAGTAAGGCCCAGCCGTTTCGGCTGGGCCTTTGATATTACAGAGATTTCAAAACCTCATTGATCCGAGCCAGAGAACGCTCCTTGCCCAGGATCTGCATGACCGTATACAGGTCGGGGGAGTTGGTTTGACCGGTAACAGCCTGACGGATAAAGGTGGACACATCCGCAACCGTGCCGGGGAATGCGGCAGGATCGGCCTTGTATGCCTTCATATCGGTAGTGAAGCCGATTTCCTCAGTGATGGACTTGACCTTGTCAAACCATGCAGAGGAATCGTCTGCAGGGTCGTAGATGGCAAGGAATTTCTCCAAAACCGTGCGGACAGTTTCTTTGCTGAACTTTTCGTCGAAAACAGGTGTCTGCAGATATTCGTCGTAGAACAGGCCCATGTAAGGCTTGGCCTCTTTCCACACGGCAATGTCCTTGCGGGGCTTTTTACCGCCACGGCCGATGGCAAGAATGGAGACAGCATAGTCCTTATCCGCAGACAGCTTTTCCGCAAAATCAGCATCAAATTCCTGCGCCCACTCCAAAAGCAGAGCATAAACTTCCTCAGCGCTCATCTTGGAGATCACATTTTTGGAAACGTCCGTAAGCTTGGCGTAATCGAACAGATTGCCCGCAGGATTCAGCTTCTTGGGGCTGAACTTAAAGTCCGTTGCAGGGGCATCGGGGTTCGCCCTGCGCCAGTCCTCGTAATTGGAGTTGAGCAGCGTCATGATATACTCATAAACCGCAGCAACAGGGAAGCCCTCGGCCTTGTAGAAGGTCAGCGCCAGCTCAGGGTCTTTACGCTTACTGAGCTTTCGCTTGGAATTGCCGTCCATCTTCATCAGCGGGCCGATGTGTACATACTTAGGCAGCTTAAAGCCCAATGCCTGGAACAGCTGAATGTGGAAGGGCAGGGTGGGCAGCCATTCGTCACCGCGAACCACGTGGGTGGTGCGCATTAGGTGGTCGTCCACCGCATGGGCGAAATGGTAGGTGGGAATGCCATCGGATTTCAAAAGGACATGGTCCACATCATTTTCGGTAATGGTCAGTTTGCCCTTGACCACATCGTCAAACTTGAACTGATTTTCGATAGAACCGGTGCTTCTGAACCGGAGAACCCAAGGATTGCCGGCACTGAGCTGTGCCGTGATATCTTCTAAGGAACGGTCGCGCCACATGGCATACTTGCCGTAATAACCCGTGGTTTCTTTGTTGGCTTCTTGGGTTTGCCGCATGGCGGCCAGCTCTTCCTCGGTGCAGAAGCAGGGGTAGGCTTTGCCCTCGGATACCAGTTTTTTGGCGTATACGTGATAGATGGCAGCTCTCTGACGCTGGCGGTAAGGGCCGTAATTGCCGTTGTCGCCGTCCATGCTTGCGCCTTCGTCAAATTGGATGCCATAGTGCTTCAAGGTGTTGATCAGCACTTCCACTGCGCCGGGTACTTCCCGCTTGGCATCGGTGTCCTCCACACGAAGGAACAGTACGCCGCCACTCTGATGGGCCATGCGCTCGGAGGTCAGACCCTGCACCAAATTGCCCAAATGGACGAAGCCGGTGGGCGAGGGGGCCATTCGGGTGATGACCGCGCCTTCGGGGGCGTTGCGGGCGGGGAAACGCTCCTCAAGCATTTCGGGAGTGTCGGTTACGTTTGGAAATAAAATATCTGCAAGTCTTTGATAATCCATATAAATTACCTCATTCGTTCATATTATCCAGCACAAACTGAATGAATACATTGGGAGCAATGTCCAGCATATCCTCATTGATGGTCATTTTGCCATTGTGCAGGGGAGTATATTTACCATCCGCCGGCATTGCACCGAGACAGAACAGTGCCGCAGGTTTGTACAGCGTGTAGTAAGCAAAGTCTTCAGCACCCATGGTCAAGGGGCATTCATACACCATATCCGCACCGACGACCTTGTGGGCGGCTTCCGTGATAGACCGGGCAACGCTGTTATCGTTAATCAGTACGGGATAGAATTTGGTTGTTTCAATGCGGGCAGTGCCGCCCATATCCTTGGCAACGCTGTGGGCAATTTCTTCAATGCGCTTGTAAATGTGTGCATCCAGCTCGTTGCTGTGGGTACGAATGGTACCGTGGAGCATTACACTGTCACATATGACATTGTTGGCCTTTCCACCGTGAATTTCGCCAATTCCGATAACCACCGGATCAAAAGGATTCAGCTCCCTTGCACGCATAATCTGAATGTCCGAATAGATACGCACAGCCATTGCGATGGCATCCACACCCTGATGGGGTTTTGCCACATGGCAGGATTTGCCCTGGAGATAAATCTTAAAGCCGTGACTGCCTGCACTTTGGCAAATGCTATTCAGGGAAATAGTACCTGCAGGCTTATCCGGATAGATATGACAGCCAATCATCAGATCTACCTGATCCATCAGTCCGTCATCGCAAATAGTTTTGGCCCCGCCGGGTCCCTCTTCTGCGGACTGAAAAACAAATTTGACACAGCATTGAATGTCATTTTCCATTTCCTTGAGTTTTTTGGCAGTTCCCAAAAGCATCGCGGTATGACAATCATGACCGCAGGCGTGCATTTTGCCGGGGTGGGTGGATGCAAAGGGCAGACCGGTTTCTTCCTGCACAGGCAGGGCATCCATATCCGCGCGGATGGCGATGGTTTTGTTGCCGACACCCTCATTCAATGTGGCGACGATACAGGATGTGCCAAAGGATTCAGTATAAGGCAATCCGATTGCATCCAGTTCCCGGCGGACGACGGCCAGGGTTTTGGGAAGATCAAAGCCGATTTCCGGAATTTGATGCAGTTCATGACGTAAATTGATAATGTACTGCTTGTCTACATACATATCTTATGCCTCCTATGCGCATTTTGGTCATTATAACACGCAGGGGGGAATAAAGTCAATTTGTGATTGAATTTTTATGGCCGTTGTGATAGAATACAGGAAATTATGGAAATGAGGCGAATTTCATGGAAGAAATCGTTGCAAAGAAAAGAATGCTCTCCGGCATCAAGCCCTCCGGAGATTTGACTTTGGGCTCTTATCTGGGCGCGGTGAAGAATTGGGCAGAACGTGCAGATCAGTATGAATGCTTCTACTTTATGGCTGACCTGCATGCCATTACCGTGCGGCAGAATCCGGCGGATCTGCGCCGGCGTACTTTGGAGCAGCTGGCACAGTACATCGCCTGCGGCCTCGACCCTGAGAAAAACACCTTGTTTATTCAGTCCCATGTGCACCAGCATGCGGAGCTTGGTTGGATATTGGATTGCTACTCCATGTTCGGCGAACTGAGCCGCATGACCCAATTCAAGGACAAATCTGCAAAGAATGCTGATAACATCAACGCAGGCCTGTTTACTTACCCCAGCCTGATGGCCGGTGACATTTTGCTGTATCAGCCGGATCTCGTGCCTGTTGGCGAGGATCAGAAGCAGCACGTGGAGCTGACACACGTGATCGCACGGCGGTTTAACGGTATTTACGGTGATGTGTTTAAGATCCCGGAGCCCTTCGTTCCCAAGGTTGGCGCCCGGATCATGAGTCTGACAAATCCCCTGGTGAAGATGTCCAAATCTGAAAATGAGGACACCGGCCGTGTCCTGCTGATGGATCCCCCGGAGGTGATCATGAAGCAGTTCAAGCGGGCGATTACGGATTCCGATACGGAAAATTGCGTCCGCTACGATAAGGAGAACAAGCCCGGCGTTGCCAATCTGATGACCATCTACTCCGCTGTCACCGGCAAGACCTACGAAGAAATCGAGAATGAGTTTGTCGGCAAGGGCTACGGCGCATTTAAGCCCGTGGTGGGAGAAGCGGTTGTGGAGCATCTGCGTCCTATTCGGGAAGAGGCCAACCGTCTGATGAAGGACAAGGGCTATTTGGAAAATGTCTACCGTGACGGTGCGCAGAAGGCAGCCTATGTTGCAGAAAAGACCCTGCGCAAGGTCTATAAGAAGGTCGGCTTTGTTGCAAAATAAAATGACTGCCCATGGAATACTCCATGGGCAGTTGCTTATTCGTTAATCTTTGATGCATAGTTTGGCAGACCAAAGCCGCGAATGCTTGGATCGTTGACCATAATGTACCGGTAGGCAACCTTATTTCCGTTGTTGCCCTCAATTACCTTAATATATCCGTGCCACGTTCCCACAACGATTCCAACGTGATCTGACCATGCGGTACAATCACCGAGATGCCTATTTGTGGTGCAGTAAAATATGTAGTCGCCGGGCAAAGGAACATAGTCATCATTTTCTTCCCAACCACCAATCTCAGCAAACAGTCCAATTTGTCGCTCACAGCCACATTCTGTTGGAATAATATCCGTAAATCCGCATTGGATCGCCACAGCACTTCCAAAGGTTGCGCACCAGTTGTCATCATATTGAACAGTATATCCCTGTGCAAGTGGCTCATATGCGTTGTATAGGTCAATAATTGGATGGTGGGAACCATCTGCCTCCTGGCAGCCTAGCCAATTCTCAGCAGTGCCAGTAACCATAAGGCGAAGGGCCTTTTCCTCGTCGCCGATTTCTCTGGAAAAACCAAAGTCAGCATTTAAGATTACTGTGTGCGCGATAAGAATCAGCAGGACAATAGCTGCCAGGATGGCACAGACTATGATAAGGAGATGCTTTCTGTATTTCATATTTAACTCCACTTTTTTTCTTATTATATCAGTGAAAGTATAGCGTTGCAAGTATAATCTGGACAAATGCTAAAGGAACAAATATAACGCCAAGGTTAAAAGCCACGTGTTTTTGTTGTCCTTTCCGTCTCCGGCCATCAATAAAAGTAACAAAATGATCAGCAGATCTCCGGTGTCCAAATTTTGAGGCAGCAACTGCTGCAGAAAGGAGAAAGCTCCCTCCGGCTTTCGGTAGGGCGGTTTTGCGTCATCACATGGTGCCGGGCTGTGCACCTGCGGTGGCGGTGGTGGAGGAGATGGTACCCGATTTTTCTGATAGGTTCCGTCCTGTTTTGGTATATATCGGTTATACATTTGATCACCTGCCTGCTTGTGTTAGGATCCCACTGCCGAGGATGGAGGATGCAATATTCGCAAGTTTTGCTGCGCGCATGGCTTTCTCCAGCTTGCTGATACGCTCCGGCACAAGGTAAGGCCGCAAGGCAATCAGCAGACCCTTTTGATTTTGATCGATATTTGCGGAATTAGCCATCCCTGCCAGCTTCATCAGCATCCCCATGTCCAGTCCGTCCGGCAGGCTGGGCATCGCCGGCTGTGGAGGCGGTTGCGGTGGGGCGGGTGCGGAATTGCTGCCACTCAGCTTCTGCGCCATGGACATGATCTGCGCCATCATGTCGGGATTTCCCAGGATCGCGCCGAGCTTGGATTCCATTTCATCCATTGTTAAGCCCCCGCATCTGCTTCATAAGCTCCTGCCCGGCGGGAGAAGAGAGAAATTCCGACATGGTTTTCTGAACTTTGGTATAATCACCTGCCTGCGCCTGGGCGATTGCTGCTTCCATGGCCTTTCCATGCTGAGATTGCAGCATGGAAAGAATAGCCTGACCCTGGTGCGTACCTGCCAGCTTCAGCATTTCTTCCAGGGGAAGTCCCTGGGGAAGATGGGATCGATCGGGCATGCTTCAGCCTCCTTACATAGGATTTTTCATAACAGTATATGCTTTGCTGCAGTTGGTTGTGACCGAAAGAAAAATAGGAATGGAAATTTTATGCGTCATGTGCTATACTTACAAAAAAGCAAAGGAGCGCCTTATGAAAATACTGGTATTGTCAGATTCTCATTCTCTTTTGTGGGTAATGCGCTCTGCGGTGCAGGCAATCAAACCCAATGCCATCATCCACCTGGGTGACTATTTTGACGATGGGGAAGTCATTCGGGAAGAAAACCAGCACATAGCGTTCCATCAGGTACCTGGAAACTGTGACAGGTATCGTATGTATCAGCTTAAAGCGGAGGTTTTGTGTTATCCGGTATGCGGTGTTCGACTATTTATGACGCACGGACACAATCACAATGTAAAACGTGGTCTATACACTCTTTTGCAGGATGCAAAGGCTGAAAACGCACAGGCTGTATTGTATGGCCACACCCACGTCCCGGACTGCAGGCAGGAGGATGGAATGTGGATCCTTAATCCCGGTGCATGCAACCGCGGTGACGGCACGGTGGGACTGATGGAAGTTGAAAACGGTGAAATTATTAGCTGTCGCATTCTGCGGCAGGAGGATTGGGAGGAAAAGGTATGATCCTGGTTGTGGATATCGGTAATTCCAATGTTGTTGTTGGCGGCGTGGAAGGGGAGAGAATCGTCTTTGAAGCTCGCCTGCGTACGGATGCAACAAAGACCTCTGATGAATACTGTATTGATGTTAAAAACATTCTGGACATTTATAATGTGGACAAGGGGCTCATCGAGGGTTCCATCATTGCATCCGTTGTTCCGCAGGTGCTTAATACGTTCCAGACAGCCATTATGAAACTTACCGGAAAGCGCGCTCTGGTAGTAGGTCCCGGATTGAAGACCGGCCTGAATATTGCCATAGACAATCCGTCCCAGACGGGTGCGGACTTGGTGGTGGGATGTGTGGCAGCACTGCGCGAGCATCAGGCACCGCTGATCGTCATTGATATGGGCACAGCCACAACCATGGTCGTGCTGGATAAAAACGGCTCTTTGATCGGTGGATCCATCAGCCCGGGTGTGAAGATATCCCTGGATGCCCTCACCGGCGGTACTGCGTTGCTTCCGGGCCTGCAGCTGGATCAGCCCAAGCGTGCCATTGGCCGCAATACAACAGACTGCATGCGCAGCGGCATTATGATGGGCACTGCATGTATGCTCGATGGCATGATCCAGCGCATGGAGGAGGAATTGGGCTATCAGACCAAGGTCATTGTCACAGGCGGCATTGCGAAATTTGTGGTACCCATGTGTCGCAGAGAAATGATCTACGACAAGGATCTGCTCGTCAAAGGCCTGGCAACTCTCTACCGGGAGAATAAACGTACTTGAAACGCGCAGCGGAATATGATAAAATCAAGACGATAATTCAGTCACAGGAGGTGGCTTATGAACTTTATTGACCGTTTCATGAAAAAGTGGGAGGACTTCTGCAAGAAGACACAGCCTACCGTCGACAAGATCAGGACGATTTGGAAAACTGTATCGGATAAAGTCATTTTCGCATGGAATTATGTGATGAAATTCAAGAAACTGTTTTTGGCCGCACCGGTAGCAGTTATGGCACTGATCCTGGGGCTGATGAATCTTTTTAAGCTTCCGGCTTTGGTGGGGCTGGGACTGCAGGGCAACGGAGAATTCTCCTTCGAGATCATCCGCGAAGTGGCGGTGATCGGTCCTCTGGCGATCACTGCGGTATGCCTGCTGCTTATGTTCGCGTCCAAGCGGACGCTGACTCCGTGGATGGTCAGTGTTTTGTCCCTGCTTCTGCCACTTGTGATTTTGTTTACGAATACCTTTCCTGCATGAGCAAAGCCTGCCGCATACGCGGCAGGCTTTCTTTGAATATGCTTTTACAGTCAGTGCTTAAATCATCATTTTATCGATACAGGTAAATGATAGCGGAAGAGGCAAGCAGGTTTGTGATTGCCAAGGATACCATAGGCGTCCAAACATTATCGGTCTTTTGATAGGACCAGCAGGCCAGCAGATGCAGGGGCAGATGTATGAAATAAATATTCAGCACAAATTCTGCCTGGCCACGCCATAGAATATTGATAGTAGGCGGTATCAGTGTAATTACTGCAATGCACACATAGGCCAGCCAGGTTTTTTTGTAGCATATTGGTGCAAAGCCGAGACAGTAGAACAGAAGGCAGATACTGACCGGTGCAAAAATCGAGAGGGAGATGGTACCGAAGATGGGCTGCAAAGTAATTAAAAATAGTGGAGTGTGGCTGACAAACATCTCCACGATCGGCAGGCCTTCCAGCATATATCCGATATCAACGCCGAAAAGGGAAAGAGCACGCAGTATGGCCAGCTCGGTTCCTGCCATCAGTCCAACGGTTATGGCAACGTGATTCAGATAATAGCGAATGTCCGTTGACACCATGAACCATTCGTCTTTCAGATAACTACCCATGACAAACAGCAGTAATACAGCATTAGCAACATGGTAACCGATCTCCAGCCAGGCACTGAGCTCCCATTGCTCCCAGAGTCCGAGACCCAGGAAGGGCATAAACATGGGAAACAGTACGAAAACCCAAAACCAACAGGGGATTATGGCAATTATTTTACCTTTTTCAGGCTTGCTGCACATACTGGGGAATAATTTATCCATAGAAATCTCTCCTCTAGCAGATATATTATATTAAATCATAGGGTCGCAGATTTTGCAAGTTCTCAAATGAACTCCCTTGAATAAAAAGGAGCAGAAACAAGCTCATGCTCATTTCTGCTCCTTGGTCCGAGTGTCGAGATTCGAACTCGAAGCAACGCATGCTGCGCATGGTTGCTGTGGCGAATTGTAATACAAGAGGCCTCGAGTTCCGATATAAATAAAAAGGAGCAGAAACAAGCTCATGCTCATTTCTGCTCTATGGTCCGAGTGTCGAGATTCGAACTCGAGGCCTCTTGAACCCCATTCAAGCGCGATACCAAACTTCGCCACACCCGGATATTCATTTACGCCTTAGCGCTTGGATATATTAGCACACCTTGGCGAAAAATGCAAGTGTTATTTTACTATTTTTGAAAAAATTTTTCTGCCGGGGCATATCTGTCCCGGCAGTATTTTTTATTCGCCGGGATTGATCTTAATGACCTTTCCCAGATTCCAAAGCCGGGCCACGCCCAGCTCTGCTTCACGCTTCTGCTCCTCGGTCTCGTACTCCAAATAGACAGTATGTGCGCCGCATTCGCTGCACTCTACCTGGACATTCCAGCCACCCTCATGGGTCAAAATTCCGTTTCCACGGCAGCAGGGGCATTCTTCAAGTTCGATCATATTATTCATAGTAAACTCCTATCTAAAAATTTTTTCATCTTCCCGGTAGATCTCTATCCGGCGACATCTGGCAAAATCCGGCCTCAGCTCCGGCAGATATCGCTCAATCGCGTTGACCATCTGCATGGGATTCAGTGTGGGATTCTGGCAGCAGATCCGTGCATCCAGGCGAATAGTGTGATCATCCTCCCGGTTGACCTCCAACGAGCGGATCATTGTGACGATATTCTGCTGCGTAACGCCATTTCTGTTGCGCTTTTCCAGAACCAATGACGGTTGAGCAAACAGTGCAGCCAGCCTTGCCTGTCCGTCCTCGGGTACTCCGGAATCGTACTCAAGGTAGACTTCACAATCCAAAAGTGCAAGATTTTTCAGCTTGTCTGCGTTTTCGTACACGCTCAGCACCCGAACGCCGTCCACAAGGGTGCTGTTGAGCCGGGATTTGATTTCTTCACAGGAAATGGCTTCGCCCTCCAGCTCGAAATCCAACAGCTCACAGAGGCTTTCTACGCCGACAGACAGTGGCAGCGCAATGGAAACCGATGGTCGGGGATTATAGCCCTGAGTATGTGTCAGAGACAGGCCTGCACGCTTGAACGCGCGTTGAAACAGGCGCATCAAATCAAGGTGTGAGATATATACCGCGTTTCCGGTTTTCTCAAATAAGGCTCTAAGCATCGCACTGCACCTCCTTCAACAGGCAGTTTGCGCCACAGCCCGCACAGCCATGGCGGCAGTCGGGTGTGATCGCACCCGCATATGCCTGTTTGCGCTCGCGCAGCAGGAATTTTTTATTCACGCCCACATCCATGGTATCCCAGGGGAGGATCTCGTCTTCTGCATAGCCACGGGTCGTATAGAAAGCGGCATCAATGCCGTATTTTTTCATGGCATTCTGCCAGATATCATAGCGGAAGTACTCGTCCCATCCATCCAGACGGGCACCTTGCAGGCTCGCTTCTTCAATAACAGGCGCCAGCCGACGGTCGCCACGGGCAAAAACTGCCTCCAGGCGGCTCAGATCCGGTTCATGGTAATTATATTCTATGGACTTGGAATAGAAATGATCCTTCAACAGCTTGCAGCGCCGCAGATACTCATCCGGTGTGATCTGTTTTTCCCACTGGAACGGGGTGTGAGGCTTGGGTACAAAATACGCCGTTGCAACATGTACGCGCAATCCGCGTTTTTTGTTGACAGCATGCTCCTTCCAGGCCTGGATCACTTTATATACCAGCTCCGCAATGCCCAGGACATCTTCGTCGGTTTCCGTGGGCAGACCCAGCATGAAATAGAGCTTGACATTGTTCCATCCACCTGAAAATGCGTTGATACAGGTGGTAAGGATCTCGTCCTCGGTCAGGTTTTTGTTGATCACATCCCGCAGCCGCTGAGTGCCGGCCTCCGGAGCAAAGGTCAGTCCGCTTTTGCGAACTGTCTGCAATTTTTCCATCAGCTCCCGGGAAAAATTGTCCGCGCGCAGAGAGGGAACAGAGAGGTTAACACGATTTTGTTCACAATAGGGGATCATCTGATCAGTTAGTTCCTTTAAGCCCCGGTAGTCCGATGTAGACAGGCTGGACAGCGTGATCTCATTGATTCCGGAATCTTCCAGAGTTTCTACTGCCTGGCGATACAGCACATCGGGAGTCTTTTTTCGCACAGGACGGCAGGAAAAACCTGCCTGGCAGAAACGGCAGCCCCGGATACAGCCGCGGAACACCTCAAGATTCGCACGATCGTGGACGATTTCTGTGGACGCGACGATGGTCTTGGTGGGCCAGTAGGATTCATCCAGATTCTCGATGATCCGCTTGGTGATCTTCCTTGGTGCGCCATTGTGCGGCACGATAGCCGCAAGTGTACCATCTTCGTTATACTCATGCCGATAAAAGGACGGTACATAAATGCCGGGGATCTTTGCGACCTCCTGCAGGAAGGTATCTTTTGACCAAGCTTCAGCCTTTGCGCAGTCGTAGAGGGCAATAATTTCCTGGGTGATCTCCTCGCCCTCGCCAAGAGAAAAGAAGTCCACAAAGGGTGCCAGCGGCTCCGGATTGAAGGTGCACACGCCTCCGGCGAACACAATGTTCTTCAGATCCTTTCGCTGATCCGAGTGGAGCGGGATACCGGCAAGGCGAAGCATATTCAGAATGTTGGAATACGACATTTCGTACCCAACAGTGAAAGCGATCATGTCAAAATCCTTTACAGGATCCTGGCTTTCCAGTGCCCACAGGGGCAGGTGATTTTGGCGCATGGTTTCTTCCATGTCTCCCCAGGGGGCAAAGACGCGCTCGCACCACACACCGTCCATCTGATTCATGACGCCATAAAGGATCCGCATGCCCAAATTGGACATGCCGATCTCATAGGTATCCGGGAAACAAAATGCAATACGCACCCGGACATCCGACAGGTTTTTCTTAATTTCGTTGAACTCCCCACCGGTGTACCTGGCAGGTTTTTGCACGGTGGGCAGGATTCTTTTGCGTAAATCGGTCATGGCCGTACCTCATTGTGTATAGTATGACTATTGTACTGCCAAAAGGGTATCTTTGCAAGAGAATTTTCCCTGTGAATTCTTTGCAGAAGACAAATGCCCAGTGTAATTGTCATAATACCGGTTTTTGATGCCAATAAGATTGTTAAAAGGATAATCACAAAGACAGTTCCCCGGAGTATCCAGCGCTGTAATTTTTCCGCGTTTGGTGGTGCAAGTAATCCGAAAATGATTCCATGCAAGACGCGCCCACCGTCCATGGGCAGTACTGGGATCATATTGTAAAGTGCGTGCACAAGACCGCACACAGCTGTTCTGGGTAGCCAGCGGACAAATAAAAGCAGACATAGCGATCCCAATGGACCGGCCATTGCGGAAACGATCTCCCGGATACCGGACATAGGCTGGGTTTTCATCACGATTCCCCGACCACTGATCAGGACGCATTCAATGCTGCCACCCAGAAGATAAATGGCAAATGCATGACAAAGCTCGTGCACCGCCACGGCCAGTAGGACAGCACCGACCCATTGCAGGGGAAGTAATATAACCAGTGCGGCCAAAAAGATCAGCGCACCGGCTGATATTTGAAAATTCAGTTTGCTATCCACAATGTGCCCCCTGCAGGATATCTATACAAAAAGAGGAGAAGGCCTCCTTCAAATCGTGTCCCTGCACAAGCTCCTGCGCCATTTCTTCCAGTGCACCAACGGTAACAGCCCAATCGCCACCAAATGACCAGACGACCGCTAAACAGAGACCTAACGTAAGTAAAGCAAGTGCCGTATATTTTAGCCATATTTTTTGGGTAGTTACGCGATTAGCGTCTCCTGACAGTCCGTAGTTGATCTGATAATTCATTCTGATCCCCCCACTGTACTATACGGGCATGGAGGCAACTTATGCTTTCAGGGAAAAAACTGCAGCGGCACTTGACAATAGGCAAGATTTTCATTATAATGCTCTAGGTATCGGGGTGTGGCGAAGTTTGGTATCGCGCTTGGTTCGGGTCCAAGAGGCCTCGGGTTCGAATCCCGACACTCCGACCATAAAATACCGGATAGCATTTGCTATCCGGTATTTTATATTTTGGTCTTGTGTCGGGATTCGAAAGGCCGTTAAGAAAACATGCCGGGGGCATGTTTTTAGGCCGTGGGAGAATCCCATAATATGTGGATGCATCCCGTAGGGGTGTAGACACATATTATGTTCGTTTAGTGAAATCCAACAGCTACGTTCCAAATAAAAACCGGATAGCTTTTGCTATCCGGTATTTTTTATTTTGGTTTGTGTGGGGATTCGAAAGGCTGTTAAGAAAACATGCTGGGGGCATGTTTTTAGACCGTGGAAAATCCCTCTGCTGGCAAGAAAATTGGCGTTTCTTTGTTGCAATCATAACTCGATTGTGGTATTATTAGGTAATAAATTAATGGAGGATCCCAAATGAAAAAGATATTGCTTGTTGTACTGACTTTTTTCCTGTGTGTCAGCATGTTTGGCTGCGCCCAGACGCAGGATCCGCAACAGGATCAAGTGCCTGCGCCGGAAATGAAAACAGAGATCCTTGGAAATTGGATCTGTGTTGGCGATAATACTACCGCCGCCTTTCAAGCAGACGGCGCCGGCGTGTTGTCTGGAAAAAATGTAACCTGGAAATATGATCCTGAGTCAAACAGCTACATGATCACAGATGAGGATACTTACACTGCGCTGTTTGATATCCAGGAGGGCATCGAGCATCTGTCCGTGGATGGTAAGGATTATTATCGGCCGCATGACCAGCAAAAGGCAGTGCAATTGGTGGTTGCCAAGCGCCGCGAGGACATTGCCAAACGGGTTTCCGGTATGAGAAAAATTCAGCTGGATACCACCTATGTGCTGACGGATAATATGACTATAAAATTCACGGATATCACCAGACAGGATGAGGATATTCTGATGGCTTCTTATTCCGTGACCAATTATCGTCCTGAAACGATGCTGGAGCCGATCTGTTCTGAGCTGAGCGGAAAATGCTATATTGCAGGCCAGGCAAAGGCGATGGATATCTATGGTATGCTTGAGTTTGCCTACCCCATTGAATCCGGTGAGACGGTAGAGGGCATAGTTATGCTGTGCGAGCTTATCGATGTGGTTCAGCCGACTGTCCAGCAATATGGGGAGCTGACCGGTGTAATTCACTTTGGCCTGTACGGAACACATTACTATTTGGATCTTAACGAATACTTTAACTAAGGATCTTCCTCTGCAATAGAACCGTCTACAGCAAATTCGCAACCATCCATTAAGGACCAAGGGAATTCAAACCATGCAGCTGTAATCGGTTTAGTTTATAAAAATTCAAGATTAAATTACCAAGAGGCGACCAAGATTGAGAATTATCGATTTTCATGTGCATGTTTACCCGGATACCATTGCCCGCAAGGCTGCTGATAATGTCCGGGAGTTCTATGACGGAATCGGCAATAACAGTATTGACGGCAGTGTAGAAACCTTGCTGCAGCGCGGCAAGCAGGCAGGAATTGCGGAATTTGCGATTCTTCCCGTAGCGACGAAGCCGGAGCGCACACGACACATTAACGAATTTATCGTCCAGCAGGCCGCGGCACATTCTGAATTCTACGGCTTCGGCACTGTCCATGCGGATATGGAAGGCTTGATGGACGAGGTGGACTTCATTCAGCACAGCGGTCTGCGCGGAATTAAGATCCATCCGGATTATCAGACCTTTGCCATTGACGATCCGCGGATGTTTCCGGTGTACGAGCAGATCCAGGGCGTTATGCCCATCGTGTTCCACATGGGTGATCTGCGCTACGATTATTCACATCCTGCCAGACTGCGTAATGTACTGAAGCAGTTCCCAAATTTGCAGGCAGTAGCTGCGCATTTTGGCGGATATCAGATGCGGGATGTGGCCAGGGAAGTGCTTACCGACACCAAATGTCTATTTGATACCTCCAGCTCGCTGATGTTTATGGAGCCCGGCGTGGCAGAGGAGTATATCCGCCATTACGGTGCAGAGCGCTTCATGTACGGAACAGACTTTCCTATGTGGGACCCTGTGGTTGAGGTAGAACGCTTTTTTAATCTGGACTTAACTGACGACGAAAAAGAGCAAATAGCCTGGAAAACGGCTGCCCAGCTTCTCAAATTGTAAACCACAGTGTTATTGCAGGAAAAATAGTAACGGATTTGAGGGATACGTGATGAAGTATTTACTTGGCGCAAATGAAAACTTCTATAAAGCATGTATGCACACCCATTCTACAGTTTCTGACGGTATACATGATCCTGAAGATGTAAAGAGACATTACATTCAGCACGGCTACAGCATTGTTGCTTTCACCGATCATAACGTGCTTGTTCCGCATCCGGAGCTGAAGGACGACAATTTCCTTCCGATCACCTCCTATGAATTTGCGATTCCCAGCGGCGGCTCAGGGCCTTTATGCAAGGTGTTTCATATGAATCTGTACGCAAAAGAGGAAATGAACGATGTTCAGGTCTGTCTGGACAGCACTGCTTATGTGGTGGATCAGGATAAGGAGCATCTGAAGCACATCAAATATACCGGCAAGGATCAGTACCTCCCTTACTGTCCGGAGTCCGTCAACAAGGTGATCCGCGAGGCGCACAAACATGGCTTTCTGACCTGTTATAACCATCCTGCGTGGTCAAATGAAACAATTTTTGATTTTATCCAGTATAACGGCTATCAGTTCTTTGAAGTTTTTAATACCGGTAGTCATTATTCTGTGAAGAATACCATCACGGAGTGGAATCTCAGGGATTTTCACACGCTGCTGAAAATGGGGCACAGAGTGTATCCGATCTTTGCGGATGATGCGCATATTATATCTGAGACAGACGGCCCGTATTCCCTTGCCTTTAAGGGGTATATCATGATCAATGCGCCCGAACTGGAATATAGTGCTGTGATCAGAGCATTGGAAGCCGGAGATTTTTATGCCTCAATGGGACCGGAGATTAAAGCAATCTACCTGGAAGACAATAAATTCTGTGTTCATACCTCTGATGCCGCTGAGATCAGAATTGTTACAGCCGGACGCAACGGTGTTCGTGTTGCAGCAGAACCCGGAAGTACAGTTCATTATGCAGAACATGTATTGATTCCCGGAACTTACGATTTCGTGCGAGTAGAAGTGCTGGATAGCCAAGGAAAAATCGCCATCTCCAGAGGTTATTTTGAGGATGAGCTTGAAGCCTGATATGCTTAATAAAAGAGCCTGTTGCACCGCAACAGGCTCTTTCTTATTTGTATTTTGTTACTTGCCGACTTTGACACGCCAGCCCATCTCATCGGGGAGTTTGCCCAGCTGAATACCGGTGATGGTATCGTAAAGCTTGTGGCTCAGCTCGCCGGTCTGGCCGTCTTTGATGGTCATCACATCGTCCTTATAGCGCAGCTTGCCCACAGGGGAGATGACAGCAGCAGTGCCGGTGCCAAAGCACTCTTCCAAAGTGCCGTCTGCCTGGGCCTGCAGCAGCTCGTCAACGGAGATCTTACGTTCTTCAACCTCATAGCCCCAATTCCTGCAAAGCTGAATAACGGAGTTACGGGTAATACCGGGCAGGATGGAACCGCTGAGAGCCGGTGTGACCACCTTGCCGGCGATCTTGAAGAAGATGTTCATTGCGCCAACTTCTTCAATGTACTTGCGCTCCACACCGTCCAGCCACAGAACCTGGGAGAAGCCTGCATCGTGCGCCTTCTGCTGTGCGATCAGACTGGCAGCGTAGTTACCGCCGGTCTTTGCAAAGCCAATACCGCCGCGGACTGCACGGACATACTCATCCTCGATCCAAATGCCCACAGGAGCAAGGCCGCTCTCATAATAAGCGCCGCTGGGGGAGAGGATGACCATGAACAAATAGGTCTTGGAGGGAGCAACGCCCAGGAATTCATCGGTTGCAATGATGAACGGGCGGATATACAGTGACGTGCCGGGATCAGAGGGAATCCAGTCGCGGTCAACGTCAACTACCGTGCTGACGGCCTGTACGAAATCCTCCACAGGAATCTGCGGGATCACCAGACGATCGTTGGTATTGTTGGTACGCTTAGCGTTCATATCGGGACGGAACAGATACACATTGCCGTCGGGATTCTTGTATGCCTTCAGACCCTCAAACATTTCCTGACCATAGTGGTATACCATGGCAGCAGGGGAGAGGCTGATGTTGTGGAAGGGCTCTACCCGGGGGTCGTGCCAGCCCTTGCCCTCGGTGTAGTTCATAACGAACATATGATCCGTGAAGATCTTGCCGAAGCCCAGCTTCTGTCCGGGAACAGGCTTCTGCTTGGGCTCGGTGGTTTTGATGATTTTGATATCCAGCATGTTAACGCCTTCTTTCTCAGAAATCGTGGCCGGCCTGCAATGCCTTGCAGTTTTGCTCGATCAGGCCTGCTTTTTTTGCGGGAATGAATTTTTCGAAGGTAGCCTGGTTGTTGTCAAAGGAAACCGCACCGGTCTCCTTGATCAGCTTGCCCATGAGAACCATGTTCGCCAGGGTGGTAAAGCCGGCTTCCTTTGCCATAGCAGACGCGGGAACATAGAAGACCTCCACATCCGTGCGTTCCACCTTTTCGGCGATCAAGGTGGAATCCACAATGATCTTGCCGCCGGGAACAACAGCGTCCACGTACTTCATCAAGGAGGGCAGGTTCATAGCCACCAGCACATCGGGATTGGTGATAATGGGGCTGCCTACAGGTGTATCGGACAGGATGATGCTGCAGTTTGCAGTGCCGCCACGCATTTCAGGGCCATAAGAGGGCAGCCAGGATACCTGCTTGTCTTCAACAAGACCCTTGTAAGCCAGGAATTTACCGGCAAACAGAATGCCCTGTCCACCGAAGCCTGCAATCAGAATTTGCGTCGTTTTCATTTCTGATCCTCCTTTGCAGCGGATCTATCCTTGTAAACGCCAATGGGATAGTAGGGGAGCATATCGCTTTCCACCCATTCCAGGGCCTTCTGAGGAGTCATGCCCCAGTTGGTGGGACAAGCGGAAACCACCTCAACAAGGGAGAAGCCCTTGCCGGCGATCTGATTTTCAAAGGCCTTTTTGATGGCTTTCTTGGCGTTCTTTACATTCTTAACATTGTTCACGGCAACACGGGCCACATACTCAGGGCCTTCCAGGGTTGCCAGCATCTCGCTGACGCGGATGGGCCAGCCGCAGTGCTTCACATCACGGCCGTAGGGGGAAGTCTGGGTGACCTGTCCGGGAAGGCTGGTGGGTGCCATCTGACCGCCGGTCATGCCGTAAATGGCATTGTTGACAAAGATGATGGTGATGTTTTCATTTCTTGCTGCACTGTGGACAGTCTCGGCCATACCAATGGATGCCAGGTCACCGTCACCCTGATATGTAAAGACCACATTCTCAGGACGGCAGCGCTTGATGCCGGTGGCAACAGCAGGAGCGCGTCCGTGCGCGGCTTCGATCATGTCGCAGGCAAAGTAATCGTATGCCATAACGGCGCAGCCAACAGGTGCAACACCGATGGCCTTGCCTTCAATGCCCAATTCGTCAATGACTTCGGCAACCAACCGGTGGATGATGCCGTGGGGGCAGCCGGGGCAATAGTGGAGCACTGCATCGGTCAGTGCCTTGGGTTTTTCAAATACAACTGCCATATCAGAACACTCCTTTCGCAGCATTGCGGATGGATTCCAGTACCTGGTCGGGGCTGGGGATCATACCGCCGGTACGGTTGCACAGGGAAACAGGCTTCTTACACTGGGTAGCCAGCTTGATATCTTCGATCATCTGACCCATGTTCAGCTCCACACTGATGAAGCCTTTGACCTTATCCGCAGCGGCAAGCAACGGCTTCTTGGGGAAGGGCCACAGGGTAATGGGACGGATCAGACCTACCTTGATGCCTTCCTCACGGGCGGCAACAACGGCATTCTTAGCAACACGGGAAGCAATGCCGAAGGCAACAACGCAGTACTCAGCATCTTCCATCATGTACTCTTCCCACATGGGCTCGTTTTCTTCCACGATCTTGTAGCGCTCGTAACGCTCGAAGTTCTTGACTTCCAGTTCCTCGGGCTTTAAGTACAGGGAGTTAACAATGTTGTGCTTACGCTCACAGTTGGTGCCGGTAAGCGCCCAGGGCTTATCATAATTCTCGATTTCGGCATCCTCGAAGGAGATGGGTTCCATCATCTGACCGATGGTACCGTCTGCCAGAATCATGGCGGTCATCAGATACTTGTCTGCCAGGTTGAAGCCCTTGATGGTCAAACTTGCCATTTCCTGTACGGAAGCGGGAGCAAGAACGATCATACGGTAGTCGCCGTGGCCGCCGCCCTTGGTTGCCTGGAAATAGTCGGACTGGGAGGGCTGAATGCCGCCGAGACCCGGGCCGCCGCGCTGCACATTGACAACGAACGCAGGCACATCAGAGCCGGCAATATAGCTCAGACCCTCGGTCTTCAGGGAGATTCCGGGGCTGGAGGAGGAGGTCATCACGCGCATACCGGCAGCGGCAGCGCCATAGACCATGTTGATGGATGCAATTTCACTTTCTGCCTGCAGGAAGACACCGCCGATCTTGGGCATCTTCTTGGCCATATAGGCAGCGATCTCCGTCTGAGGAGTGATGGGGTAACCGAAGTAATGGCGGCAGCCGGCACGGATAGCGGCCTCAGCGATGGCTTCGTTGCCCTTCATTAGGACTCTTTCTTCCATAATTTACCTCCTTACTTCTCCACGGTGATGATGCAGTCAGGGCACATGGTTGCGCAGAATGCACAGGCAATGCACTTGTCCTGATCAGTCATGACCGCGGGGGAATAGCCTTTCTTGTTGATCGTATCGGTGGCGATGGCCAGGATACCCTTTGGGCAGGCGTTGACACACAGGCCACAGCCCTTACACAAGTCGGTTTTGAATGTAACTTTTGCCATTGGGATTCCTCCTTGAATGATCTTTATCCCCACAGGGGCCGAGAAGCCGGCTTCTGAGGCGGTAAGTCGAATATCTTTTTCTGCAGGCGCAGAGGGAAAACATTTTCTATTTCCCGGGCAATATCTTCCCGTGCTGTGGTCAGCCACAGGGGGAGACCGGAGATCCGGGACAACTCCGAAATAAATTTTTCAGATGCGCGGATGGTTTCGGGGGTGGTTTCTTCACCCAGATTGGAATTATTGACGATGCAGGTGAACCGAAGATGACATGCATTTTCAATTTCACGCATCACTTCCAAGGCATCTTCAGGTGTCCGGGTGAGGGGACGGTAGCAGTTAGCCACAAATGCCATGCGGTAGTTATTCTCCTCCAGAATGGACGGAGTGTAGCGGCCCAAAGCGTATGCGCCCCGGTCATCGCCGCCGATGTCCATGATGGCATAGATGCTTTTGTCCTCCACAAGCCGATAGGCTTCTGCCGGAAGCGCCGGCAAGTCTACGTTGGTGTTTGCAAATTGGGGGCTGATCAGCTCCACACCTGCTTTTGTCAGTTCCTCCGCGCTGTCCTTGGTTCGGAAATAAGGATTGACAATGTCCAGATCGCCGATGCAGACCTTTTTCCCCTCGCTTGCCAGGTGTAATGCGTAGTTAACTGCAATATTTGTTTTGCCGGAGCCGTAGTGCCCGGCGAAAAGGGTAACGCGTTTGTGTTCCATAATTATAATTGCTTTCTGATGATTTTGCCACTGGTAGTTTTGGGAAGCGATTCCCGGAACTCCACGATTCTGGGATACTTATAAGGAGCGGTACGCTTCTTTACGTAATCCTGGATCGTTTTCTTCAGTTCCTCAGTGCCTTTGTGACCCTTAACCAGCACGATGCTGGCCTTGACCACTTGTCCGCGCACCTCGTCGGGAGCGGCAGAAACGCCACACTCCAGAACGTAGGGAAGCTCCATAATGACGTTTTCAATTTCAAAGGGTCCGATGCGGTAGCCGGAGGATTTGATCACATCGTCTGCACGGCCCACATACCAGTAGAAGCCGTCCTCGTCCTTCCAAGCCAGGTCGCCGGTGTGGTAGTAACCGTCACGCCAGGTTTCGGCGGTGACATCGGGGCTGCCCTCGTAGGCAAAGCTCAGGCCGCAGGGAAGACCCTTGGAAATGTCAATACAGATCTCGCCGGTCTCACCACGGTCAACGACCTCGCCGTCAGAGGACAGCAGCTGCACATTGTAAAGTGGAACAGGCTTGCCCATAGAACCAAGCTTGTGACTGCAGCCGGCAAGATTTGCGATGATGAGTGTACTTTCGGACTGACCAAAGCCTTCCATAATGTCGAGACCGGTGGCCTTTTGGAACTGACGGTAGACCTCCGGGTTCAAGGCTTCGCCGGCGGTGGATGCGTGCTGGATGGAGGAAAGGTCGAAACGGCTCAGATCCTGTTTTGCCAGCATTCGATACATGGTAGGCGGTGCGCAGAAGGTGGTGATGTTGTATTTGGCGAACATGGGCAGGATCTTTTCCGCATCGAAGCGGTCGAAATCGTAAACAAACAGACCTGCTTCGCACAGCCACTGGCCGTAGAGCTTGCCCCAGCTGGATTTGGCCCAGCCGGTGTCGGAAATGGTCAGATGCAGACCGTCGGGGTTGATGTTGTGCCAGTACTTGGCGGTAATGAAGTGGCCAAGGGGGTATTTGTAGTTGTGTGCTGCCAATTTCGGATAGCCGGAAGTGCCGGAGGTGAAGAACATGAGCATGGGATCATCGCCGCAGGGAGCATCCTCTGCACGGGCGAAATGACTGCTGTACATGGAGTATTCTTCATTAAAGTCATGCCAGCCCTCGCGGCTGCCACCCACAAGGATCTTATGTACCAGGGAAGGGGACTGGAGTGCTGCTTCATCAACAGCATCGGCTGTATTTCCGTCAGCGGTACAAAGAACCGCTTTGACATTTGCAAACTGGAATCGATATGCGAAATCCTTTGCAAGCAGCTGATTGGTAGCGGGGATGCCGATGGCCCCCAGCTTGTGCAGACCCAAAATCGCGAACCAGTACTGGTAATGCCGCTTCAGCACCAGCATGACCCGGTCGCCGCGTTTGATGCCCATGGCCTTGAAGTAGTTGGCGGCTCTTGCGGATTCCTTTTTGAAATCCTGGAAAGTGAAGGTACGCTCCGTGCCATCTTCCGAGATATGCAGCATGGCCCGGCGATCCGGTTTCATACGACCCAGCTCATCGACCACATCGAAGGCAAAATTGAATTTGTCCGCATTCTTAAAATCGATGGCTGTGATGTGTCCCTGTTCATCCTCAGTAGGTATGATGAAATTCTTATAAATGCGGTTTTCTGCATCCGCGGTTGCTTTCTTTGCTGCGGGTGTTGCCACGGCGGCAGCCTGCTCACCCTCACGGGCGGCCTGATTGCGCAGAACGATTGCATAGAATGCGCAGTCCTCACCGTCCACGGCGATCATGCCATGGGGCGTTGCGGAATCGTAGTAGATACAGTCGCCGGGATTCAGCACTTCGCTGTGATCACCGATCTGGATCTTCATACGGCCGCGAATGACGATGTCACATTCCTGTCCCTCATGGGTAACCAACTCGATCTTCTCATCGGGACGGTAGTTCAGTTCCATATAAAGGGGCAGGGCAATGCGGTTACGGAAGTCTGCAGCAAGGTTGAAGCCGATCATGTTGTGGGCTTCTTCGATTCTTTGACCTTCGCCTTTACGGGTCAGAGCGTAGGAACGCAGTTTGGGACTGTGGCCTTCCAAAAGGTCGCCCATGTCCACACCGAAGCTCAGGGTACAGTGATACAGAAAAGCAATGCTCAGATTCCGTTGGCCTGCTTCGCACGCAATGTATTCCTCGGTGCTCAGACCGGTGCGGCTTGCCATGTCCTCAACAGTCAGACCGGTAACCTCTCGCAGTTCCCGGATACGCCCAGCAATTTCCAATATCTTTTCAGAGATGGCGCTACTATTTTGTTCGTTCATAGGATCCTCCTGTGCGGGACAAGGAAAAAAGCCCGTCCCAAAGATAGATTCTTTGAGACGAGCTGTTATACAACCCGCGGTACCACTCAAATTGCATCTGCATGTGCAGACACCGCTCTTTCGGTTCCAATAAACCCTAAGCACTAACGCAGCTAACGCGGGAGGGGTCTACTTGTCCATGCTTTCTTCCCTCCGGCTGTGGAGCGACTGACCTTTTGCGCACATCATGGCTTGCACCAACCGCCAATTCTCTAAGATATGCAATGCTTCAGGTCCTCTCCGTCAAAGCCTTTATTCTCTAGGAAATCATATCATTTTGGGATGTAATTGTCAACAATAAGTTATGGAAAAACTGGAAATTTGTCGCTTACAGCTTGTTGCGAATGATCTTTCCGCTGATGGTCTTGGGAAGCTCGTCGCGGAATACCACGATGCGGGGGTATTTGTAGGGTGCGGTGTGCTGCTTGACGTAGTTCTGGATCTCCTTTTTCAGCTCCTCCGTACCTTCGGTTCCCGGTACCAATACGATGCTTGCCTTGACCACCTGACCGCGTACTTCATCCGGGGCGGCAGAGACACCGCATTCCAGAACGTAGGGCAGTTCCATGATGGTGGACTCGATCTCGAAGGGTCCGATGCGGTAGCCGGAGGACTTGATCACATCGTCAGCCCGCCCCACATACCAGTAGTAGCCATCTTCATCACGCCAGGCCAGATCACCGGTGTGATACATGCCGTCGTGCCAGACCTCATCGGTGGCTTCTTTGTTGTTGTAATAGCCCAGGAACACGCCGCAGGAGGGGGTGGGATCGGTATGAATGACGATCTCGCCATTGACGCCGTCTTCCACGCTCTTGCCATCGGCATCCACAATATCGATGCCGTAGCCGGGGATGGGCTTGCCCATTGCGCCGGGCTTGATGGTGTCGCCGATGAGGTTTGCAATGCCCAGAGTCATTTCGGTTTGGCCGAAGCCCTCATAGATCCGCAGGCCGGTGGCCTTTTCAAACTGATAGAAGACCTCAGGATTCAATGCTTCACCTGCGGTGGTAGCGTGATGGATGGAAGAAAGGTCATAATTGCTCAGATCCTGCTTGATCAGCATGCGATACATTGTGGGGGGAGCGCAGAAGGTGGTGATATTGTACTTCTTGAACATAGGCAGGATCTTTTCCGCGTCAAAGCGGTCAAAATCGTAAGTAAAGACAGCACTTTCACACAGCCACTGGCCGTAGAGCTTGCCCCACAGCGCCTTGCCCCAGCCGGTTTCGGAGATGGTAAAGTGAATGCCGTCACGCTCCACCATGTGCCAGTACTTGGCGGTGACATAGTGACCCAGGGCGTATTTATAGCTGTGCATGGCGATCTTGGGATAGCCGGTAGTGCCGGAGGTGAAGAGCATCAGCATGGGATCGTTGCCGCAGGGAGCATCCTCCGTACGGACATAGCGGCGGCTGTAAAGGCCGTACTCTTCATTAAAGTCGTGCCAGCCTTCCTTCTGACCGCCCACCAAAACCTTGGTCAGCGTCACTCCGGAGACCTGCTCAGCCAAGTCCACCTGATTGGCGGTATCGCCATCGGCAGTACACAGGATCGCGCTGACGCCGCCCGCCTGGAAACGATACGTAAAGTCATGCTCCATCAGCTGGTTGGTTGCAGGGATGGCGATGGCGCCCAGCTTGTGCAGGCCAAGGATTGCAAACCAGAACTGGTAGTGCCGCTTCAGCACAACCATGACCCGGTCGCCCCGCTTGATGCCCAGAGCTTTGAAGTAGTTAGCGCACTGAGAAGAGCCGTCCTTCATATCCTTGAAGGTGAAGCGCCGTTCGGTCATGTCGTTTGCAATGTGGATCATTGCCAGCTTTTCAGGGTTCTTGCGGGCAATGGCATCCACAGTGTCGAATGCGAAGTTATAGCGGTCGGTATTGGCGTAGTTAAGGCCGGTCATGTGACCGTTGGCATCCTCAATACCCCAAACAAACTCATTGCACAGCAGCCGCTGATCCGGATGAATGTCGGGATCGGCAGATTTTGCGGTGCGCTGAGGTGTGATCTTCAGAGCCTGGTCAGTTTTGTCACTGGCCATGATCATGGAAAGGAAGACTGCATCTTCACCGTTAATGGCAATCATGCCGTGGGGGGTGGAGGATTTATAGAAGATGCTGTCGCCTTCGTTCAGGACTTCCTCGTGTTCACCCACGCGAACACGCACAGAGCCCTTAATGACCAGGTTAAATTCCTGACCGTCGTGGGTGGTGGTGTGGATGGGCTCATCCTGCAGATCCTCAGAATATTGATAGGTGACCCAGTAGGGGGTAGCCAGCTTCTTGCGGAACATGGGAGCCATATCCTGAATGGTGATGCCATCCTCGCTGGCAGTGACCATGCCCTTGCCACGACGGGTTACGGTGTAGCCGGACAGCTTGGCACTGTGGCCCTCAAGCAGGTCAGTGATCTCCAGTCCGAAGACCTTTGCACATTTATGCATAAAGGTGAAGGGCAGATCGATCGCGCCACTTTCATACTGACAGTACAGATCGGTGGAAACCTCTGTCTCGGTTGCCATCTTTTCAATGCTGAAGCCCAAAATCTCTCGCATCTCCCGAATTCGTTGTGCGATCTCCATCAGCTGTGTGGATGTTGTTGTGTTAGACATAGTGCTTCCTCCTTTATAAAATAAAAAAACGTCTCAAGAAAGATCTTGAGACGAGCATAAACTACCCGCGGTACCACTCAAATTGCAGAATGATCTGCCACTTCGGACTCAAGCAAGTCCTATCCTTTAACGCAGGCAAACGGGAGCTGCTTACTAGGGAAATGCGTTCAGCACTCCGGCTCGGAAGGGATGGGTCCGTGAAGGGAAGAACACCGATTTGCACCAACCATCGGCTCTCTGTAATTCTTCTGCTTCGACCGTCTTCGTCAAAGCCTTTTTTCATGTTTTCTGCATTCTAGCATGTTTCCTTGAAAAAGTCAAATGTTTTTTTCTCAAAAACAAAAAATATTTTTTTAACAAAAAAGAGTTGACAAATTTGTGCAAATATGCTTTAATGTCGTCAATAGCTGAAAAGACAGTGAAGGAAAATCTGTCACATTCATAAAGCTTCAGAGAGCCGGCGGTTGGTGTGAGCCGGTGCGGTTGGATGAGACGGTCTGGTTCCGGAGTCGATCCTGTGAAAATAGCTGAGTAATGGGATCCGTCGGCCCGCGTTAAGGGATAGGACTTGTTGGAGTCTGAAGGGATTTCCCGTATGGGAAATAAACAGGGTGGTACCGCGGATAGTATATTCGTCCCTGAGGTCATTCGGCCTCGGGGACTTTTTATTTCAAAGGAGTGACAGCAATGATCAGAATCAGTGACATGACCATGAAGCAGACGGCAGAGGGATTTTCTCTATCCTTTCGGGAGAAGATCGAACTGGCCAAGCTACTGGATAAGCTGGGAACGAATGTCATAGAGGTGGAGGGACTGCACGGTTCCCGCACGGATGCATTGCGGATCAAGTCCATTGCTATGGCCGTGTCAGACAGTATTGTGTGCGCGCCAGTGGAGATGAATGAGCAGAGTATTTCTCAGACCTGGGATGCCCTTCAGCAGGCTAAGCATCCCAGATTGCAGGTCTGTGCGCCGGTCAGCGCCGTGCAGATGGAATATCTGTTCCATAAAAAGCCGGATGCAATGCTCAAGGCGATCGCGGAAACAGTAGAAGCATGCGCAAAGCTGGCGGATACGGAATTTGTGGCGCAGGATGCTACCCGCAGTGAGGCTGCATTCCTGTACCAGGCTATCAAGACGGCCATTGCCGCCGGTGCAAAGACCGTTACTGTGCTGGATTCTGCAGGAACGATGATGCCGGAGGAGTATTCCGCATTTATCACAGGACTTTATGAGGGCGTTCCCTCTTTGAAGACGGTTACCTTGGCAGTTGGCTGCGCCAATACCCTTTCCATGGCAGACAGCTGTGTTATTGCTGCTGTGAAGGCAGGAGCAGAGGAGGTCAAAACCGCTGCGTATGCCTTTGATTGTGCAAGTCTTACCAATGTTGCACGGATCCTGGCAGCCAAGGGCAGTGATTTCGGTGCACAGATCGGTGTTGACGTTGCCCGGCTCAGCCGTACTGTGGAGCAGATCCAGCGTTTGTGCCGTGCTGAGCGCGGCAAGGCATCTGCTTTTATCAGCGGTGCAAATGAGGATGACGGCATCTATCTGACCGCTCACGATGATTGCGATGCTGTCTGCGCAGCCGTTGAAAAGCTGGGTTACGATCTGTCCCAGGAAGATCGTGTGAAGGTATATGATGCATTCATGCAGTTTGCGGAAAAGCGGGACAAGGTTGGTATCCGTGAGCTGGATGCCATCGTTGCCTCTGCCGCAATGCAAGTGCCGTCCACATACAAACTGGAAAACTATGTGATCACCTCCGGCAGTGCCATTTCCGCCACCGCCCACATGAAGCTGACCAAGGACGGCGTTGTTATGGAGGGCGTGTACTTGGGTGACGGCCCCATTGATGCAGCATTTGCGGCTATTGAGCAGATCACCGGTCGGCATTACGAGCTGGACGACTTCCAGATCCAGTCTGTCACTGAGGGCCGTGAGGCCATGGGTCAGACCATTGTCCGGCTTCGTTCCTCCGGTAAGCTGTATTCCGGTCGGGGCACTTCCACTGATATCGTAGGCGCAAGCATTCAGGCCTACATCAGCGCCCTTAATAAAATCGTATACGAGGAGGAAGAGGCATGAAGCTTTCCTTTTCCACCCGGGGCTGGCCCAACTTAAGTTGGGAAGAAATGATGGAAACGGCCCTGGAAATGGGTTTTTCCGGTATTGAAGTTTATAATCTACCAAAATTCGATCCCATGCTGGATCGCAGCGGCCCTTTCCATAAATACCAGGCGGCAGCTACTGTTCGCCAGCTGCGTGAGAAAAAGCTGCAGATCCCTTGCTTCGATACTTCCTGCGATTTGTCCGACAATAACGAAAGTGTTGATCCCTTGCTGAACCTCATGGAGGTTGCGCGTAATACCCATGTTCCTTATGTGGTAGCATGCGCCCTGCAGGACAATGAAGAATTGGTGGCTCAGCGCCTGTCTGAGATTTTGCAGCGCGCTGAGGCATTGGGTGTTGGCGTTTTGCTGAAGACCAGCGGCATTTATGCCGATACTGCCCGCCTTCGCGCCATGATGGACCGCTTTGCCAGTGACTATCTGGGTGCGCTGTGGGATGTGCACCATCCCTACCGGGATCTTGGTGAGAGTGCCGATACCACCATCAAAAATCTTGGCAGTTACATCCGTCACGTGCATCTTCGGGATTCCGATAATGAGGGCAATTATCAGTTGATCGGTGAGGGCACGATGCCCATCGGTGATGTGATGCGCGCCCTGTCTTCCGTGAACTATGACGGTTTCATTTCTCTGGAATGGAAGCCGGACTGGCTGGAGGATGTGCAGGATCTGGAGGTCATTTTCCCGTACTTTGTCAACTACATGAATCGCTTTCACAATCCCCGTGGCACGAAAAAATCCCTGTACTTTAATCACGACGGTACGGGTCAGTACCTTTGGAAGAAGGATGAACTGGTGAATCTGACCTTCTACCAGGTTCTTCAGCGTGTGGCCGAGGAATTCCCGGATCAGTACGCTTTTAAGTACACGACGCTGGATTACACACGGACATACAGCGAGTTTAAGCGGGATGTGGACCGTTTTGCCCGGGCACTGGTTTCCATGGGCGTAAAGGCCGGAAGCAAGGTGGCCATTTGGGCAACCAATGTCCCTGCCTGGTACATTACTTTCTGGGCCACAGTAAAGATCGGTGCTGTTTTGGTTACTGTGAACACCGCCTACAAGATCCACGAAGCGGAGTATTTGCTCCGTCAGTCCGATACCCACACGTTGGTGATGATTGATTCCTGCCTGGACTCCAACTATAAGCAGATCATTAACGAGCTGTGCCCCGAGATCGCGCAGACAAAAGCAGGGGAGAGCCTGCATTGCAAGAGACTGCCCTTCCTGCGCAATGTCATTACGGTTGGATTCCGTCAGCCGGGCAGCTTGACCTTTGATGAGGCCATGGCACGGTATCCCTTGGTCAGCGAGGAGCAGGTTGCATCCATGGCCGCCGCTGTTCGCCCGGATGATGTGTGTAACATGCAGTACACCTCCGGTACTACCGGTTTCCCTAAGGGTGTTATGCTGACCCATTACAATGTGGTCAACAACGGTAAATGCATCGGTGACCGCATGGGTCTTTCCACTGCAGACCGTATGATGATCCAGGTGCCCATGTTCCACTGCTTCGGCATGGTTCTTTCCATGACCTCTTCCATGACTCACGGTGCTACCATGTGTCCCATGCCGTACTTCTCTGCAAAGGCATCCCTGGCTTGCATTAACCAGGAGAAGATCACTGCATTCAATGGCGTTCCTACCATGTTCATCGCCATGTTCAACCATCCGGATTACCGCAGTACGGACTTTTCCCACATGCGTACCGGCATTATGGCCGGTGCAGGCTGTCCGCCGGAGCTGATGCGCCGTGCCGCACAGCCGGATGAAATGAACATGACGGGTATCGTCAGTGTGTACGGCCAAACGGAATCGGCTCCCGGCTCTACCATGTCCGCATGGACGGACTCTCTGGAGGTTCGCACCGACACAGTCGGCTACGCGTTCCCCCACGTGCAGTGCAAGATCATTGACCCCGAGACCGGGGAGGAGGTAGGCCCGGGCGTGAACGGCGAGTTCTGCTCCCGCGGCTACAACACCATGAAGGGTTATTACAAGATGCCTCAGGCTACTGCGGATACTGTGGATGCGGAAGGCTGGCTCCATTCCGGCGACATCGCCTGCCGGGATGAGGAAGGCAACTATCGCATTACAGGCCGTTTGAAGGATATGATCATCCGCGGCGGTGAGAACATTTACCCCAAGGAGATCGAGGAGTTCATTTACACACATCCTGCTGTGAAGGATGTCCAGGTCATCGGTGTACCGGATCAGAAGTACGGCGAAGAGATCTTTGCCAGCATCGTACTGAAAGAGCCGGGCTCTGTGACGGTGGAAGAAATGCACAGTTACATCAAGGCCAGTATGGCACGGCACAAAGTGCCCAAGTACATTGAATTTGTGGATGCATTCCCCATGAATGCCGCCGGCAAGGTGCTCAAATACAAGATGCGGCAGGATGCTGCCGAGCGCTTGGGTTTGTTGGGCGACGGTATCGACACTGCAAAAAGTCAATTATAAGTATAGAAGACCTGTCCGTTAGGCAGGTCTTCTTTGCGTGTGGGAGTAATTGACATGCGATGCTTTTTGCGGTATGATGTGGGTGTAAACTCAGTGGTCACGGTTTGTGACGGAAAGGTTGATACATATGAGAAATTTATTGGCTTTTGACTTGGGCGCCAGCAATGGCCGCGCCATACTGGGTCAGCTGGAAAACGGCAAGCTGACTATGCGGGAGCTGCACCGCTTTGAAAATAACTTTGTGGAGATGAACGGCGTTTACTATTGGGATCTGCCGTATCTGTATAACCAACTGAAGCAAGGCTTCCTTGCGTTCAAGCAGGCCAATGTGGGTGAGCTGGACTGTTTTGGTATCGATACCTGGGGTGTGGACTACGGTCTTCTGGATCGAAATGGCCATTTGCTGGGCAATCCCCGGGCATACCGTTACAGTGTGGATGCGGACATGGATGCCGCATCTGAAATCGTGGATTTTCCCACGATGTTCAGCCGTACAGGTATTGGAAAGATGAATTTCAATACTATTTATCAGCTCTACCGCCGGAAGCGCCAGAAGGATGTTGCGCTTGAACAGGCGCAGACATTACTGTTTATGCCGGATCTTTTGGCCTACTTTCTGACCGCTGAAATGAAATCAGAGTATACGATTTCTACGACTTCTATGCTCTATAACCCCACCACCAGGGACTGGGATTGGCAGAGCATTCGTGCTCTGGGCCTGCCGGAGCATATCTTCACTGAGATCGACCGGGCCGGCTCTTTGCGTGGCAAGCTTCGCCCGGAACTGGCTGAGGAATTGGGGATAAACCAGGCGAATTTCGCTGCTGTGGGTACCCACGACACCGCTTCTGCTGTTGCGGCTATCCCCGGCAGTGGCAGCTTTGCGTTCTGCTCTTCCGGCACATGGTCTCTGTTCGGAGTTGAGACGGATGAACCTATTTTGTCATCCGAGGTGCGCGATGCCAACTTCTCCAATGAGGGTACGATCCAGGGTGGCTTCCGTCCATTGAAAAATATCATGGGTCTGTGGCTGATCCAGGAGTGCCGCAGAGATTGGATCAAGGCCGGCACCAAGTACAGCTGGGATGAGATTGTGCGCGAAGCCAAGAAGGCTGAACCCCTGCGTAGCATCATTGACCCGGACTACGGCGAATTCTTTGCCGGTGGCAACATGGCGCAGAAGATCCAAAAGTTCTGTGCCGACACCAACCAGCCTGTTCCGGAAACGGTGGGTCAGATCGCCCGGTGTATCTACGAATCCCTGGCACTGAAGTACCGCTGGGCTTTGGAGCGCCTGGAAGAGATCAAAGGTCAAAGCATTGACACCTTGAACATCGTCGGCGGCGGCATTCAGAACAAGCTGCTGAATCAGATGGTCGCAGATTCCATCAACCGTCCTGTGATCACCGGCCCTGTGGAGGGTGCGGCGATCGGCAATCTGCTTGCCCAGGCCATGGCTTTGGGCGATATCAAGGATATGGACGAGCTTCGTCAAGTCGTGCGTAATTCTGAGGATGTGGAAACCTATCAGCCGAACCATACGCCACAGTGGGAAGAGGCATACAAACGTCTGCTTTCCTTTTAAGATACAGGGGGACTTACTATGAATGCAAAAGCCATCATGAAGATTTTTCAGGAGACTGCCTATGTACGCATGGGTGGTTCTGCCGAAGAGCTGCGCACAGCCGAGTATTTGGCAGACAAGTGCGCTGAGTTTGGCTGCGAGGCCAGGTTGGAAGCCTTTGAGGTGGACATGGCTACCATGGAAACAGCCATGTTGTTGGTTGACGGAAAAGAGATCCCCTGTAAGGGTTATCTCTGTGCCGGCAGCGCCGAAGTGGAGGCACCGCTTTACTATCTGCGCAATACTGACTCCTACAGCCTGTCTCACTGCAAGAACAAGATTGTGCTGATCGACGGCTACCTGGGCTATTGGATGTACCAGGATCTGCTGGAAAACGGCGCTTTGGGCTTCATTACCTACGACGGCAACGCAAATTATGCTGATTGCGATATCGACCAGCGGGAGCTGCGCAGCTATGTGAGCCAGGGCAATAAGATTCCCGGCGTGAATATCAATGCAAAGACGGCTATTTCACTGATCAATAATGATTCAGCTACGGCAAAGATCGTGCTGAAGCAGGAGGAATATACCGGAAGATCCCACAATGTGATCCTGGATCTGCCCGGTGAACGCCCGGAATACATCGTCATGACTGCTCACTACGACTCCACATCCCTTTCCCAGGGTGCTTACGACAATATGTCCGGTTCCGTGGGTCTGCTGTATGCAGCCGAATATTTTTCCAAGCATCCCCACAGCTATGGCCTGCGCTTTATCTGGTGCGGCAGCGAGGAGAGGGGATTGCTTGGCTCAAAAGCTTACTGCCGAGATCACGAACAGGAGCTGAAGGACATTGTTCTGAACATCAATCTGGACATGATCGGTTGTATCATGGGTAAGTTTATCGCCTGCTGTACCTCTGAGGAGGCCTTGACCAACTATATCAAGTACCTGTGCAAGGAGCTTGGCTTCGGGATCGCTGTCAACCAGGATGTGTATTCCAGCGATTCCACACCTTTCGCAGACAAGGGCATTCCTGCTGTTTCCTTTGCCCGGATCGCGCCCGGAAATACGGCCACCATCCATAACAGCTACGATACGCTCGCTGTAATGAAGGGCCAGCAGATGGTTGATGACTGCGCCTTTATCACTGGATTTACCGAGCGCATGGCTAATGCCGCCATGTGTCCTGTCGCCCGGGAGATGCCGGACAATATGAAGGAAAAGCTGGACATTTACCTTTGCAGAAAAAGGGATAAAAAGTGATCTTCGTGCCTGCTGCAGCCGCAGCAGGCACATTTCATAAATTATTTTTTCGGAAACCTTTACCAAAGCCTTAAATTGTGGTAAGATACTGTCAGAATAAGTATCCCCGGAGGAGACCATGAATTTATCAAAGCTTCAAGGCAAAAAGCCTAATTTTCTTGCTGTTGCCTTTTTTATGCCTGTGCTTGCCATACTGATCCTGATGATCACCGTTGGCGCAACCCCCTTTGGCACAAAATCCATGCTGTATTCGGATATGTGGCATCAGTATTTTCCCTTCTTTAAGGCGTTTCGCAAGGCACTTCTCAGTGGTGACAGTCTGCTCTTTAATTGGAATGTGGGAATGGGTATGGACTATCTGGGCCTGATTTCCTACTACTTGGCTTCGCCTTTGTATCTTTTGAGCGTTTTGGTTCCGGAAAGCTGGGTGCTGCCGTATTTTTCTTTGCTGGTTCCGCTGAAATTGGGACTGGCATCGCTGTTCTTTGCCATTTTTCTCAAGAAAATATTTGGCAGGAATGACTTCTCCATTGCGCTGTTTGGCTCTTTTTACGGTCTGTGCGCGTGGGCACTGGGTTATCAGTGGAACATCATGTGGCTGGACACCTTTGCGTTGCTTCCGCTGGTTGCGTTGGGCACTGTACAGCTTCTTCGGGATAAGAGATTTATCCTGTATACCGTGACACTGGCTCTGTCTATTTTTTCAAACTACTATATCGGTTTCTTTACCTGCGTATTTGTGCTGCTGCTGTTTATTTGCTATCAGATCCGCAGATGCACAAGCGTAAAGGCTTTTTTTCTTGACCTTTGCCGAATTGCGTTATTTTCTGTGCTTGCCATTGGGATGACCGCGATTTTGGAGCTGCCGGCGCTCAGCGCATTGGGAAAGACTTACTCCAGCGTCAATTCCTTTCCGGAGGATTTTGCTCTCAATATTGTAGATTATGAGTTGTGCACTCCTGCAAGAGAAGCCTGGCAAGCCTTCAAAATGGCAAAAGAAGCCGGTGAGCCTGCCGTTGGCCTGTGGTTCAAGGCAATAGGAGAATCCTTCGGGCCGGTCCTTAACGGCATGGGGCAGGTGGCAGGAAATCTTTCCGGCGGCGCTGTGCCCACCTTTTTGGAGGGCCTGCCCAATGTATACACCGGAATATCGACCCTTTTGCTGGCATTCCTGTTTCTGATGGCGCGAAATGTAAAGCTGCGGGATAAGCTGTGCTGTGTTTTCATTCTGCTTTTCTTAATTGCAAGCTTTGTCATCCGACAGCTGGACTATATCTGGCACGGCTTCCATTTTACCAACATGATCCCGTACCGATTTAGCTTTATTCTGTCCTTTGTTCTGCTGTATATGGCATATCGGGCATATTTGGTGCGGCATCGTTTCCGTCCGCTGCATTTTGTGCTTTCGGGGCTTCTGACCCTGGAGGTCTTCCTGCTTTCCAAATACGCATTGACCATTCCCGATGCCCTTGCTTCTCTGGGAGAGCTGTTTGATCTGCTTGGCACCGCGATTGCAGCCTCTGCGGCGCAGGATCAGGCTACGGCACAGACAGCCCTTGCCAATGTGAATACACTCTATAACACATACGGAAATACCTATGTGTTTATTGCGTATAATTTCGTGTTCTTTGCGCTGTACTTGATCATTCTTCTTTATCCCCGGCTTCACAAGAAGCCCTCCAAGGACGCAGCCTGGGAGGAACGGAAGGAATTTGTTGGGATACTTCGGGATCGCAGGCGGCTGTCGGGTGGATTGCTTGCACTGGTAATGGTCCTTGAGCTGACCATGAACGTGGTAAATTTCGGTGTAAATTTCTCGTATACGAATATTGAGAATTACCCCCACGGCACGCATTACACAGCTTCCATGATCAAGTATATGAAGGAAAGGGAGGATTCTCTGTTTTATCGGACAGAGACCACCCACACCCAGACGCTTAACGATGGTGCGCTGAATGATTATAACGGCATTTCTGCCTTTACCAGCTCTGCCAATGTGAAGGTCACACGGTTTATGACGGCTCTGGGCTTTGCGGCCCAGGACAACTGGAACCGGTATTGCTATGAGGAAAGCTCACCTGTTGCCAATCTCTTTTTGAATCTGAAATATATGCTGGAACGTTCCGGCCAGGTGGAGGAGAATCCCTATTTCGACAATGTGCACCACTATGGTGATGTTTACCTGCTGGAAAACAATGCGTATCTTCCCCTTGGATTTCTGGCAGAATCTCAACTTGCTGATGTGAAGCTGCGTACCAGCTCCTTCAATTCGTTTTATAATCAGAATGCCTTGTTTTCTGCTGCCACCGGTCTGGAGCAGAAGGTGTGGACCATAACTCCGAATTACTGGCTGGAGATCGAAGGCAGGGGCGTGGAGGTGATCACGGATACCTCCGGAGGCTACTGTGCTTACAAGACAGCAAAGAGCAGCGGAACTTTGGTCTACCGCTACACCATTGAGCAGGAAGGCTTCCTCTGCCTGGATATCAACATGTATGCCCGGAACTATTTCTATATTTATGTGAACGGGGAATATCTGTACAGTGATTCCATTACCCTGCCGCAGACCCTGTCCGTCTGTCAGGTCAAACCCGGTGATGTGGTGGAATTGCACGCCAGCTGCAAAGCAGGGGAGAACAGCAGCATGAATATCAGTGCCGGAATGCTCAATGACGAGGTGTTCCGTAAGGGCTATGATATTTTGAATGCTTCCACCCTGGAGCTGACCCATTTTTCCAACGCCCGTATTGAGGGAACGATCCAATGCGATCGCGACGGTCTGCTGTACACCTCCATTCCTGATGACGGCAACTGGAAGGCGATCGTTGACGGCGTGGAGACGGAGCTGACTCTGATCGGAGATGCTATGATCGGTATTGACCTTACAAAGGGGTATCATGAGATCGTCTTCGTGTATGAAAATCAGGCGTTGACCTATGGAACGCTGATCACAGTTCTGTGCCTTCTGATCTTCCTAGCGCTGGTGTATTGGAAAGACCGTGAGCGCTGGAACGACAGAGCGATGAAGCTATACAGAAAAATCAAGAAGAAATAGAATTCACCCCATAGGAATGCTCCTATGGGGTGTTCCTTATTCATCGCAGCCGAGTTTTTCTTTCGTAAGGTAAATGGGGCGCTTTTTGCTTTGCTCAAAGGTCCTGCCCACATATTCACCGATGATGCCGATGCACAGCAGTTGCATGCCGCCAAGCAGCAGGATCAATACAATGATCGTTGCGTAACCGGGCACATCAATGCCGACGATCAGTTTTTGTAAAACCACAATCAGCAGGTAGATGAGCGCCGCAACAGCTGTCATGCTTCCCAAATAGGTTGCAAGACGCAGAGGTCGGGTAGAGAAGCCGATAATGCCATCAATAGCGTAATTTACCAGCTTGCGAAAGCCCCACTTTGTGGTGCCTGCAGTGCGCTCACAGGCGATATAGGGGATGAAGTGTGTCTTGTATCCCACCCATGCAAAAATACCCTTGCTGAATCGGTGATACTCCCCCAAAGACAGGATGCTCTCCGCCACGCCCCGGCGGAAGGTTCGAAAATCGCTGGCATCCTTTTGTAGATTCACATCGGACAGCTTGTTGATGATGGAATAGAAGGCTTTTTTGAAGAAAGAAAGGACTTTTCCTTCGCCCCGGCGATCCTGATAGGCGGCAACCATATCAAAATCCGGGTTTTCATCCAAATAAGCAACCATATCCCGGACGATCTCCGGACGCTGCTGCAAATCCGCATCGATCAGCGTGATGTAATCACCGGATGCATGCTCAAGTCCTGCATAAATGGCGGCTTCCTTGCCGAAATTCCGGGACAGGGAGATCACCTTCATAGGTATCTTATTCTCGGCATACAGCTTTTTCAGATTGTAAAGGGTGGCATCCCGGCTGCCATCATCCACGAAGATCAGCTCATAGTCATAGCAGCAATCTGCAAAAGCCTGCAAAACTGCATCGTGGAAGGCGCGTACATTTTCCGCCTCGTTGTAGCAGGGGATAATGAGAGAAAGCTTCATACAGTCAACTCCCAAATGTAATCTTGTCTTCATTATAACAGATTTCCCTTTGCCGTCAAGGCTTATTCGTTGACATGAATTTTGCACTATGGTATATTATAAATATACACATAATAAATTTGGGTGGTAACAAATATGAATAAAAACGTAAAGTATGTGGCATTAGCATATGGAGAAATATATCATAAAATCTGGCAGGAATCGCAAACTGGTGCATATGTTTCATATCTACGGGGTAAGAATTGCAAAACAGAGGATGACTTTCTTCGTGAAGTAGCTGCTTCTTTCCAATTTCCATATTACTACGGTGAAAATTGGGCGGCATTTGACGAGTGCATTCAGGATTTAGAATGGCTCAACTTTTCCAGGATATTTATAGTTTTCGATGATTTTAGTAAAGCATTTCGAGATCAACCAGCAAACCAGCATTTGCTTCAAGATAGAATTGTTGAATATTTGAGCAGAGCAATTGATTATTGGGTGTCAGAAGGCAAGGCGATCGAAGTGTGGCTAAATAACTGAATTGTTCCATTGGAGATAAAATTACGTAGAATTAACATATTGACATCACGGTGAAAATGTGGTAATTTGTTCAAGAACGGCCTTGATGGAGAGGTTTCTCATTTTTTATTTTCAGAGAGTGGACGGTCGGTGCAAGTCCATAAAGGGAAATGGGAATGGTCGCTCCGGAGCTTGCTTCTTGAAACGCAGTAGGGAAGTGCGGGTCTGCCCGTTACAGCAGCTTAAGTGTCCGGCTCGCCGGAAATTCAGGTGGTACCGCGGAAATGTATTTTCGCCCTGAGGATTCTTCCTCAGGGCGTTTCTTTTTGAAAGGAGAGCATTATGGCAAGAGAATTACCGAAGGTCTATGAGCCTCAGCAGGTAGAAAACAAACTGTATGAAATGTGGGAAAAGGGTGGCTACTTCCGTCCCCAGGGCAAAGAGGGCGCAAAGCCCTTTACCATCGTTATGCCACCCCCCAATGTCACCGGTCAGCTGCACATGGGTCACGCCATGGACGCAACGCTCCAGGATACTTTGATCCGTTTTAAGCGGATGCAGGGCTTCGATGCCCTGTGGGTTCCCGGTGTGGACCATGCCGGTATCGCCACCCAGATCAAGGTGGAGGAAGAACTGCGTAAAGACGGCCTGACCCGTTACGACCTGGGCCGTGAAAAGTTCCTGGAAAAGGTGTGGGACTGGAAACATAAGTACGGCAACCGCATTGTGGAGCAGCAGAAGAAGCTGGGCGCATCCTGCGATTGGGAGCGTGCCCGTTTCACCATGGATGAAGGTTGCTCTAAGGCTGTGCGCGAAGTCTTCGTTTCCATGTACGAAAAGGGCCTGATCTACAAGGGCAGCCGCATCATCAACTGGTGTCCCCACTGTGTCACCGCCCTTTCCGATGCAGAGGTTGAGTATGTGGACAAGCCCGGCCATCTGTGGCACATCCGCTATCCCATGGCCGATGGCAGTGGCGAAGTGATCGTTGCTACCACCCGTCCCGAGACCATGCTGGGTGACTCCGGCGTGTGCGTCAACCCCAACGACGAGCGTTATACTTCCATCGTTGGCAAGACAGTCATTCTGCCCTTGGTGAACAAGGAAATTCCCATTGTTGCTGATGATTACGCCGAGATGGAGTTCGGCACGGGCTGTGTCAAGATGACGCCCGCCCACGACCCCAACGACTTTGAGGTCGGCCTGCGCCACAATTTGGAAGTCATCCGCGTGCTGGATGACAACGGCAAGGTCAACGCCCTTGGCGGCAAGTATGAGGGTTTGGATCGTTACGAGGCCAGAAAGAGAATCGTTGCCGACCTGGAGGCCGGCGGCTACCTGGTGAAGGTGGAAGAGCATGCGCATAATGTGGGCACTTGCTACCGCTGCCATAACGATGTGGAGCCCATCATTTCCGCGCAATGGTTCGTAAAGATGAAGCCTCTGGCTGAGGAAGCCATCCGCGTTGTCAAAGAAGGGGAAACCAAGTTTGTTCCTGATCGGTTCAGCAAGACCTACCTGAACTGGATGGATAACGTCCGCGACTGGTGTATTTCCCGTCAGCTGTGGTGGGGCCATCAGATCCCCGCATGGACCTGTGCCGAGTGCGGTTACATTACCGTTTCCCGCGAGGATGCCTGCAAGTGTGCCAAGTGCGGCAGTACCAATATCGAGCGCGATCCCGATGTGCTGGATACCTGGTTCAGTTCCGCTTTGTGGCCTTTCGAGACCCTGGGCTGGCCCGAGAATACCGAGGATCTGAAGAAGTTCTATCCCACCGATGTGCTGGTCACCGGTTACGACATTATTTTCTTCTGGGTTGCCCGTATGATCTTCTCCGGCTGCGAGCATGTGGGCAAGACTCCGTTCCACACGGTGCTGATCCACGGCCTGGTGCGTGACGACAAGGGTCGCAAGATGTCCAAGTCCCTGGGCAACGGCATCGATCCGCTGGAAATGATCGAAAAGTACGGCTGTGACGCCCTGCGTATGAACATGGTCACCGGCAACTCTCCCGGAAACGACATGCGTTTCTATGTTGAGCGCTGCGAAGCAATGCGTAACTTTGCCAACAAGCTGTGGAACGCCAGCCGCTATGTTATGATGAACCTCTCTGAGGATGCCGTAAACCAACTGCCTGCTTTGGAGAAGCTGGAGATCGCCGACAAGTGGGTGCTGTCCAAGCTGAATAACCTCATTGCTGAGGTCACTGAAAACCTTGAAAAGTACGAGCTGGGCGTTGCGGTTCAGAAGATCTACGACTTCATTTGGGATACCTACTGCGACTGGTATATCGAGCTGACCAAGGCAAGACTGTACTCCGAGGATGCGGATCGCAAGCAGACTGCCATCCAGGTTTTGGTGTATGTTTTGGATCAGACCCTGCGGCTACTGCATCCGTTTATGCCCTTCATCACCGAGGAAATTTGGCAGAGCCTGCCCCATGAGGGCGACGCGCTGATCGTTGCCGCTTGGCCTCAGTACCGGGCTGATTTGGCATTTAAGGCTGAAGAAAACAGCATGGAATCCGTGATGGAAGCCATCCGCGCCATCCGCAACCGCCGCACCGAGATGAACGTGCCGCCGTCCAAGAAGGCTGCGCTGTATATCCTTGCCAACGATCCCAAGGTGTTCATCGAGGGTGAAGGCTTTATGCAGAGATTGGCATATGCCGATACGGTATCGCTGCTGGACAAAGAGCCGGAAAATCTGGACGGCATGATCACCTGCACCACTTCCGATGCAAAACTCTATATTCCCATGGGTCAGCTTGTTGATGTTGCCAAGGAATTGGAGCGGATTGCAAAGGAACTGGACAGCCAGCGCAAGTTCCTGGCCAGCCTGGAAGCCAAGCTGTCCAATGAGAAGTTTGTGTCCCGTGCCCCCGAGGCTGTTGTTGCCGCAGAACGGGAAAAGGCGCAAAAGACCCGGGATTTGATCGCAAGTCTTGAGCAAAGTGAAAGCGCAATGAAGAAGCTGTAATTAATATGAGAATGCTCCTGCACAAATTTGTGCAGGAGCATTTTTTCTTTCTTATTCCGACTGCAAAAGCCATCATGGCTTTTTTATACTATTGGCGTAAATACGAAAAGGAGGAATTGTAATGCAATTTACAAGTTTCCTGGATGACGGCAGATTGACTGTTGCCCTTACAGGAGAGATCGATCATCACTGTGCCAAAAACTACATTCAATCCATCGCAGGAAAGATTGAGGCATATACACCGGAGGTTTGCATTTTGGATTTTCAGGATGTAACATTTGTGGACTCATCAGGGATCGCTGTGGTGATCAATGCACTTCGTGCCATGGCGCAAATTGAAGGGAAATTGATGATCACAGGAATCTGTGAACAGCCAATGCGCGTTTTTCGCGCATCCGGCATTGATAAATTGGTTGAAATTAAGGAGGCGGTATCATGAAATTTGAAAACTATATGATTTTAGAATTCCCCAGCCGGTCAACAAACGAGGCATTTGCCCGGTCAGCGGTGGCATGCTTTGCATCCCAGCTGGATCCCACCTTGGAGGAGCTGGGGGACATCCGTACGGCTGTTTCTGAGGCAGTAACAAACTGCATCGTTCACGCATATCCCCAGGAGCTTGGCGTTGTTACCGTGCGGTGTCGAATCCTGAAGGACAATGTGTTGGATATCGTTATTAAGGACCAGGGCATCGGTATTGCAGATATCGAACAGGCACGGCGGCCAATGTTCACCACAGGTGGCATGGACAGAAGCGGCATGGGCTTTACCATCATGGAGAGCTTTATGACCTCTTTTGAGATCAAATCTGCGCCCGGAAAGGGTACTACGGTACATATGCGCCGTAAGATCCAAAAGAGAAAATGAGCAGGCAGGAGGAACTGATCCGGCTTGCTCAGGATGGGGACAAGGAGGCCTCCGAATCCCTTGTCAGAGAAAATTCAGGACTGATATGGTCGGTTGCCCGTCGGTTTCTTGGCCGTGGTGCGGAGGGAGACGATCTTTATCAATTAGGATGTCTCGGTTTTTTGAAAGCAGTGGATGGCTTTGACCTAGAATACGGCACGCAGTTTTCCACCTATGCAGTGCCCAAGATATCCGGTGAGATCCGCCGTTTTTTGCGTGATGACGGCGCAGTCAAGGTTTCCCGTACCATCAAGGAACAGGCCGCATCCATCAGGATCGCCCGAAGCGAGCTTACCAACACACTGGGGCGTGAACCAACGGTTTCGGAGCTCTCTGAGAAGACCGGCTTCACGCCGGAGGAGATTGCCCTGGCAGAGACCGCAACCGCTGCCACGGAATCCATCCAACGGCAGACGGGTGAGGACGGATTCTCCCTGGAGGATGTGCTGACCGACACACAGACAGAGGAATCCCTTGTTGAGAAGATATCGCTGAAACAAGCAATTTCTAAGCTGCCGGAGCGGGAGAAAATGGTGATACAGCTGCGGTATTTTCACGGGCTGACCCAGGAGCGGGTGGCGCGGGTTTTGGATGTGAGCCAGGTGCAGGTATCCCGTATTGAAAAGAAGGCGCTTGCCAATCTGCGCCTGTTGATGGTTTAGAAATTTTTCTTTACCTTTTGGTCAAAATGCGCTAGAATAGTCTTATCATATAAAGACCGGGTGCAGTTATGACTGAACAGCTTATGAACCGCTTTCTAACTGCCCGACGCAAGTACATTGCCGGGCAGTTTTCCAATTTGAATCCCATGCAGCAACAAGCCGCTCTGACCACAGAGGGGCCGCTTTTGCTGCTTGCCGGTGCAGGAAGCGGCAAGACGACCGTATTAATCCACCGGATCGCCAATTTGATCCGCTTCGGTGCCGGAAGTGATCCTTCTGTATATGATATCCCGGATACGGTCACGGAAGAGGATGTCGAATTTCTGGAGAATATCGGTGCGGAAGCTACGGATTTTGAGCACAGCAGAGCGGAGTTTTTATGCGCTCTGCGCCCTGCGCTGCCCTGGAGCATCATTGCCATCACCTTTACAAACAAGGCCGCCAATGAGCTAAAGGCCCGGCTGGGAGCCATGCTGGGCCCCGAGGCAGAGGTTGTATGGGCCATGACCTTCCATTCTGCATGCTGCCGTATTCTGCGGCGAGATATTGAGCGACTGGGCTACAGCCGCAGCTTTACCATATACGATACTGCTGATTCCGAACGTATTATGAAGGATATCGTCAAGGATATGGGTCTTGACGACAAAACATTCCCGGCGAAATTCGTCCTTGGCGTCATAAGCAAGGAAAAGGATCGGATGGTATCACCGGACGATCTTATGGAGCGCGCAGAGGACAGCGGTGATATGCGCCTTGTACCCATTGCAAAGGCCTATAAAAAGTATCAGACCAAGCTGAAAGAGAATAATGCCGTTGATTTTGATGACATCATTCTGCTGACTGTCAGGCTTTTGCAGGAAAATGAGGATGTTCGAGCCTATTATCAGCGCAAGTTCCGTTACGTTTTGGTGGACGAATATCAGGATACCAATCATCTGCAATATCTGCTTACATCCTTGCTTGCGGGCGGACATGAGAACATCTGCGTAGTGGGCGATGACGATCAGAGCATTTACCGCTTCCGTGGTGCGACCATCGAGAATATTCTGGATTTTGAAAAGCAGTACAAGGGAGCAAGAACCATCCGCCTGGAGCAGAATTATCGCTCCACTCAGTCCATTTTGAATGCGGCAAACTCTGTGATCGTACACAACCGCGGCCGAAAGGGCAAACGCCTTTGGACAGCAAACGGCATTGGTGACCCGGTGACGGTGTATGAAGCACCGGACGAGCGGGCTGAAGCCAGTTATGTGGCAGGTCAAATCATCCACAAGTCCAAGGGCAGGAATTTTAAGGATTATGCCATTTTGTACCGCACCAACGCCCAGTCCAACGCTTTGGAATATGCGCTGAAGCGAAGCGGCATTCCGTACCGGGTCATCGGCGGCACACGGTTCTTTGACCGGGCGGAGATCAAGGATATGCTGGCATATTTGTGCGTGATCAACAACCGCACGGACGATCTGCGGCTGAACCGAATCATCAACAACCCGCCACGGGGTTTGGGCGCAAAATCATTGGAAACTGCCCAGCGACTGGCAGATGCAGAGCAAATGCCCCTTTATGAGGTCATCGCAAATGCAAAATCCTACGCACCGCTTGAGAAGATCGAGCCAAAGCTGAATGCGTTTGCATCCATGATTGAGGAGCTTGATCAGATGCTCTGTGATGGCATGTCGCTTCCGGATTTCTACGAGGAATTGATGATCCATACCGGTTACATCGACATGCTACAAAAGAAGGATACGGAGGAAAACAAGACCCGGCTGGAAAATGTCCGGGAATTGAAATCCAGTATTTTATCCTATGTGGAAAACGCGGATACGCCAAGCTTGGCTGGATTTTTGGAAGAAATTGCCCTGTATACGGACATTGAAGAGTACAACGACGGCGATGATGCCGCGGTCATGATGACCATGCACTCGTCCAAGGGTTTGGAATTCCCCCACGTCTTCCTTGTGGGCTTTGAGGATGGCCTTTTCCCGGGTATGAAAGCCATTGGTGATATGGAGGAAATGGAAGAGGAGCGCAGACTTTGCTATGTGGCCATTACCCGGGCGAAGCAGTCGCTTACCATCTGCCATGCCCGGCAGAGAATGCTCTACGGCCGCACCAATGCGTCCATGGCATCCAGATTCCTTCGGGAGCTGCCCCAGGATGAGATTGAGAAAAAGGGCAGCTACATGGCCCCACAGACCCGTGAAAGCTATGGCTTCCGGGATACTTCTTTCAGAACCCAAAGCCAGGGGGAGTGGAGTGTGCCCAAAAATGTGTATTCCGGCCGTCCTGCTGCGCCCACAGGCCCTGTGTTGGAACTGAACAAGGGTGATATGGTCAGTCATGCGGCCTTTGGCAAGGGTATGGTGCTTTCAGTAATGAAAATGGGCGGTGATGCCCTTTTGGAGATCGCATTTGATCAGATCGGCACGAAGAAGCTGATGGCCAAAACGGCTTCGGCTCATATGAAAAAGCTGTAATACTTTTTCTTTCTGTGCATACAATGCCGAGAGGTGATTGTATGCACCGCATTGCTCGAAAATTACTCAGAACGCTGATCCTTTTTGTGATCATCGGCTCACTTCTGCTGATCCTTTTCCGCACAAAATTTCATGGAACGATCCGTTCCTTGGCGGAAACCCAGGTAAAGAACACAACCTCAGATTTGATCAATGATGCCATTGACCGGCAGATCGATGTGGGAAATATACAGTATGACCGTATCGTCTATTTTGAAAAGGATCTCAACGGCAAGATCACCGCGCTGAAGACCAACATGAGCGAGGTAAACCGCTTAAAAACCAGCATTCTGAACATCATTAACGATGAGATCCTGGCCATGGACACCACGGATCTGGGCATTCCCTTGGGAAGCCTGATCCTCCCGGAAATGCTCTCCGGACGTGGCCCGCATATTCCCGTGCAGATCCTTTCCATCAGCAATTCCGATGCCAGCTTTGAAAGCTATTTCACAGAAGCGGGCATCAATCAGACCCTGCAAAAACTGACCATGAACATCAGCGTGGATGTTGCCATTCTTGTGCTTGGAAAATCGGAGAATTTCACTGTTTCAAGCCAGGTGGTGGTTGCGGAGACCATTATTGTCGGCCAAGTGCCGGATACTTTACTACAAGGCGGAGGCTCCTATGGAAGCAAAACAGAGAATTGAGGAACTGACAAAAATCCTGTCTGAAGCGAATTACCTGTATTACGTGCAGGATAATCCTGCCATGCCGGATTTTGAATATGACCGTCTGCTCCGGGAATTGGAAGAGCTGGAAGCGGCAAATCCTGAGCTTGTGCGCCCGGATTCTCCCACCCAGCGGGTAGGCGGCGAAGCACTGAGCAAGTTTGAGAAGGTGACCCACCCGGTTCCGCTTATGAGTCTGCAGGATGTATTTTCCCCGGAGGAACTGCGTGAATTCATCGAGAAGACCCTGGAAAGCTGCCCGGATTCTCAGTTTTCCGTAGAACCTAAGATTGACGGCTTGTCCGTTGCTTTGGAGTACGAGAACGGTCTGTTCGTCCGGGGTGCGACCCGGGGTGACGGTGTAGTGGGCGAGGATGTGACAGAGAATTTGAAGACCATCCGTTCCATCCCCATGCGGCTTGAGGGTGCGCCTGAACGGCTGATCGTCCGGGGTGAGGTGTTCATGCCGAAAAAGAGCTTTGAGGAGCTGAACGCCCGTCAGGAGGCTGAGGAGAAGCCTCTCTTTGCCAATCCCCGTAATGCCGCCGCCGGCAGTCTGCGTCAGCTGGATTCCAAGATCACAGCCCAGCGGAAACTGGACATTTTGATCTTCAATGTACAGCTGGCTGAGGGTGTGACTTTTCAAAACCACCAGGAATCTCTCGATTTCCTGCGAGACCTGAAATTTAAGGTCATTGACAATGCACTTCTTCAAAACGCCGATGCCATTATCGACCATGTTATGGCCATCAACGAAAACCGTGAGCTAATGACCTGCGACATTGACGGCGCAGTTGTAAAGGTGAACGATCTTGCTCAGCGCGACCGTATGGGCAGCACTGCCAAATGCCCCAAGTGGGCGGTAGCCTACAAGTATCCGCCGGAAATCAAGCCCACAATTGTTGAAGATATTGTGGTGCAGGTTGGCAGAACCGGCGTGCTGACACCCAAGGCGGTGGTGAAGCCCGTTCGTTTGGCTGGTACGACTGTGACCAATGCAACATTGCATAACCAGGACTTTATTTCCCAGCGGGATATTCGCATCGGTGATACGGTTCTGATCCGCAAGGCAGGGGAGATCATTCCGGAGATTCTGGAAGTGGATTTCACAAAACGGAACAATGATGCACAGCCTTACCATCTTCCGCGTGTCTGTCCCGTTTGCGGTGCACCCACGGCTAAGGACGAGGACGGCGCATTCCTGCGCTGTACCGGTGCAGAGTGTCCTGCTCAGCTTGGTCGCAATATTGCCCATTTTGTAAGCCGGGATGCCATGGACATTGAGGGATTTGGCAGCGCCATCGTGGACGCACTGATCGAAAAGGGTCTGCTAAGATCCGCTGCGGATATCTACTATCTGACCTTGGACGAAATGAAGAGCCTGTGGCAGAAGGGCGAGCTGGCCGCTGCAAAACTCCTGAGTGCCATTGAAGCCAGCAAGGAACAGGATCTGTCCCGTCTGATCTTTGCTTTGGGCATCCGCCAGGTTGGTGCAAAGACCGGTAAGGTTCTGGCAAACCGCTTTGGAACCCTGGATGCCTTAATGTCCGCCACCGAGGAAGAACTGACAGATGTGCAGGATGTGGGTGCAGTTACCGCAAGGAGCATTGCAGATTGGTTCGCACAGCCGCAGTCACAGCATGTGGTGCAACGGCTCCGGGAGGCCGGTGTCAACTTTGAAAGCAAACGCACTGTAACAGATACCCGATTTGCCGGTATGACCTTTGTACTGACCGGTGCACTTAGCAAATTTACCCGGGAGGAAGCCACCGAGAAGATCGAGCTGTTTGGCGGCAAGGCGTCCGGCTCTGTATCCAAAAAGACCACCTATGTGGTGGTCGGTGAAAATGCTGGATCCAAGGAACGGAAGGCCCGGGAGCTGGGGATTCCGATCCTGTCTGAGGACGATTTTCTGGAGATGTTGAAATAAGCAAAAGGCGCGTCACTGTTGACGCGCCTTTAAGCTATTCAGAGGGAAAAGTCCTCATTTGAGTACTTATCAAAGTCAAGAGCCTTTGATTTAGCAGGAATTCGCTTAATGGGATCATAGCGGAACTTGCGGCATTTACGCCCAGCAGATACGACACCCCGCTTGCTGCAAAGGGCCAGATCCTCATCCAGCATCGTGCCAAAGCGGCAGTAAGTGCAGTTCTTTTCAACTTTCTTTCGAAACAGCATTTTGCCGCCTCCTTGAAACATTCTGACAAGATTATACACCAACCGGCGTAAGAATGCTAGCCCTATTTTTACTTTTTAGACAGATGATTGCAGTTACAGCCGCGAAAAACAAGAAAATTACAACGAAAACAGGGGATAACGCAACCTTTTCTGTCGGAGAGAAAAGAATGTACTGTGCAATTACAGAAAGAATAATGCTGATCATAGCCTGCAGAAGCTTTCCCTGCATATATTTCCCCAGGCCCAGCTCGCCGGTAACGGATGCAGTTTGCATGGCAACGCAGATCCCTCCGAAAGCAAGCATACCGCTGCACAGAATGAAGCGCAATCCATCAGAAGCGATCAGATCTGTCTTGCAGCAGCCGTTGGCAAGCTCAAAAAAAGCATAAATGCCCACCTGTAATTCCAAAGGAAACAGCCATAATAACCATCGATCCCAAAAAGCAAGCACCACGCGAAACACTACCACCCAACCACAGATGCAGCCCATGGTTGCAACCGCCTTTTTTAAGGAGTCGGTCACTGTGACGGAGGCAGGTGGGCGGTTCGTGTATGGCGTGGTGTTCTTGCCGGGCATAAGGACGGCTACAGCAACAGCAGATACTATGTGAATACCCCACAAAAGCCATGGCATCCAAATTTTCGGGAATCTTGTGCCCAAAATTCCAAACAAGAATGACGGCCCGGCGTTACTGCAAAATGCAAGCATTCGCTTAGCATCCTCATTGTTCAACTGACCCTGCCGCCAGGCCTGATGCACGGCCTGCGCGCCTGTGGGATATCCTCCCAGAATCCCTGTAAGAAAGATCCCCTCAGATCCCGCTGGAATGCCTAGAATTCGTGAAAGTGGACGCAATAACGGAATCCTTGCGCCAAAGATCGCCGGTGTCAGGATCCCCGTGAGCACCAAAAAGGGAAAAATGGACGGAATCACGCTGAAAAGGCATAGCTCTATCCCGTCCCGTGCACCTGCCAATGCAGTCTTTGAATCAAGTATCAGAAGAAGGATCCCCAGAGCACTAAAAACGCCGGGCAGGATTTTCTTGATCATGTTGCTCACCTCAGAAGAATCTATGCACCAAAGCGCAATTTCAGCACCCATGCATCATATGCTTTTCCAAAAGGAGGAGATGCTATGCGCGATTCCGGTGGGATATTGGGTAAGCTGGTTTTGGCTGCGGACTTACAGGATGAGGCGATCCCAGGCCGGCCATTGGTGGAGATCATCGATCATTGCCGGGTGCTCATCGAAAATCACAGCGGTGTGAAGGAATACGGCTGCACACTGATCCGTGTTAAGGTGAGATTCGGCTCGATTTGTGTGTGCGGATGTAATCTGGAGCTTGCGAAAATGACAAAGGGCCAGCTGATCATCAGTGGTCAAATCGAAGCCGTCCAATTATGCAGGGGGTAGGGGTATGTGGCGATCACTGAACGGAACAGTCAAGATCCAAATCACCTCAGCGGATCCTGCCGGGGTGATCTGTTCGTTGTACGGGCACGGAATCCCAGTGGAAAATGTACATTATGTGGATGAGCTGACCTTCCATTGTCAAGTGCAGAGGCAGTACACAAAACGGGTGATCGCCTTGGTGGACAGGCGGGCAGATCAGTGGAAGATCCTATCCCATAAAGGTATTTTTTGGAGCTTTCAAAGACTGATAAACCGCCCCGTTCTGGTAGCCGGAGTGCTTATTTTCATTCTGCTGACAATATTTCTTCCAACGAGGATCTACTTTTTTTGCGTTGAAGGAAACGCCTCTGTTCCGGATCAGTACATTTTGGAGCTGGCCTCTGAGTACGGAATATCCTTTGGGGCAGTGCGCCGTGAAATCAGAAGCGAGCAAGTAAAGAATGCCCTTTTGCATGCAATTCCCCAGCTGGAATGGGTTGGTATCAATACCGCAGGGTGCGTGGCGACGATCAGCGTCCGGGAAAGACAGGTGGCAGAGCCTGCTCAGCCGGTGCGGGGCATCAGCAGCATTGTGGCGATCCGGGACGGTGTGGTACAGGAAGTAACGGTGACCGGAGGGTCTGCCGCCTGTAGGCCCGGTCAAGCTGTCCGGGCGGGGCAGGTGCTGATTTCCGGGTATACGGATTGCGGTCTTTCCATTCGCGCTGAACGGGCAAAAGGTGAGATCTACGCCACGACAAATCGGCAAATGATGTTCATCTTACCGGAGAATTTCGTTCAAAGAGGGCACAGAGTGTCTCAAAATCAAAGGTTCAGCATAATTATCGGAAAAAAACGCATAAATTTCTATCAAGACAGTGGAAATTTGGATGCAACCTGTGTTAAAATGTATGAGGAGAATTATGTGACGCTGCCAGGCGGATTTCAACTGCCCATTGCCATCGTCACGGAAACCTGGATCGATTATGAAAGTGCTGCACCTGCTGCTACTGTGGAAGAAAACAGTCGGACTATGTCCAGCCTTGCGCAAGACTATCTTCGCAGCCAGATGGTGGCCGGTACTATACTCAGTAAGGATGAAAGCTTTTCTCAACGCGATGGTTTTCTCTTGCTGTATGGAAAATACGGCTGCCTGGAAATGATCGGACAGGAACGGAGCGAGGAGATTATTACACCATGAGTCATGTAACAGAACGGATCGTCAGTGTGGAGCGTGTGGAAGACCTGATCGCCGTCTTTGGATCGTTTGATGAAAACATCAAACGCATTGAAGAAGCACTGGATGTAAATATCGTTAACAGAGGAAATGAGCTGAAGATTTCCGGTGATACGGAGTCTGTTGACAAGGCGGCCCGTACCTTGGAGGGCTTGCTCTCCCTTGCCGCCCGGGGCGAGACCATCGATGAACAGCGGGTGCGCTATCTGATCACCCTGGTGCAGGAGGGCAACGATGCGCTGGTATCCCAAATGGCCAAGGATGTTGTTTGCATCACCGCCAAGGGTAAGCCTATCAAGGCGAAGACGGTCGGTCAGCAGAAATACATGCAGGCCATTCAGAATAACACCATTACCATCGGCGTCGGCCCTGCTGGTACGGGCAAAACCTATCTGGCAGTGGCTGCTGCGGTGGCCGCTTTCCGGGAACGGACGGTTAACCGCATCATTCTAACCCGTCCCGCCGTAGAGGCAGGGGAGCGGCTGGGCTTTTTGCCCGGTGATCTGCAGAATAAGGTCGATCCTTATCTCAGACCCCTGTATGATGCCCTCTATGACATGCTGGGCCCGGAAACATTCCAAAAGTATCAGGAACGTGGCTCTATCGAAGTTGCGCCCCTGGCCTATATGAGAGGCCGCACACTGGATGACAGCTTTATCATCCTGGACGAGGCGCAGAATACTACCCGGGAGCAGATGAAGATGTTTCTGACCCGATTGGGCTTTGGTTCGAAGATCGTTATTACCGGAGACGTAACCCAGATCGACCTGCCGGATGATAAGGTCTCCGGCCTCAAGGATGCCGTGCGTGTCTTGGAAGATGTAAAGGATATTGCGATCTGCAAGCTGACCAGTGCAGACGTTGTGCGCCATGCGTTGGTTCAGCAGATCATCAACGCCTACGAAAAAGCCAGTAAAAAACAGGAGCAGTCCAGACCTGCTCCCCAAAAACGATATACGCAGAGGAAGTAAACATGAAATACAGAATCAACATTACCTTTGATGTATTTACCCTGAAGCAGCCCTTTGTCACAAGTATTATTCGCAGGTGCGTGGAAGCAACACTGGCCGCTGAACAGATCCATGTACCCTGCGAGATCAATGTACTGGTGACCAATGACCGGGGCATCCGTGCCATCAACAAGGCCAGTCGAAACATCGACAAGGCAACGGATGTGCTGAGTTTTCCGATGTTCCAGCTGGAGGCCGGCAATCCGCCCCAGGACTGGGACGAATACCTGGATGCGGAGACTGATATGTGCCCCCTGGGAGATATGTGCATTTCGCTGGAGCGTGCAACTGCGCAGGCCAAGGAATTCGGACACAGCGTCAAGCGCGAAGTTGGCTACCTGACAATTCACTCCATGCTTCATCTGTTGGGGTATGATCATTTGGATGAGGGAGTGCAGAAAAAGCAGATGCGTGCAAAAGAAGAAGCCATCGCCGCTACCATTGTGGGAATGAGCCGGAACTGATTCACAAAGGAGGAAGCGCTATGCCGGAGTATTTAGGTGCATATATTGGTGCAGCGGTAACGATTCTTTGGTTTATCGGAATGCTTGTGTGGTTTTTCCGGCGGCAATATGGCCGCACCAAGTCTGTGAAGGCAACTTTGGTCAATAAACAAGTAACCCAATCCTTTTCCAAGTATTCCGCTTCCGGGAAATCCTATCATTACTATTTGACATTTTTAATTAACGGCAAGCGCCGCAGCTTTCAGGTTTCTGAGTTTTCCTATAACGGTTACCGTAAGGGCGAGACCGGTACTCTGAAATATAAAGGCGACAGACTCATCGATTTTAGCTGATTTGCTTAGGAGATTTACTTATGAATACAAAAACCGCCATGATTACCATCGCAGGACGACCCAATGTGGGTAAGTCCACGCTGACCAATTACCTTGTGGGTGAGAAGATCGCCATCGTTTCCAATAAGCCCCAGACCACCCGTAACCGCATTTGCGGCATCGTGACCCGGGAGGATACCCAGTTCGTTTTTGTGGATACCCCGGGTTTCCACAAGGCAAAAACCAAGCTGGGAGATTACATGGTCAATACCGTCCGGGAATCCATTGCGGATGTGGACGCCACCATTTTGGTTGTAGAACCCATCGCATCCGTCGGCACTCAGGAGCAGATGCTCCTGGAGCAGCTGTCCGGCAAAAAGAGCCCTGTGGTGCTGGCAATCAACAAGATCGATACCGTGGAAAAGGACACCCTTTTGGAGGTCATCGCGGTGTATTCCCAGGCGTTTTCTTTTGCGGCCATCATCCCCATTTCCGCAAAGACCGGTGACGGTGTGGATGCGTTGCTTATTGAATGCCAAAAGTACGCCCAGGAAGGGCCGTTCCTGTTCCCGGAGGATCTGACCACGGACCAGCCGGAGCGCCAGGTGATGGCAGAGATCATCCGCGAGAAGCTCCTCTGGTGCTTAGATCGGGAGATCCCTCACGGCACAGCAGTGGAGATCACCAAGTTCTCTGAGCGCGACAGCGGCATCATCGATCTGGATGCCACCATTTATTGCGAAAAAGCCAGCCACAAGGGAATTATCATTGGCAAGCAGGGAGCCATGCTGAAGAAGATCTCCACCATGGCCCGTACCGACTGCGAAAAATTCATGGGCACAAAGGTGTTTCTGACCACCTGGGTCAAGGTAAAGGAGAGCTGGCGCGACAGCGACTTTCTCATTCGCAACTTTGGTTACAGAGAGTAATTTCCAAGGTTAATTTTCCATCCCTCTGCAAATCCTAGCATCGGAGGGGATGGAAATGAACGCTACGAATTTTTGGCAATTATTTTTAGATACCGGTGCGCCGGAGATGTATTTGCTCTATCAGCAGGCGCGCAAATCGGAGGAAAACCATGTATCTGACCATCCAGGCCATTGTTCTGCGGGTTACGGATTATAATGACCGGGATGCGTTGCTTACGGTCTTGACCCGAAACCACGGAAAATTGACCATCAAAGCCCGGGGATTGCGGCGGAAGAACAGTCCGCTGATCGCTCCGTGCCAGCTGCTTGCTTTTGGCGAGTTTACTTTATTTGAATACCGGGGAATGTACACCGTCAACGAGGCCCATTCCATTGAGCTGTTTCAGCATCTTCGACGGGATCTGACGAAGCTTTCCCTGGGTACATACTTTGCCCAGGTTGCCGAGGTTATTTCCCAGGAAGATCTGCCCAATCCGGAATTGCAGGCGTTACTGCTGAACAGCCTGTACGCGCTGTCTGCTTTGGATTTGCCGGAAAGCAAGGTAAAGGCCGCCTTTGAACTACGCTCCGCGTGCCTGGCAGGCTATACACCGGATTTGTTTTCCTGCCATGCCTGCGGAAACGAGAGCCCGGATCGGTTTGATTTGTCCGCAGGTCAGCTGGAGTGCGCAAAGTGCGGCAGGGGATCGGGCGGCATACGCATGCCCATCAACCCCGGAGTTTTGGAGGCCATGCGCTATATTTCCATGTGCGAACCCAAAAAACTGTTTGGATTCACCCTTGGGCAGGAGAATATGCAAGCGCTTTCGACCTTGACGGAGGCCTATCTGGCTACCCAGCTGGAACGGGGCTTTTCAACACTGGATTTTTACAAATCGCTACTTATTTAGGAGTTTACCATGTCTACACTATACGAAAAATCCCTGGTAAAACTGGAGCTTCCTCTGGTTTTGGAGCAACTGGCAGCCTGTGCCGGCTCCCAGGGCGGTAAGGAAGCCTGCCTGCGCCTGCGGCCCACATCTGATTTGGAAGATGTGAACCTGCTGTTGGAGCAGACCACAGCCGCATCCGACCTGTGCACCCGAAAGGGCAATCCAGTTTTCGGAGATGTGTCCGATGTGTCCGCATCTCTGGAACGGGCTGACCGGGGCGGCAGCTTACAGCCTGTTGAGTTACTGCGCATCGGCGCAGTGCTTTGCTGCGCCCGGAATATCAAAGGCTATGTGGCAGAGGACGATAAGGCAACTGTTCTGGACAGTCTTTTTGGCGCACTGACTCCAAATAAATACCTGGAAGACCGCATTTTCGGTGCGATTTTGTCGGAAGAGGAGATCGCTGACAACGCATCTCCGGCGCTGGCTGACATTCGACGACATATGCGCATCCAGGCAGGAAAAATCAGAGACGGTCTGCAGAAGATCATCTCCAGTCCGGCTTATTCCAAGTATCTTCGCGAGCCCATCATCACGATCCGGCAGGGCCGGTATGTGGTGCCGGTGAAATCAGAGCACAAAAATGACATTCCCGGCCTTGTACACGATGTTTCTGCCACCGGTTCGACCTATTTCGTAGAGCCCATGAGCGCTGTCAACGCAAACAACGCTCTGCGGGAGCTGGAGCTGAAAGAAAAGAAGGAAATCGAGCGGATCCTGGCGGAGCTTTCTTCCGAAGCCGCAGCCCATCGGGAGGATATCAACCTGAATTACGCCATGCTGGTGCAGTTGGATGTGATCTTCGCCAAGGCCAAACTTGCTTATCGCATGCAGGCGTGGCCCCCTGTTATGAACGACAAGGGCAGGGTAGAGCTGCGCAAAGCCCGTCATCCGCTGATCGACAATAAAAAAGTCGTACCGATTTCTCTGCGTCTGGGTTCTGATTTTGACACCATGATCATCACCGGCCCCAACACCGGTGGCAAGACGGTGACACTCAAGACCATCGGCCTGCTGACGCTTATGGCAGAATGCGGTCTGCACATCCCGGCAGGGGATGGCAGTATCCTGTCCACCTTTGATGCCATTTTGGCAGACATTGGTGACGAGCAGTCCATTGCCCAGAGTCTTTCCACCTTCTCCAGCCATATGCGTACCATCGTGGATGTGGTGGAGCAGTGCGATGACCGCACACTGGTGCTCTTTGATGAGCTTGGCGCCGGCACAGATCCTGCCGAGGGCGCGGCATTGGCCATTGCACTCATCGAATTTGCCCGGAAGATGGGAAGTCGCGTGGTGGCAACAACCCACTATGCAGAGCTGAAGCTCTATGCCATGCGTACCAAGGGCGTTATCAACGCATCCTGCGAATTTGATGTGGAGACCCTGCAGCCTACCTACAAGCTGCTCATCGGCATTCCCGGCAAGTCCAATGCCTTTGCCATTTCCCGCAAGTTGGGTCTTTCTGAGGAGATCCTCAAGGAAGCGGATGATTTGGTGGGCAAGAGCGACAAGGACTTTGAGGATGTTTTGACCCAGTTGGAGCAGCAGCGTCAGCAGATGGAAGCTGCCCGCCACGAGGCAGAGCGCCTGAAACAGGAGACAGCAAGAATTAAGGAACAGTCCGAGCAAATGCGTGCCGAACTGCAAAAAGAAAAAGATAAAGCCATGGAGGCTGCCCGGAGGGAGGCCCAGTATATCATTGAGGAGGCCCGTACAGCAGCCAATCTTGCCTCAGAGGAATTGAAAGCGCTTCGCAAACAACTCCAGGATCACGCGGATGTGACGAATCTTAACCAGCGTCAGGCGGATGTCCGTCGCAGTCTCAATGAGGTGGAGGACAGGCTTCGTGCAGCCCAACCTGTCAGAAGCAGGCCGCAGCCCAAGCGGGAGATCCTGGTTGGTGATACGGTGGAGCTGTTGAAGCTGGGCACAAAAGCCAGCGTCATTGCCATCAATAAGGACGGTACCTATCAGCTTCAGGCCGGAATTCTGAAAATGACGGTCAAGGCCGATGAGATCTACCTGCTTGAACAGGAGAATCCCTATAAGCAGAAGATCCGTCCTGCCCACTCCGGCCGGGAAATGAAAATGGATGCAACACCCATGGAGGTGGATCTGCGTGGTATGGATGCTGTGGAGGCGATCTGCACTCTGAGCCTCTACCTGGATAATGCCATGCGCTCGGGTATGAAAAATGTGCGTATCATCCACGGCAAGGGCACAGGCATTCTGCGTAATGCTGTCCATCAGGAGCTGAAAAAGAATAAGTTTATCAAATCCTTCCGTTTGGGTGTTTACGGTGAGGGTGAGGACGGCGTGACCATTGCAGAATTCCGTTGACAGGCATTTGTGCGTTAACGGCGGAAAAGTTTCCATTTAATAGAAATAGATAAGAAAATAGTTGACATTTCTTTGGATTTTGCTATGATATACGGAGAGTTCATTTTCGGTATTCAAACCGGGTGAATGAATGAGGAGATGTTTATTTATGTTCAGTAAAAAAATCGTCGTTCGTTGCGAATCCGGTCTGCATAACAAGCAGGCTACATATTTCGTTCAAAAGGCGAACGAATTTGAATCCAGCATTTATTTGGAATCTGACAATCGTAGGATGAACGCCAAAAGCCTGCTGGGTATCATGTCTCTTGGTATCGTTACCGGCGCTACCGTAACTCTTTCCGCAACCGGTGCGGATGCTGAGGCTGCAGTGAATGCACTGGAATCCCTGCTTGCCCGGGATGTTTATTGATACGAGATGTGTCTTGTCCGCCTCAATGCTGTTACTTCGCATTGAGGCGGTATTTTTTTGGAGGAAGCAATGACATTTGACCAATTGAAGGAAAAGGCGCATAGCCTGCCTCTTGCACCGGGCGTGTATATTATGCGCAACAAGGATGACAAGGTCATCTATGTGGGCAAGGCAAAAAAACTGAAAAACCGGGTCAGTCAATATTTCCAGGATACGGCTTCCCATACTCCGAAGACACGGCTGATGGTGAGCAAGATCCATCATTTTGATGTGATTGTTGCTGCATCGGAATTTGAGGCACTGGTATTGGAGTGCTCGCTCATCAAGCGCTATATGCCAAAGTACAACATCCTGCTGAAGGATGATAAGGGTTATCCCTACCTGCGGCTGGATATGAAAGAGGCATACCCACGTATTACTTTGGTCAGCAAGGCCGCTGACGATGGTGCGCTCTATTACGGACCGTACGGCAGTCGGGGCGTGACCCAGGATGTGATGGATGCCATCCGTATTACACTAAAGCTTCCTGCTTGCAGTCGGGAGTTTCCCCGGGATGTGGGTAAGGGTAGACCCTGCCTCAATTACCACATGAACCAGTGTGCCGGCTGGTGTCAGGCGACCATGACGGCCGCTGAATACCGCTTGCGGATCGAGCAGGCGAAGCAGCTTCTTCAGGGAAACTACAAATCCGTCGCTGCTGATATTCGCAAGCAGATGCTTACTGCCGCAGAGGAGCTGAATTTTGAATTGGCCGCGAATTTGCGGGACAGGCTGAATGCGGTGGAAGCCTTGGGCCAAAAACAACTGGTCACTGCGGGCTCAATGGCTGACACGGATGTGATCGGTTACGGTGAGACAGCAGCAAAAGCCTGCTTTGCCGTGCTGCATTTTTCCGGGGGCAATCTACTGGACAAAGAATTTCAGGTCTTTCCGCTGCCGGATGATAAGAAAGAAGCAATCAGCAGTTTGCTGAAACAGTTTTATCTGAGCAGGGGAGTGGTGCCCAAGCGTATCCTGCTCCCCATGGAAATCGAGGATTCCCAGCTGTTTGCGCAGCTGATGGAGCAGCAGTACGGCCGCAAGCCGAAAGTACACGTACCTCAACGCGGCGACAATGCCCAGTTAGTGGAGCTTGCAAGCAAAAATGCTCTTGAGGAGGCAACACAGGTCACAGATAAGGAAGAACGCATTTACGGAACACTGACATTGCTTGGTAAAATGCTTTCCATGGAGCCGCCAAAGCGAATCGAATCTTTCGATATTTCAAACATTTCCGGAACGGATATTGTAGCCAGCATGGTTGTCTTTGTGGACGGAAAGCCCCATAAAAGTGACTATAAGCGCTTCAAATTGGAAGACCTGTCTAATCAGGACGACTATGCCTCCATGCATCAGGTGGTAAAGCGGAGATTTGCGCACTACAAGGCAGGGGATAAGGGCTTTGAGGAAGCGCCGGATCTACTGCTCATTGATGGTGGCATCAACCATGCTAACGTGGCTGTACAGGCCCTTGCGGAGCTGGAGCTGAGCCTGCCGGTATTCGGTATGGTCAAGGATGATCGCCACCGCACCCGCGCGCTGGTGACACCCCAGGGACAGGAGATCCGTATCGATTCCAATCAGACGGTATTCTCTTTCATCGGCACGATCCAGGAGGAGACGCACCGCTTTGCTATCACATACCACCGTCAACTGCGCAGCAAGCGGCTGAAGTATTCTGTGCTGGATAACATCCCAGGGATCGGCCCAAAAAGAAAGCAGGAGCTGCTTAAGAAATTCAAATCCGTTACTGCCATTGGCCAGGCATCTGTATCTGAACTGGAACGGTATTTGCCAAAGGATGCTGCTTTGTCGGTGTATCGCCATTTTCATAACAGCCAGGAGGAAGTATTATGAGAGTTATCTCCGGACGAGCAAAGGGTGTTGTTTTGAAGACTCCGGACGGAATGCAGACACGCCCCACTGCAGATCGTGTGAAAGAGGCACTGTTCAGCATTTTGCAGTTTGAACTTCCCGGAACAAAGGTGTTGGATCTGTTCGGCGGAACCGGCCAGTTAGGCATTGAAGCCCTCAGCCGCGGTGCAAAAAGTGCGTTGTTTGTAGATGCTGCTGACGCGCCCTGCCGACTGATCAGGGAAAATCTGCGCCGTGCAAAAATGGAGAGCGAAGCACGTGTTGTGCGTGCTGACTATCTCCAATTTCTGTCACAATGCAGGGAAAAGTTTGATATTATCTTCCTGGATCCCCCATATGCAGAAGTTTTTTTAGAAAATGCAATAAAAAAGATATCAGAAATTGACATTTTGCAATCTGGTGGTATAATAGTCTCGGAGCGTCCTGTAGAGAAGGAACTTGATTTGGAAATTTCGGGTTTTTCCCGTTCAAAGGATTACAAATACGGCAAGACGCTCATAACATTATTCCGTAAGGATTAGGAAGTGACAGCGTGAAAATCGCCATTTATCCGGGCAGCTTTGATCCGATAACCAGCGGTCACTTAAACATTATTCGACGCGCAGCCCATATTTTTGACCGGTTGATCGTCTGCGTCATGGTCAACGCCGGCAAGAATCCCATGTTTACCCTGGAAGAACGGGTGGAGCTCATTCGCAAGGTTACAAAGGATATCCCGAATGTGGAGGTAGATTGCTCCAGCGAGCTGCTGGCGGAATACGCCAAGCGTAAGGGCAGTTGTGTGATCGTCAAGGGCCTTCGAGCCGGTTCGGACTTTGAAAATGAGTTTACCATGGCCATGATCAATCACAAGATCAACCCGGATCTTGATACCATGTTTTTAACTGCTGAGCATGAATTTATGTATATGAGTTCCAGCACTGTGAAGGAGCTGGGTGCATATAACGTTGATCTTACCGCATTTTTGCCGGAGGAGATCATCCCAGATTTTAAAAAGCGCATATCCACAATCCATCAAGGAGGAAAATAGAAAATGAACGAGAAACATATTGAGGATATTATCAGCGCCCTGTACGACATGATCCAGGACGCACGGGCCCTGCCTCTGGGTGCTGACAAGTGCATCCTGGAGCGTGATAAGGTTCTGGATATGCTGGATGAGATCATTGCCCAGCTGCCTGCTGAGCTGAAGCAGTCCCGTACCATCGTGGAATCCCGGAACGAACTGATCGGACAGGCTCGCCGCGAGGCTGAAGGTATTGTCCGTCAGGCACAGCAGAAGGCCAAGGAACTGGTTGCTGAGGAAGCCATCTATCAGGAAGCCCGCCGTCAGTGCCAGGAGATGTTTACCAAGACGCAGACCCGGATCGCTGAGCTGCGCAAGGCAAGCAATGATTACATGGATGACGCCCTGCGTCGTACTGAGGAGGCAATCAGCCTGTCTCTGGGCCAGGTTCAGGACACCCGCGCAAAGTTCCGCGCTCTGGCCGAATCCCAGGAAAACCGCGCTGCCGAGGTCGAGGAGACAGAGGCTTAATCAAAGAAAGAAACAGCTCAAATATGTTTTGAGCTGTTTTTTTATAAATGGAGGTTAAAAGATGACTTACGAAGAACGCTATGAATTTTGGTGCGCGTCTGACTTGCCGGAGGACGCACTGACAGAATTGAAGGCCATCGCAGGAGATACAGAAGAACTGAAAAGCCGTTTTGGAAGCGACCTGCAGTTCGGCACTGCCGGCATGCGGGGCATTATGGGCATGGGCAGCAACCGCTTGAACAGCTACACTGTCCGAAGAGCAGCCCAGGGTATGGCAGCATGGCTGTCCGGAACGGATCTGCCAAAAATCGCTGCTATTGGCTATGACTCCCGGCACAACTCCCAGCTGTTTGCAGAGGTTTGTGCAGTTGCACTGGCAGAAGCTGGCATCCACACCTGGCTGTATGACCGCCTGGCACCCACGCCCATGCTTTCCTTTGCTGTTCGGCAGTTGGGTTGCGGCTGTGGTATCGTGATCTCTGCAAGCCACAATGCCGGTGCGTATAACGGAATCAAGTGCTACGGCCCGGATGGCTGTCAGATGACTGACGAGCCGGCAGCTGTGGTCACTGCAAAAATTGCTGAAATTCCCTACTTCATACCTGAGAGCAAGCCTTTTGCAGCGTTTATGGAGGAAGGACTGATTTCCTATATCGGCCAGGATATGTGGGATAAGTATTATGAGACCGTTCTTGCTGAGGCTGTTGAGCCGGAAATGATCCGCTCCGCTGGATTGAACATCGTTTACACACCCCTTTGCGGAACGGGCAATGAGCCTGTCCGTGAGGTTCTTGGCCGCCTTGGCGTAAATATTACTGTTGTGGCCTGCCAGGAGCAGCCTGACGGGGATTTTAAGACCTGCGAATATCCCAACCCCGAGACAGACGCTGCGTTAAATGAGAGCTATAAGGTAGCCCGGGAGACCCCCTGCGATCTGATCCTTGGTACTGATCCGGATGCTGACCGTGTGGCGATCGCCGTTCCTTGCGGCGACGGATTCCGTAAGCTCACCGGCAATGAGCTGGGTTGTATGCTCATGGACTACATTCTGAAAGCCCGTACCGCCCGTGGTGATCTGCCCGACGGTGCTGAGGTCGTGCGTTCCATCGTATCTTCGCCGTTAACGGATCAAATTGCGGCCAGCTACGGCGTGGAAATGAAGGCCGTGCTTACAGGCTTTAAGTACATCGGCGGCGAGATCCTGGCGCTGGAAGAAAAGGGCGAGGAAAACAAGTTCGTGTTTGGCTTTGAGGAGAGCTGCGGCTATTTGAAGGGCACCTACGCCCGGGATAAGGATGCCGTTGTTGCATCCATGCTGGTGTGCGAAATGGCTGCTGCGTTAAAGCAGGAAGGAAAGACCATCCTGGATGCGCTGGATGCCCTTTATGAGACCTACGGATTCTATCTGTCCCACGTGCAAAGCATTGAGCTGACTGGTGCTGATGCAATGGAAAAAGCAGCAGCAATGATGGCCGGTCTGCGCAGCAGCACTCCGACGACCATCGGCGGCGCAAAGGTAACCGTCGTAAATGATTATCAGGTTAGCAGCTCCAGAGATCTGACTACTGGCAAGGAATCCGTTATCAACCTGCCCAAATCCAATGTACTTGAGATGATCCTGGATCAGCAGGGCAGTGTGATCGTCCGCCCCTCCGGAACGGAACCGAAGGTAAAATTCTATTACACAGCCGTTGGCAAAACCAAAGAGGATGCCAAAGCATTGCTCGATGCAATGATGGCACAGATGTCGAAGTAATATCTGGCACAAACCGGAACAGCAAAATGCTGTTCCGGTTCTTTTTGTATTCAGGTAAGAATACCCTGTAACAAGGGAGGGGTATTATGTATGCAATTAAGAAGGTAAAAGGTGCGGCATTGGGTGTCCCGGTCGGACTGGCCATAGGGGTAATCGTATGTCTTTTGGTTACGCTTGCGGGTGCAGCCTTGACCGCATGGCTGATGACATCCGAGACAATAGGGGAGGAAGGACTTGGTTATGCAGTGATGATGATCCTGGTCCTGGCATCCTGTATTGGTGCACTGACCGCAGTATGCCTAACGAAACGCATGCGCCTGCAGGTGAGCATGCTTACAGGAGGCGTCTATTATCTTGCGCTGCTTGCAATCACCGCATTGCTGTTCGGAGGACAGTATCAAGGGATGGGAGTATGCGCGATCATGATCCTGATTGGATGTGCGCTTGTTGCATTCCTGCCGGTAAAGAACGGCCGTTTAAGACCGGGAAGAAAAAAGGCTTATCGTTAAGTTGTACAAATTTATCATGTAGGTAAGTTAAATTTACCTACATGAAGCTTTTTGCAGGATGTCTTGCAAAATCAACATTTTGTGTTGCTTAAACGCGACGAGCCCAACATATGCGTTTATGAATAAATATTGAACATTTTTTGACGCTTTGGTTTTAACGGTTAACATAATCATGTTAACATAAAAATGGGCATAATCTACAAAAATCGTAAAAATAACCAAAAAGCCTTGCATTTTATTCGGATTTGGAGTATAGTATTCATGCATTTGTGATATCTAGGGGCGTTGCGCCCATTTTGCTTGATTCTTTCTCCCGGCAGTTCGTTTCACAATTTCCGACCCTGTGAGAGGAGAAATCAACATGGTGACCAACCCACATGCACCTCACTTTTTGCAGGAAAGCAGGCATAACCTCTGCGTTCTGACGCTGTGTTCTGTTATTGCTGCCGGGTTGGGCGCGTTATTTGCAGATACTTTTGGTGATACTTATATTCCTCTGATGCGCATGGCGGTCAGCCGCCCTGTGTCGATCGTCGGTTCCGTTGTGTCTGTATTTTTACCATTCCTTGTTTCCATCTTGATTGTTATGCATTCCAAGCCTTGGCTTGTTTATCTGATCTGCGGTATCCACATTTTCCACTTTTCTTCAACTGGCTTTTGTCTTGCTTTTTCCTTTGGTTCTGCCGGTTGGCTGGTGAGGTCGTTATTGCAGATGTCGGATTTTTTTCTGATTCCTGTGCTGCTATGGTTTTCCTTGTATTCATTGGCAAAGAACCGTTCAAAACAGGTTGCAGTCTGCTGCATTTCCTATGCGGCATTGATTGGGATGCTTGATTACTGTGTGATCTCGCCATTTTTGACGGATCTGATAAATTCTTACGAAACAATGGAAAGGTACGCAATTCATGTTGGACTTGATTGGTGCTTATGAGAATTACCTGACAAAGGTAAGACAGGCATCCGCCAACACCATAGCCTCCTACATGCGTGACATCCGGCAGTTCGCCGATTGGCTGCGTCAAAGCGAGGAATTGGACGTTGTGGAAGCCGAACAAGTGAATATCAGCCGCTATCTTGCCCATTTGGAGGACGAGGGACGCTCCGGTGCAACCGTTTCCCGGTGCCTTGCAAGCCTTAAGAATTTTTATGGCTATGTGGTTTCTTCCGGTTTCCTGGAGTCCACTCCGGTTACGGACATTCGGGTGGACAGGGGAGAGAAAAAGCTTCCTCAGATCCTCACCGGACGCGAGATCGAACTGCTCCTTGCTCAGCCGTCCTGCGTGGATGCCAAAGGCTTCCGGGATAAGGCTATGCTGGAGGTGATGTATGCCACCGGCATTCGTGTAACCGAGCTGATCAGCCTGGATATTGATGCAGTAAATCTGGAACAGGGCGTTATCAAGTGCGCCGGCGCAAAAAAGACCCGCTCCATTCCACTGTATCCTGCTGCACTGCGTGCGTTGACGGTCTATATTAACAATGTGCGCTCCTCGATGCTCGCATATCCGGAGGAAAAGGCATTGTTTGTCAACATCAACGGCATGCGTATGAGCCGCCAGGGCTTTTGGAAGATCCTGAAGCACTATCAGGAGACTGCACACATCGACAAGGAACTGACACCCCATACATTGCGCCACAGCTTTGCGGTGCATCTGCTGGAAAATGGTGCAGATCTGGGTTCTTTGCAGGAATTGATGGGTCACAGTGATATTTCCTCCACCCAGCTGTACACCCAAATGGTCAATCAAAAGCTGAAATCTGTGTACGAAAAATGCCATCCAAAAGCATAAATGCCAACTGCGTTACTAAAACACAGTTGGCATTTTTTATTAAAAATTCGGTAGGGTAGGGGGCTTACAGACCGGTCATGGCAGCAAGTACATCTACCTCGATCTGTTGGATGCTCTTCTTTTTTGCAAGGCCTTCGTCGATATCTATATCGGTGAAGCTGCCTGCATTGGTGCATACAATACGGTTGGTTTTACCGGCAAGCAGAAGTTCAACGGCAAGGTAACCCATTTTTGTTGCATTGATGCGATCACGGCCGGTGGGAACGCCGCCACGCTGAATGTGACCAAGCACGGTAACGCGGGGGTCGAGATCGATCGCATCCTTGATTTTCGCCGCAACATCGGACGCGGAAGCGGCGCCTTCTGCGACAACGATCATATAGTGACTGAAACCATTGAACCGGGCCTGGCGGATCTTTTCTATCACATCATGCTCGAAGTCAATATCCTTTTCGGGCACCAAAACAGCCGTTGCGCCCACTGCAAGCCCCACATACATGGCCAAAAAGCCCGCATTTCGGCCCATTACCTCCACAACAGAGCATCTTTCATGGGACTGCATAGTATCGCGCAGCTTGTCGATGCACTCAATCGCAGTATTGGCAGCGGTATCGAAGCCAATAGAATAATTGGTGCAGCTGATGTCATTGTCGATGGTTGCAGGGATGCAGACTACGTTAATTCCGTACTTGCTGAGCGCCCGTGCACCTTGGAAGGTACCGTCGCCGCCAATGGCAACAATACTGTCAAGACCAAGGAATTTGCAGGTAGAAACAGCCTTTTTTTGACCTTCCTCGGTCATAAAGTCCTTGCTGCGAGCAGTGTATAGGATCGTGCCGCCACGATTGATGGTATGAGAAACACTTTTTTCGTCAAGTTTGAAAATATCTCCGTTGATCAAGCCGTTATAGCCGCGGCGAATGCCGTAGCATTCCACACCGTGGTAAGCAGCAGTACGTACAACCGCACGGACGCAGGGATTCATACCGGGCGCATCGCCGCCACTGGTAAGCACACCAATTCGTTTTACGCTCATACAAGATCCTCCTAAGATAGAAATTGGTTTCTATATTCATTTTACTTGAAAGAGACGACCTTGTAAAGACCTTTCCCGAAAGAAATCACTTTTGGTAAAAATGAAATTCCTTGACACACATACGATAGAAAGATATACTTTATAATAGTATTATGTAATATTATTATAAACGAGGTACTAAACGGCCACTTGGCTAAATTCCTGTGAAATTACACTCTTAACGCAACAAAATTTTTATTTTGTTGCGTTGGATGGATTCAAAGGTGCAGTTCCCTTTCTTACGGAATTTAACCAGTGCTTAGTTAACGCCTCCTACTTAGGAGTTTACTATGCAACGATATTCTGACTGCCCGCAGATCGCGCGGGACTTTCTCGTGTATCATGAGACCATCAAGGGTCAGTCTCAGCGCACAATTTCTGAATATTACCTGGATCTGCGGATGTTCTTTCGTTTTATGAAGCTGATGCGCAGTGATATGCCCATCCATACCCGCTTGGATGATATCCCCATCAAGGACATCGATCTGCAATTCATCCGGGAGATCACCACATCGGATATTTACGATTTCCTTTCGTATCTGGCCAATGATCGTACACCTGACCCGGACGCCGCTGTTCCGGAGTATGGTATCTCCCCTACTGCAAGAGCTCGGAAATTGTCAGCACTTAAGTCCTTCTATAAGTACTTAACCGTTCGTACCAAGCAATTATCAGAGAATCCCGTGGCCGATCTGGAGTATCCAAAATTGCGCAAAAGCTTGCCAAAATACCTGACTTTGGAGCAATCCTCCGCACTTTTGCAGGCAGTTTCTGGCCAAAACGAGAAACGCGACTATGCCATTTTGATGCTGTTTTTAAACTGCGGCATCCGTCGAAGCGAGTTGGTGGGGTTGAATCTGACAGACGTGTACGAAGACCGTATTCGTGTGGTTGGTAAAGGCAACAAGGAACGTGTGGTCTATTTTGGCTCTGCCTGCCGCAAAGCAATAGACGCCTATCTTGTGGAACGCAACAAAAAAGTGCTTTCTGACAATCGGGCTCTCTTTGGCTCTCGGGATGGCAATCGAATCAGCGTGACGGCAGTACACAGACTCGTCAAAAAAGCACTCTTACAGGCCGGTTTAGACTCTACCCAGTTCTCAGCACATAAATTACGCCATACAGCCGCAACCATGATGCTCTCCGGCGGTGTGGATGTGAAGACCGTGCAGGAAGTTCTTGGTCACGAAAACCTAAACACCACACAGATCTACACCCATATCGAAAATACAGAGTTGAAGATCGCTGCAGAGGCCAATCCCCTCTCAAAGCTGGATTTTTCAGATAAGGAATGATTATGGCAAAAATCATTGAAATATCAGACATTACAGCCCCGGAGCTGGATGTGTATGCCAGACTGACGCAGGCACAGCTGCGCAATCGGTTAGAGCCGGAGAAAGGTATCTTCATTGCAGAAAGCCCTAAGGTGATCAAATTTGCTTTGAAAGCCGGCTGCACTCCCCTCTCCTTGCTTATGGAGCGCAGGCATATCACCGGTGACGGCGCAGAAATAATCGAAAAATGCCCTGAAATACCGGTATATACCGCGGATCGCGATGTTCTCTGCGCACTGACAGGCTATGAATTGACCCGGGGCGTTCTATGTGCCATGCGCCGCCCTACTCCCCTTTCACCTGCTGAAATTTGCAAAAACGCAAACAGGATCGCTGTTTTGGAAGGGATCGTGGATTCCACAAATGTCGGCGCGATCTTCCGCAGTGCCGCCGCGCTGGGGATGGACGGCATTTTACTGACGCAGACCTGCTGTGATCCCCTTGTCCGCCGAGCTGTTCGTGTGAGCATGGGAACTGTTTTCCAAATTCCATGGGCGTATTTATCGTGTGATTCAGCAGATTGGCAGGGATATTTGAAACAATTTGGCTTCAAAACAACTGCTATGGCACTCAATGACAAAGCTATTTCCATCGATGATCCATCCCTTGAAGCGGAAGAAAGACTCGCCATTGTTTTAGGAACTGAGGGTGACGGCTTAGCCGCACAGACCGTCGAAAACTGCGACTATAATGTGATCATTCCCATGCATCACAATGTAGATTCTCTGAATGTGGCCGCCGCCAGTGCGGTTGCCTTTTGGCAATTACGAAAACGATAAAGTAAACCCGTGTGTCCTTCGACGCACGGGTTTCTTCATTACATTGCAACTTCGATGGCTTCCCGGATGTTACGAACCCGGTAGACAGTCAAACCGGCAGGAATCTCCAGCTTATCAGAGCCGTACTTGGGGATGATCACCTTGGTAAAGCCCAGACGTGCAACCTCTGCAAGGCGTTGGCTCATTTGGGACACCGCACGGATCTCTCCTGTCAGGCCCACCTCACCAATGGCTGCCAAATCATCGGAAATTGCGCTGTCACGATAAGAAGATGCAACCGCCAACGCAACCGGAAGATCCGCTCCGGGCTCGTCCAGACGCAAGCCACCAATTACGTTAATATAGGCATCAAACAGGTTCAGCTGCAATCCGGCACGTTTTTCCATGACCGCCATCAGCAGAACTGCCCGGTTGAAATCGAAGCCATCTGCGGCACGCCTGGGCACATTGAAGCTGGTTTTGGTCACCAGAGCCTGTACCTCGGCCAGGATCGGGCGCGTTCCCTCCATGACACATGCAACACAGGTACCGCTTGCGCCCTGAGGACGGCCTTCCAGGAGCATCTGAGAGGGATTGGGAACTTCTTTCAAACCGCTGTCCACCATTTCAAATACGCCGATCTCGTTGGTAGATCCGAAGCGGTTCTTTGCAGCGCGGAGCAGGCGGTATGATGTATTGGGGTCGCCCTCAAAATACATGACACAGTCAACCATGTGCTCCAGCACCTTCGGACCGGCGATGTTGCCATCTTTGTTAATGTGGCCAACCACGAATACCGTAAGACCCTCCGATTTACTCAGCTGCAGCAGCGCCATGGTGCAGTCCTTTACTTGCGAAATACTGCCGGGGGCAGATTCATTGGCATCGTTGTAAAGCGTCTGAATGGAGTCCACGATCAGGATATCCGGCTTAAGCTCCTGCACGGCCTCCAAAATGTCAGTAAGCCGGGTTTCCGAAAGAATATAAAGACCGTCCGGATTTACCTGCAATCGCTCCGCCCGCAGCTTCAGCTGCCGCTCGCTTTCCTCACCGGAAACATACAGCACGCTCCTGCCCTGGCAAAGACTGTTACAGATCTGCAGCAGCAAGGTAGACTTACCGATTCCGGGCGCTCCTCCTACGAGCACCAGAGAGCCTGCCACAGCGCCGCCGCCCAAAACCCGGTTGAGTTCCCCCATTCCGGTGGAAAAGCGCAGCTCGTCGCCGCTGTCGACCTGGCAGAGCCGTTGGGGCCGGCGGCTGATGCCGACAGGGGCAGATTTCGCCCGTCCAGGGGCAACAGGCTTCTCGATATGCTCCTGCATTGTATTGTACGCACCGCATCCGGGACAACGACCCATCCATTTAGGGGTCTCGTAGCCGCAGTCAGTGCAGAAAAAGACAGTTTTCGTCTTAGCCATGGCGAACCTTCTTTCAATTTCTTTGGTGTTATTATACCAACCGTTTGTTCGCCCGTCAAGTATCACCAAGACAGGAGCTTATTGTTGCTGCTATAACCGCAGAAAGCTTGATCTGATAATCTTTGCTGCGCAGCAATGCCTCCTCTTCTTGGTTTGTAAGAAAGCCGCACTCAATCAAAACCCCCGGGCAGGTAATATGCTCCATCAGGTAAACTCCCTTTGCGGATTTGGCTTTTCGTTGACTTCCCGGATTCAGAATTTGAATGAGGTTCTGTTGCATGGATTGTGCGATGGATCTGCTTTTATCATTACCTGAATAAAATACCTGTGCGCCCTTATAGCGGCTATCAGAAAAAGTGTTTTGGTGTAAACTGATGAGAATTGCACCCGGTGTTTCGTTGGCAATCCGCACTCTTTCTTTCAGATCAGAAACCTTTTGAGATGCGATGGTATTACCTTGCGTATAGATGGATTCATCGGTCCTGCGGATCATCACGGTATCATACCCTAGCAGATGAAAAACATCTTCCAGGCGCAGCGCGATCTCCAAATTGATATGACTCTCCAAAACGCCAGTGCAGGAGGTTGCTCCCCCATCGATCCCGCCATGACCGGCATCGATGACAATGCGGTGCTCCCGTTCGACTGCCCTCTGCTGATGCAGCGTGGTAATTGTATTGCTTCCCATATGGGCGATGCCCAAAAAGACTATGACTACAAGTAAATAAAAAGGGGTAAATACGATCCAATTATCATGCTTCATGGACAACACCTCCCCATATTTCTATGCTCCGCTCCCCTACCGCAGAACTTTCCCGTGGGTTTCGGCATAGTATGACCAGGAACGACAGTTCCGACTGAATTCTGATAGGAGGAATGAATGTGGATCATAAGCAAAGCGGGTCCAGACACGGAGAGGGACGGCTGCCGTCCATGGCACCCTTAGCCAATCCTTATGTCCCCTTCCAGCTGGAATCACCACCCAAATATGAGCCGCGAAAGGCCCTGGTACGCGGTACTCTGTACCCCGGCTTGGATCTGCCCTTTATGGGTATGGTCAATCAGAAGGAGCAGCCCGTCACGCCGAAAACCGAATTACAAACCCTAGGTTTCGCGATCCAGGAGCTGGCACTTTACCTGGACACGCACCCTGAGGATAAGGAGGCTCTGGAGCTGTATCAGGCTTATCAGAAAATGTACCACAAGGGTATGATGGAGCATAACGACCGCTGTCAGATGAAGCATGGAATGCCTTCTCAGGGAGATCGCTACCGCTGGTTGGACGATCCTTGGCCCTGGGAATATGCAGCAAATAAGGAGGGTTAAGGTATGTTTGCGTATGACAAAAAGTTGCAGTACCCCGTGAAAATTGCCCGCCCGAACCCCCGGTTGGCATCTGTCATCATAAGCCAGTTCGGCGGACCGGATGGCGAATTGGCAGCGTCGATGCGCTATCTTTCTCAGCGTTACAGCATGCCCTTTGACGATCAGAAGGGCTTGCTCACAGACATTGGCACGGAAGAATTGAGCCATCTTGAAATGGTCGGTGCAATCATCCACCAGCTGACCAGAAATCTGAAGGACAAAGACATTGTGGGAACACCTCTTGAAAAGTATTTTGTGGATCATACTGTTGGTGTCTATCCTGCTGCGGCAGCCGGATTTCCCTGGAATGCGGCATCTATTCAGGTCAAGGGAGATCCTATCGCAGATCTGACAGAGGACCTGGCAGCAGATGCTACTACTTTACATAGCCAACATTTTAAAAATTCCAGTAGATTTCCACGGGAATTTTCTTTGTTTTTGGATCACGACGGTAGATCACGATATGGTCGATTAGAATATCTACGATCTCTCGGGTCAGGTGTTTTAGGTTTGTATACTGCAGTATCAATTCCCTGCGGTTATCCCCTGCCCTGAGCCGCTCATCCAGTTCCTGCAGCTCTTTCTGCGAGTCTGCAATCATCTGAACCAAACGATCCCGATCCGCTCTGATGGACTCTGAAAGCTCCACAAAGTCATTATCATTGATAATCCCTCTGATTTTATCCATGTATAGATCGCGGATAGCCTTGGAATACTCATCAATCCGTCGTTCGTAGGTGGATAGGTTACGTGCCACCTTCTCGCGCTTCTCTTTAATACCGGAACAAAATTCCACATTTCGTTCCAGCTCATCCATATCGAGGTATTCCTCGGAAAGACGATTCAGCTCAGCAAGTACGATCTGCTCCAACTCAGATACCGGCATAAATGTTCCAACACAGGCTTCTTTTGAAACATGCTTTGTTTGACACTGTAGATAATGCCGTCCTCGGTTTTTATTCGTTCTCAGCACATAGCCACAATAGCCGCAATGAACTTTCTGTGCAAAAATGCCAAGCTCTCCGACATCAAAGGGCTTTGCACGAAGTTTAATCAGCTCTTGAACACGATTCCAGAGATCCCGATCAATGATCGGCTCATGCCTGCCTTCAACGATGATCCACTGATCCTTGGGTCGCGGCTTGCACACTTTGGTCTTGAAGCTGATACTGCCGTATTTCCCTTGCACCATATTTCCGATGTACATTTCGTTGGACAGAATATCAGCAACCGCGGAATATTTCCAGAGCCTGCTATTAACGTTATGTGAGGTTTTATAGCGCAACCCCTGCAGGCGCTTGTATTCCGTCGGATTCGGGATGCCCCGTTCGTTGAGAATTCTCGCAATAGCTGTTTTGCCATGCCCTTGAGCAAACAAGGTGAAGATTTCCTTAACAACTGCAGCGGCCTCATCGTCGATAATCAGATGTCCCTTTACGTCGGGATCCTTTTTATAGCCATACGGGGCAAAGGAACCGATGTGATGTCCGTTTTCACGTCGGTTTGTGAGGACGCTTCGGATATTCTCCGACATGTCCTCCAAATACCATTCGTTGACTAACCCGTTAATTTGACGTGATTTTTTATTTCCTTTGTTAGCAGTATCCGCATTGTCTACAATACTGACAAACCGAATACCCCACAGAGGAAACAATCCGTGGATGTACTTCTCTACAAGTTCCAATTCACGAGTGAAGCGAGATTGGGTCTTACACAGAACAATGTCAAATTTTCCCGCTTCAGCGTCACTTAAAAGCTTGTTGAACTCGGGGCGACGACGATCAGAGCCGGTGTAATCATCGTCGCTATAGATGTTGTAGATTTCCCATCCCTGGGCCAGCGCATACTGGATAAGCATTGTTTTTTGGTTTTGGATGCTGTTGCTGTCATCATCTGGATTCTGTTTATTTCTGTCTTCCTCAGACAGTCGGGTGTAGATTCCCACCCTGAAAACCTTATTGATAAATGATCACTCCTTTGGTTGTAGGAGCAAACCATTTTCGAATTTGTTGTTGAAGTAGGTTGTGTCATATTTAGTGTTCTCATTTGTTTCATGCAAGGCAGCATCATTTCTCTTCTGTTAGATCAGTTGCGTCGATTTTCGCCTTTTCAAGCAGATTGATCATGCGCACCCAAGCTGCTGTGTAGCGCTCAACCGTGGTCTCTGAACTTCCGTTTTTAAAGATGCTTTGACAGTTACTCTTAATTTCCTCGCAGTCAGACAAATGATTTCCTCCTCTCACAATAATATCGGAACATCCGGATGTTCCGATATTATTATGATTGTTTGAAAATCAAAAATAGAACATTTAATATTACGAACTATTTATTGAAGTAATATTCGACAGCACCTTCTATGCTCTCGGCTTTATTTTCCATGATATTTCGACAGTGTTGGCGCTCTTTGCGAGTCAGCATAAGATAATCAACTGCCTGCGGAAAATCCCACTCGTTGCAAATTATACACTCACGTATACGATTAAGCAGATTTGAATATTTAAGTATTCGATACTGCGTTCTAATTTCTGCTAAAAAGTTCTTCATATTGTGTGCTTAGACAAAAGGATTGCTGCAGCCAAAATCAGGCGCTGCAACATGCTGATCGTGATAGTCAACTGCCGCTTGATGATCATAGACGGCCGTGTCATGCGCTTGCTGGGCCATGTGGCAGGCGTCTTCATGCATACCCCACGAGTCCCTTACCGCGATATCGTGGGCTTCTTGAGCCATCCTGGCCGCCGTAGTGTGGTTCTGCCGTGCCAGATATGTGTTGTTTACATTTACCTTGTGGTGGGTATAAGTGTCGTCACAAGATATACTGTGACAACTCCCCTTTTCCGTTATATTTCTTCTTTTGCGATACCGGATATAGTCTCTGATACATTCTTCTATGATAAGCAAAGCCATTCCCGCCAATGTGACCATCATTATTCCCAATAGTATTCCAATAACCTTTAACATAGTTATCCTCCTCGTGTGCCAAGTTCACACATAAGGTGTGCACCGTATTGTAAGCCATCTTTGAACGCTTTACGCTCATAGGTAGAACATAGCCTGCAGCATAGGTTAAATACCGCATTATTGTCTGCTAACGATACACTACACAAAAATTCTTCTAACTCTTTGAAACCTTCGCCTATTTCGACCGGGTCAGACTCGTGTGACTCCGCATAGGCTTGATATAGTTGATCGAGCACAGTTTCGCACTCACGGTCGCCCAAATTAAGGGCGTGGGTTTTGATATATTTATCTAGACGTTCTGTAACAGACCGCATAATTCTCTCCTCCTGATATATTTTAGTTAACTTTCCTGCGATATCACCTCCATTTTCCTTTCGTATTTCTCAACATCTATTAGGCAGTCACCTCTCTCGCCATATGAAGATTTTCGTGGTTTTGTACTCATATTATAATATAATGCGGGCAAACCGTCAAATTCACAGACATGTTTGTTGTGTTTTTGCACAATTTTAGATTAAAACAGGGAAGAAATATTTCTCTCGGTCGGCCAAATGCACAAATCAGCAAAAATAATTTTGTAAACTTTTTGTGAACGAAGTTCTATACACTTTTCATATGCTAGAAAATGAGCCCGTTGGTGTTTTATACACCTACGGGCTCGATGAAAGTATATCTATATACTCCTTTCTGGAGAACACAAGATAGTTGCTTGTAGCGCAAGTTTTAGGTTAATGTAGTGCAAAAATAAAACTCTTATGTTTATATTATAAGAGTGCAAACTGGGGTTCCGAAGAACCCCAGTTCCTGTGATTATTTCTCGCGATATCTCACATAGTGCTGAACATTGGAAATCTCGCCGCCTGCAATCACCTGCGCGGTCGATTCATGGTCTGTTGACTCCATCTAGTTCATCTTTCTGTAGCAAAACAGCACTACTTGTTAAATATCATTCATTTAGTACGTTGGAATAGAAATCGTCCATGTTCCCGAGTAATCCCAACTCAGCACTGTTCCCGGTATGTTCGTTTGTAAATGTTGTACACTTACACTAACGCTTGTTGTTGTTGCATCAACCGACACCGTAACCCAAGCACTTTCTCCCGTTTGGCTTCTAGCATAACTTGCTGAGTTTTGCCATGTATAATAGGACGCGATTGTAGTTCTACCAGCACTGACACCATTAAAGGAAGCATCAAATTTGTGTGCCTGTGCATTCCAACTGTATGCTGGCATTGTATCGGTCCAAACAATACGTATTTCTATACTTGTTGCTGTTCTATTACGATACTGCACTTCTGCACTAAATGTTGTAGCAGGCGAAGAGGTTGCCTGTCCCGTTTTAGTTGTAAAACTCACACTTTTGGGTGTATAGGTAAAAGTAATTGTCTTAGCAGAAGTAGAATCCCACTTTACGCTCTGACTGCCCGGTGTAGTATAGCCGGTTTTTGCAGGCGCAGAAATGGTATTCGTCGTACCATACTTATAAGTTGCAGTCGTGCTACCCAAGGATGTTCCATTGCTGGACTTATACACGATGTTGTACGTATAACTATTCGCTGTCCACTGAGCATAGATCGTCGCATTTCCTGCCCCCATAGTTGTAGAGGAACTCACTTTACTGCCACCACTTGCTGAAGTATACCAGCCATTAAAGGTGTATCCGGTCCTAGTCGGAGTCGGTAATGTACCATAATTGCTGCCATATGCAACCGTCTTTGAGGATGTCGAAACGCTTCCACCGTTCGCATTATAAGTAAGTGTATAGAAGTTCACACTCCACTGGGCATACAGAGTCTGAGCCGACGTAATTGTCACCTTGGTAGAGGAAGTAATCTGCGTTCCACCACTCAGTGATGTATACCATCCCTTAAATGTGTGCCCGGTCTTAGTCGGTGTAGGCAGACTAGCATATGTCGAACCGTATGTCACTGTTATACTCGACGGCGATACACTCCCGCCATTAGCGTTAAATGTCACAGTGCTCTTCACAGGGCTCCACTGGGCATACAGGGTCTGTCCGCTTGTAATCGCAACCTTTGTCGACGATGTAATTTGGGTTCCGCCACTGGCAGCTGTAAACCAGCCATTAAACGAATAACCTGTTCTTGTTGGCGTTGGAAGCGTTCCGTACGTCGAATCATATGTCACATTAGTGTTTGTAGTCGACACACTTCCACCATTAGCATCAAATGTAACAGCATAGCTATTTGCCTTCCACTGTGCATACAGTGTTTGGTTGGAGGCAGTAGAGTATGTGGAATCCTCAGAAATCTTTGTGCCACCACTGGCTGCCGTATACCAGCCGGCAAAGGTGTAACCAGTTCTACTTGCACTTTCTAGGCTTCCATATGTAGAGCCAAACTGCACACTCTTGGTTGCAGGTGCAGAACTACCGCCATTTGCGTTGAACACTACAGAATATGTATTCGCCTTCCAAACTGCGTAAATCGAGTGGTTGGAAGGAGTCGTAATTGACGTACTTGCGGTTACCTCAACGCCACCAGTCTTTGCAGAATACCAACCAACAAAGGTATATCCTGTTCTCGTAGGAGTAGGCAGTGTTCCATAAGCATCCGACAAATAGCTGGATTTGCTCCCCGGGCTCACTGTGCCACCATTGGCATTATATGTTACGGTAATAGGTTGTTTGCCTTTACTTACATAAATGACAATAGTAGAATCAGGCAGCTGTGCAGTACCGGCACCGGGAGACTGACTAATAACTTTTCCTACCGCAACATTGGAATCATAATTCTCAAGTACAGCAACCTTAAATCCTTGAGCCTTCAACACGTTTTCCGCTTCAGCCTGAGTCATTCCGACGACATCAGCAACATCTACTGTCTCCCGGCCACTAGAAACAGTGATAATGATCTCATCACCACGTTTTACACTGGAGCCCGCAGAAACACTCTGACTAATAACGTTGCCCTCTGCAACCGCATCGGTCTTTTTGTACTCAATCACGACCACAAGACCCTTACCATTCAAAGTACTTTCTGCTTTTTCCTTACTCTGACCAACTACATCAGGCATATCGAAGGCAGCAGGGCCAATAGAAATCGTTAGGGTGATTTTAGTCCCTTCGTCAACCTGAGTGCCTGCTTCAACGCTTTGGGAAATGACAGAACCATAGGCAACATTCTCATCGTGCTTCTCGATAATATCTGGCTCAGCCAAGCCAGCCTGTACCAACTTGGAAATGGCAAGTTCCTTATCATCCCAAATAACATAGGGAATCGTTGAAACGCCATTTTCCGGAGAAGCAACGCCCTTACCACTACTAATCATTAGCAGAACGGTTCCATTGATGTCCATATACGAACCGCCCACAGGGTTCTGAAGAATGATCTTGCCCGCAGGAATGTATTCAGACTCAATTGAACCATCAGTGAATGCAAGCAATTTTCCATCTTCAATCAGTTTCAGCGCCTCATCCTTGTACAGGCCTTCTACATCTGGAACCGTTACAATGTTATCCGGGATCACAATTTCCTCTGTAAAATTCGAGAACTTGATAACGCCGGTCAGGAGAAGTGTAGCAAAGATCAGAATTACAGACAGCAAAGAAGGAACCAATATCTTCAGCCACAAAGGCCAAGAATACAGATCAATCTTCTTGATCTTTCCGTAGACTCTTTTCACAGGAGGGTCCGCATTAAGGTCTTTGATAAATGTTGCGATATCCGGTGTTCTATCCTCAATACGAACATTCATCGCATTAAGGATAGCATTCTCGCGGTTCGGAGAAATCTTCTTATTTATCTTATGGGGCTCTTCCAGAATGTCCTTGTTCTGATTTTCATACTTCGCACGACGCTCCATCGCATCAGGAGGAGTCTTGCCCGTAATCATCTTATACAAGGTCGCAGCAATAGCATAAACATCCGTGTGAGGACCCTGGTCTCCCCTGCTTCGATACTGTTCTTCCGGAGAGTAACCAGGCTTAATGATGACCGTCAAACTTCTGCTATGCGAAGTTGTAGCATATCTCGATGCACCAAAGTCGATTAACTTCACCTCTCCGGATTTAGTTAGAAAAATGTTATCCGGTGCAATATCTCTATGAAGCAGTCCTTCGTCGTGGACAGCCTGAAGTGATTCCATCACGGGCATCAGCATTGCTACAGCTACATCTTCAGGAATCGTCTTTTCCCGTCTTAGGTACTCTGTCAGTGTTTCGCCGTCAAGATATTCCATTATGATGTACGCAGTATCGTTTTCCTCAAAGCTGTCGAAGATTTTTACGATACCCTCTTCGTTTTGGAACTTTGCAAGATGTTTCGCTTCCTCAACGAATTTCCTGAGTCCGTCATGGAACTGCTCGTTCTTCTCACCGTTAAAAACAGTCACCTGCGATTGGCCAGGCATTCTCGTGGAGAATTCGCCGGGCAAATACTCCTTAATAGCAACTTTTTGCTCAAGCTTGCCGTCCCAACCAAGATAGGTAACTCCAAATCCTCCGTAACCAAGAACCCTGCCAACGATATATCTATCATACAGCAATGTACCCGGTTCAATATGGATAGCTTCCTCTGCATGAGTTCCTACGATATATCCGCAATGGGGACATATCTCAAACTCATCTCCAAAGAGTTCCATACACCCCAAACATCTTTTACTCACTCTTTCTCGACCTTCCCTTCAAAAACGAACTTCTGATGGATGTCAGATATTGCCGCAAGATACTTCGATTGTATCTTCGATTCAAAACAGATCGCATTGACAGGAATCTGCCCATCATTACATTCGCTAATCATCAAATAGCTTTGATACACATTACCAAGCATCCATGACAACAGTCTCTCGGCTGCTTCGATTTCCGCCTCTTCGCCATCCCCGATGCTCCATTCATATGTGTATCGGCAATAAATTTCATCGCTATCATAATACACATACGTTTTTTCATAGTTCGTCAATGTGGTCCGAATCTCGTTCAAGGCCATCGTTGAAGACAGCATCACCGGACTTGTATTTTCGCTATTATTAAGGAATTCTTCCCTTTCGCAAAAATCCGCCAAATCAAAATTCGTCTGCAACAGCCCAAGATATCTGTCATCGTATGCTATATTCGAAGCATTGAAATCATCAATATCTTCAAAATACTTGTCCGAATAGTCAATGCAGCTGGCTCCGCTGGTAACAACATAAGCAATAGGTACCTCTATGGCAAGCGGCATTTGCTTCTTGTTTCTGTAAAAGTCATTGTACTGACTCAGGAACATTGCGTTCTTGAATTGATCAGAAGACAGTACATTATCAAGATCTGTTGCCTGCTCAATAATATCCTCCGGCAATCCAGAACTCTCAAATAGTGTCGGTAGTTTTCCTTGCTTTGCTGCTTCTCTAATGCGGTCCTCATATTCTGATTCAGGTATTGCAACTACTTCTACCGTTACACCTTCATATTTTTGTTCGAAGTCAGCCTTGATAGCAAGCATAGCATCTTCTTCAGAAGAACCATCTGCTACAGAGAACCATACAACGATATCTGCTGGGTCAAGGAATTGCTCCTCCTGTTTATTGAGATATGTATCGTATACAAAGAAGGAACCAATCAGCAACACCAAGCAGGCAACCGCAATTCCAATAAACCGCTTTAGACTTCTCCGCTTCTTTTCTTTGGCAAGAGGAATAATCTTACGCTCACCATTGATAGCGCTCAAGAATTCCTGCACCGTTTTAAAGCGCATATGTTTCTCGATTGCCATAGCCTTCATGATCGCATTGCTAAGATTCTCCGAGACCAGCGGATTAAGCAAATGCGGAGGAACAACTTCGTCATTAATTTTACGATTAGTGGACTCATCGGGTTTCACACCGGTTAGCATCACATACAATGAAGCACCCAGCGCGTAAATATCAGTCCACGGACCGATATTCTTGCTATTGTCATACTGCTCGGTGGGAGAATAACCAGGCTTAAGAATGATATCAATCACATCATCGGTGCTGTCTGCTAATTTAGCAGCACCAAGATCCATCAGCTTGATCTTAATTTCTTTTCCGGAGCAAATATAAATATTATCCGGTGCGACGTCCCTGTGGACAATATTTTGTTCGTGCAAAGACTTAAGTGCATTTCCGACCTCGTTAGCAATCATCAATGCAAAGTCAATATCGATTTTGCCTCCCGATTGATTAAGGTAATCATTCAACGCAACACCACGTAACAGTTCCATAACGATATATGCTGTGTTGTTCTCCTCAAAGAATTCGAAAACATTAGGAATGCTTCTATGGGAACCAAATTTCGCCATGTTTCTTGCTTCTGCAAGGAATCTTTCCTTCCGGTATTCGAATTCCTCCATTGACTTCTTTGTGATAATGAGGTTCTTTAACCCCTCTGCTCTTGTAACTAGACGACTTACAAAGAATTCCTTTACAGCAACAATTGTCTCGAGTTTCAAATCCCACGCACTATAAACAATACCAAAGCCGCCAGAGCCAACAGCTTGTCCCAGAATATATCTGTTAGCCAGTATTGTACCAGGGGCCAAGTGAATTGGTTCCTTGGGCTTAGTTATTTCAACACCACCGCAGTGTGGGCAGACCTGAAACGCCTCTTCATATTCTTTAAAGCAGGCAAAACATCTTTTCATGAGTAATTACTCTCCTTTTGGCATATGCTCTTCCCAAGAGAAAGCTTCTCCGCACAACGGAACAAACATAAACTTGCTATCACCTAACTCAATCATATCATGTGTTGACAACTTATGGGATTCCGTGATGTAGTCTTCGTTCAGGTATGTAAGGCCACTGCTATCGCCAGGTTGCAAATAAAAGTTGCGCTTCTTGGGTTCATATACAATAAGGGCATGTTTGATTCTGGAAATGCTGTTATCGTTAGCAATAACGATACGGTTTTCTTCACTTCTGCCAATTGAATTCTTACCAGCAAAGATACTGAAACACTCACCAAAATGGCAACCACCCACACAGACAAGCCAGCCTACTACCGGTTCTGCTGCGGGACGCGGTTGGGATTGTACAGAAGAAGGACTTGTAGCGGAGCTAAAATAACTCATAGTCTTTCCCTCGTTACTTGCAGAGGATTTTTTCACCGCCTCAAGCAAAGAAGAACCCTGATTTTGAGCATTCTCATCTACATGGCGAACTTCTTCTTTTTTTACTTCAACTTGTTCTGCCACAGGCATTACTTCAACGCCCGTTTTATCAGCAGGTTTCTCTTCTACCTTTTCTGTTGACGGTTCTGCGACTTCCTGTTTGCCACCACCTGCCGTTTCGATTTCCGAATGTGCAGACGTTTGCCAAAAATCAAGTGTCGGATTCTTTTTTAGCGGAGGAGTAGATACTTCCTTTGGTCCACTAGTATCCATTACGTCCGTAGGCATACTTCCGTTGCCAAAATCATTACGAGGAGTTACAGAGGGAGTTTTACTAACGGGCTGAACATCAGTTTCTCTTTCCTTTCGTCCACGTCCCCAAAAACTCTTTTTCTCTTCCTTTACAGGTGCTGCAGCTCCGGTCATTGCCGTTTCTCCGCAATGGGGACATGTGCTGTATGAATCACCGTCAAAGAAATGGCCGTTCTTGCATCTAATAACATTCATTATTTACCCCTCCATTACTTTACCTTAATAAGTGCAACTGTCATATTATCTCTTGACTCGTTGTTATATTTTGCATTCTTCTTTGCCTTCATTTCGAGTGCCTGGACCGCTTCACCAATGTTATTGAAATTATCGAGGATCCGCGCAATTTCAGCATCAGAAACAATTTTGTACAAGCCATCAGACATAATAATTATTTTATCGTCCTTTTGCAGTTCCAGAGGACTCTCAGAATAATCAATCAAAGCCAAGTTACCTATACCGAGAAAGCTTATCAGAGCCTCGCCGCGAATATCTTCCTTTGCAAACTCTTCCGCATTCAAAAGCCCTGCGTTCGCTTTTTCAACAAGTACTGTATGGTAATTATGATCCTGTGTAAGCTGAACCATCTCTCCCTTGCGGACCAAATACGCCCTGCTATCCCCTACAGAACACCACATAAGTTTCTTCCGGTTAATTAGTATTGAAACCAGCGTGCTTCCGGCCTTTAACAAGTCCCCATTCTCATTTCTCAACTGAGAGATCATAGCATCAGCCTTCTTTGCGGTTTCAATTAACATATCTGTATGTCCTGTAATCACGTAGCTTTCAGCATACTGTGCTAAATAACTCTGCACTGCTAACTCGCTTGCTGTCTTTCCGCCTTCGTGACCACCCATTCCATCACAGACAACTACCAAACCCTCATCCTGCTTCAAAATATAGCCAAAACTATCCTGTTGATCCTCACGATCACCAATAACTGACAGCGCAGCCATCTGGAAGGCAGAGTTTTCATCTTTCACCAATTGTTGGTCGCTATGATATAGCATTTAGATCCCTCCTATTCATTCCAAACAGCTATCGCTGAATAATTGTCCATATTTTTTCCTTCGCCGTTTTCCTGGACAATCCTGATCATATTAGTCAGCCATTCTTCAACAGAACTCGCTTTCTTCAATTGTGCACACATTTCCTTCTCATCAATCAGTTCCCAAAAGCCATCAGAACACAAAAGAAAAGCTTGGCACTTTTTCAATGGAATTGGAGCCATGAGTTCGTACATTGGCTCATCCCATTCAACACCCATTACGCGCAGCAGTGTATTGCGATCCGGATGATTCCTGATTTGATCTTCCTTTATTTCCCTTGAAAGAACCAACATCTGAGGAATACTATGGTCCAGAGTTCTAGTCTTTACTTTGTTTTTATAGAAGACATATCCTCTCGAATCGCCAATATGTCCAATATATGCGTTTCGATCATCAGTGACCACCGCTACACCAGTGGTCTTCATCTTTCTTTTGGCATTGCGAGCTTTTTGCTCTGCCATAAGAATGTCCTGCGATGCAGTAAAAGTCTGACCAAGGAAATTTACCGCATCATCCGTCTTGCGAAACTGGTCTTCAAATACGTCAACTACTAACGATGAGGCAACATCACCCATGCCGTGACCGCCCAAGCCATCGCAGAGTATATAACAATTGTTCTCCCCGTTTTTGAAAACACCCACGGAGTCCTCGTTGATCTGACGACCACCCACATTTGTAAAAATTGCATGTTTGAAATTACCAATCATATTATATCTCCCGCCAAACTGCACGTGTTTTTATTTGCACAAGGTATTTGCTCTGTTGATTGCTCTAGCTTGTGCCTCTTTATAGAGCTTTGAGGCCTCACGAATCGAACCTGAATAGCTTTTAAGTGTTGTCTTCATTCTATCAGTAGTAGATCCGGAAGAATTGATCTCATTCCATTCCTTCTTGACTTGCTGATAGTCTTCGCCTTTCCATGTAGTTTCCATAGATAGCATAGCCGAATCCATTGATGCCATTCCTTTATCAAGCTGTGTAACATAGTTATCAACCTGATCGGCGACCGTCAGCATCTGTTGATGATTCACTTTGATATACGCCATATTGACACCTCTTTTACTTAAAAGCAGCTGCTGCCGAAGATACAGTTTTCTCCGTCGTCTCGTAACCTTCATTAACTTGTTTGCGTATGAATGTAACCAAATCATTTACAACTGAGAACCGTGCATCCGCAAAGTTACGCTTTATGTAATCATACTTATTGGCACAAGAGTTTGATGCCTCGCCTACCCAATTCTGCTGTAATGTGCGAATAGCGGAGTCAATATCAGACAAGTCATCCCTGATTTTCTTATTTGCAGTATCAATCTGATCGGCAGTATTGGAAACAACTGCTGTATTAATTAAGATAGCCAATCCCAAAACGCCTCCCACGCATTCTTTGATTTTTTCTTGTTTGAATCACTCGATTTCTTATTTGAACTACTATTTTTGCTTTGTGACTGAGCTTTAGCCTTTGCTTCCGCCTCCGCCTTGGCCTTTGCCCCTGCCTCCGCTTTAGCTCTGGCTTCCGCTTCTGCTCGAGCCTTTGCTTCTGCTTGGGCTCTTGCTTGAGCCTCAGCTCTTGCCTGTGCCTCGGCCTCTGCGCGTTTTCTCGCAGCAAACTCCTCTGTAACTGCAGACAAATCCATGTTGTTGAGTTTCTGCTTTACAGATTCATACTGTTTCGCCGCAGCAATTACGCTATTTGCACACTTCTCATTGCCAATACCCTCAAAATCACTACTTATACCACCGGCAATACTATAGAGCTCATCGATAATGCCCTGCAGCTCATTTTTAATTAAGTACAGTTCGTACTGTGCATTCGCATCCATTCGATCGCCCCCTAACCTTGAAACTGTCCCACAACATTTCGTTCGGTTCCTTCAAAATCATTTGCCGTTTCATTCAAATATTTTGCACAATTTGTAATGCGCCAATTAGAGCCTGTCCACAGATCAGCATGAATAAGATTGAACAGATCTCGAAGGCCAACCTTGAAATATAGGTCATCCATTCTCCCATCCAAAGTTGTAAGACGCTGATTGACCTTTCCTAGTCTTTCAGCATACCCTCTAAGTTTTGCAGTGTCAACCCTTATCGTAGGATCAAAACTCGCTGTTCTGTAGCCCGAGTTGAAATTGCTATTAAACCACGCACTTGCATTAACAATCATGCTGAGAACCGTTTTTCTAAATATAGCAGAAACTTCTCCTGGCCACTCAAGAAACTGTCCAACCATATCACATATTGAATTCGCTACAATCATCACGGTGTCGTAAACTAACTCAGTAATGACCGCTACCGCAATAACAGAAATGATTGCCACTGCCACCGCAGCGACAGTCACTACAACAGTTTTTAGACCCAAAACAGCAACAACGCCAACTGCTCCTGTAACGATATCCCAACCGGTCGGAGTTATTTTGCCGTCATCATCAAGGATATTTTCTTTCGCCCAAGTAAAGCCTATCCAGGCACCACCCACAAGAGTAATCAACGCGTTACCAATAGGTGCAGGAAGATGGTCTACACCTTCTGAAATAACACTGGTTATTTTCGAGAGATCATCCTGTTCGCCTTCAACAAGATTTCCATTTTCGTCATACACTAAATACTCTGTGCTGTGTCGCGTAAGAGCATTGTATCCATCAACACCATCTTTGTTTGCCACTTCAACATATTCGTAATTTACTCTAGGCAAATCATTAAGCATTGTTCCAACAAAACTCCAACGGGGATGATACATAACACCAGACATCTTTTCGATTTGATCTCTGTACTTATCAATGAATTCCTTGGAAAAACCAGGACCATCCATGCTTACGCATTGCTTGATATTATCATCTAAACCATATTCAGATGAAACAATAGTTGCATACTCTGCAAGATTACCGCCTAATGAGTGGCCTGCCATTGCAAGATTATCATAACCATTAAGCTGATCCTTATATTTTTCTAAGAAACGATCAACTTCTGCCTGCTGATTTGTACAAGTAGAATTGACCAATCCAATATCTGCGCCAACCCAATCGTTTACGACATTATCTAACTCACCCATTCCTTCGCTGCCTCTAAATCCAACAGCAGCTTCACCCGGGCCCGTTTCGATAACGCACGCATAGAACCCATTGACATCGTTTTGATCGTGAACCGCAGAAATCTTCCAGTTTTTCATTTGATCATCTGTTAGGCAATTTAACTGACTTAGTTCACTTTCTTTCACGCCTGCAAGGATTGATGCTTCTTTTAGTTCCTCCAACGTAAAACTTGTACGGTCTGGATTTTCCATTCTAAGAGCATCGTATCCCTTTGAAAGATTGGCATATGCAATTTGTGTAAAAGCTCTTGTTTCTTGATCCGTATATGCCATATCATTCACCATCTATACTTTTTATAATCTCACTAACCTGAGGAGTTACAACGCCATCCTTAACAGAAATAATTGCAGTACCTTGCACGCCATATGAATCAAACCAGGTATTCGTTATATCTGGATAACTGCTCATATCTTCAACACAGGCGTCATATCGTTCATCGGAAATGCGATATACCATAGCGGACACATTTATACCGAAAGTTTCGTTTGTTTTCTTAAATGCTGCCACAATATCATCAATCGCATCTTCAGAAATAAAACTAGATTTAACAGGCAAGTAAACTGTAATTCCACTCAAAGAATACTTTTCAGCAAAGTCGTTTACCGAAATCTTGGTGTTTGTTTCGTCGGAAGCATCATGACATAACAAACCAACATTCAATCCACACGGAACCTGATATGCTGCAAGATTCTCTTTGATCTCATTTTTAAATTCATTTGCGATAATGGCTCGAATATAGTTGTCCTCGACTTTTCCTGAATCCTTATTAATTCGTGCAGAAAATACGAGAGATTCATCATCAGCAGGATGAACAAATAATTTTGCACTATCGGTATTAAAGCGATCACCAATTTTCATGGCAACAAAAGACTCTCCGTACTTCTCGGACAATGCAGCGCATACATCGTTTGCAGTTTCATTATTAATTTTGGAGCAAGCATTCATCGTAACCATTGTAGTAAGTGCCATAATTATTAACCCAACTTTCATAATCGTTTTGATGCATTCTTTCATGGATCACCCTCCACACCATGACATCATCGGAATAAGCCAATGTTTATCGAGGAGTACCACACTTAGGACAAACAACATGGGCTGCATCAAACTGCGTCGCGCAATTCCGGCAAATAGCTGTTCCACGGTTTCCTCCAGAATAGGCGTTACCCTTAGAGTACGATCCGTAGGATACATCATTGGAACGGGAGCCGCCACGGGACATCTTCTTCAGGATAATGCACTGTAATACGATGACAACGGCAAGCAAAACTACTGCAAGCCCAGAAATAATATAACCAATAATAAATTCTTCGTACATAATTCTATCCCCTTAATCAATATGGATCTTAAACTTGGAATTTGCAAATTCAATAATCATGCCATCCGTCAACGGTTCCTTAACTCCTGGCTGTATTCTTTTTCCACAGAGATACGTTCCATTTGTAGAACCCAAATCGCATATGTAATACTGACCTTGCTCTTTCAAAATATCCGCATGTTTCCGACTCACCGTATTGTTGAAGATCCGGAAATCTGTCACACCCTCCATCTTTCCAATCCGGAAGGGGAACTTTGTGATAAAGACTCTCCCTTCCTGAGAGCAATCTTCAAGCCAAATACTTTGAACGATTCGCTGCGAACCTCTAAAAACTGTTACTACACCATTCTCATCTTCATTTACGGATATATCGCTGCGCTTCTGCTCTCCTGCATCAGGCTCTGACTTCTTGGTCGCTTCCGGCCAAAACTCAGAATCGATTGCCGGTGTGTTTTTAGAGGAAGCATTTGTTGTTCGAGGCAATATTCGCTTGCCGCAGAAAGGACAAACTTCTTCTGACGCATTTACTTTAGAACCACACGCAGAGCATATCCCGCTACGATTGGTGTTACCCTTCTGTTGAAGAAGGGATTCTGCCACCTTATCGCAATACGTTTCCAACATGCCCACAGTATAGGCAGTTACACCATTTAATTCCTGCACTAACATTTGAACATATTCAATGTCTTCCCCTGCTTCGAAGTTGCATTGTGCGACCGTATCAAGGAGAAAAGACTTCAGATTCCCTGTACTTTCATAAGGTTGTAGGGGAACATACATCATGTACACACGCCAAGTAGAAGGATCTACGTATACAGATTGCACTGCCCAGATTAATAGATCTTTGCTGAAACGATTCTTCTCTATTCCTTTAAGAATCAGCACAATGTTCCTTAGAAGAACTACAAACAGGCGGCGATTCATACCTTGAAGTTGCAAGAAATCACATAACGGAATCAATCCCTCTGTATTGTATGTTAAGTTGGTTTTGAATCCGGATGTGCTAACTTCAAAAAGAAGCATGCCTTCAACCACACCTTCAGAAATAGTATTTACTTCGCGCTGGTTAAGATGTTGCCCTTTTTTCCCTTTTATGATAAGGCCCTTCTTTTTCATTGCTGCCACCACCTTTTATCAATATCCTAATTACACGTAATAACCTTCATATATTACAATTTCTTCTGGAATCACAACACTTACACCCTCAACACTATATTCAGTTTGCTCCTCTGCGGTTGGATAAATGGTAACAGAGAAAGTCTGCACATACATCTTGTCTGAGGTTTTATCTTTTTGGATATATACTTCAACCTCAGTGGATCCTGCCGAAACTGCCTCAATAGTTATTGAGTTGTTTTTCTCGTGATAGTAAACCTTGGCGACATTAGAATTCTTAGATTTAACCTTAATTCCATTGTTCTTGTCAATCTCTTTTTCAGAGATGGGACTATCTGTTATGTAAACAATACCGCACATATTATCATTAATATGTACTTTGTAGGAAGACAGAGCGAACGCATCCTCATCTTTGAACACCTCTTCGGTATCACCAATTGTGCACTCACTCACAAAACCTCCATTTTCGTAATGGAAATGAAAATGAGGTCCATCTGTAATATCCCTTGTGTCAAACTTCCATTGCGTAATATCGTATCCAAACAAATCAACAGCCTTATAAATCAGGTTGTCAGACTTTGCGCCTCCCTTGTCTGGAGAGCTCTGCTTAATCATCCCACCTCTAAAATAAAATGTTCCGCTGACATCCACGCAGTAGTGCAATGAAAATTCTTTTTCGGCCTCTATCTCATAAGAAGCTTCCTGAGGGTCGCCGTATCCAGTACATTCAAGTTTCATCTCATTGTCGACTTTTTCATACAATGCCATTTGAGCTTTAATGTCGATACCTCCAGCCAACTCTCCTCCCACAATGCTACGACGAGGAATAAGGAAGAAATTAACATAGATTTCAGCCTTTAGCTCAACATTCAGGTTGACCTTCACTTTCTGCTCAGACTCATTAATGGACTCTAGAGCACAAACCGTAATCTCTCCATTTTTATGCTTTTGCATCTCAAATCCATTCCCGGTTTGTGTGAACTTTATCTCAATGCTTCCATCCATACCGAGGCAAAGATAAACGTATATGTCAATACTCAGTCCCGTATATGGAATTTCAACTGGAATCTTTGCAACTTTTATCGCAGATGCTCCTTTACCATCAGTAAACCTCGATTTGGTCAAATTGCTCCAAAACTTCCCATTTCGATTACTATCGGGAGTCAGTCGCATTCCTCCGCTTTCCAACTTAAACGACTCAGAAGTATCACATTTGACCTTTAAAACTGCTGTGCCACCTTTTTTGTAAAAGTTCTGAAGCTTATCTGTCGTAATCTCAATATTCTCCATGGTAGCCGTAAGCGTTGCAACAGGAGACTCCGTCTGATCGCGCCAATTATTATAATCACTATATGATATGTTGAATTTTTTGGTTGCGGTTGCGACAATTCCTGTTTTTCCTTCATTTGGAGAAATAGTAACCTTAAATCCCCAAAGGTCAGTTTCTAATTTCTCGAAATCTATATTCTTAACATTATATGTAGTACCAACCACCTCAGTATTTGCCATTTTATCAATGTCGTCAATTGCTTCCAAAACTAGAGTAACACACGGTTCCGACGATGTCCAACCATAAGGACAGGCCCCACGTTCCTCCCAATCGATAACCTCTACTAGCCTACCTTCAAAAGGCTTAATCTGTTGAATCTGTTGATATCTATTTACCAATGCAACATTACCATTCAACGACGGTAATTGATTATTGAAAGCGAATCCTGTGTAAACAACAATTTGCCCTAATGTGCATTGTTTGAAGGTCTTGTTATAAAAGGCCTTCGTTATCATAACGGTAAATTGTGTAGTCTTTTTTTCTTCATTAAGTAATTGCACTTCAGGACTTGAAGAACTGCTTGTTAGATTTACAAGCTTTACAAGATTAGCAGTTGAAGGGTTTGCAGCCGTTTCTTCTACATACGTAGAGTCCTCAAGATTAACGGCATCGTCTGCCTCCTCATAACCTTCAATGATGAACTCATTTTCATCTAACTCAAGTAACTCATTGCCCGTAAATGAATGTACAGTTTCATCCATTTTTACGTAGCCTTCACCCTCTGTATAAGCATTTTTAGCCTTGGCATCTAATGTAGATTCAAGCATTTTCAGGCAATCGTCTCTCGTCAGTTTTTCCTTGGCATCTAAATAACCGTTATCTAGAGTAATAATGCCATTAGCTAATGCATCGGCCATTTCCTGCGGATAATCACACAGATCAGCATCCTTAATACTATTTACATCTCCGGTTTTCTTTATGTACAATGTATTTAGGCAAGCCAATGCAGCTACCTCTCGGGTTATTGGCTCATCAATATTTGTCGTCGCAATGCTTTCCGGAAGTAAATCCCACTGCACCATTGTCTCCGCTTCCAATGTGTAATTAGGAGTTTCAGCAATTTCCTCTTTACTGTGAGTCAAAGAATAGTAATTGAAATTGTTAATTATAAGTTCATAAAACTGTCCCTTGCTAATATATTTTTCGGAATTTGCATTAAACAGCACAGCGACTAACCCTATCGCTATTGCCAGCACCAAAACAACCGAAACAACAGCCAATATAATCTTCTTGGTATTCATTGCTTACCCTCCCTTGAGACATATATTATAAAAATTGGAAATCAATTATTATTTTCAAATTTTGGGCAGGTGGGTGTGGGATCACACCCACCTGCGGTATATTTTGCATTACTTAAATGCCTGGGCGTTGGTTTGAATTGCGCTTTCAGTAGATTCGTAGCTCTGTGCAGTGTTCACCAGGAACTTTGCGTAGGATTCAACAACATTCTTATATTCCTCAAAACGAGGCTTCATTGCATTCATAGCAGCTCTGATATCGGATGCTGCATCACTTCTCCAAGTGGCTTCAAGATCATTCATACTCTTATTGATATCGGCGAGCTTGCTGTCCAAAGTAGAGTTGATGTTGCGAACCTTCTCTGCAGTGTCCAGCAACACTTGAGTTGAAATCTGAATAGTATCTGCCATTGTCTTCTTCCTCCTTAGTTGACCAGTTTGCGAGCCTCGGACACAACTGTATCCTGAGTATCACGATATGCCTTTGCGCTCTTTCTGAGAAAGTCTGCATAGTTGAGCATCAGTGTGTACATCTTTGCAAAGTCATCCTTGAAGCCATCGATCTGCTGTACAAATGCCACATTGTCTTTTCCGCTCCATGTAGAGGCCATCGCATTTGTTTCAGAATAGAGCTGATCATACTGAGCCTTGTAATCGGCAGCCAAGCTCTCAATTCTGCCTGCGGTGGACTCCAACTGTTCCGGGGTAACCTGAATTGTTCTTGCCATTTTTAATGACCTCCTTATAATTTTATCAACATTAGCTCACGCCATGTAAACTAATATATGAACATAATGTATTGTGCTTATTTCAAATAAGCATAAGCTTTGTACCGTTCCCAATTCCCGTTTCAAAAACAGTACTGTTGATATCGAGGATTTCTCCGGTTGCCTTACGTGCAAGCACTGTATCTCTGGACGGCATAAACTGCCCCTCAGACAATTCCGTTACTGCACGTTTTATCAGTTCCGTAACCTCGAAAATCTGAGACTGCAGCGGAATGAAGATATCGTAGGCTCTGTTAAGAATCGGGATATATACATTTACAAGTACCTTGTTCATTCCACGCCATCTCCTTTCTTTTCAGCCGAAAGCAGTTTTGCAAGAACTGGACGGTTTCGGTAGATATAATAACCGAAGTGTGCACCAACCTCTTCGTACATTTCGCTTGTGATTTTGTTGATCTTAAACGCAAACTGATCGGCAATGCCTTCTCCAATCCACACGCCGTCCGCGCCAAGAATATGCTGCTTATACCACGGATCATATTCGTGTTTCTTCATTTGAGAGGCTGAATCACAAAGCACAAAATGTATTTTATATATCGGATCAGCCTTGTCCAACAGTGTTGCCAGTTTATCTCTTCCATCATCGTTAAGCTGCTCAAAGAGACGTTTCACACCAAAGATAACATAGCAACGTTCGTCATACTGCTCCAGCACAGAACTATCCATGTTTGCATCTTTATACTGGTTGTTCCGAAGGACCATCTCGTTGAACATCTCCAAAACAACGTCGGCCACTTTCTGCTTTGTTTTGTAGCTTTCACAACCGTCAAGTTCACTTTCCGTATCAACTAATGTCACCTGACAGCCTCTTGCAATTATGGGAATCAGCTCTTCAACAAAATAAACTATTTCGTGTGTATCCTGAGAGAGCACAGGAAGAACAACCTTCTTCTCGAGATTAAACGTAATAATCTCCAAGGAGTTCTTTGCGACGCCCACAGGAATAGATGCCAATCCATTGATCTTTCTTTCCACGAACTCCATATCGACAACCTGAGGAAGGATTGGAATCGGTTTAGCCGCTTTCGTTGTATTAGCTCTAACATCTTCACAGAATTTACGTATAAACCCTTGTGTATCTTGATCTTCGGTGCAATATGCGGTTTGGAATTCATACACACGGTCCAACGCCACAAGACCACGACCTTTGAATTTGGAGGGGATAACGCCGTCGTTCTTTCCTACAATCGTCATATAATCTGTAGCGTCATTTAACTGCATGGTAAGCAGCATCTTGAAGTTTTGCTGAACCCTGTACCGTACGGCGTTAGTGTGAGTAGCTGTAACAACAAAATAGATGCCGTACTTAACACCATCACGGGTCAGAAGTGCAAACTCTTCTTGATAGTCTTCCATCTGTTCTGCAAAGCCAGAGAAATTATTCAGTACCACAACAATATTCGGTACCGTTTTCCCACTGGTCTTACAGTAACTAGCATAGTCACCGCCAAACGACGAGAACAGACTTTTTCTTGTTTCCATCTCCTTCAGCAGCATCTTTAACAGGTTGACGCACTTCTCGTTCTCGGATGCCGTAACGATTCCACCTACATGAGGTGCAGAAGCAAATGCCTTCAATGTTTCGGAGCCATAATCCAGCAGGTAAAGATTCACTTCATCCGGCGTATGGTTCTTTATAAGCGAATAGCATAGGGTCGTAGCAAAAGTTGTTTTGCCGTTTCCAGTTGCACCAAAGACGAGACAATTGCCTTCCTTGGAAAGAGGTATTGTAAGAACTCCCTGTTTTTGATTAAACGGATCGTCATACTCACCTACAACAGGATTCAGTTCTGTGCCATAGGAACGAATTGCATATTTCTCTTCCAATTGATTCACATAAATATGCGAAGGAATCGGCTCCAGCCACAGCGTTCTAGCCGTAACACCTTCATCGCTAGCCAGATCGGAGAGGTACTTCACTATCGAAACAATTTGTTTCGTCTTCCCTCCGATCGCAGCCTTTTGGCTCGGCTTAACAGTGATCACCGGTCTACCAAGCGAATCAACGACTTGAATGCTTGTGTCAACCGGCTTTTCAACAACATCGCTCGGTTGGTATTCTGCTCCACACCATGCCGATTGTCCCATAGCGAACAGTTCGTTAAATCCAACCTGCAGGTAGAATCTACCTGTTTGAGAAAGTTCCGCCGCATCTGAACATTTAATCATATCCTGCGAATCAGACTTTTCCTGAACCTTCAAGCAAACTCTAAAGCGGCTGTTACTCCAAATCTGATCGTCAACCACACCACTAGGTTTCTGTGTAGCAAGAATCAGGTGAACACCCAAGCTACGACCAATTCGTGCTGCGCTGATCAGCTGCTCCATAAACTCAGGCTGTTGCGTTTTGAGTTCAGCAAACTCGTCGGAAATAATGAACAAGTGTGGCATCGGCTCGCTCACAACTTTTTCACGATACAGTTGTTGATACTTGTAGATATCCATAGTTCCTTCATTGGATATCCTTCGTGCCTCGTTAAATATCGCCTGCCTTCTTCTCAGTTCACTTTGTATAGATACCAACGAACGGGTAATTGCCGCACCATCAAGGTTCGTTATTGTTCCTGCCAGATGCGGTAACTTAATCCCCTTGTCAGGATTTTCGAATGCGCCTGTCAAGCCACCGCCCTTGTAATCAATGAGGATGAACGAAACCTCATCTGGGTGATAGTTTACCGCGAGGGATAATATGTACGTAATGATAAATTCTGACTTGCCGGAGCCAGTCATGCCGGCAACCAAACCGTGAGGCCCATGGTACTTTTCATGCAGATCTAGCATAAAGCTGTCTCCATCTGCTCCAATACCGATAGGCGTCTGCAACGTTTTTGTTGGGTTGTTCTCTTTCCACCGAGTAAGAGAGTTGAGGTGTTCAACTTTGCCAACATTGAACATTTCCAAGAATGTCATCATGTCAGGCAAAACAAAACTCTTCTCAGCAACATCAAGCTCAATGTTGGCAAGCTTAGCAGACATGTTTTCAAAGACCATTTTGTTAGCAATGTCCGCTACAAAGGAAATTTGCTTACCCGTAGTATCATCCTTGTCAAAGACCTTAGAGGCCTTTCCGTTCGCATGGATAATGGTTCTTGTCTCCTTGGGGAAATCACTAAATTTGTCTCCAGTAATGATGGCTGTAAATCCAAGCTTGTCCTCACTCAGTATCTGTTTCAGAGCAGAACACTTTTTCCTAAGGCTGTCACTCGTAACCACGCACACATAATACGGGGAGAATTCCTCATCCCGATATTGGGAGGCATCTTTTCTTGTGAGAACCTCTTTCTCAAGGATGTTGGAAAGTTCTTTAACATCATCCAGATTGTGTGCATGGTATCTTATCGTGTGGCTGTTATTCCATGCGTGAGGCAGATACTTTGTAAATCCCCAGGTTGCATCATCTTCTTCTCCGGTGATCATAACAAGTTTGACCTCATCGTAGCCATGCAGAGAAACCAACTGCAACACAAGAGACATCACCATATTCTCGCGGGATTCCTTGTCTCCATAAACGCCGATCGCCACATTCTCTGTAAGAGAAATACTAATAGGCACATTCTTAAGTTGCTTCGGCTCTTCCGCAAGTGCCAACATCGCATTTTGTAAGGAGTCATCGTCCATTGTGAACTTCTTTTCTTGGTACTTTACGTCGAGATTCATATTGACTGTGCCCGTACCCAAGCGTAGTCTTAAGAAGTCGCTCTGCCCAATTGAACGTTCCCACAAGTTTGGTTTTGTACGAATGACTCTTTCCAGGCACTCTTCTTGAGATATGAATGTCTCATTGAGGATTCCTGCCTGTTGCTTTGCAATATCCTTAATCTGATCACCAATTTCATTTAGATATGCAAAATATTTTTCCTGCCGTTTCTTTTCGTGTTTAATTTTCTCTTTTTTCTCATGCTTCTTGGTAAGAATCGGCCAGAGCACCGTTCCTAAAAGCATACTGACGGACATAACCAGTGTAGGCAGGGCCTGTGTGATTTTTCCTCCGTTAGCAATCACGTTGGACACAGAAAGAATACCCGTGCTAACCGAGGTCATTGCCATAGTCAGTGAAGGTCCTAGCATCAAAGCCAGCGGCACAGTATCAAGTTTCTGTGCCTGTGGGGGAGGATCAATATGTATCTCCTCTCGCTTTACCTCTCGATGAAACCGGGGAGACCTAAAGAAAAGCTTTTTTTCTGGAAGCTCAGCCACCTCTTCCAAAGGCTGAACCGCCTGCTGTTCATATCTTGAAAGCCCCTCGGCTCTGATTTTTAGTTGCATATCAGGATTATTAATTGCGAAATAGGAATCACCTATCACAATTTTTAATCCCATTATGTAGATGAAATCGCCAGGATTCAGCTTTTGGGTTTGAATACGGAAACCGTTTACATATGTGCCGTTTCTACTTTCCAGATCTGTAATCGACCAATTTTCTCCATCGTACATCAACTTTGCATGATAGGTGGAAGCAAATCCATTTGAGTAGCAGAAGTTATTGTCCTCCGCCCGTCCGATTGTGAAAACAGCGCCCTCATGAACCACAATCTTTGACAATGTCTGTCTCGTTTCATCAATCGGTTCGGTAAAAAGAATAACTCTTTCATCGGTGTTTTCTATTCTGAGATTCAAGAAACTATTTATTGAAAGTTCCGCCTTCTCTATAGGGGTATTCTTTTCACCTAAAATAGCAACCTTCTTATTAGACTTTACACACCACTTACCATCAACCGCTTCAATGCTAACCAGTTGGCGTAGTGTTCCCTTTTCATCAAAGTCGTTCAGCCAGTATTGCCCTTTCACTTTATCTGGCAATGTTAAGCTAAACATCTGCTCTGCCTTTATAAGATTAACTATCATCTCTATCCTCCCCAGTATTCATTTGATGTTCCAGCAAAAGGATTTGCTCCACAACATTCGGATACTTTTTAACGAATTTCTTATTTCCTTTATCAAAATCATTGTTGCATTTAAAAAAGAAAACTATGGCTAAAAACAACGTCCATGTCATCGGCTGCAGCTGGCGCTCAATCAAGGATATCATTTGCCTGCTTACTCCAACCTTATTGGCTAGTTCTGTCTGCGATACTCCCATCTCTTTTCGAAGATAGGGCAGTGCCTGTGAAAGCACAGAAATCATTCTCTGCTGCTCTTCGCTGATCTTATATTCTGCCATTACAATCAATTCACACCTTTCACGTGCACATCCGTTTTAGTATACCCGAATGCATAGAAAAACGTCTATAAGATTCCTATGTTATTTCTCATTATAGACCTTTGACTAACTGTTTGTCAATGACTTTGTAACTTTTTGCATAACTATTTTTCTGAAAATCGTAATTTGTCAACTGTAAGGTATTATTGCATACCATCTTTTTCTCCACAAAGATAAACGAGAATTACATTTGAAAACACAACAAGCAAAAGACCTAAGTAGTTCACCAGAATTATTTAGGTCATTTTTTTGAAGTAAAAATAAATCTGTAAAACACTATGAAGTTCGTACCAAACACCGATCACTTATAAGAAATTGTATATTGTCGAACCAAACCGACAGATTCTAAACATTAGGAGTCTGCCGGTTTTTAATCTCTGTATAGTTTCGCTTTTTTGTTGTCCAAATTATCTTTTTAACATTATATATTTGTACCCCATAAAGACAACCGGAGTTTCCACTAAGAGCTCCGGTGCTGTCGAATCCTGCAACCGCCTCCTGTGTGGAAACCGCACCAAACACAAGGAGGCAAAAACGTGTCTAAAGGAAAAGATAAAAAGCAAAAGCGCCCAATCGGTCTTAAAAACGTAACCAATCAAGATTGGAGAGGGACCTGTCTGGACATATCACCACAGGACTCTGATTGTGCTAAAATTATGCAACTGATATTTGGTAAGGCACGGGGCTTTATCAAAATTGGTCAGTACAAAAAACATGAACCTTATCCAACGGAAATCGTTCACAATCCATCAATGCTAGCAGCGATCATAGGCAGTAGAAAATTTAAAAGAAACAATGCTGTATTCTCACTGGGCGTTTACGGAAGCACTATGGACGGAAAACAAAAGAACATTATTGCCATCTGCGGCATTGCAATTGATGTTGACTATCACGGCTCTCCAGATGAGGATATATCCTCGTTGCCGAGCAAGCAGGCGGTTGATCTGTTTTACGGACTGTTCATTGAGGGAGAAATCATTCCACCCCCTACTTACATCGAGTATAGCAACAATTTTCGTCTTGTATATGTTTTTGATGCGCCATTCGTTATCCCTAAAACGCCCAAAAGCAAACGAGTAGCTTGCTTTAAGCTTATTCGTAGGTTAGTGCAAGTATTGTCAGAGCGTATTATTGATGGAGATTGCGGCGACTGGAATGTTGATAAGCAGTACAAAACCCATCCATACGTCCGTGTTCCGGAATCGATAAATGTCAAATGGGATAAGGCGGATTTTGATCCATCGATTCCAAAGATAGAAACACAGCCCTGTGAAGCAGCGGAAATCCACCCAAAATCTGTGGATGAAGTGCACATTATGACCGACTATATGAAAACATGGGATATTACTGAGTTAGCAGAATCTGTGTTGCCGGATGTTCCGGATTGGTATGATACCTATAAATTAAACCAAAAGAGGTCATCTAAAAAGGCAACGCAAAGTACCTACACATTTCAAGACACAAAAGCAGTATTAACGCAAAGATTGAAAGATTTGGAAACACTGCAACAACATCACTGGCCGGTAGAATCGCGAGAGTTTATGGTGTATATATACAGACTGACAGCAGTACAAAGTGGTATGACTATAGAGGAATCAGTCAAAGCAGCTCAAAAATTTAATTTAGGGTTTGAAGTGCCTTTGCATCCACATAGTGTTTTGGTTCAATGCAAACCCAGTGATTACACTAGACGATTCCGAAATAAAACATTAAGAGAACGTTTTGGTCTGGGGAAAAAGGACTATCCATATCTGTTCAAGGGGGATGGATATTCTCGCACAGAAAGGTACCAACGAGACAAACAAAAACAAATTAAAAACGGAACTCTTATAACGAAGACTCAACAATTAGAAGAAACCTATAATCAAATCATTTTGTTGCAAGAACAAGGAATGAAGAGGAAAGACATCGAAGCTACACTGAGTATTCCACATTCTACGATGACACGATACGTCAAAGAAATCACGAGACGCAAAATGCTTTCTTCTGACACATCATATGCTACAATCTAGTAATCCGTTAATTTCAAACCTACCGCTCAATCGCCGCTATGGCTTTATTGTTATTAATAGTCCTACTAAGGACATACATCAATGGCTATCCAAATAACACTATACATTTACTGACGAAAAAATGGGCCTTTTTGTTTGCTCGTGATACCACTTATGAGTCTTCCAAATACACTTCATTCACTTAAAACACTACGCCTCCCATGTATACTGCATAGGAGGCGCAGTGTTTTAAAATATAACCTTTTGTATATATGCGAATATAGTCTTTGCGGCTAACGGAGTCAGCACGACCTTGCCGTTATAGAGGTATACTACAGTACGGTGGGGCCTGCCGATCAGCACCTCTAGTTTCGACTCATGTTTGGCTTTAGATAGTACAGATTTGTCTTGCAAATCGTTTAGAGCAATTACCTGTGCTATACTGCATTCGCGTACCCAAGTTTGGGGGCCTATGCAAATGAATTCCATAAGCTTTCACCTCCTTCCGGTCGCAAAATACGCATCATTGCGTTAATCAAAAATGTTTGACCAATCAGCCGCTTGCATGCGACTACGGATTGTCTTAGCGGCAACTGGAGAAATAAAAATTCTACCGTCTGCCAAATAGATCGCTGAGCAGTGGTGTCGTCCAGCAATTACAAATACTTGCCCATTAGTGTATGCACATTTGATTTCCGACATATCGCGCATTTCAGCTAATGAAATTACCTGAGTAATATCCGAATGTCTAACAAATGATCCTGTTCCGATTTGAATCATATTTGTAGCCTCCTTTCCTAGAATGTTTTAGATAAGTTGTAATCGCCCTTGCTTTTCTGATGTGTGCTCAATATAATTATGATTTTTTCGGCATATTTTCAGTAAAATAGCCTGTTTGCATACTGCGTCCACGTTCACGCTCGATTTTTATGATCTGGTACATCATCTCGAGCAACTCATCGTCGTCATCTTCCGGCATTCCAGAAATGTTAATCGTCGCTCGTTGCATCCGATTGCAACTCATACTCTGCTTCGTATTTTTCTCGTCGATCATGGTTATCACCCCCTTCCCTACTTCCATCCAATTTCATTATGTGAAAAATCGAATTCTCACAACAAAAAAGCCAGATGTGTTTAGTCTTATTATGATTTTTTCGAAAAAACTCAGCAAAATAGTCCAGCCTTTAGGCTATAACTATCTCTGTCGGTATTATGATAATTTTGCAAAAACTCAACAAAAAAACCAATAGCCAGAAATGATAGGTTCATTGATGTCCGTGGCGAGCAAATGTCGTTCACGGATATAACTGGATTATCGGGAATCAGAAATCGCTGCGCTAATATTTGGTACTAGTTGGTTTTTGGCGTCCTGTTTTTCTTAGCAGATTTCGCAGTCCAGATTTTGCGGTACAGAACAATCAACTAATCATCTGATCTCCCCTCCTATATTTTTAAAGCAGAAATCATGCTTCGCTATTATCTGTTACATTATCATTCGCCTTACAGCACATAGCAAAGAATAGCCTGTATTTCGTATATTGCTCTATTGCTAAGGCCGTCACTTACTGGATTGAGAGAATAGAACAATAGGATGAGAATGCAGACTCCGTACGTCATCTCATATTAGGCAAAGAAACAAAAGAGATAAAACTATCGGATCGAAAGATCCGTACCAGCAATCGGTACAGTAACGAAAAAGAAGTAATACAGAATAGGCTTTGGGATTGGCTGATTGCAGGTTTGTCTTTTCTTGTAATCAAGGTAATTGGTTGAGATGAGAAAAGGGCTACATCCTTATCTCATATTTCTTCATCTTTTTTCTTGTATTGTCAAAAGCCATGAGAGGTCTTGCGTTGCCTCTATTTTCTCAAATACTTTCTTAGAGGAAGAGAAGCCTGCACCTATTGTTTTTGTGCTTTTGGCGCGTTTGACAGGAAGAAAAATTTTATAGTTTTCCTGTATTTCTTCATCTCTCTTGCACCACGTCACAATCATCAAAATCCACTGAAACGGGAGTTTCCGACCCCTCATTTAAGGTTCCCGAAAAAATCAAACAAGGTTCCGAACCTCTTTTTATGACCACGGCGGTATGAAATCGTAAGGTTCCGGATATCTTTTCGAATTATCTTCTTAAAGGGGGCCGGGTTCCCGGGAAACCGCCTCCCAATAATCATTTTCCGCAAAAATGTTTGTTCTTTTCGGATTTCATAAGAAAGTTCCAAACTTTTTTCTTTCCGGAAACCGCCTTTTCCCCTCGTTTCCCTTCATAATCAAATTTATTGAACACCATAGGTGTATCTGAAAAACCGTGCGACACATAACTGTCGCATTTCGCCAAGAACAAAAAATGCTACAGTAGTCGTATATAAATATTATCTTTTTAATAAAAAGTAGAAGATCCTGCTCCAGACACTGGTGGCAGGATCTTTGTGTGTAACAACAAATTCGAATAGCTTGTCCCCCATTATGTTTTGAAGTTGGCTATATGAGGTAGCAGCAGAACAAAAAGCACGGGTGACCTATGACAATATTCTGCGTCTGTCCGATGATCCGGATGTAAACGATGTGATCAAGTTCCTTCGGCAGCGGGAAGTCGTACACTTCCAGCGGTTTGGCGAAAGCCTGCAGCAGCTGCGCGAACGGCTGAATCAAAAAAATGTATACTGCATGAATCCTGCATTTGACATGTAAACCGCACCCCCTCGGGCCTCTAGGCTCGGGGGGAATTCAATGCCTTAGCTGTGGGTGATACCATCCGTAGAACAGAATATGGGTATATAACTTTCTATTTACAAAATCTGTTTGCTTTGGTATAATAAATACGCTGTTTCTAACATAACTACTTTTCACATAAAGGAGACAATCATGGAAAAAGTAAGAATTCAAGATGACCTGTATACCTATGTCAACCAGGCTAAGCTGGAGGAATTGGTCATTCCCGACGATATGCCCGTTGCAGGTGGCTTTGCTGCCCTCAGCACCGATGTGGAAAAGCTTATGATCGGTGAGTTTAACGATATGTGCAAGGAGGCCTCCTATCCCAACGAGCATTTGGCCAGAGCCTGCACCTTGTACAGACTTGCCAAGGATGTAAAGCGGAAGAAAAAGCACGGCATCAAGCCTGCGCTGAAGAATCTTTCCATTCTGAAGAAGCTGAACACTATGCGCAGCTTCAATCTCCACACCAAGGAACTGATTCTTAAGAATATTGCACTGCCCCTGAACATTATGGTAGAAGCCAACATGAAGGACACCACCCATCATTGTGTGATGATCCAGGGTGCATCTGTGATCCTGCCTGACGTTTCTTATTATAAAAACGAACAGCAGAGAGATCAGCTGCTGAATCTGTGGAGCGGATTTGCAAAGCAGGTTCTGGCCATCGCAGGCCACAGCGAGGAAGAAATTGATGCTCTGATCAGAGACACCCTCGCCTTCGACGCACTCATCGCAAAGTACGCCAAGAGCCAAGAGGAGTGGTCTGAGTATGTCAAGATGTACAACCCTATGAAGACCGGACGGGTTGCCGGCATGGTCAAGCCTCTGAATCTGAAGAAACTGTTGAAGGACATTTTTGGCTTTGTGCCTGAAGAGATCATCGTGACAGAGCCCCGTTACTTCAAGAATTTCAAGGAGATTTTCAATCAGGAAACCTTTGAAATGTACAAAAACTGGGCCTATGTGGATACCCTGATGGGTAGCTGCAGCCTGCTGTCCGAGGAACTGCGCGACTTAGGCGGCGCTTTCCGCAGAGCCCTGTCCGGCATCGCAGCCATCTCTTCCCCCGAAAAGTATGCATATCAGCTGGCATCTGCCATGTACAGCGAGCCTGTTGGTCTGTACTACGGTGAAAAGTATTTCGGTGAAGAGGCTAAGAAGGATATTACCGAGATCGTACAGCAGATCGTTGCTACCTATCAGAAGCGCATTGCTACCAATGATATTTTGGAGCAAGCCACCAAGGACAAGGCTATCTTGAAGCTTTCTAAGATGGGTCTGAAACTGGCCTACCCTGACCGTGTGGAAGAGATCTACAACAAGATGGTATTTGATGAAAGCAAGTCCCTGTTTGACATCGTTTCTTCTCTGAAAAGAATCCGTATGGAGGAAAACTTTGCCAAGCTGGATAAGGAAGTTGACCGTACCCACTGGGCAATGCCGGGACATATGGTCAATGCCTGCTACGATCCGTTTGTAAATGACATCACCTTCCCCGCTGCCATTTTGCAGCCTCCCTTCTACTCCATCAACCAGACCAGAAGCGAAAATCTGGGTGGTATCGGTGCGGTGATCGGTCATGAGATCTCCCACGCCTTTGACTCCAACGGTGCAAAATGTGATGAGCTTGGCAATCTGAATAACTGGTGGACCAAGGCCGACGAGCGGAAGTTCAACAAAAAGGTCAATGCCATGATCAAGCAGTTTGACGGCATTGAGCTTCCCTGGGGTACTGTGAACGGCAAGTTTACAGTCAGCGAGAATATTGCCGACAACGGCGGTATGGCTGTTACCCTGGACATCATGTCCAACTCCGAGGGCGTTTCCTTTGAGGAGTATTTTGCAAACTGGGCAAGAGTATGGTGCCAGAAGGCGAAACCCGAATATCAGGCACTGCTTCTTCAGGTGGATGTGCACGGTCCTTGCTACCTGCGTGCCAATATGCCTCCGAGAAACTTCCCGGAATGGTATACCACCTTCAATGTCAAGAAGTCTGACGGTATGTATATCGCTCCTTCCAAGAGAGTGGTCATTTGGTAACAAAAAACAGAGGGTGTTGCATTTGCAACACCCTCTGAATCATTATTCAGCCATTATGGCTTCGATCTCTTCAACAGTTTTCGGGATCTGGGCAGACAAGTCGATAATGCCGTCAGCTGTGATCAGAACATCATTTTCGATGCGTACACCGATCCCCTCTTCTTCAATATACAAGCCGGGCTCTACTGTGATGACCATACCGGGCTGCAGAACCACATTTCTCCCCATGCTGATATCGTGGGTATCCAGGCCAAGGCTGTGGCTTACGCCGTGGTAGTAGTAATCACGAACACCTTTGCCGTCCTTGCGCAGTCCCAAATCATCCAAACGCGATTCATAGTAGTCGATCACCATCTGATTGAGCTGACCGGTGGTAATACCGGGCTTGGCATTCGCCATAACGATCTGCTGTGCGCTCAGAACCGTGTTGTAGATCTGCTTTTGGCGCGGGGTAAACTTTCCGTTGATGGGGAAAGTTCGGGAAATATCAGCGCTGTAATTGCCCTCAGCGGCGCCAAGGTCAATGAGAACCAGCTCGCCATCATGGACGATCTGGTCATTGCTGTCGTAGTGCAGTGTCGTGGCGCGTCCGCCGCCGGCAACGATGCTGGTGAAGGCGTGATCACGAACACCCTGCTTTTTCAGTGAGAAGTCAAATGCCCCCTCCAGCTCACGCTCATTCATCTCGGGCCGGGCATGCTTCATCATGGCAATGATGGCGTTACAGGTGGTATCCTGAGCCTTACGCATGAGCTCCAGCTCTTCCTCTGATTTAATAATGCGCATGGCGACCATATCCCCAAACAGATCCTGGATCTCCACAGCGGGATACCGCTGCTGCAGCCGGGCTGCCAGAGTATGTGCAGGTGTATCCGGCTGATCCTCTTTATGACGCCACAGATCCAAATAAACCTGCATCTTTCCGGTGCCACGGCTGGATTCAATGATGCTGTTCAACTGGGCAGTAAAGTTGCCAATGTCGGAAACAGTCACAATTCCGGAGATGGCGGTTGCTTCATCAGCGCGCATACGGCCACCGACCCACTTGGCCAGCACTTCGTCATAAGGCTCAATATAAAGTGTTTCACTTACCTCGCCCAAGTGGTTCTTACGGAGCAGCAAAATCATGTTCTCCCGCTCGATACCCGTCAGATAATAGAAGTTCCGATCCACAAAAAAGGGATAGGCGGCATCCAGGGATTTCATGGGAGCAGTGCCGGAGAACACACACACGAGACAGGGGCCCTGCTTGTTCTGCATCAGCTTTACTCTTCTTGTAATGTAGGTTTCTTTCATGGAATCTACCTCTTTCCAATGGTTTACTTGATTATAGAACATTCGGCCGCTTCTGTCAACTTCCAGGGAGCAGTTTTCATTCCCGGTGCGGCAACAACTAAATAATATGCAAAAGACCGGTTCTTCTTATTTCAAGAAATTTGTAAAAAAATACAGTTTTCTATTTTAACGGGCTGTGATATACTAAATTTGGCATAATTGCGACATTCTCGCAGGAGGTATCCAACATATGGATCTATTTGATTTATTGGAAATGATTGGCGGTCTGTGTCTGTTCCTCTTCGGCATGAACCTGATGGGTCAGGCCCTGGAGCGCAGGGCCGGCAGCGGACTGCGTACCCTGCTTCGTAAGCTGACCACAAATCGCTTGACCGGATTTCTCACCGGCCTGATCGTTACAGCTGTTATCCAGAGCTCCTCAGCTACGACAGTTATGGTCGTCGGTTTCGTTAACTCCGGACTGATGACACTCGCCCAGGCATTCAATGTGATCATGGGTGCCAATGTGGGAACAACTGTGACGGCCTGGATCTTGAGCCTTGGCGCAATCGACAGCGGCAATGTCTTTATGCAGCTGTTAAAGCCCAGCTCCTTTACCCCGATTCTCGCGCTGATCGGTATCATTTTCTATATGTTCTGCAAGAACGACAAGAAGAAAGATACCGGTATGATCCTTCTGGGCTTTGCGACACTGATGTTTGGCATGGAAACCATGTCTGCTGCGGTAAAGGGTCTGAAGGATGTGCCTGAATTTCAGCAGCTGTTCCTGCTGTTCCGTAATCCCATCCTCGGTGTTCTCGCCGGCGCGGTGCTGACTGCTGCCATTCAGTCCAGCTCTGCTTCCGTTGGTATTCTGCAGGCACTGTCTGCAACCGGCCAGGTGAGCATTGGCGCAGCGATCCCCATCATCATGGGTCAGAACATCGGAACATGTGTAACGGCGCTGATCTCCTCCGTAGGTACAAATAAGAACGCCCGCCGGGCAAGCATCCTGCATCTGCTGTTCAATATCATCGGCACATTGGTGTGCCTGGTACTGTTTATGCTTGCTGATGCACTGTTCTCGCCTGCCATCCTCAATGATTCTGCAAATCAGTTTAACATTGCCATCTGCCATACGCTGTTTAATTTGATCTGCACGATCGTTCTGCTGCCCATGGGGCGTGTTCTGGAAAAGCTGGCAGTGAAGCTGATCCCCGACGACAAGAAGCCGGAAATGGTGGAAGAGCTGGACGAACGGTTGCTTGCGACTCCCCCCATTGCATTGGAGCGTTGCCGGATGCTGTGTGCCGATATGGCCAATTGCGCCATTGAAGCGCTGGATAAGGGCATAGAATGCATGAATCATTATTCTGAAGAACTGGCTGCTTCTGTTCGCGCACTGGAGGACAAAACGGATCATTACGAGGACATTCTCGGCTCCTATCTTGTAAAACTCAGCACACAAGCTGTTAACGAGGATGACAGCGTGGAAGCTGCAGGACTCCTGAAGGTCATCGGCGACTTTGAACGGATCACCGACCATGCCGTAAATCTGGTGGAAGCTGCTGAGGAGCTGAGCGCAAAGGAAATGGCCTTCAGCGAAAGCGCAAGAAAAGAACTGTCTGTGATCTGCGCTGCCGTCAGCGAGGTAGCCGGCTTTGCCAGGGATGCATTTATTACAGGAGATCTTTCCATTGCCGATCAGGTCGAACCCTTGGAGGAGGTCGTGGACGACCTGAAGGACAGCCTCCGTTCCCGCCATATCCATCGCCTGCAAAAGGGCCAGTGTTCCATTGAGGCAGGCTTTGTCTGGGCAGATCTGCTCACCGGCCTGGAACGGATCTCCGACCACAGCTCCAATGTGGCGGTGTGTGTTCTGGACATGGCAAACCACAACATGAATCAGCATGAGGCTGTTCGCATGATGCACAAGGATTCCATGAACTTTGACCACGCCTACAAGCTGTACAGTCAGAAATACAGCTTAACCACTGAATAAAGAAATCAGCCCCGGAGTATACCGGGGCTGTGCTTATTCCTTGATGATATATGCGCTGACGATCTCGCCGTAGTAGGCGTAATGGAAATCCCGTACACCATCCTTTTCAGGGTAATAACGGTCCAAAATCTCCTGTGGAAGCTGCTGTGTGGGCTGCGGATTCCGATATACCACCCTGCACTCCAGTGTTAAAGGCAGTTCCTTGATTCCGGGAACAGAGATATTCACCGGTTCTTCCGTATGCAGTCCCAATTCCTTGATTTTATCCATCTGGCGGCCGGATTTGGTTCCGCACAAGCCGAGGATCTTGCCGTCGATCTGCGCTACCGGACAATTCACTGTAAACTCCGGGTTTTCATCCAACAGCTGACGGGTGTAACGGCTTTCACGTACATAAGCAACGAACATGGGTCTGCCCCACTCAATGCCGACTGTTCCCCAACCGATGGTCATGGTGTTGACCATGCCTTTTGCCTTGGTGGTCAGGAGGATGCCCTTGCCCATATGCTTGGCAAACTCCCCTGCATAATCAAACGGATCAATAAAGTTTTTCATGCTATCTACCTCCGGTGTTTGATAGAGCTATTATATCATCCTTTTCAGAATATTTCCATACTTTCTTGACGTCAGAGAGAAAAGCCGATATAATAAAACCAGAACAGTTAATAGGTGACAGGATATGATACTATTTATAATCTTAATGGTACTGATACTTTCAAGTGTTGGCATATGCCTGTATTGCTTCCATACCTGCTTTTACGCATCCAATAGGAAGAAGCAGGATCCTTACTGCCAACTTCACGGTCAGCAGTTTTTGGAGGTACAGGAACAAATCTATGCCAGTACCCGCCGCATGGAGCAGATCCCCTTTGAGGCAGTGACGATCAGATCCTTTGATGGTCTGACACTTTATGGTCGTTATTATCATATGAAGGACGGTGCACCTGTAAAGATCATTTTTCACGGCTACCGGAGCATGGCTTTGCGGGATTGCGCAGGTGGCTTTGCGCTCTCACGCAAGCTGGGTATGAATGTGCTTGCCGTAGATCAGCGGGCACACGGCAACAGTGGCGGACACGTGATCACCTTTGGCGTATTGGAGCGACGCGACTGTCTATCCTGGATCCGCTATATCAACGGACGGTTCGGAAACCACACACCCATCATCTTATCCGGTCTTTCCATGGGTGCAGCCACCGTCATCATGGCAGCTGCACTGCCTCTGCCCGCCAATGTCAAATGCATCCTTGCAGACAGTCCCTATTCTGCGCCGGATGAAATTATATGGCAGGTATGTAAAGACCGGCACTTCCCTGTTAAGCTTGTGTATCCATTTATTCGGTTTGCTGCGCGCGTCTTTGCCGGTTTCAATTTGGAACAATACAGTGCCACTGCTGCCGCCAGCGTTTCTCCTGTGCCGATCCTTTTGCTGCACGGAGATGATGACCGCTTCGTTCCCTGTGAAATGAGTCATCATATCCACGAAATGTCCAACGGATGCACAAAACTGGTCACCTTCATGGATGCCGGCCATGGCCTGAGCTATATTGTCGAGCCTAAACGCTATGAACAGACGGTTCTTACCTTCCTGAAGCAGTTTTTCCCAGTGGATGAGGGAATTTAATCATCCAACAGTTCCGCAAATTAATAAGGAGGTTTGTTTATGAAAAAGACAATCATCACCATCAGCAGACAGTTTGGCAGTGGCGGCAGAAGCGTCGGCCGTCAGATCGCAGAAAAGCTGGGAATCCCCTTCTATGACAAGGAATTGGTCGAGCAAATCGCTTTGGAATCCGGATTTGCACCCAAATTTGTGGAGGAACACGGTGAACATTCTCCCGGTAAGAGCATTCTTTCCTATGCCTTTGCATCCAGCGGCGTTCCCGGCGTGATGAACGGACTGTCCACGGCAGATTTTCTTTGGAGCATCCAATGCAACGCCATTTTGCAGCTGGCGGAGAAAGGACCCTGTGTAATCGTAGGCCGGAATGCGGACTATATCCTGAAGGACCGTAAGGATGCACTGCATGTTTATATCCATGCGGATATGGATTTCCGGGCCGACCGAATCGTGCGGCTGTACGGCGAATCGGAAAAGAGTCCGGTTGCCCGTTTACAGGAAAAGGATAAGCGCCGCAGTGTCAACTATCAGCACTATACAGGCCGCACCTGGGGTGACGCTGAAAACTATGACCTGTGTCTAAACACGGCAGTGATCGGCGTTGATGAGGCAGCGGACCTGGTCGTGTCCATTGTAAATAATTCCAAATAAAAGTCATGGCGTGCTGCTGTTGCAGCACGCCATTATTATGTCATTTTCCGTGTTTCGAGGGCTTCAACCCCATTACAAAGCAAGCAACTGCTGAAAGTGACGACAGCACTGCAAGCTCCTTCACCCAGGATATGATTCCCAAGTGCCCAAGGTCGAAGAACAGCAATCTTACAATGACACAGACCGCAAACATCAGTGCGGCCAGCAGCCTGCCCGGCAGATTTCCGCTGACCGTGATCAGCAGGATCACAGCAGTCAGTGTGTACCACACAAGTGCCAAAATGATCCTTCCCCAATTACCGGTGGTACAGGTGACGACAAAAACCAACAGGCACTGTACAGCTCCGATAATGCCGTACAGTCCCGGCGCATTTCTGCGCAGAACATTCAGCATCACAACTGTGCCGCCGCACAGAATAATGCCCACAAGAGCTGATGTGAGAAGCTCAATGAATCCCACATCCCGCAGGCTTTTCAGTCCAAAGTAGTAGACAATACGAAGAAAGAAAGACAAGCCCATCAGTACGCCGAACGAGGTGGTCCATTTACTGGAGAAATCTACTTGATACCGGGCATATTTCTTTAACTGCATGAGTTACCTCCCAATTAAACAGGCAATGCATTGCCGTCATGAATCCTAATGCTGACGCCGTTGACCTCCACATCCTCTTCAGCATTGATGAGAATGTACTTTACGCCGCCGATCACCCGGGTCTCGATGAGGTCTGTACGGTCCGGCGCGACCTTGATGGAAACATCCGGAGTCTTGATCACAAATTTCTTTTCATCAATAATGTTTTTCGGATGAACCGGTGCTTCAAAGCCAAAGGCCTCGTCATAATCCACGCTGAACTTTGACATATGCGCGTCTGTGATACCACAGCCGGTCAGTACCTCTGTCACATCCTCTTTGCAGATCAGCAATGGCTCTGCGACCTTGCTTTCCTTGTGCAGTGCAATTCGTTGGGCAAGCTGCTCATGTACGGATTGCACAACCTCCATACTGCACTCCTCAGCAAGCGCATTGCTGAGGATCGCCTCAAAGGACTTCCTTTGCGCTTCAGCCGGCTTTGGAATGGGGGTATGAAAGATCATGTCCACAAAGGCTTCGTGGCTCTGCTTGACGCTACGGGTGTAGTACAGTGCATTATAGATGTTGGTCGCCCGGTTATCAAAGGCCGGAAACAGGAAGCCAAGTTCCGGGGACCCCACCACATTGGTGATGCCGCCATCGTGGAAGAGCTTTTCCTCCGGCACATAGTGCAGAGTTGCCTTTGTCAGCTTCACAGGACAAATGGCGCATAACAGGAATTTGTACGACTCATTGGAATCCTCGCCGCTGCTGTCCTTCTTAAATGGAACATCATAGGTATCACATCCAAGTAAAATCAGGTATGCCTGATCCAAAGAAACCGTTTCTATAACCTTTTGATAGAATTCCGTGCGTAATGCCTCATCGGCGAGGCTGCTCTGGCGCAATCCCATGAGCAGCTTGTGCTCGGGACTGTCCATCACCTGAGAAGTCTTGAAGGAAATATCGATCAGATGCTTACCGATCGTACCGGAGAGGGTCTTGCGCAGAAGTCCAAAATATTTATCCCCCTCATTTTCCGACATCATACCGGTGCTGCTGCGAAATTCCGAAATGATCTGCTTGTCATCATTGACGTAGCAGCCGTAGATGGCTGTCATATTGCTGCGATCGCGACGGATATGGCGGCGCACCTCAGCAACTTCTTTTATGTTCATGTCCTTACCTCACAATCATGATCCATGGAAAATCCGGAGCATTGCTCCGGATTTTTTGCTTAATCCCAAAGGCATTTCCAGTTTTGGATGAAGTACTCAATACCGGAATAAATGGTAGTAATCACGATCACCGCAATGATCACCCAGGACAGCCATGCCACACCGGGAAAGGCCATCCAAACACACAGTCCTACCATGGTGCTGGCGGTTTTGACCTTTCCGCTCCAGCCGGCAGCAATGACTTTTCCCTTACCCACTGCCACAAGACGCAGTCCCGTCACCGCAAATTCCCGGGTCAGAACCAGCATAAGAGCCCACGCAGGCATCATACCCCACTGGCAGAACATGCACATGGCGGCAATGACCAGCAGCTTGTCAGCGAGAGGATCCAAAAACTTTCCGAAATCCGTAACCTGATTGCGGGTTCTGGCAATATGACCGTCGATGTAATCCGTAATGCTGCCGATAATAAACAGTGCCAGAGACAGCCACATCCAGATATTGGAGCCACCGCCGCTTAAAGTCATCAAAACCATTAGCAACGGGATGAAAGCAACCCGAACCAGAGTAATTTTACTTGCAGTTGTCACGATTCATTCCTCCAAAACATAGCCGGACAGGTCTCCGTCAACAATGCCATCCAGACATACTCTGACAAAGCTCCCCTCCGAAAGATCATCCTCGCTGGCCAGCCAAACACGGCCGTCAATATCCGGTGAGTCCGCATAGGTCCGTCCATAATATTGGCCATATTCCTCATCATAGCCGTCCACAAGAACTTCAACGGTCTTTCCCAGCATTTTCTGTGCGCATTCGTCCATGATCTGTGACTGAATACCGGCAATGATATCTGCCCGTTCCTGGGCAACAGAGGCATCCGGATGCTCCATTTGCGCGGCTGGTGTTCCTTCCTCCGGGGAAAAGGCAAACGCGCCTACACGTTCCAGCCGCAGCTCCTTCAGAAAATCACACAGTTCTGCAAACTCCTGCTCCCCTTCCCCAGGCAAGCCGGTTATAACACTGGTACGCAGGATCAATCCCGGAATATGTGACCGTAGCTTAGCAAACAATTCCCGCAGGAATTCACCGTCGCCACGGCGGTTCATCAGCTTGAGAATTTTGCTGTTGCAATGTTGGATTGGGATATCCAAATATTTCACGATTTTCGGCTCACTGGCCATCACCTGGATCAGCTCGTCGTCAATTTCGTCGGGATATACATAGTGCAGTCGGATCCAGTGAAAGCCGTCGATCTGACACAGCTGCCGCAAAAGCTCCGGCAGAAGCCGCTTATGCTCCGGAAGGTCTGTGCCATAACGGCTGGTATCCTGTGCAACCACGATCAATTCCTTTACACCGGATGCGGCCAAAAGCCGTGCCTCATAAAGGATATCATCCATTTGACGGCTGCGGAATTTTCCACGCAGGTACGGTATGATACAGTAGCTGCAGCGATTGTCACAGCCCTCTGCGATCTTAATAAATGCATAATGCTCCGGGGTCGTCAGGATTCGACCGGTCTCCACCTCCGGTGCGTCGATGCTGTCAAAATGCTTCACAGACTGACCGGCCAGCAAGGCTTCAATGGCCGGTACGATCTGCGTATAGCTGCCAGTTCCCAAAATGCCGTCAACCTCCGGCAGCTGTGCAAAGATCTCATCCTGATACCGCTGGGAAAGGCAGCCGGTCACCAAAATTTTGCCAACCAGACCATCAGCTTTCAGGGCCGCTGTATGTAAGATGAAATCTATCGCTTCACTCTTTGCTGAATCAATGAAGCCGCAGGTATTGATGACCACTATGTCTGCGTTGGTCAGATCCGCCAGCACAGTGTGTCCTGCCTCCTGCACGCGGTACATCATCCGCTCACAGTCAACCTGATTCTTGGCACAGCCAAGGGATATAAAACCGATATTTGCCATACTAGTCCTCCGGATATTCTTTGGGATCCATGGTCATTTCCTGCATTGCTCTGCGGATACTGCCATAGGAATGGCCACGGCGCAGCAGCGCATCGATCGCTCGCTTCACTTCCTGATCAGAAGGTGCATCTCCCAACCGGGACTCCAAGAAATCCATTATCTTGTCAATTTGCTCAGGATATCCCTCCAGGGCAGCATCCCAAAGCTCCCTGGGGATCCGCTTCTCATATAATGCCTGCTTTGCTCTGGAAAGACCGTAGCCTTTACTAATGCAGCGGGATACGATCTGCTGCGCAGTTTTGCCATCATCCAAAAGGGACATATCGCTCATCCAGTCAACGGCCGCTTTAGCCTGCTCAGGGTCCTCCCCTTTTTGGATCAGTCGATGCTCAAGATCCCGCTTAGAAACACTGGATGCGGCAACGATGCGTACTGCACGCATTTTTGCAGACATCTCCCCTGCTGCGGTTTGTAGCATTTGCATCTGCTCGTCAGACAGCTCCATGCCCGCATACAGGCCAAAATCTTCAACGGTCTGCCGGTACAGGCGCAATACCGAATCGTCCTCCAGGACGACACGGTAGCGTCCGGCACGGTCCGGGGATGCTGCTAAGGATTTAATCCTCATCATCGAAATCGTCTGCGCTCACAGCAACAGGACGTTCTGCAGCCTTAGCAGGTGCCTTGCCCTGCATTGAGCTATTCTTCAATAGATTTTCACGAACCTGGGCCTCCACCTGTTCAGCAATGTCGGGGTTTGCCATCAGATAATCCTTCACAGAGCTGATGCCCTGGCCAATGCGCTCTTCGCCCATGCTGAACCAGCTGCCGCTTTTCTGTACAATGTCCATCTGCACGGCAAGGTCGACCAATTCTCCCCATTTGCTGATGCCCTGGCCATACATAATATCGAAATACGCCTCACGGAACGGCGGTGCGACCTTATTTTTGACAACCTTGACACGGGTCTTGTTGCCGATCACATTGCCGCCTTCCTTAATGGACTCTGTACGACGTACATCCAGACGGACAGAAGCGTAGAATTTCAGAGCATTGCCGCCGGTGGTGGTTTCCGGATTACCGTACATTACACCGATCTTCATACGCAGCTGGTTGATGAAGATGACCACGCAGTTTGTCTTGGAGATCGCACCTGCCAGCTTACGCAGGGCCTGGGACATCAAACGTGCCTGGACACCAACGAATGCATCACCCATCTCGCCCTCAATCTCCTGTTTGGGAACCAATGCGGCAACAGAGTCCACAACGATGGCGTCAATGGCGCCGGAGCGCACAAGCGCATCGGTGATCTCCAGCGCCTGATCACCGGTATCCGGCTGGGAGACCAGCAGGTTGTCGATATCAACACCCAGCGCAGCTGCATAGACAGGATCCAATGCGTGCTCGGCATCCACAAATGCAACCTCGCCGCCCATTTTTTGCGCTTCTGCCAAAATATGCAGGGCAAGCGTGGTCTTACCGGAGGATTCCGGTCCGTAAATCTCAATGATACGGCCCTTGGGTACGCCGCCAATGCCAAGTGCGGCATCCAAGGCCAGAGATCCGGTGGGAATGGCCTCCACATTCATTTCAGGGCGGTCGCCCAGACGCATAACCGTTCCCTTGCCGAAGTTTTTGTCAATCTGAGAAAGGGCAGTTTGCAGTGCCTTCTTCTTATCGGATGCCGGGGTGGGTGCTTCATAAACAGTCTTTTTCGTAGCCATGTTAATCTTCCTTCCTGTTGAGCTGGGCGATCACCGCACGCTCAATGTGGTTATAATCTCTGGTTCTTTCCAGAATGGTATACTGATTTTCCTCCAGAATACGGCAAACGCCGTCACCCTGCCCCATGCCAAATTCAAAGCACAGGTATCCACCGGGCTTCAATGCCTGGGCATAGTTTTTCGCGATGGCGCGATAGAAATCCAGTCCATCCTCGCCCCCAAAAAGAGCGAGATGTGGCTCAAAGTCGCTTACACTGCGGGGCAGCTCACGCATCTCCTGCGCAGTGATATAGGGTGGATTGGAAACGATCATGTCGAATTTTCCCAAAAAAGCCGAGGGCTTTTTCAGTGCATCTGCCTGGATGCAGGATACGCGCCCGGACAGGTGATTTCGAACAATATTCTTTTTGGCAACAGCAAGTGCCTCTTTTGAGACATCTGCCAGAGTGACCCGGGCATCCTTCACACGGCTGGCGATCGCCAAACCAATGCAGCCCGAGCCGGTACAAAGATCAAGGACCCGGGGATCCTTGCTCAGAAACAACGCCTTCTGGATGGCAAGGGTTGCCACAGCGCAGGTATCGTCTCTTGGAATCAAAACATTTCTGTCCACATACAGCGGCAGTCCGTAAAACTCCCATTCCCCAAGAATATAGGCAAGGGGCTCGCCTGCGATCAAGCGGGCTGTCAGCGCGTCCATATGTTGGCAAATTTCTTCCGAAGCGTACAGCTCCCGCGAAGCCAATATCTGCTCCTGGGTTTTGCCGGAGACATGGCATAACAGCTGCCTGGCAAGCATTCCTGCAGACTGAGCATCCTCTGTGGCCATAATGGTCTTTCTGGCATCCAGATAAAGCTGGGAATAGGTCTTTACCAACGGTCTGCCCCCTCTTCCTGGGGAAGAACCGCCTGAACCGCAGTGATTCCCACTTCGATCATGGAATCATCCGGCTCATTGGTGGTGAAATTCTGCAGCCACATTCCCGGTGCCGTCAGGATCTTTGTAAACCAATTATCATGCCGTCCGGCCCAGCGGTTGATCTCATATGTGATGGATACGACCAGGGGCAAAAGCAGCAATTTGAACAGGATCATAATCAAACGGTACCAAAATGTTCCACGCAGAGCAGCCAGTCCGGGGATCAGCATCAGCAGAAGCGATGATGCCACAGAGAACACCAAAATGGAGATCACCATGACAACCAACAGGAAACTGGTGCCGCACCTGGGATGCAGCCGTGTTTGCCGGCGAACATTCTCAACTGTCAGCGGAAGACCTGCCTCGTAGCATCGGATGGTCTTGTGCTCCGCGCCGTGATAGGCAAATACCCGCTTCATATCCTTCATGCGGGATACAAGGAGCATATATGCCATAAAAATACACATGCGCACCGCACCCTCAATGAGGTTCAGCACCAAATTATTGTGCACCCAACGGTCCAAAAAACCAACGATGACCATGGGCAGCATAAAAAACAGCAATATCGACAAGCCCAAACCGAAAAAGACAGCAATGCCAAGGATCATCTTTTGAAAAGCTTCATTGCCAAGCTTCTTTTCCAGCCAAAGATCGAATTTGGAAGGCTCTTCCTCCTCCAAACCCTCCGGAGACAGATCTGCAGAACGCATCAGCGCCTTAACACCCACCACCTGGGAATCAAAGAAGTTCACAGCACCGCGGATCAGCGGCCAGGTGGCAAAGGAGTTTTTGGGGCGTATCTTCCGTGCAGTGACCTCAAGCTTGATCTCATCGCCGGTGCGCACAGCTACTGCGTCCTTTTCCGGGCCGCGCATCATAATGCCTTCGATCAGTGCCTGACCGCCAATGCTGGTCTTAAATTTTTCGCAGCAGGACTGCGTATTGTCTTTGCTCATAAAGTTCCTTCCTTATTGTGAGACCGGCAGGCTCACTGTGACCAGTGTACCGCCGCCCTCGGCATTTTCAAGGGTCAGCGTACCACGATGCATTTCGACGATCTCATCACAAACCGCCAGACCGATGCCGGTTCCCCGGGCACGGGAGCTGCCCTTATAGAATTTCTTTTTAACCAGAGGTATTTCATCGTCCGGGATTCCGGGACCGAAGTCACGGATACGAACGACCACATTCTCATCCTCCAAATGCATGGAGGCCTCGATCCTCTCGCCGGAACCGCCATGCTTTGCAGCATTGTCCAAAATGTTAAGAAATACCTGGCGCATACGCTCCGGATCACACATGATCTCCGGAATGTCATCGTCGTTGTCCAAATATTCCAAAGATATGTTGTCCTGAGTAAGACGGCTGGAATACATATAAACAGTGTCTTCAAATTCGCTGCGGATATCAGATTCCTGCATGTTCAACGTCATGCGGCCATCCTGGATACGGGTGAAATCCAGCAGCTCAACCACCATTTCGGTCAGTCGCTTTGTTTCCCGGGAAATAATTTTCATGCCCCGTTCCGTTTCCGGATCCAAGGTATCACCGGCAAGCAAGGTTTCACTCCAGCCGGCGATGGCCGTCAGCGGTGTGCGCAGCTCATGGGACAGTGACGAAATAAAATCCCGCTGGATCTTCTCGTTTTGGCTGATCTGCGCGGACATTTCGTTGATGGTCTGCGCAAGCTCACCGATCTCATCATCATATTTTACCTGGATCTGCATACCGTAGCTGCCGCTGGTGATGCGTTTCGCCTTTTTGATGATGGCATTCAGCGGCACCAAAATCGTGCGAATGTAGTAATTGCTGCTGAACAATACTATGGTCATTACAACGGCCAGCATCACAAGGGCCAAACCACCGATTCTTAATATTTGAATATCCAGCAGCCGGGTCGATGTCACATAGCGCATGACACCGATCACTTCGCCGTTACTGTAAAGCACCGGACAGGATACCGCGATGATCCGCTCGCCTGTAGACGGATCGCGGTCATCATAGCTTTGCGTCTTTCTGGTGGTTATGGCATCAAAAATATCCGGTGTAGTAGGCGATTCACCCGGCCATATGCCGTAGGATGAGGCTACGATCTGTCCGCGGGAATCAATAAACTGCAGTTCAAGTGTATTCTTGCTTTCAAAGCCTTTTACATAATCCACACAAGCCTGGTAATATTCCTGATAATTCTGATTCAGATATTCATCAAAGAAAGCCGCGGTGGTTTGTGCGCGGTATTTCAGATCTGAGGTCATACCTGAGTAATAGTAGGCGGAGAAAACCATAGTGACCACGAATACGCAAACCAAACCCAGGGCGCAGATGACCCCAACGGTATTCAAAAGCCAACGTCTGCGCAGACCGTACTCTTTTTTCATGGTTTTCCTCCTCCGGGGTCGTTATGCACCCCATTTATAGCCGAGACCCCAAACTGTCGTAATATAGGTGGGGTTTGCTGTGTCGTCCTCGATCTTAACGCGCAGGCGGCGAATGTTCACGTCCACGATCTTCAAATCGCCATCATATTCCCTGCCCCAAACCGCGGTTAAAATATCCTCTCTGGAAAGCGCAGAACCGGCATTCTGCATAAACAGCTTGACAATGGCATATTCCACCTGTGTAAGCTTGATGCGCTTGCCGTTCTTCTCCAGGGTGTGATTACGGGTATTCATCACAAAGGGCCCGTATGTCAGCACCTCCTTGGGGACGACTACATCTCCGCCCAGCCGGCGGAACAGCGCATCGATCCGTGCTGTCAGCTCAGCAGGTGAAAAGGGCTTGGTTACGTAATCATCGGCACCGGTCATAAGACCTGTGATCTTGTCCATCTCCTGTGTACGCGCAGTGAGCATGATCACGCCCATCTGCTTGTTGGTAGCACGGATCCGGCGGCAAACCTCAAAACCGTCCATATCCGGCAGCATTATGTCCAGAATCGCAACACCGATCTCCGGGTACTTCTGCAAAAGAGCCAGTGCCTCCTGACCTGTACCGGCTTCAACGACCTCGTAGCCGGCTCGCTTCAGATTGATGACCACGAAGCTGCGGATATTCAGTTCATCTTCCAAAATCAATACTTTTTTCATGATAAACTCCTTTGTAGTTCCCCATTTGCAGGATCCAATGTGATCAAATGGAAGGCATTGATCATGGATTCCTGGGTCATATTGTACGCTGCAGAAGTTACATCCAAATGCGCAGCAAAGACCATGGATTCATTGCGGTAAAGCACAAATCTGTTGTCCGAAATTGCCTGCTCTTCCCGCTCCTGTCCGGTAAAAACATAAAGTGTGAAAAGGTTGGATCGGGTACCGTCGGCACTTGTTATATAAAACTCATAACTGTTGCCAAACTGATTCACACCGATACTGTTCGCAACTTCGTTGGGCAATTCCAGGAACCACCCACCTGTGAAGCTATGATAGGTGTGGCGTTTATCCACCTCTGTTCCGTCAGAATTCATGGAATACCAACGGATCAGATACTGGTTATTGCTGGCTGTGCTGTCCGGACGGGCCAAAGGAATCAGATCCGGCAGCTCCAGCGTTCCGTCCTTATCCAGGTCATCCGCATATACATAATAATTGCGCAGTGTCTGAACGCTGGTGCCGGATTCGTTTGAAAGGCTCACATTTGTGAACACTCCGTTCACCAGGGCATACACGTCCGTGATAATGGCGGAGCCATCCACATCGCTGGCCACATATACCGCTTCAATACCGTCATTGAGCTTGCTGGCCATGATCCGCTTAATGCGGTCGGCAGGCTCTGACATGGTGATCTCCGGCGAGCGCTCTAAAACGCCCTCATTGAAGGTATACAGCTCTGCAATGCCATTGGCAGAAGGATCTTCACCCGGGCGCAGGATCATTAACTCACTGTGTGCATCCGCATCCAGATCCGTGGTAATAAAACGGGTATATTGGGTGGTAAGCATTTGTGTGAGATTACCGTCGATCATGCTATATACCGACACAGATCGTACGACCTGCTCACTGACCTGCCTGCCGATCACAATGTCCATACCGTTTCTGCCGGTAAAGTTCACATATTGTACCTGATCGAAGGCTGTGCCATTGTTTTCCAGGGTGTTGATCAAAACATATTTGTCCTGTATCAGTGAAAAAATCAAGATCTTCAACGGCTTTTCGCCACTGCCCTTGGCAAAGACCAGACACTCATCAGAACCGTCTCCGTCCAGATCCACCATCTGTACCGGCTGCTGATGCTCGCCGGAAATGGGCGCATGGTATTCCAAGCCTGACATGGCGCTGTCCATTGCGCTCTGCAGATTCAGATACCCCTCTGACCGTTTGGGAACTGCATACATTTGATCGATGGTGCGCATGCTGCATCCACACAATAAGATGGTCACCACAAAAAGCAGTGTGATCCATACTCTATTGCGATTCATAGTACCATCTCCTTTCAAAAAGTAATTATAACATACTTTGCGCCAAAAGAAAAGTTATTTCAACACCACATTTGCTTCACCCAGGAGATTTTTCAGCTCTGAAAGCATCCTGCTGTCCAGGCTGACCTGCGTGCCCCGGCGTGTACGATTATCTGCAAAGAACAGAACCACCTGCGCCTCCCCCGGGAACATATTGAGAATCGCTTTGACCTTGCGGTAGCGGGAGTCATTTTCTCCGCTCAATTGCAAATATAGCTTATTTGCCGTGGGTTGAGCAGGCGCAGGGACTGGCTCCTCAGGTAACTGGGTCGCGTAGTCCGATATGGGCCGTGCCCGGTTGATGACGATCTGCGGCTCTTTTTCGTCCCGTATAGACAGTCTTCCGGTGACGACCACCGGACTGTTTTCCCGCAAATAGCCTCCGTATTGGCTCAACACATTGGAGAACGCCAGCATTTCAATGGACGCAGTATCATCCTCCACGGTTACATACGCCATCATGGAGTTATTTCGTGTCGTCTTCATTTTAACGCTTTGCACGATGCCCGCAACACTGATAATGGAGTCATCCTTGTAAGGATTGTCCTCACTCATCAGAACGCCAATGGGCACAACATGTGTGTTTTTCAGAAGGCTGCGGTAGTCGTCCATGGGATGCCCGGAAATATAGATACCGGTCGTTTCTTTCTCCATGGTCATCATATCCGCTCTGCTCAGCTCCGGCAGAGAAGGAATCGGAATGGAGGCGGCCTTGTCGTCATCTTCCAACATGGCAAACATACCCATCTGACCGTCCAAATTCTTCTTCCTTGAGGATGCTACACTGTCCATCATGCTGTCGTAAACCGCAAGCAGTTCGCTCCTGTGATGTCCAAAGCAATCCAGAGCACCACATTTGATGAAGTTTTCCACGGCGCGCTTGTTCAGCTCACCCTCGCCCATTCTCTGCAGGAAATCCTCCATGGATTTGAAGTGGCCATCCACATTTCGTTTGGCAGAGATGGTGCGGATCAGTGCCCGGCCCACATTCTTGACTGCGCCCAAACCAAAGCGGATAGCATCCCCTTCCACGGTAAAGTGGTCGTCGGAATGGTTGATATCCGGGGGCAGAACAGAAATGCCCATTTCCTTGCATTCTGCAATGTAGCCGGAGATCTTTGTTGCGGAATCCAGAACGGAGGTCATGAGCGCCGCCATGTACTGGTGCGGATAGTGACACTTGAGATATGCCGTCTGATAAGAAACCACTGCATAACAAACTGCATGCGCCTTGTTAAAGGCATAGTTTGCGAATTCTACGATCTCATCATAGATGGACTGGGCTGCAGCCTCTGTTACGCCATTGGCGACTGCTCCGGGAATGCCTTGTGCTGCATCGCCATATACGAAAACCTTGCGCTCGGCCTCAATGACCTTCATTTTCTTCTTTGAGATGGCGCGGCGAATGTTGTCCGCCTGCCCCATTGTATAACCGCCAAGTGCCTGAAAGATGGCAATAACCTGCTCCTGGTAGACGATACAGCCGTAGGTGACCTTCAGAATCGGCTCCAGCAAGGGTGTTTTGTAGCGGATCTTTCTGGGATCCAGCTTGTTGGCAATAAAGGTCGGAATGGAATCCATTGGACCCGGCCGGTAAAGGGCAACGATAGCGGTCAGATCTTCAATGGACGTGGGGCGCATATTCACACACACGCCGGTGATACCGGCAGATTCCAGCTGAAAAACGCCCTGAGTCTTGCCTTCTGCCAGCATGGCAAAGGTAGCAGGATCATTGTCCGGCACTTTGCTAATGTCAAAGCTCGGATTGAGCTTTTGAATTTCCTTTTGGGCATCCTCAATAACCGTCAGGTTTCGCAGGCCCAAAAAGTCCATTTTTAACAGACCCAGCTCCTCGATGGTAGTCATGGTATACTGGGTGACAATGGTATCATCGTTCCGGGAAAGCGGCACATAGGTATCCACCGGATCCGCCGTAATCACAACGCCTGCGGCGTGGGTGGATGTGTTGCGGGGCATGCCCTCCAGGCTCATGGCGGTGTCGATCAGCAGTTTGACCCGCTCGTCACCGTCATACATTTCCTTCAGCTTGGGGCTGACCTCCAACGCTTCCTTCAGTGTGATATGCAGTGTGGTGGGCACTAACTTGGCAACCACATCCGTCTCTGCATAGGAAAAATTCAGCGCGCGTCCCACATCCCGGATCGCACCGCGGGCGGCCATCGTACCAAAGGTAGCGATCTGTGCCACATGGTCGGAGCCATACTTGCGCATAACATAGTCGATGACTTCCGGACGGCGCTCCTGGCAGAAATCCGTATCAAAGTCGGGCATACTGACACGCTCAGGGTTCAAAAAACGCTCGAAAATCAGCGCATACTGCATGGGATCCACTTCCGTGATATGCATACAGTACGCCACAATGGAGGCTGCACCGGAGCCGCGTCCCGGGCCCACAGGTATCCCCTGCTCTTTTGCGTAGCGTATGAAATCCCACACGATGAGATAGTAGTTCACATAGCCCATCTTGCTGATGATGCCGATCTCGTATTCCAGCCGGTCAACATATTCCTGTGGCGGATTTTGGTATCTTTCCGCAAATCCTGCGTAGCAAAGCTGACGGAAATATTCCTCATTGGTCACGCCGTCCGGCACAGGGAAAGACGGCAAGTGATATTCATGGAAAGTAAATTCCAAATTGCACATTTCGGCAATTTTCGCCGTATTGGCAAAGGCTTCCTCACAATTTGGGAACAGCTGACGAAGCTCCTCTTCGCTTTTGAGGTAGAATTCGTCGGTTTGGAATTTCATTCGGTTGGTATCGTCCACCGTTTTGCCGGTTTGGATGCACAAAAGCACATCCTGCATGGCTGCATCCTCTTTGCGCAGATAGTGGGCGTCATTTGTGACGATCAAGGGTAGTCCGGTCTCCCGGGCCAGGCGCTGAACGCCTTGATTGACTGCGATCTGTTCCTCAATGCCGTGATCCTGCATTTCCAGGTAAAAATGCTCCGGGCCAAAGATGTCCGCCATCCTGAGGGCATATTCCTTCGCGGCATTGTAATCCTCTTCCAGCAGGAACTGGGCGACACCGCCTGCCAGACATGCGGAGGTAGCGATCAATCCCTCACGGTATTGCGCAAGCAATTCCAAGTCAACCCGGGGTTTGCCGTAAAAGCCATGGGTAAAGGCCTCAGAAACCAGCTTGCACAGGTTTTCATAGCCTTTGCGGTTTTCGCATAGCAGCACCAAATGGTAAGGATCATTGTCGATGCCGTGAACGCGGTCTTCCATCCGGCGACGGGTCACATAGACCTCACAGCCGATAATGGCCTTGATCCCGGCAGCCTTGGCGGCCTTATAAAAATCGATACAGCCATACATCACGCCATGGTCGGTGATGGCAATGGCAGTCTGACCCAATTCCTTGACCCGCTCCATCATACGATCGATGCGGCATGCACCGTCAAGAAGGCTGTATTCTGTATGTACGTGCAGATGCACAAAGCTCATGACCCAGCCTCCTTTGCAAGCTCTACGATCTTCTTCAATCTGTGGTTCATAGCAGGCTTCGTAATGGCAGGCTCCATCATGGCTGCCAGTTCTGTTAGGGATGCCTCAGGATTTTGCTCCCGGGCTGCAATGGCCTGCTGCAGTTTGACAGGCAGCTTGACAACATCCCCCCGATCCCGAAGAATACGGATGGCCGCCAGCTGCTCCTGGGCGGCCTCCACAACCTTGGAGGTATTCGCATCATCGCAATTACAGCGACGGTTGACCTTGTTATTCAGCTCTTTTTCCAGGCGTGCTTCCATGATGCCCATGGCCGCTACCGGTGCTCCCAGAAGCGTCAATAAATCGGATATAAGCTCGCTCTGCTTAAGGTAAAGTACCTGTCCACCGCCCCTCTGTGCGGTTTTAAGGGTAAATTCCAAAATCTCACGAATCAGCGCCTCGGTTTCCCGGGCAACACTTCTATGGGTGGTGGTAATCTCCATGTGGTAGCCCTTAACCGGATCGGTAACGCTGCCGCCAGCCAGGAAGGCTCCACGCAAAAAGGATGCCTTGCAGCAATCCTCCTCCACAATGGGCAAATTTACATGAAGTGCCAGCGTATCGTTGACATCAAAGCCGTAAGCCGACATCACAGCAGACAGTTTTTCACCGTCCGTGATCTGGAAGACCAATTTGCCCGGCGCATCTTCGTCCGGAAGGGTGTCAAAGGAAATCCCAAAGGCTTTCTTGAATAATTTCGGCAGGCATTGCGCAAATTCGCGGCTTTCCGTGATAATACGGATTCCTTTTCCGGTGAAGCTGTTGCAGAACAGCAAAATTCCAAAGCACTGGGCCAATGCGCAGCACTTTTTTTGAGGCAGCGTCCGGCATACCTCCGCCTTTGCAGCGCCTGAAAATGAGACAGCCATAGCTGACCTCCTCTCTTTCTACCAAATACGAACCTCCGGTTCCAAGCGAATACCGGAATTTTGAAATACCTTATCTGAGACCTGTGCAAGCAGGTTTTTAACGTCCTCAGCGGTCGCTCCGCCCATATTCACAGCAAACCCTGCATGCTTGGTGGAGATGGCAGCACCACCAACCTGATAGCCCTTGAGTCCGGCCTGATCAATCAACGCAGCGGCATATCCACCCACAGGGCGCTTGAAGGCAGATCCGGCTGACGGCAGCTCCAGAGGCTGAGAGGCCGAACGCCTCGCCATCAGTTCCTTCATTTGGGCTTTGATCTCCTCTTGAGGCTTCGGTGTTAAAGCAAATACAGCACTTACAACAATGCCACCCTCGTCTTCCAGTCTGCTGTGCCGATAGGAAAATGCCATCTGCTCTGCAGTGTAGGTAGTGAGATTTCCACTTAAATCCATCACATCCACACTGGTGCAGACCTGGCAGATCTCCCCACCGTAAGCGCCGGCGTTCATGTAGACACCACCGCCGACTGTGCCGGGTATGCCGTGCGCAAACTCCAGACCGGACAATCCGAGATTGGCCGCAAACACTGCCGCACGGGTCATGGTAACACCTGCGGCAACGCGGATGTGGGTATCATCAAGCTGCTCCATACCGTTCATGCAGTCCTTCAGACAAATTACCAATCCATGCAGGCCGTCATCCGGGGCAAGCACATTGGTTCCGGCTCCCAGAATTGCCGGTTTGGTGCTTAATTGCTTGCAAGTGCTTAATATCTCTGCCAATTCCTGCGCATTTTTGGGAAAGGCCATTACCTCCACTTCTCCGCCTATACGAAAGGAAGTGTGCCGAGCCATGGTTTCCGCGAAACTCAGGTCAATTTTTGGCAATAAAGTGACAATTTTCTGCTGAAAATGGGTTAAACCAGCCATAAACGCCTCCGGGTGTATGATTGATAACAGTATAACATATACACAGTGTTTTTGCAATCATTTGGGGAAGTATTTTATATTGTTTTTTGCAAAACCGAACATGTGTTCTTATTGTATCACAGTGTATCATTACTGTCAACAAAAAACAAAATAAGGGCGGCCGAAGCCGCCCTTTGCAGGTATTTACTTCTCCACGATCTCCAGGATTTCCATGGGACAAGCCTTGACGCAGATGCCACATGCAATACACTTACTGGCGGGATTGCCCTCCTTCAGTACCATGACCTTCATGGGGCAGACCTCCACGCACTTGCCACAGGAAACACACAGCTTCTTGTTGATCATGTAAACGCCGGTCTTGGGATTTTGGGTGATCGCACCGTGCTCGCAAGCCTTTTCACACTTGCCGCACTGGATGCAGGTCATGGGCTTTGCGCCACTGCCCTTCGCAACCACCTGGATGCAGGAATAATCAGGATTGAATTCTTTGTAGAAGGCATTGGAGCATGCGCGAACGCACTCCAAACAAGCCATACATTCCGTACCTTTTTTCACAGTGAGTTTCTTCATAACAGAGGATTCTCCTTTATGTAATCGTTATCTTCTTTATTATAGCGCCATTTCCGAAAATAGCAATGGTAAAAATAGAAAATCGTCAAAAATTGGAGGTTTTTTCCTGTCTAATTCCCAAACCAAGGGTAATACTAACGTTGTAATCTGAATAACAGGAGGTAGCATTATGAAAAAAATTGCAATTTTTGCATTGTGCCTTGTTCTGGGTCTTGGTCTTTTAACTGCCTGCGGCAGCAGAGACAGCTCTGATGAAACAGCAGATCCCAGCTCCAGCATGACAACAGCGCCCACGACTGTTCCTACTACAGCCGCGACACAACCTTCCTCTACTGCCACCACGCCCTCCAGCAGCGGTATGCTGGAAGATGGCATGATCGACGGAAACGGGGATGCCGGTAAAAGCGGCCGCGTAAACCGAATGGACTAAGGTCAGGCAATCGCCTGGCCTACATAATCAAAGAATGGTAACGTAGCGCTGCAGATTCTTTTTCAGCCGTTCGGCAGCCAGCAGAGCATGATCAATATAATTCTCGCTGGTGGCACCCTCAGCATCCCGCCAGGCGGCGGTAAGCGTCGGGCCGGCAGAAATTGCAGCACCGTATCCATACCGGTCAAAAGCCAGGGAACAGTTTTTCATATTGCCGCTGGGGTAATCAAGGCCGTCAACCAGTATAAACATATGCTTATACTGAGTACGCAGATTCCGCAAGCTGTCCACAGAGCCGGCACTGCTTACAGCGCAGATCCGTGAATAATTGCATCTTGTAAAAATGGATTCGCCGAAACGGTTTACCAGCTCGGCAGCCGCACCCTGAACAAGCCGTTTTCCGGTCAGCAGATCCTGCAGTTCGGATGCGGACTTGTTAGCAGAACGAACAACAATAAACAGATCCTTATCTCCTTTGGCACACGCGGGTACAAAAGGTCTGATCGCATCACTGCCGATGTATGGGCTGATCAGCATGCCCTGGATGGGATATTCATCGTTAGTAAGTAACAATGCGGCACGGTCAGCAGCCCAGGGAGACAGGATCTGCGGGCCATCGAGCAATGTGTAGAAGCCCAATTCCCCTGCCCTTTTCAGCAGGCTCTTCAACTGAGAAAGGCCATCCGCTCCCAGCAGAGCAAAGGTATCAAAAGAAAACCGCACACCGGGTACAACACCAGACAGTGCCTCCAAAAGCTCAGAACAGAAGCGCGGATACGCTTTGACGAAGCTTCCCTCCTGCTCCATCAGATGGGGCGGCAGCAATTCCTCCGTGATGCTCAGATCCAGAATGAGAGGATTTTTGAGTTTTCGAATTTTTTCATGCAAAAAATCTATAGACATGGTCATTCCTCCTTGCCTTTTTCTCTATTATAGCATATGCGGCTTTGCTCCACAAGTCTGAATTTTACAACACCTTTCGACAGAAATCCGGGCATACTACTACTGAAAGGGGTGAAATGTATGCAAATGAAAGGATGGGCGCTGACCATGGGCATCGGTGCTGCTGTGGGTGCAGTTGCAGTTGCGATGCTTCCCCGGCAGAGCAAGGCCAAAAAGCTGGTTGACAAGGCCGCCTACGCTGTGGAGGATACAGCACAGGAGGTTGCCAATAAGCTGGCTCGTAAAATGGATATGTAAGGAAAGCCGGGAAGCGTGTGCTTCCCGGCTCAAATTATTTGGAATTTACCACAATTTCATCATTTTCAACGGTGATATCGATGGAAGAAATGGGATTTTCGAAGGATGCAATGATCCGCTCGGAAATAGGATCTTCCAAATCGCGCTGGATGGTGCGCCGCAGATTACGGGCGCCGTACACAGTAGAAAATGCCTTCTTAACCAGGTATTCCACCACATCCTCGCTGAATGCGATGGTAAGTCCGCGGTCTGTCAGACAATCGCGAAGCTCCTTCAGCATAATACCGGCAATACCCCGGAAATTGTCCTCCGTCAGATGGTTAAAGGCGATGATCTCATCCACCCGGTTGATAAACTCCGGTCGCAGGAACTCACGCAGCGCGCCCATGGTCTTTTCCTTAACCTGGTCATTCTGTGTCCTGCCAAAGCCCAGGCCTGCAACCCGGCCCTCACTGCCTGCGTTGGAGGTCATCACGATGATGGTGTTCTCAAAATTTACCACCCGGCCCTGTGCATCTGTGATGCGGCCGTCATCCAACACCTGAAGCAGGATATTCAGCACATCCGGGTGTGCCTTTTCGATCTCATCGAACAGCACCACGGAATAGGGCTTGCGCCGGATCTTCTCCGTCAGCTGACCGGCTTCGTCGTAGCCGATATATCCGGGAGGCGAACCGATCAGCTTGGAAACAGTGTGCTTCTCCATAAACTCAGACATATCCAGCCGGATCAGACTGTCAACAGAATCAAACAGATCATTTGCAAGACATTTCACAAGCTCCGTTTTGCCGACACCGGTAGGGCCAACAAAAATGAACGAAACAGGCCGTTTTTTCGGAGCAATACCCACACGATGGCGGCGAATGGCCTTGGCGACCGCATCGACAGCCTCATCCTGTCCCACAATGTGCTGGCGCAGGCGGTCAGCAAGACCGCTGATCTGCTCATACTCCTGGGCCTTGATCTTAGATGCCGGGATCTTCGTCCAAAGTTCAATGATCCGGGCCAAATTTTCAATAGTCACAGCCGGTGGCGGCACTTGCTCCAGCTTCTCAATTTCCGCAGCGATCTGACACAGACGGCTGCGCAAATGGGCAAGCCGCTCATAATGCTCATTTTCCGTATCCTCCGTGAGCATTTGCAGCTCTAACTCGTAATCGTCCCGCTCCTTGCGAAGCTCTGCCAAACGGGAAATTTCCTCACAACGCAGGCTTACATCCGAACAGGCTTCGTCCAGCAGGTCGATGGCCTTGTCCGGCAGGAAGCGGTCTGTAATATAACGCTCCGACAGCACCACGCACTGCCGGGCGATCTCCGGCGAGATGGAAACGCCATGGAATTCGGCATATTTCGGCGCAATGCCCTGCATGATCTGGCTGGCTTCCTCGATGGTAGGCTCAGCCACTGTCACAGGCTGGAAGCGACGCTCCAAGGCGGCATCCTTTTCGATGTGCTTGCGGTACTCATTGAAGGTAGTCGCACCGATCACCTGGATCTCGCCACGGGACAGGGCAGGTTTGAGAATATTGGCAGCGTTCATAGAGCCTTCCGCATCGCCTGCACCCACCAGGTTATGCACCTCGTCAATAACTAGGATGATGTTACCGCACTCCTTGATCTCACCGATCAGGCTCTTCATACGGCTTTCAAACTGGCCGCGGAACTGAGTTCCGGCCACAAGCGCCGTCAGATCCAGTAAAAATACTTCCTTATCCCGGAGCTTAAAAGGCACATTTCCGGCGGCGATCCGCTGTGCAAGGCCCTCCGCGATGGCGGTTTTACCTACGCCGGGCTCACCGATCAAACAGGGATTGTTCTTCTGACGGCGATTCAGGATCTGAATCACGCGCTCGGTCTCCACATCCCGTCCGATGACGGTATCCAGCTTGCCCTCCCGGGCACGGCCTGTAAGGTTCATGCAGTAAGCATCCAGGAATTTGTGCTTCTTATTCTTCTTTTTCGTGGGCTCTTCCCCACTCTTTTCCTCCTGCTGCTCCTTGCGCTTGGAAGGCAGGTTGCCGTTGCCCTGTGCAGGCAGGTGACCTGCGCCAAACAGCTGATTCAGCATGGGGAATGTGGCGGTACGGCTGTCCATATCGTCGTCATCGCCATCGCCCTGATCAATTTGACCGAACATGCTGCTCATCTCATCGCTGAGGTTGTCCAGATCATCGTCAGAAAAACCCATATTCTTCACAGCCTGCTCAATCTGGGGAATGCCCAGACCACGGGCGCATTTCAAGCAGTAGCCTTCATTCAAAGTGTTGCCGTTTTCGATCTTTGTAATGAAAACAACTGCGATATTCTTCTTACATTTGGTACACAGTTTCGGCTGCATCGTCATTCACTCCTTTCCCGGCAGTATAACATATTCTGCGAGAAAATAATAAAACATTTTTTGAACATTTCAGGTGCTGGCGCACTCAAATTTTTCCACTCCGTCGTCATACCATAGATGTGTCATGTACAGACCGCCGGGCGGGACAGTTGGCCCCGCGGCAGTGCGATTGCCGGAATCCAGGATCGCGCCGATTTCCTCGGGCTTGATTTTCCCTTCCGCTGCATAGACAACCGTCCCTGCCATGGCCCGGGCCATATTATAAAGAAATCCGTTGGCGCAGACACGCAGAGCGATCAAATCGCCCTGACGCTCCACCTTATAATAATATACCGTTCTGACGGTGGATTTTACATCCGTGCCCACGCTTCTCACTGCCGCAAAATCGTGGGTACCCACAAATTGGTCCGCAGCAGCCTGCATAATCTTTTCGTCCAAATGCTTGGGATAGAACCAGGCGCGGTTCACGTAAAAGGGGTCTTTTACACGGGAGTTATAGATCAAATAGGTATATTCCTTTCGGGCGCATGAGCCGATGGCATTGAAATCTTCATGGACATCAAATGCCTTTGTCACCACAATATCCGCCGGCAAATGGGTATTCAGCGCATAAGGAAGCCGCTCTACCGGGATCGTGGAGTTGGTGCGAAAATTGGCAACATAGCACTTGGCATGAACCCCTGCATCGGTACGACCGCAGCCGGTGACATGCACCTTCTCCCCTGTCAGCATACCGATGGCTTTTTCCATGGACTCCTGTACAGTCGGAAGATTCTTCTGCATCTGCCAGCCATGGTAGTCTGTACCAAGGTATTTCAAAAACACAGCAATATTCCGCATGGCAGCCTCACAGTCCGAACCGGGTCAGCAGGATCACTGCCAAAAGCAGCAAAATACCGATGCCATAGGCGCAGAAATCCCGGCGCTTATAGCGCAGCAGCTTCATCTTTGTCCGACCGTCGCCGCCATGATAGCAGCGGCATTCCATGGCGGTGGCCAATTCATCCGCACGGCGAAATGCACTAATAAACAGCGGTACCAGGATCGGCACCAATGCCCTGACCCGGTCCATCAGCTTGCCGGTTTCAAAATCCGCACCACGAGCCTTCTGGGCAGACATGATCTTGTCAGTCTCCTCGATCAGGGTAGGAATAAAGCGCAGAGCAATGCACATCATCATGGCCAGTTCGTGGACGGGAACTTTGATCTTCTTTAAGGGGTTCAGAAGAGACTCCAGGCCGTCTGTCAAAGCAATGGGAGATGTGGTATAGGTCAGCAGGAAAGTGCCCGCAATGAGCATCAGGATCCGCGCCATCATATAAACAGAGCGCACAACGCCCTCCAGCGTGATGGTGATGATCCAAAAGGACACTAAAACCGTTTCACCCTGGGTAAAGAACAAATTCAAAATGCCGGTAAAGATCAAAATAAACACAAGCGGCTTCATACCACGCAAAAAGGCCTTGCCGGGGACTCCGGAAACGCCAATGCAGGTCAGCAAAAATGCCAGCATCAGGCCGTAGGACGCCGGACCGCTTGCCAAAAACAGTGCTACGATGTAGACCACCAGCATTACAAGCTTTGTTCTGGGATCCAGGCGGTGGATCACGGAATTTCCCGGGAAATATTGACCCAGTGTAATATCCTTAAGCACCGGCGATCCCCCCTTTCAGGGCATCGATGGCCTGCTCCATGGTATAAACCGGAGGTAACGCAACGTCCAGCTTTCGCAATTCAAGGAAAACGCGGGTCACTTCCGGAATATCCAGTCCCATATCTACAAGATCCCATGCATGGGTAAATACTTCGTTGGGCGTGCCATCCATTGCAAGATGCGCGCCGTTCATCACAAGCAGGCGATCCGTCAGAAGAGCCACATCGTTCATGGAGTGGCTGACCATCATAATGGTAGCATTCTTTGCCTGCCGATAAGACTCGATATTGCGCAGAATCTCTGCGCGTCCTGCAGGATCCAAACCGGCAGTAGGCTCGTCCAGGATCAGCACCTCCGGCTCCATGGCAATGACACCTGCGATGGCTACACGCCGCTTCTGTCCACCGGACAGATCAAAGGGTGATGCTTCCAGCTGTGAATCTGTCAAGCCAACAAAGCTTGCAGCTTCCCGGACACGGCGGTCGATCTCCTCCCTGGAAAGCCCCATATTTTTCGGTCCAAAGGCAATATCTTTATAAACAGTTTCTTCAAAGAGCTGATACTCCGGATACTGAAAGACCAAGCCTACACGGAAACGTGCCTGCCTTGTGAGCTTCTTATCCGACCAAATATCCGCACCATCCAGCAGGACCTTGCCACTTGTAGGCTTCAGCAGGCCGTTCAAATGCTGCATCAGCGTGGATTTACCGGAGCCGGTATGACCGATGATGCCGATAAACTCCCCACGTTCCACCGAAAAAGACACGTCTTCCAGCGCCGTGTGCTCGAAAGGAGTACCGGCGCTGTAAATATGGGTCAGTTTCTGAATCTCTAAAATCGGTGACAATTATCTTTACCTCCAGCGGTCAGACCTTCCAATGCTCAAAAAGTGTCTGCGCGCATTCTTCCGGGCTCAATCTGTCAAGTGGCAGATCAGCGCCCAATTGGTTCAATTTCCAACATAATTCAACGGTTTCCGGGGCTGCAAGACCGATGCTGTGCAGCAGTTCCACTTGAGAGAAAACCTCGCGGGGTGTTCCGTCAGCCGCAATGCTTCCTTTATTCAGCACGATCACACGCTGCGCCTTTGCCGCTTCATCCATGTGATGGGTGATCAGGATCACCGTGATCCCCTTTTCTTGATTGAGCCGTTCGATGGTCTCCATGACCTCTCTGCGGCCTCTGGGATCCAGCATAGCCGTAGGCTCGTCCAATACGATGCAACGGGGCTGCATCGCGATAATACCCGCAATGGCGATCCGCTGCTTCTGACCGCCGGACAGAAGATGGGGCGCGTGCTCCCGGTACTCATACATACCAACCTGCTTCAGAGCAAGATCCACTCTGCGACGGATCTCTGCACTGGAGATGCCCAGATTTTCCGGGCCAAAAGCCACATCCTCCTCCACCACATTGGCAACGATCTGGTTGTCGGGATTTTGAAAGACCATGCCTGTGGTCTTGCGGATGGTAAGCAGCTTTTCTTCGTCCATGGTGTCCATGCCGAAGACATGAACCTTGCCGCCGCAGGGCAAAAGTATGGAATTGAAATGCTTGGCAAGGGTGGATTTACCACATCCGTTGCCACCCAGGATAGCCACAAAACTGCCCTCATCAACAGTCAGAGACAGATCCTCAAATACACGGACGCCGGGCGTGTCATCCACGCCCGGATACGTATATGCCAAATGATCAACTTTGATCGCAATGTCCAAGAGACGACCCTCCAAATCAAGGTGTCCAACGCCCGGTCGCACCACAGGGCAGCATGATCCCTGTAGACTTCACCGGAAGGCCCAATTCTCCCACAGCGGTCTTACCGCCATGCTCAGCACCGAATATCACATCCGAGGCGTAACCAACGGCAGAGGGTGCAAGGCCTGTTGTATAGGAGTTGATAATAACAAATAATGGGTTATCCGTCAATAGCTTTGCTGTTTCCAGCAGGAACGGATAGAAGCTTGTTTCCATCTTCCAGATCTCACCGCTGGGCCCACGTCCGTAGCTGGGTGGATCCATGATGATACCGTCATATCGGCGGCCACGGCGGATCTCCCGCTGGATAAACTTGCCGCAATCGTCCACGATCCAGTGAATGGGCCGGTCAGCAAGACCGGACGCCTGGGCGTTTTCCTTGGCCCAGGCTACCATACCCTTGGATGCATCCACATGGTACACCTCTGCCCCGCCAGCTGCAGCGGCTAAGGTAGCGCCGCCGGAGTAGGCAAACAAATTCAGCACACGCACAGGACGGCCGGCATTGGCGCACTTTTCACGGATAAAATCCCAGTTGGCCGCCTGCTCGGGGAATACGCCGGTGTGTTTGAAATTCATGGGCTTGACGTTAAACGTCAGATAGTCCTTATAATGGATCTGCCAACGCTCCGGGAGCTTATGGTCAGTCCAGTGTCCCCCACCGGTATTGGAGCGCAGATACCTTGCATCGTATTTTCTCCAGCCGGGATGTTCCTTGGGCGTGTTCCAAATCACCTGGGGATCGGGGCGTACCAAAAGGTACTTCCCCCACCGCTCCAGACGCTCTCCGTCAGAGGTGTCCAGCACCTCATATTCCTTCCATTCATCGGATAACCAAATCATGGCAATCTCCTTTTATTCGATCAATATGGGGGATCCCGGGTCTCCGCTGTGAATATAGCATGACAAGTACGGCACACTCAGTCCGTAGTTCTTATCACCGTTGAAGCCATAGTAGGGCACGGGATTTCCCTGCTTGTCCACAAGATAGACCCAGTTCTCGCCTCTGCAGGAATACCAAAGTCCCACATTGGATGCCTTTTTGATCTCATTGATCTTGGACTGAGTCACCTTGACCAGGGAGCGCTTCACAACGTGCGTACAGCCGGAATTCGCCACCGCGTTGCAGTCCGTACAGAAATCCACCACCACGTGGCAATCGCAGGACTGCGTGGGCACATCCTCTGGATACACCAGCACAGTTTCCACCCGGCTCAAGCCGTACTCATAGGCTCGTACATCCAGGGAACAGGCGGAGGTTGCCAGTTTTCCGCAATCCTTACACACCTGCGTAGAGACGAAATTTGCGGGATTGTACATGCTCTTCGATTCCAGTCCGTAATGCAAAGGCTCCATAACCTTTGTCCAAAGTCTTCGCGCTGCCGAACTGCCGCCGCTACCGGTTATAGCCTCAGGCATCTCATATCCCGTCCATACCGACGCAGTATAATGTCCCGTAAAGCCGCAGAACCAACGGTCCTTTGCGCTTGTAGTAGTACCGGTCTTACCGTAAATCTCATAGTTCTTATCAAAACTAAAGCGAAGATCATCGGCAGTACCGCTTTTGACTACCTCCGCCAGGCAGTAGTTCATATAATCCACTGTCTTGGCGCTTAGGATCTGTTCGGACTTCTGCTCATTGTGGTACACAAGCATACCGTCGCTGTCGTAGATCAGCGTGTAGGTGCGTGCATCCCGGTAAATGCCGTTATTGGCAAAGGTTGCATATGCTGTACACATATCCCGAACGGTCACACCAACAGTGGGCGCACCCAGACCCAAGGGAGCCCAGTCAACGTCTGTAAAGATCTTGCCGCTGGAGTTGGTGTATTCCTTCACCAATGTGGAAAGTCCGAATTTGTCCTTGGCGAAGTTAAAGGAGTATTCACGTCCCATAATGTCCAGGCCCTTGATGGCACTGGCGTTTACGGAATCCTTGACGGCGCTCAAAACCGTTCTGGAATAGGAATACTGACGGTTTGAGTTTCTGGGGAAAGGACTGCCGTCCACATAATAGAAAGGCAGATCGTCCACAACCGATGCAGGATTCAGCACTCCCAGCTCAAAGGCAGGTGCGTAAACCGTCAGAGGCTTGATGGAAGAACCGGGCTGCAGCTTGGAGTCTGTAGCCTTACTGTAGGCATCGTGGACATTCTTTTCACCAACACCGCCGGCCATAGCAACGATGTCACCGGATGCATTATCAATGATAACAATGCCGGACTGGAGCTGCTGGATACTGTCCGTGTCAGGGATCTGGCTCAGATCGGTGTAGATCTTATCCACCTGCTTTTGAACTGCCATGTCGAAGGTGGTATAAATGTGCAGGCCGCTTTGACAAACAAGCCGCTTAAAGTCCTGCTTGGCATCCGTATCCGCAGTTTCCCAGTTGACGCCGCCCCTCTCACAGAACAGCTGAGCGACCTCCTCCAGTACCACATCCACAAACCAGGAATAGACCTCTCGGGAGGCATCATTGCCCACAGTGGTGGGATTTCCGCATTGCGGACAATAGGTCTTGCCGTCGTCCTTCGTTACGAAAGTGCCGACCTTGCCATGATAACCGCAGCTTTCGTTGATACAATCGCTGTAACGGTCTTGCTCATCAATACCACGCTTTAAGGTCAGATTCTCACTGTCGGTCAGTGCCTGTTGATACTCCTCGTCCGTCAACCAGCCGTACTCGCGCATCATAAACATGGTATCTTCCCGGCGGCGTTTGTTTCGCTCAGCACCGGTGAGCTGCTCGCCCTTGTAATTATCCAGACCGGTACGGTAGGGATTGAACAATGACGGGTTGTTGGTGATACTGATCAGCGCAGCACACTCTGCGGTATTCAAATCCTCAAGCTCCTTGCCGAAATATTCAGCCGCAGCAGGCTTGATGCCCTTACAGCGCTCACCAAGATAGATCTTGTTGAGATACCACTCAATAATATATTTCTTGTCGTACCGCTTTTCAAATTCGGTGGCGCGGAAGATCTCCAGCACCTTACGCTGGACAGTTACATCATCAGCAGATTCATCATACTCCAAATACAGGTTCTTGATCAGCTGCTGCGTAATGGACGAGCCGCCGAACTCCCGGCCGCCAACAAACATGCTGACGCAGGCCTTGATGGTGGGGATCCAGTCAACACCCTGATGCTCAAAGAAACGGTGATCCTCGATGGCCACTGCAGCATAGATCAGATCCTGCGGGATCTCATCATAGGTGGCCCAGTCCTCGTCAGTCTCTGCATGAAGCCGCTGGAGCACCTGGATCTCACCGTTGGCATCCGTGTAATACATTACCGTGTTGCCGCTTTGATCAAAATCACCTGTGACGACCTCCGCATTTCCCATGATCTCATCACTGTCCAGATAATCCGCAAGCAAACCAACAAAGGCAAACAGGCAGATAGCTGTAATGGCAAGCACTGTGGCCAGCGCTCCCAAAAGGATCTTTATTAAGGAATAGGCACCCTTCCAAAATCCGTGCAGGACACGCACAGACTTGGGCGGAATCCAGGATTGTCTGGAAACGCGGCGCACTTCTTCATTGTGTTCATGTTCCATATCGTTACCTCCATAAGACAGCAGAAAAAAAGATCGGACACCCGCTGTCCGCATAATCGCATAGGACCAGCCGTATAATTATAGCATACCCCAACAAAAAACGAAAGACCCAATTTATTAATAAAGAGAAAAATTACAGACATACTATCTCCGTAAGGAGGGTGGATGATGAGAAAACAGACAGTGCTTGCGAATATTTTGCTCATCGGCTTCATTTTGGGCATACACGAAGGCAGAATTGCCCTTTGGAAGGACGATCAGGCAAAGCCAATGAAGGTATTCCCCTATCAGGCGTCTATTTTGCCTGAGGAGGATCAGAAACGACTGGAGCAAGGCATTCATGTGGACAGCCTGCATGAGCTTTACAAGCTGGTGGAGGATTATCTTTCATGAGTGATGCACAATTCCTGCCCGGGACGCATATAGTGAATTATGACAGTTGATTTTTCCTTTGAAATGCGGTAAAATATAAAAAAACGCAGGAGGAATGATCATGGTTGATCAGTACGGCTCCGATTTCATCACCATCATGGATGAAGACGGAATGGAATATGAGCTGGAGGTACTCTCCACCTTAGAATACAACGGTGCAAGCTATATTGCAGCGATCCCGGCTTCTGAGGAATTGGATCCGGAGGTCATCCTTCTGAAATCCGTGGAAGAGGACGGCGAAAGCATCCTGTGTGTTATAGAGGATGAACAGGAGCTGGATGCTGTGAACCAGCTGGTCATGGATTCTTTGTTTCAGGAATCGGATGCAGAATGATTTTCTCCTGCTTGGTGCGTGATGTGTCCTTTTGGACCCACATTTATTGATAGGGATGCCAGTTATCCCGGTTGGATTGCAGACCTCCCGCCTGCGCTATGACGTACGGTGGACGTTGGGAGCAGCTAAAATCGGGAGCGGCGACCCACCTGCCTTTTGGTGCAGGTCATAATCGGATGCACACGGCCAAAGCGGGATCTGGCATGGAGAACTGCGGTTCTCCATGCTTTTTTGCTGTGAAGATTGTAAACTTTTTTCTTTTTTATGACAAGAATGAAGAAAAGACTTGCAAGTTTCGTAAAAATAAGTTATAATACCGGGGTCTATGCGCAAAAGACTGCGCAATGTACAAAAGGACTATGAGAGGAATTGATTACATGAGCGCATCCAGTAAAAAGAAGCTCCGCAAGGAGCAGAATGCTGCTGCCATGACCGAACGTCAGAAGAAAGAGCAGCAGGAGGCCAAAAAGCTAAAGGCCTATACCCTGACCTTCGCCATCGTGATGGTACTTGTTGTTGCCATCGTCGTTGGTGTGATCGTCAGCCCCATGATCGACGGTCTTGTTCGCCGCAACAGCAATGCTGTTACCATTGGTGAGCACAAGCTCTCCACCGCCGATCTTACCTATTTTTATTTTGATGCTATTTCTGAGTATCAGCAGACAGTCTATAATCAGTATTACAGCTCCTTTGGTAACTACTGGTCCTACATGCTGGGCTTTGATACCACAAAGCCGCTGAACGAGCAGATGTACGACGAGAAGGAAGGCAAGACTTGGGCAGATCATTTTATCGATACTGCCATCGACACTGCCAAGGATACCTATGCTCTGTACGATGATGCTGTCGCCAAGGGCCACACCTTCACCGAGGAAGAGCAGACCAACCTGGACTCCTATCTGGAATCCATGGAACTGTATGCCACCTATTACGGCTACAGCAGTGTAAAGTCCTACCTGCGTTCCAGCTATGGCAACGGTGCTACTGAAAAGAATTACGAAGAGTATTACCGTGTCTGCTCCCTGGCATCTTCCTATCTGAGCAAGTATCACGAAGATCTGGAATATGATCTGGAAGATTACCGCGCCTACGAAAAGGACAAGTTTGACGATTACTCCACCCTGTCCTATATCTACTACTCCATGAAGTACAACACCTATCTGGGTGAAGGCACCAAGAGCGAGGACGGCAAGACAACCACCTGGACCGATGAGGAAAAGAATGCCGCGCGCGATGCCATGAAGGCAGACCTGGAGGCACTTCTCGCAGGCGAGGTCAAGGATAAGGAATCCTTCGACAAGGCCATCCAGGCTTGGGAGATCAACAAGCCCAAGGAAGAGGACAACAAGGAGTCTGACAGCAGCAGCTCCAGCAGCTCTAGTAGTAGCTCCAGCAGCACAGCCACCAAGCTGCCCACCTCCACTGAGGTTAAGGACGCCTTCATCAACAGCATCTCCCTCCAGGAAAGCGCTGTGAATTGGCTGAAGGAAACCAAAACTGTGGACGGCAAGGTGCAGACCGCCCGTGTAGCCGGTGAGCTCAAGGCCTTTGAGGTCTACACCTACGAGGATAAGAAGGATCTCCCCGACGATCATAAGCACGGCGATGACTGCGGCTGCTCCAGAACCATCGATGGCTACACCATTGTTCTGTTCACCGAACGGGATGACAACGAGGTCAAAATGGCCAATGTCCGTCACATTCTGGTGAAATTCCAGGGCGGCACAAAGGATAAGGACGGCAATGTCACCTACTCCGACGAGGAAAAGAAGACCGCTAAGGAAGAGGCTGAAAAGCTTCTGAAGCAGTGGCAGGAAGGCAAGGCCGACGAGGAAAGCTTCGGCGAGCTGGCCAACAAGGAAAGCGATGACCAGAACGGCAAGGTCACCAACGGCGGCCTGTACGAGGATATCTATCCTGGCCAAATGGTGAAGGCGTTTGAGGAATGGTGCTTTGCTGAGGGCCGCAAGACCGGCGACACCGGCATTGTGGAAACTGAGTACGGCTACCACGTCATGTTCTACTCCTCCACCGATGAGATGTCCTACCGGGATCTGATGATCGATACCGATCTGCGTGCAGAGGACACTGAAAAGTGGCACGACAGCCTGAGCGAGAAGGTTACCTGTGTAACAGAAAACCTGAAGTATATGGACTACGATTACGTCCTGCAGGAACAGTAATATAGTGGATCCGGATCTTTTGATCCGGATCCTTTTTGTATATTTTGCGCCCTGCTTACAAAAAATGCTGTAAGGAGGGATGAAATGAACCGAAAAATAGGGTATCTCCTCGCCGGAGTGGCTGCCGGCGCAGTCAACGGTTTGCTGGGCGCAGGTGGAGGTATGATCCTCGTTCCCCTGCTGACGCTGCTTGGACACCTGGAGGACAGAAAGGTTTTTCCAACATCCGTGGCTATTATTTTCCCGATCTGCCTGATTTCATTAAGCGTATCTCCCGGGTTTGGGAATCTTCCCTGGCAGGAAGCATGGCCCTATCTGCTTGCAGCGATCCCAGGCGGCTTACTGGCAGGCATTCTTGATAAAAAGATCCCGGTGAAGTGGCTTCACCGGGCGTTGGGAATTCTGATCATCTATGGAGGAGTGCGGTATCTATGGTAACTCCCCTGCTTTACCTTGTTGTTGGACTTGTGCTTGGCTTCTTAGCCGGACTTGGTATCGGTGGCGGTTCGCTGCTGATCCTTTGGCTGACATTATTTGCAAACACCGGGCCACAAACTGCCAGAGCCATCAATCTTATGTTCTTTTTGGCAGCGGCCGGAAGTGTTTGTCTGTTTCGTTGGAGAAAAGGCGATCTGAATTTTAAGGAACTCCTGCCTGCCATCATCGGCGGATGTCTGGCCGCGGGGGTATGTTCCTGGGTCGGAACAAAGATCGATCAAAGCATCCTGGAAAAGATCTTCGGTGTCCTTTTACTGGTAACAGGAACACGCGAACTGCTTTATCGGCCACGAAAAGCCAAGTAACCCTCCAGGATCAGGGATGCGGCAACCGCATCCACGGTATTTTTACGCTTTTGGCCATGGTAATTATGCTGGGACAGGATATTGTGCGCCTCCACAGTGGTGCGTCGTTCATCCCACATCTGTACCGGCAGGCCGGTGGCACGGCCCAGCTCATCCGCAAATTCCCGGCACAACTGGGCGCGAACGCCCTCTGTGCCGTCCATATTTCGAGGCAATCCGACAACGATCTGCCCAACTTCATTTTCCTTTGCAATGCGAACGATGTCGGCAATGGCTTTTTCACGGTTACGGCTTGGCACGACTGTGGTAGAGCCTACGATGCTGCACAGCAGATCAGACAGTGCCACGCCGGTACGGGCATCGCCGTAATCGATTCCCATAATACGCTTCATATGTGAACCTCATTTCTTGATTTTTCTATATTATAACGGATAAAATGCGAAAAAGAAAGGCAAATTTTGCCTTTCTTTTATCTATTCAGAATCCAAACGCCGAAATTCAGATATGCCGCGAAGGTCAACCAGATCAGATATGGGATCTGCAGCAGGGCTGCAAGTCTGTCAACCCTGTGAAATTGCCGCACCATCAAAAACACCAATACCCACAGGAGCACCAGCCAAAGCAGTGCAAATCCGAATGCTTGGGCATTGAAGAAGATCAGACTCCAGAAGAAATTGACGATCAGCTGAGCAACGTACAGATTCAATCCCCTGCTTCGTGTTTCACTTTCCTTGGTAAGCCATACCCGAGCAGCGCTGATCCCCATAAGTGCGTACAAAATTGTCCACACAACAGCAAACAGCCATCCTGGTGGTGTCAGCGCAGGCTTAGTGACCGTTGCTTCGTATGATTCCATTCCATTCATAGATAGCAGCGCAGACAATCCGCCAACTGCCAAGGCAATGAGCACACTGATAATATATGGCTTCCATTTATCCCATAACTGCTTCATTTCCATCCCTCCCGGTAACAGGATATGCTTGTACATCAAAAGAATATGCCTCTGTTCCAAAATCTCCATGGTACAGTAAAAATATACGAAATTTTGGCAAAAAAGTTGTTGACTATCACAGAAATCTGTGGTAGAATGACTCTACCTGTGAAAAAACGGGCTTTCAGTTATGCCCTTTTTCAGCTTCGGGGCGGATATGTAGTTGTCCGCTTTCTAAATCTTTTCTAGCCGAAGTGATACAGGGAGGCAATTATTTAAGGAGGTGCCGTAATGCGCGTAAAAGTCACTTTGAGATGCTCCGAGTGCAAGCAGAGAAACTACAACACCATGAAAAACAAGAAGAACGACCCTGACCGTCTCGAAATGAGCAAGTACTGCAGATTCTGCAGAAAGCACACTACTCACAACGAGACCAAGTAAGGAGAGGCAAAAGATGGCTGAAATCAAAAAGGAAAACTGGTTCAAAAGAGCCTGGGGTGCCGTATGCAGATACTTCCGTGAGCTGAAGAGCGAACTGAAGAAGGTCGTCTGGTCCACCCCTCAGCAGGTGCTCAAAAACACCTTGATCGTCATCGCATGCGTCCTCGTGGTTGGCGTGTTCGTTTGGCTGTTCGACTTTGTGGCCAACGTCAGCATCACTGCTTTGATCGATGCTGTTACGAATCTGACCCACAACCATTAAGGTGGGAATATGGCAGAGGCTGCAAAGTGGTATGTAGTCCATACCTATTCCGGGTATGAGAACACTGTAAAAGCCACCATCGAAAAAACCGTTGAAAGCCGTCAGCTCCAGAACGTGATCCAGGCAATTTCCATTCCCATGGAAACAGTTACGGAAATCACCGATTCCGGCGCGACCAAAACCTATGACCGGAAGGTTTATCCCGGCTATGTTCTGGTCAAGATGGTTTACAGCGATGACACATGGCATGTGATCCGCAATGTTCGGGGCGTAACCGGATTTGTGGGCACATCCAGCAATGACCCCACTCCCCTGACGGATGATGAAGTCTACGCAATGGGCGTGGAGAAGAAGGAGATCATCGTTAACTACGAGGTTGGCGATACTGTCCGGATCCTCGACGGTCCCTTGAGTTCCTTCACCGGCGTGGTGGAGACCATTGAGGTCGAAAAGAACGCGGTCAGCGTGATCGTATCCATGTTTGGCCGTGAGACCCCGGTCGAGTTCGAGCTCGATCAGATCGAGGTCGTATCCCAGTAAACGAATCGGACCGAGTATTCGGTCGGAACGTGGGAGGGGCTAAAGCCCCGAAAGAAATGCGCAAAGCGCATATTACCACATTTTATTCAGGAGGTGCTTATCATGGCACAGAAAGTTACCGGTATTATCAAACTGCAAATTAACGCCGCTAAGGCAACCGCTTCTCCCCCTGTCGGCCCCGCTTTGGGTCAGCATGGCGTAAACATCGCCGCATTCATCAAGGAATTTAATGCCCGTACCCAGAACATGGAAGGCTACAAGATTCCTGTTGTCATCACCGTTTACGCAGACCGCAGCTTCACCTTTATCACCAAGACTCCCCCCACCCCTCTGCTGGTTCTGAAGGCCGCAGGTCTGCAGGGTGGCTCCGGTGTCCCCAACAAGAACAAGGTTGGTTCTCTGACTGCTGCTCAGGTTACTGAGATCGCAAAGACCAAGCTGCCCGATCTGAACGTTAATTCTCTGGAAGCCGCTGAGAGCCAGGTTCGTGGCACTTGCCGCTCCATGGGCGTTACTGTTGTTGACTAAAATTTGCTGACCGGGGTTTTACCGTCTCGGAAATGTGGGAGGATTATTCCGCATCACCACTATATAGGAGGAAAATTACATTGTTTAGAGGTAAAAAGTACAAGGAGAGCGCAAAACTGATTGATCGCTCTGTTCAGTATGATCCCGCAGAGGCCCTGGATCTGGTTGTGAAGGGTGCTTCCGCTAAGTTCGACGAGACCGTCGAGCTGCACATCAAGTTGGGTGTTGACTCCCGTCACGCTGACCAGCAGGTCCGCGGCGCCGTGGTTCTGCCCAACGGCACCGGTAAGACCGCCCGCGTGCTGGTCTTCACCAAGGATGCTAAGGTCGACGAGGCCAAGGCTGCCGGCGCTGACTATGTTGGCGGCATGGAGCTGGTCGAGAAGATCACCAAGGAAAACTGGTTCGAGTTCGACGTGGTCGTGGCTTCCCCCGACATGATGGGCGTCGTTGGTCGTCTGGGTAAGGTTCTGGGCCCCAAGGGCTTGATGCCCTCTCCCAAGGCCGGCACTGTTACCCCCAACGTCGGTGCTGCTGTCACCGAGATCAAGGCTGGTAAGGTCGAGTACCGTCTGGACAAGACCAACATCATCCACTGCCCCATCGGCAAGGTTTCCTTCGGCGCTGAGAAGCTGTCCGAGAACATGGACACCCTGATCAAGGCTGTTGTGAAGGCTAAGCCCGCTGCAGCAAAGGGTCAGTATATCAAGTCCTGCACCGTGGTTTCCACCATGGGCCCCGGCGTGAAGGTCTCCACCGCTAAGTATCTGTAAGCTTATAGATGCAGCAACCCCCAACGGAAGTTCCGTTGGGGGTTTTCCTGTTACATTTTTCTGTTTGTCAAACTCTTCGCAAGTGAAACAATATAGCCGGTGTCCTTAAACACCTTCAGCTGGTCGATCGCCATGGCTGTATATTTTTCTACCAGCTCCTCACACTTGGAAAGACCATACAGCCGAACAAAGGTATTCTTTGTAGTATCCGTACCAACGCCCTTGCCCAGCTCCTCCTGCGTGCCGATCACATCCAGCATATCGTCACGAATTTGGAAGGCAAGGCCCAGCAAACCGGCAAAACCGCATGCAGCCTGCAGCTGCTTTTCACTGCCGCCTCCGGCGATAACGCCCAGGGCACAGGATGCATTGATCAGCGCGCCGGTCTTGCGGGATTGAATATCCAAAACCTCTTGCTCCGACAGCTCACGCTGCTCGCTCATAATATCCAACACCTGTCCGCCAACCATGCCCCATGAGCCAATATTTCCCGCAAGCACACCCACAGCAAACGCAATATCCTTGGCGCTCAGATCTGCAGAGGCCACACAGGAAAAGGCATCTGACAGCAGTGCATCCCCGGCAAGAATGGCCATTCCCTCACCGTAAACCTTGTGGTTGGTGGGTTTTCCGCGGCGGTAATCATCATTGTCCATAGCCGGAAGGTCATCATGGATCAGGCTGTAAGCATGGATCATTTCGATCGCCGCTGCAAAGGGAGCAGCTTTTTTCCAGTCGTCACAACACAAACGGCAAAACTCCAAAGCGAGAATGGCCCGGATGCGTTTACCACCGCCTAAAACGCTGTACTCCATAGCTTCATAAAGCAGTTTTTGCGGTTCGTCACGGAATTGGGAAAACCAATTTTTCAGGAAATCTTCGGTAAAATCCCGATATTGCTTAGAAATTTCATCCATTTTCATCCTGAAACACCTCAAAAGTGGGATTGCCGTCAGCGCCTTTTACAACTTTTTCGATCTGCAGCTGAGCTTCGTCCAAAAGTTTTCCGCAGGCACGAACCAGATCCGTACCCTCCTGGAAAAGCTTCAAGGACTCATCCAATGCTACATCGCCACGCTCCATTGCGCGCACGATCTGCTCCAGTCGTTGCATATTTGTTTCAAAAGTAGCATTCTTCTCGTTCATTTCCCATTCTCCTTTACATCCGTGACCATGGCAGTTACCCTACCATCACTCACAGTAATCGCGATCTCATCCGCAATTTCTACTTGACTGGTACTGCGAAGCACCGTACCGTCCTTCTTCTGCGCCATGGCATAGCCACGGGTCAGCACCTTTAAGGGGCTCATAGCATCCAGCTTTGCTGTCTGCTCCACGAAACGCCGCCGCCTTCTCTCGATACTCTGTGACTGTGCAGAAAGCAGCCGGTTTTTAAGAAGCAGAATGCTCTGTCTGCGCTGCTCCAAATATCCGGTAGGACTACGCAGTGCAGCAGAGTCAGACAGGGCTTTCAGATGCTGTCTGCCGGCCTTAATTTGCCTTGACAAGGATGTTGCCATGGCTACTGAATAGCCGTCCAGAATCTGTGCCAGTGCCTCCTGGTCAGGCACGCCAAGTTCTGCTGCATTAGAAGGTGTCGCCGCACGCAGATCGGCTACATAATCCGCAATCGTTACATCCGGCTCATGTCCAACGGCAGAAATAACCGGAATCTGCGAATCATAAATAGCCCGGGCTACCCGCTCATCGTTAAATGCCCACAGATCCTCGATGGATCCGCCGCCTCGGCCAACGATCAGCAAATCTGCCAGCTTAAAGCGGTTGGCATAGCGAATCGCACCCACGATCTCCGGCGGTGCTTCCACACCCTGAACGCGAACAGGAAACAGTCGAACCTGCGTCAGCGGATAGCGCTTACGTAAGATGCGGAGCATATCGTGGACTGCCGCACCGGCAGAACTGGTGACGATACCGATCACGCCGGGATACTTCGGCAGTGGCTTTTTGTGAGCTGGGTCAAACAGCCCCTCCCCTGCCAGCTTGGCCTTCAGCTGCTCAAAGGCGGCATGCAGATCACCTATGCCGTCCACATCCATAGCAGAGCAATAAAGCTGATACGCACCATCTCTGGGAAAAACGGAGATCTTACCCATGGCAATAACCTTCATACCGTTCTCCGGTCGGAAACGAAGCCGCACGGCACTGCTTTTGAACATAACGCACTTCAGCGCGCCGCCTTCGTCCTTCAGCGTGAAATAATGATGGCCGGAGGGGTACATTTTATAATTACTGATCTCACCGCGAACGGCCACAGAACCCAACAGCGGATCTGCATCCAAACGGGCGCGAATGTATTCATTGATTTGTGTGATGGACAGAACCTGCTGCTCCATATTATCCCTCCACAATTCGGTTTGCAAGCACTGCGACGCCCATGGCGCTGTCGGTAGAGTACTGGGGCTGTGCAAAAATCGGGTTCAAGTCTGCCATGCGAGCGCGCAACATGGAATTGGAGGCGACGCCGCCGGAAAAGACTACGGGCAATCCGGGATATGCTTTCAGCGCATTCTTTGTCGCCAAATATACCGCTTCACTTACGCATCGCAGCGCATAAGCAGCTGTTTCTTCCGGTTTTTGATGGGTATCGTGGAATTGCTGCACCTTATTTTGCACGCCGGACAGAGAAAACTCCATAGCCGGGCACTTGACTTTGAACACATCCGTCATAGTTGCGGATTTGCTCAGTTCATCCAGGTGCTTTCCTGCCGGGAACGGCAGATCCAGCATTACGCCGGTACGGTCTATCAGCTGACCGGCGGATATATCCGATGTACCGCCGATTCTTGTGCATTTTACGTTTTTTCCCTCCGGCTCAACCAGCAGCAGCTCTGTTGTACCTCCGGACAGATGCCATGCAAGGTGTGGCGTGTCCATCAGATCCATTCGGTCTGCGCTCCACAACGATGCGGCCACATGTCCCTGCTGATGAGAAACCTCCACAAGCGGTACATTCAGTGCATCCGCAAGGAGCGTTGCATGGCTGAAACCAACCATAAAACAGGGCATATAACTACCCTCAACAGCTCTCGGACGGGTGGAAACGCCCACAGCCCGGATATTCTCCTGCTGAATATGGGAAAACAGCCTGCCGGCAAGCTCCGGCAGGCTTTTGATATGTGCAAATACTGCATCCGACTGGCGCAGGCCCAGCTCCCCTTGCTTTACAGGCAGCAACCGGGAACAATTCTGCCCTGTTTTGCCATCATAATACGCAATGGAGGTGGTGTAATTACTGGTATCGATACCAACAGTGATCATCATGCTTCCTCAGATGAAAGGCTGCGGGCAAAAGAACCCAAAATGCCGTTAACAAATGCGCCGGTATCGTCTCCGTCGTACTTCTTGGCGAGCCGGACGGCCTCGGAAACGGCAACTCCGGTGGGAACATCCTCAACGAAAAGGATCTCGAAAATAGCCAGCTGCATCACAGATCTTGCAAGACGGGAGATACGGGACACATCCCAACCAATGGAATACTTTTGGATCTGCGTATCGAGCATTTCACGGCGGTTGGAAACACCGGCCACAACATTGTCGATATATGCAAGCTGGGCACGGCTGGGCCGCTGCTCATATACTTCGTTCTCTTCGGAAAGAAGCTTGTAATATTCCTTCTCCAGTCGGGTGGCGACCACCGTATCCGGCTCCTCTCCGGTAAAGCCCTGAGAGTAGATCAAATGTACCGCCAGCTCTCTGGCGTTCGCTCTTGTCATATTTTCTCCTTACTGACGGGCGATGCCGCAGACATTGACGTTGACCGTCACAGCCTCAACACCGGTCATAGACTGAACAGCGCCAATAATTGCGGACTGAACAGCACCGGCAATGGCCACAACGCTCTGACCGTAACCGATAACAACCTCTACATCAATGGTGATGGTATTGTCCTCGCCGATCACGATCTTCATGCCCTTGCCCCATTTCTTGCCGATCATATCTGCAAGCTCTGCAGCAGGCTTGGTATTGATGCTCACCACGCCGTCAACCTCGGATACAGCATGAGAAACGATGCTGCAGATCACGTCCTCAGAGATCATCACACATCCGTTATCCTGGTTCTGGGTAATATACTGCTTGTTGTCAGCCATAGTTTAATCCTCCCGGTTCTATAATGCCTAAATCGGCAAGATACTTTTTCTTAGTATACCAAAAAATAAGCCGATAGTCAACAATACTTTCATATATACCAAAGAAAAGCCTGCTGATGCTGTCAGCAGGCTTTGTATATGGAATGTTCACAGAACCTCAACCACACGGATCTTATCCATGGAAAACTCAGTTTGCGTGATCACGATATCGGCAATTACTGCAATATCTTCCTCCTGCATGCCTCCCTCAGGAATGGCTACGGCCACAGATATCCCGGAATCAGACATATACGCAACGCAGTCCTTATAACCCTTGGCAATGATCAGGCTCTCGATCTGCGCCTCACAAAGTGCGGTCTGAACGATCTTTTCCAACTGTGCGTTGGACTCTTGCTGCTGGCTGGCATCCCCGTAGGCCATGGCTTCCTGAAGAAGATTCACTGCGCTGTCCCTGGCCTCCTGTCTTGATAGACGCACTGCAGCAAAATAATCAGTTGTCAGATCCGTATCCAGGCCGTCTGCAGTGTCATCCATGATCACGCCATTTTGAGAAAGAACCGTTTCTGCATCCAGTGTGTCGGTCAGATCCGCAACATCCTGCGCATTCGTATACATCCAGTTCATGTAAATTCCGGCACACACCACCAAAAGGACTGCCGCAGCCATAATGTTTTTCTTCCATTTACTCATAAAAATGCCTCCATTCATTTCATTTTTAACACGGAAATTTGACTGGCATCCAGTCCTGTTACCTTTGACACAGCCTCCTTGATCGCAAGGCAAACACTTGCATTTTCTGCACCCTGACACAAAACGATCGCGCCACGGTAGGTGGGTGATATAATCTGCTGTACCAGAGCGTTCTGTGCCCGATCCTCATCCGTGATGATCACCGTATCCTGTCGGTCCGTGCCGGGAATATCCGTTTGATAAATGGTTTGCTCACCGTTTTTGACAGTCAGCATTACCTGCACCCTTCCCGCACCTTTAATGTTTGACAAAATATCCTCCAGTTCATCCGCCAAAGACGCTGCCTGTATCGGCGCTTGCTGCGCTGCGGCAGATTCCTCTGCTTTTTTGTTACCGCTTGGAATCAACATCAGGCCAATGCCTAACAGAAGGATCAAAACCAAATACTTGTATTTCCCGATCCATAGTGTTGCTTTTTCTTTCAGTAACGTTATGTCCATATCAGATCCTCCCGTTTGATGCCCAGCCTTTCCGTAATGATGCCCGTCAAGGTCTGTCTGGCATAGGGTGAAGCCTCCCCTGTCAGCCTCACCTGTGCCGGGGCAGGCAGTTCATCGCCAGTCAAAATAACCTCCACAGTAAGCTCGCAGTCAAGCATCCTGGCTTCGTCCAAAATATATGCTTCCACCTGTTGCTTTATGCTTGCACGGTATGCTTCATCCGCCATACTTTCACCGGCGGCAGCAAATCCTGCACCGTCTGCACCCATATCCTCAGCCCAATCAAGGAATCCGTCAATAGAGACACTGACCCACGGACGAACGACCGCCAGGAGCATCAGCAGCGCGGAGATCAGCTTTATTGCAGCACCTGTTGTGCTCTTTGCATCAACAAAGGCCGTAATGCATCCACACAGCAGTGCAGCCGCAACCACACCAATAAGATATTCTCTGATGCCGTCCATTATCCCATTCCCTTCATGAAACAGATGGTGCTGATCAGCATTAAAAGACTGACGGTGCCGGTCATGCCCAGCAGCAAGCCCATGGCTGACGAAAAATCCTCGATCAGCTCAGATGCTTCCTTAACTCCAAACACCGCGCACAGTACAGCTGTCAGCTTCAGAAGCAAAAACTGGGTGCCGATCTGCAAGAAGGGTGTGATCCAGATGGCTGCAACCGCCAAGAGCCCATACATCCCCACTGCATTTTTCATCACGCCTGCGCTGAGGATGACTGTCTCCGATGCATCGGACAAAATACCTCCAACCACCGGGACTACGCCGGAGATCGTCAGCTTTGCTGCTTTAACAGCCGCCGCGTCCGCTGTACCGGTGATCACCCCGGTTATGCCCAGATAACCGGTGAAAATGTACAATACCATTTTCAAACTCCAGGTCATCAGCCATTTGATAAAGTCCCTCAGCTTTTTCAGCAGGTCCTCCCCCGTTGCGCTGTTTGCTGCTGCCAGAGCTAGAAACATGTAGACCATAGGCACCAGCAAATTGGTGATGATGGAGCTGAGCACTGTATCAAACAGTGCCGTACCTGCATATAAGGCCGTAGCTCCGGTTGCACCACCCTGTGCCGCAAGGGCAGCAGTCATCACAGGCAGGAGCAATTTTCCGTAGTCGCTGATTTCCCGCACAGTCCTGGCGCAGAGATTGATCATGGCATTGGCCTGTCCCAGCAAAATTGCAGAAAGCGCAAGGGTGGTCACAAAACGGATCACCTTCTTACTGCTGCCCGGCATAGCATTGAGCACAGATGCAAGCAAAACCACCGCTGTCAAAGCAAGACAGCTCCCGGCTGACGCTGTCAGATCCGGCGCAAGCTTAGCGATCGCCGATTTGAACACCGTCCATAACCCCTGCGCAAAACTTTCTGTTTCCGCAGGCAGCAGATCCTGCACATCCGGCGGTGCGGACGGCGGCGTAAAATCCATTGCTGATACAGGGACAGCCAAAACCGTCACAAGTATCAGCAGCATCACTACTCCTTTCATATGCCTCCTAATATTTGCTGAAGCAATTCCATCAGTGTGTTCATCAGTGGAATGGATAACCACAGTACTGTAACTGCACCCAATATCTGCAATGTTTTGCCCAACGCTGCATTTCCTGCATCATTGCAGATCAGCGCTCCCATTTCCACAACCAGGCCGATTCCAACGGCTTTGAGCATCACGCTCAGCCACTCCGGCTGCAAATTACCAAGTGTCTGCAGCTGCTGCAACAGCTCTAAAACCGGCTCTAAAAAACGAAACATCGCTACCAGCACCAATGCGCAGGCACCTAAGCTAAGCAGCAGTGCATATTCTTTTCCCTGCCGGGACAGGATGATCCACATGACCACAGCTGCCATGACCCCGGCAGCAGCCTGCAAAAACCGCTCCATCAGAATTCAAACAGGGTCTTGACAAGATCGAACAGATCCGCGATCTTTTGTGCGATCATCATCAATACGACCACGAGTCCCGCAATGGTAGTCATGGTAGCCTGCTCCTCCCTGCCGGAGCGAGACAGCACCTGGTTCAGAATGGAGACGATAATGCCGATGGCTGCGATCTTAAATACCAAATCAATATCCATAGTTAAAACAGTAAAATTGCCAGTGCTGCCCCTGCGCAAAACCCTAGGGTCTGATAGCTGCGCAGACGCTGAGACTGCTGATGCTCCAATACTTCCAGTTGTCCCATGCAGGACTGCCTGCAACGCTCCATACATGTCAGCTGACCCGTCAGATCAAAACGCCCAAGGGTCTGTCCCAATGCCTGAAGCTGTGCAGCTGCATAACGCGGTAGACCTGTGGTCTGCTTTAAGGCTGCAACAGTGCAAAGTCCGATATCCGGGGAAATCTGCTCGTCCATCGCTTCAGCAAGCGCCAAAAAGAACATACGCACCGCGCCTTTTGTCTGCTGCGCGCCAAAGCGGCACAGCTCAGGCAGCGGCGTCAGGCGATATTCCAGCTCGCAAATCATCCGCTGCATTACCATGGCTACCTGATGAAGGGCCGACACCTCTCGGCGGTGGGCAACAGCCATCATCATTCCATAGCCACCACAACCCATGAGAATCAGGATCGCTCCCGTCAGCTTTAAGTACATAATTCCATCCTTTCCTCGTGCCAGGACTTGTCCCGGCCCAGTATGATCACTCGTTCAAACAGACCGCTTTGCACAAGCGGACGGTACACCGGACGTCGCTTCAGATCCTGGCAATTGGCCGCATGGGCGGTTGCCAGCAGCTCCACACCGCACCCACCGGCGCTGATGAGGGCCTGGCAGTCCTCTGCCGCCGTGATCTCATCCACGGCGATACATTTGGGTCCCATAGATCTCAGGGCCATGAGGACCCCCTGTGCCTTGCTGCAGCCGGTCAGCACATCCGTTCTTGGCCCTGCTTCAAAAATATCTCCGGCAGGAAACAATTCCCCACGCTCGTCCACCACACATATCCCCTCTTTTTGAGATCTCAGGCGGATCATATCCCGCAAAAGTGTTGTCTTACCTGCGCCAGGCGGTCCAAGGATCAGAACAGATCCACAGTGTGGTGCGTATTGACCGATCCCCTCAAAGGAACGGGCCACGCGCAGGCATAGAGACGATGCTTGTCTGATCCCGGTGACCAGACCGGCTTGTACTACACAGTCGCCGCAGATGCCAATACGGTGCCCACCGGGTGCAGTCACATAGCCATGAGCAGCTGATGAAGCTGCCCACGGGGAATAACGACTGGCGGTATTGACCACAAAACGGATATCCTCCTCCCGTGCTATTGTCTCAAGCAAGCAGGAATTGCCGCCAAGCACCAGCTCGACCTGTCGGTTCAGCCGAAGATGCAGCTCTTGCAGTGTTTCTCGTCCCAGGCTGTCCACCTCTAGGCGAAGGCGGGGCGGTAAAATTGACAGAAACGCATTCCATGCACATTTCATTTCCATCACTCCTAGTCAAGCCTATGCTGCACCTAACGGAATATGCACATAAAAAATCCCACTGCTCAAACATGGGTCATTCCGAGCCAGTGACATCGGTCACTGGTTCGCAATGACATGCGAATTAAGCAGTGGGATAATTCAATTAGAACAAACTCACCTGACTGGTGTCCGGCAAATTGCCGAAAGCGCCGCCCTCTTTCAGTATCTGAATGTGGGTCTTAGAGACCTTGGGACAAGCCGCCGCAACCTCTTCGATGGAAAGGAACGTCTTACCTTCCCGGCCGCGAACCAAATCCAGAGCAGCGTTTTCGCCCAATCCGGAAATGGCTACAAAGGGCGGGCGGATCTTGCCGTCCTCCACCTCAAACCGGGTAGCCTGGCTCTTGTAAAGGTCAATGGGCAGGAACTCATAGCCACGAAGATAGAATTCATAACACACTTCCAGCGTGGTCAGCAGGTCCTCATCCTTATCCGTAGCATTCTCGTTTCCGTCGATCGCCTGGATATTTTCCTTTACTGCTTCCAGACCGGTGGTCATCAGTGCAGCGTCAAAGCCACCCTTCTGACTGCGGCGATAGAAATAGGCTGCATAGAACGCCAGCGGATGATAAACCTTGAACCAGGCAATGCGGAATGCCATCATAACATAGGCAACCGCGTGAGCCTTTGGGAACAGATACTTGATCTTCTTACAGGAACCGATATACCAGTCCGGCACACCAGCGGCCTTCATTTCTTCCTCCGCGCCGTCCGGCAAACCCTTGCCTTTACGCACCATCTCCATGATCTTGAATGCCCGCTTTTCCGGCAGGCCCATGGAGATCAGGTACAGCATAATATCGTCACGACAGCCGATGGTGCCGTCCACAGTGGTGGTCTTGGAGGTGATCAGATCCCGGGCATTACCCAGCCACACATCCGTGCCATGGGTGTAGCCGGAAATACGAACAAGGAAGTCAAACTTCTTGGGCATGGTATCAAGCAGTACGCCCCGGGTGAATCGGGTGTTGAATTCCGGCACAGCTACCGCACCTGTCGGGCCGAGAATGGGATCATTTTCGTAGCCAAGCACCTTGGAGGAAGTGAAAATGGACATCGTCTTTTGATCATCCAGAGGAATCGTCTTGGCATCCACGCTTGTGATATTCTCCATGTAGCGGATCATGGTTGGGTCATCGTGACCAAGCATGTCCAGCTTCAGCAGATTCTCTTCCATGGAGTGATATTCAAAGTGGGTGGTGATCTGATCAGAATTGGGGTCGTCCGCAGGGTGCTGCACCGGGCAGAAGTCCCAAATTTCATTCTCCTGGGGGATGACCACCAGTCCGCCGGGATGCTGACCTGTGGTACGGCGAACGCCGACGCAGCCGGCCGCAAGGCGCGCTTCTTCTGCCCGTGAAGCATTCTTGCCCCGTTCGGAGAGATACTTCTTCACATAGCCAAAGGCAGTCTTCTCCGCAACCGTGCCAATGGTTCCCGCACGGAAAACATGGGACGAGCCGAACATGGAAATACAGTATTGGTGAGCGTTGGCCTGATACTCGCCGGAGAAATTCAGGTCGATATCCGGCACTTTATCGCCGCCGAAGCCCAAAAAGGTCTCGAAAGGAATGTTGAAGCCATCCTTTTCCATTTTTGTACCGCAAATGGGGCACACAGAATCCGGCAAGTCCGCGCCACAGTTAAATTCCTTGGGTACATCCAAAATGGTATGCTTACACTCCGGATTCGGACAGCGGTAGTGTGGTGGGAAGGAATTCACTTCCGTAATTCCCGACAAAAATGCCACAATGGACGAACCCACCGAGCCACGGGAGCCAACCAAATAGCCATGCTCCAGGGAGTTCTGAACCAATTTCTGCGCCGACATGTAAATCACATCGTAGTGACAGGAAATGATGTCGTTCAGTTCCGTCTCAACACGCTTGACCATCAGTTCCGGAGGATTGTCACCATACAGCCGGTGGAACTTGGTGTAAACCAGGTTTTTCAGGTCCTCAACGGAATTTTCGATCTTAGGAGCAAACAAATTGTGCGGCACCGGACGCAGCTTTTCACACATATCGGCGATCATGTTGGTATTCTTAACGACAACCTCATAGGCCTTTTCTGCGCCTAAGTAGGAGAATTCCTCCAACATATCGTCAGTGGTGCGGAAGTACAGGGGGTTATCTCGGTCACAGTCGTCAAAACCCTTGGTAGCCAGAAGAATGTGCCGGAAAATTTCGTCCTCGGGATTGAGGAAGTGTACATCGCCTGTTGCAACCACAGGAATACCCAATTCCTCGCCGATCCGAACGATGGTACGGTTGAACTCCCGAAGCTCTTCATCGTCCTTTGCAATGCCCTTTGCAAGCATAAAGCGGTTGTTGGCAAGGGGCTGGATCTCGAGAAAATCATAAAAAGAAGCGATCCGTTTGATCTCATCTTCGCTTTTTTGTGACAAAATCGCCTGGAACAGCTCGCCAGCCTCGCAAGCGGAACCCACGATCAAGCCCTCTCGCAGAGCCATCAGCTCTGACTTGGGAATGCGGGGCGCGCCACGCTTGAAGTGCTTCAAATTGGCGTCGGATATCAAGTGATAAAGGTTGCGCAGGCCCTGCTGATTCTTGGCAAACAGGATAATATGACGGGCATGGCGGTTATCAATGCGGCTCTGTGCACGCAATGTGGCCATCACCGGGTTGATCTCCTGCAAAGTGTGGATATCATGTTCTTCTTCCAGCTTCTTCAGCAGGCGCGCCATGATACTGCCGCAAATCACCGCATCATCCGCTGCACGGTGGTGGTTAAAGTCCGGCAGGCTCAGGGCATTCGCCACGATATCCAGCTTAAACTTGTTCAGCTGAGGCAAGAGATTTTGGGAAAGGATCAAGGTATCCGCCGCAGTAAAATTGTACGGCAGACCCAATTTTGCACAGGCAGCACGGATAAAACCGGTGTCAAAATCGGAATTGTGCGCGACCAAAACACGGTCACCTACAAATTCCAGGAATTTGGGCAGCACCGCTTCAATGGTCGGTGCGCCAAGAAGCATATTGTCTGTGATGCCGGTCAGCTCGATGATCTTCGGATCCAGCTTTCTGCCCGGGGCAACAAAGGTCTGGAAACGGTCAACCTCCCTGCCCTCTTTCATGATCACCGCACCAATCTCAATAATGGTGTCTGTGCGGGAAGACAGGCCGGTGGTCTCAAGATCAAATGCCACAAATTCCTGGTCAAAGGACATATCCTGCTGACCGTGGACAACGATCCGGTCATCCACATCGTTGACAAAATAGCCTTCACAGCCATAAAGCACCTTAAAGTCTTCATCTGTTCCGGCAACCTTCAGATTACCCTTCCAGGATTCCACTGCGTGCAGAGCATCCGTAAAGGACTGGCAGCAACCGTGGTCGGTAATTGCCATGGCCTTGTGGCCCCATGCCGCCGCCTGCTTCACAGCATCGCCCGTATTGGTCAGGGCATCCATACTGCTCATATTTGTATGCAGATGCAGCTCCACCCGCTTCATACCCTCGGCCTTGTCCATGCGCTTTGGCATGGAGCCTGCCATCATGGCAACCGGCTTCAAAATCATCTCGTTGTCAAACTGGTTGATCATCAGCCTGCCCTGGATCCGCAGGACTGCGCCTACTTTTACGTTTTCCAGGAAAGGTTTTGCTTCTCCCGGTTCCATAAAACGGTTGATCCGAACAGAGCCGGTATTGTCGGTCATGTCAAAATTGATCACCCAGGCATTTCGCTTCTTCAGCTCCTTGTGATCAACGGCAAAGACTCTGCCCTCTACGATCACAGTGCCCATATCCAAATTAAGATTCCGCATAGGCGTATTTGTGCCACGGATGGGTTTGCCAAACAACGCATCGCTTTGCGCAGCAGTCTCTTTTTTCGGGGTTTGCGCCTGCGTGGGAAGCTCAGAGATCAGATCGCCCCGCATTTTCTCCATGGCTTCAAACAGTTCATTTCCCTCAAGGGCCTGTCCTGCCTCGATGACGATGGACACCGGCACACCAAACTGTTGCGTAAGCTGCTCCTGCACAGCCGGAACGCACTTCTGCAGCTCTTTTTTGCCATTGGCAACCAGGGTGACTGTGAGCGTGGTATCCTCCCAGCTCCATTTTGCACCTGCAAGAGAACCCCGGGTCATGGTATTTTCGTTGACAAACAGCTCCAAAATATCCTCATGAAGCATATTTTGCAGTTCCGTTTTGGGATATGTAGCGGTCAACTGAAAAGCACGCAGATCGTAGATCTGGCAAATTTCCGCAGATACTGTCTGCAATTGCCTGTGAGAGATATACCGTTCACAGCGAATGACCATGCTGATCTTCCGTGCCAGCGGATCTAAATCCGCAGCAACAATGGCCGCCTGAGAGATCGCATTTTTCAGCGACTCAGGCGGCTCATAGTCTGAAAACATATTCAAAAAATAGGTTTTCTCTTCCATGAATGTCCTTACAAACTTTTGATTTTTTCCAACAGCGCATGCAGAAGCTCATCATACGGAAGTTTTGCAACCTGCACACCTTTTTCAAATATCATACCAAAGCCATCGCCGCCGGCGATGCCGATGTCTGCTTCCCGCGCTTCTCCCGGGCCATTGACCACACAACCCATAACTGCTACGGTAATTGGCTTTTGGCAATCCTTCAGTGCCTCATCCACACGGTTCACCAGGCCGATAAGGTCGATGCTCGTACGTCCGCAGGTGGGGCAGGAAATGATGTTTACGCCCTCCTTGCGCAGTCCGGCGGCCTTAAGAATGTCCTTTGCAGCATATACCTCCTGCACGGGATCATCCGTCAAGCTGACGCGGATGGTGTCACCGATGCCGTCCAAGAGCAGTGCGCCGATGCCCATGGCTGACTTGATCATACCCATTTTCACGGGGCCGGTCTCCGTCACGCCAATGTGCAGCGGATAGTCGCATTTGCTGCGGAACAGCCGGCAGGCAGCAACCATGGTAGGCACAGTGGACGACTTCATAGAAAGGCAGGTATCATAAAAACCGTACTTTTCCAGCAGCTCCAAATGCTCGAAGGCGCTCTCCACCAAAGCTTCTGCAGTGGGGTGGCCGTACTTTTCCAGCAGACGCTTATCCAGGCTGCCGCCATTGACGCCAATCCGGATGGGAATGTTCTTATCCTTACAAACATCTACGACCGCCTTGACCCGATCCTCGCCGCCGATATTGCCGGGGTTGATGCGGATCTTGGACGCGCCGCCCTCCGCGGCCGCAATGGCCAGCTTGTAGTCAAAGTGAATGTCAGCAACCAGAGGCAGCTCGCTTTCCTTGCAGATCTCTGCAAATCCCCGGGCCGCTTCCATATTTTGAACGGACAACCGGGCGATCTGACAGCCCGCAGTCTTTAACGCACGGATCTGTGCCAAAGAACCGGCAACATCCGTTGTTTTTGTGTTAAGCATGGACTGGATCACAACCGGCGCTCCACCGCCGATGGGCACGCCGCCCACATGAATCTGTCTTGTCATAGGCTTACCCCTTAAAAATCGTGAAAATGTCCTTAAACATAACAAACGCCATGAAGCCAAGCAGCAAGATCATGCCGCCTGCATGGATATAGCCTTCGATTTTCGGATTTACGGGCTTCTTGGTGATCTTTACAATGGCTGTGGTGATCAGAAGTGCGAACACGCGGCCGCCATCGAGTGCAGGAATGGGAAGCATGTTCATAACGCCAAGGTTGATTGCGATGAAGCCGCCAAAATACAGCATATTCAGCACAGCACTCCACACAGATGCGGAGGCATTGGCCATGTCGCTCATCATTCCCACAATACCCACCGGGCCGGTAAGATCACCAACGCCTGCCTCACCGGAGAAAAGCATCCCCAGGCTCATCCACACCATTTCCACGAAGGAGACGCAGTCCAGCCAGGAATGGGAGATCACTTCACCGAAGGTCAAGCGTCTTGTTTTCCATGTCAATCCGTAGTACAGGCCAGCTTCTCCTTCGGCATCCTGCTGAAACTCCCGAAGCTCAAAGGTGACATCCTGCAGAAGCACCTGCTTTCCGTCACGAAGAACCAAAACATCCAGCTTCTTTGCTTCATCATTTTTGCCGAGAATCTTGTCAAAATCGGATGTATGTTCAACAGCATAGCCGTCAATTTGGAGTATCACATCGTCTGCCTGCAGACCGCCCTCCTCCATCAGAGCGCTGCCGGTGCGCAGGCTCTCGATCTCAGGGATCGGAGTCAGGGCAAAGGAATTCACCAGCACCACGATCAGGAAGCCTGCCACCAGATTCATGGCAGAGCCGGCCACCAAAATGATCAGCCGCTTCCACCACGCCGCTTTTTGGAAAGACCGGGGATTGTCGGTATCCTGATCCTCGCCCTCCATGGCGCAGTAGCCGCCAATGGGAATGCAGCGGATAGAATACAGGGTCTCGCCCCTCTGCTTTTTCCAAATGGCCGGGCCCATGAACATGGCAAACTCATTAACCTGCACGCCGGAAAGCTTTGCGGTTATAAAATGGCCAAATTCATGGATAAAGATGAGAAAGCTAAATATTAAAATTGCAAAGATAATACTCATAAACAGCCTCAATTACTTGTTTTTTCAGCAATATACTCCCGGGCAAGCCGGTCAGATTCCAAAATCTGCTCCAAATTGGGATCTGCGATAAAGGAAACGGTATTGACTGCACCCAAAACAAGATCATAAATGTCATAAAATGCGATCTTATCCTGCAGATACAGGGCTACTGCCGCTTCATTTGCGCCATTCATCACAGCACAGGCGTTGCCGCCCTTGGCGGCGCAATCCATGGCTAATTTCAGACAGGGAAATGCTTCCATGTCAGGCTTGGCGAAGGTCAGAGCGCCGCAGGTAGTCAGATCCAACGCATCCACCGGGCACTCCAGCCGCTTGGGATATGTCAGCGCCAGCTGAATGGGCAGACGCATATCCGGTGTACCCATCTGCGCCATCACCGCGCCGTCGATGCATTCCACCATACTGTGGACAATGCTCTGTCGGTGAATGACCACATCTACCTGCTCCAGGGGCAGATCGTATAGGCGCATAGCTTCGATCACCTCAAGACCCTTATTCATAAGGGTAGCGCAGTCGATGGTGATTTTTTCACCCATCTTCCAGTTGGGGTGCTTCAAAGCATCCGCCCGGGTCACATGGCTCAGTTCTTCCCGCTTCATGCCATAGAACGGGCCGCCGGAACAGGTCAGAATCAATTTCTTTACTTCACGCTTATCACGAATGCCCATCAGGCACTGAAAGATCGCGGAATGCTCAGAATCTACGGGGATGATCTCAGCGTTATATGCCTTCGTTTCCCGCATCACCAGTTCGCCTGCGCATACAAGTGTCTCTTTGTTGGCAAGGCCGATGCGCTTTCCGGCCCGAATAGCTGCCAGTGTGGGTTTCAGCCCCAGCATGCCCACCACAGCGGTGATCACACAGTCAACGCCCTCCATGGTGGCTGCCTCGATCAGCCCCTCCTCACCCCAAGAGACCCGGGTGGGAAGATCTGCAATTTTCAATCTCAAGGATTCTGCCGCTTCTTCGGTAGCCATAACGGCAAGAGCTGGCCGGAACTGGTGGCATTGCTCTGCCATCCGATCCACGCTTGTGCCCGCAGTCAATGCAGCGACACAAACATCCAGGCGGCTGATCACATCCAGACTCTGCCGGCCGATAGAACCGGTAGAACCCAATATACTAACACATTTAACCATAGTTACTCCAAAACAGGCAGAGCCATGAGCAATAATTCCGTCAACGGTGCAACGATGATCACAGAATCAAACCGATCCAGTACACCGCCGTGGCCGGGGATCAGATTGCCGTAATCCTTGATTCCTGCCTGCCGCTTGATAGCAGAGAAGGACAGGTCACCAAAGGTTCCCGCCAGTGCTCCGATGATGCCGTATGTAATGGCATAGAGATAATTTACATGACTGCCAAACCCTTTGTCCATGACCAGGCAATACACCAGCATTCCGATAACAGCAAACAAAATTCCGCCAAACAGGCCCTCCACACTTTTCTTGGGACTGATGGTCGGTGCCAATTTGTGCCGTCCAAAAGCACAGCCGATGAAATACGCCCCGGTATCTGCCATATAAGCAAGAATAAAGGGAAGCAGGATCACATTGCGCCCACTTCCGTCTCCCATCAAGCGAACAATGGCAGACAGGAAATACGGGATCAACACTCCGCCAACGATGCAGACTGTCAGCTTCTCAAAAGGCAGCTTTCCGTGAGAAAGAAGAATCTCTCCGAACAGCAGGGCTGCAAACACAAAAATCCCAAATAAGCCCCAGATCCTGCTCATTCCAAGGTAACACCAGACCGGCACAAGCATTGCCATCAGCATGGTATAAAGGATCAGCCGGATATGCTTGACAAGGCCTGTTCCGTTCAGTAATTCATACGCACCGATGGCGCATACGATACCTACAACAATGGCAAAAAGTATGGCCGGTGCGAGAAACAGAACCGCAAGCAGCACAGGGATCAAAACCAATGCCGCAAGAATTCTTGTCTTCATGATCATGCACCTCCAAAACGGCGGTTGCGCCGATGATACTCTGCAATGGCCGCATCCAGATCTTCCGGTGAAAAGTCCGGCCACAGCACATTCATAAACACAAATTCGGAATAAACTGTCTGCCAGGGCAAGAAATTACTGGTGCGCAGCTCTCCGGAAGGGCGAATCACCAGCTCCGGATCGGGCACACCGGCAGAATCCAAATACTGGGAAAATACGGCTTCTGTCAGTTCTTCGATCGTTGCCTTGCCTTCCTTTACATCCCGGGCATAGGCCTTGATCCCCCGGAGGATCTCATCCCGTCCGCCGTAGTTCAGACAGAAATTCACCTGCACCTCGTGATAGTCACTTGATCGGCTTTCTGCATCCAGGCAGAGCTTGCGCAGCTCAGGACTAAGGCGGCTGAGATCGCCGAAAAAGCGGAAGCGGACATGGTTCTTCTCCATATCCCGCAGGGCTTCCTGCAAATATTTTGCCAGGAGTCTCATAATACCGGAAACCTCTTCTTCCGAGCGCTTCCAGTTCTCTGTGGAGAAGGCATAAACAGTCAAATACTCCACGCCAAGAGTGCGGCAATAATTGGCAATACGGCGAAACGCCTCGCCTCCGGCGCTGTGACCGGCAGTACGGGGTAATCCCCTTTTCTTTGCCCAACGGCCATTGCCGTCCATGATAATGGCAATGTGACGGGGTGGGGCCAATCTTTCAGCCATCTATGCTCCTCCTTTCTTAATAACAGCATATTGGGGGCGAAACCGCCCCCAATTTATGAAGGCGTTAGATCGCCATCAGTTCCTTTTCCTTGGCTGCCAGGCTCTCGTCAACCTTTTTGATATACTTATCCAGCATATCCTGCAGATCCTTCTCAGCCTTCTTCTGATCATCTTCCGTGATCTCGTTGTTCTTCTTCAGCTTCTTGACGTAATCCATTCCGTCACGGCGGACGTTGCGCATAGCAACCTTGGCATCCTCGGCATACTTTTTGACCTGCTTGGTCAGATCACGACGACGCTCCTCCGTCAGCTGGGGAAAGGTCAGACGAATGATCTTGCCGTCGTTCTGAGGATTGATGCCCAGATCGGACGCAAGGATCGCCTTTTGAATATCCTTCAGCAACGAGCCATCCCAGGGCTGGATCACCAGTGTACGGGCATCCGGAGAGGAGATATTGGCAACAGCATTCAGTGCCGTCTCCGTTCCATAGTATTCCACGGTAATGCGGTCAAGAACCTTTGCATTTGCACGGCCTGCACGAACTGCGCCGAATTCTTCATCCAAATGCTCCAGGGTTCTATCCATTTTTCTTCCGAATTCCTTAAAATCAACGCTCATTGTTTAATCCTCCTTAACGATTGTACCAATGTTTTCTCCGCAAACCACGCGGATGATATTTTCGGGGTCCTTCAGTGCAAAGCATACTAAGGTCATGTGGTTATCCATAGCCAGGGTCATGGCTGTGGTATCGGTTGCCTTCAGGTGGCGAGCCAGCACTTCGTCATAAGTAAGGGTATCGAATTTGACCGCAGTGGGATCCACATTGGGATCAGCAGAATAAATGCCGTCCACATTCTTGGCCAAAAGAATGGCATCAGCCTCAATTTCTACGCCCCGGAGCACGGCGCCTGTATCCGTGGTGAAATAAGGATTACCGGTGCCTGCGGCAAACAGAACAACCTTACCCCCGTTGAGATAACGGTCAGCAGTATCTCTGGTGAAATACTCGCAGAACTTGTTCATTTCTACAGCACTGAGCACCCGGGCATCCACACCATGCTTGTTCAGTGCATCCGCAACCGCAATGGCGTTCATCACCGTGGCCAGCATGCCCATGGCATCGCCATGCGACCGCTGCATTTTATCCGCGCCGTCCTTCACACCTCTCCAGAAATTGCCGCCGCCGATAACTACACCGATCTGTACTCCCAAATCTGTACAACGCTTGATCACTTCACAGACAGAATTGATCACGGTAAAATCCAGTCCGCGATGGGCATCGCCGGCCAGCGCCTCACCGCTGATCTTCAGCAGGATGCGCTTATATTTAACGCTAGGCAAGAGAATCTCCCCCTTTTCATTTGTCCCTTCTATTTTATATGATGAATCGCAAAATGACAACAACAAAATTTGAATTTTGGGACTTGTTCTTCATTTTTTTACATTTTTTCACCGCATACAGAATTATTAACCGTATTCCCATGAGAAAATACAGATTCCTGCCGGATTTTTGTTGCAAAAATCCTCCTGATGAGTTATAATGACTCATTATCGAACTTTACCATTGAGAGAGGATGTTTTGAACATGGCTGAAATGACTGAAGGCAAGAATTTCATCCACGCATTCATTGAAGAAGATATTGCTGAGGGCGGCCGTTATGCCGGTCAGACTGTGCATACCCGTTTTCCGCCTGAGCCCAACGGCTACCTGCACATCGGTCACTGTAAGGCGCTGATCATCGACTTCGGTACTGCCGAGAAATTTGGCGGTCTGTGTAACCTGCGTATGGATGACACCAACCCCACCAAGGAAGACGTGGAGTTTGTTGAGGCTATCAAGGAAGATATCCACTGGCTTGGCTTTGACTGGGGCGACCGCTTTTTCTACGGCTCTGACTATTTTGAAAAAGACTATGAATATGCTGTGGAGCTCATTAAAAAGGGTCTTGCCTATGTTTGTGAGCTGACTCCCGAGCAGGCAAAGGAAATGCGCGGTGATCTGAACACCCCTGCCACATCCCCCTACCGTGACCGCCCCATTGAGGAGAGCCTGGATCTGTTCGCCCGGATGCGCGCCGGTGAATTTGAGGACAACAAGTACACCTTGCGTGCCAAGATCGATCTGGCATCCGGCAACTTCAACATGCGTGATCCGGTGATCTACCGCATTCGTCACATGCACCATCACCGCCAGGGTGACAAGTGGTGCATCTACCCCATGTATGACTTTGCTCACCCCATTCAGGACGCCCTGGAGGGCATCACCCACTCCCTTTGCTCCCTGGAATTCGAGAACCATCGTCCCCTGTACAATTGGGTGGTTGAAAATGTCTCCGTCCCCCATCGTCCCCGGCAGATCGAGTTTGCCCGGCTGGGCATCGACCACACGGTGCTTAGTAAGCGCAAGCTGAGAGCCCTGGTGGAGAATGGCTATGTTTCCGGCTGGGACGATCCCCGGATGCCCACACTTTGCGGCCTGCGCCGCCGCGGCTATACGCCTAAGGCTATCCGCAATTTCTGCGACCGGGTGGGCGTTGCCAAATCTCCCAACACCATTGAGTACGCATTCCTGGAGTACTGCCTCCGGGAGGATCTGAACGAGACTGCCAAGCGGGTCATGGCGGTCGTAAAGCCTGTGAAGCTGACCATCACCAATTATCCCGAGGGTCAATCCGAGACCTTCACCATCGAGAACAACCCCAACAGACCCGAAGACGGCACCCGCGAGGTCACCTTCTCCCGGGATCTGTGGATCGAGGCCGACGACTTCCTGGCGCAGCCCATTCCCAAGTATAAGCGCCTGTATCCCGATGGCCCGGAGTGCCGGCTGAAGGGCGCATATGTCATCAAGTGCACCGGCTTTGTCACTGACGAAAATGGCAATGTCACAGAAGTGCTGGCCACCTATGATCCCGATTCCAAGGGCGGCGATCCTGCCGACGGCCGGAAGATCAAGGGTGCAACCATCCACTGGGTGGATGCCAATAACTGCGCTGATGCAGAAGTCCGCCAGTACAGCAATCTGTTCGACGATGCAGATCCCGATGCGGCAAACAAGGATTTCCTGGCCTGTCTGAATCCCAATTCTCTGGAGGTTCTTTCCGGCTGTAAGGTGGAAGCCAGCCTGAAAAATTCCAAGGCCGGCGAATCCTACCAGTTCATGCGTCTGGGCTACTTCTGCCCCGACAGCAAGGATTCTTCCCCCGACCATCTGGTATTCAACCGCTCCGTCAGCTTGAAGGACAGCTTCAAGCCCTGATAACAATATTTAAGACCGCCGGATTTCCGGCGGTCTTTTCCATTAAAATGTTGCAACTTCCTCCACAGCAGGTGCAGCAGGCTCCACGGAAATTGCCGTCAGCACCGGGCCAAGCTCGCCATGGTACAGCACATGCTTTTCCGCAGTGATCTTAGCAGTCACCATCACCCAGGAACGGGATTCCAGAGACTGCGCCTGTGCATAACGGCAGGGCACTCCGCAGAATTGAATATCATCAATACAGCAGGTCATTACAAACCGACCGGGGGCAAACATAGCATTCCGATCCCGGCGGAGCATGGCCACCTGACCCTTGAAGCGGATGGTCTTGCCCTCGTATTTCTGAGGTTCTTCCGTCACATCCCGATACCACAGGGCATAGTCCTCGTCCTTGATCTCAATCACTGGGGCATTGACATCAAAGGGCAGCGGATCTTCCACATCGTCAAAGGTGGTAGAGCCGTCAGTATAATCATACAAAATGTCGATTCGACGGTTTGCCGCACGGGCAATCTTGTGCAATGGCATGGTATCCTCCCCCGGAGTCAAGCGGTTGAATACCACCATCTGCGCGCCCACCAGCTTGTCCATTACAAGGTTACGCATATTAGCATTGTAAGCCATAAAGGTGGTGGAATCCGCGAACATTACCTCCTGAGCAACGACCCAGTCCTCCGGAAAACGGGTGTACAGATCGCCCACCATTTGCATGCCGTTCAGTTCAACGACCACCCGTTGCGCTTTGTGCTTTTTGGCGAGCTCTTTCAGCTCCTTGGTTGTGACCGTCTGCTGATCCAGGGTATAAAGGAACACATTATCATGGGGATAGGTGGAAAAATCATACTCCTCCTCCCCTTCTTCAAACACCAGCAGCAGCGTGCGCTCTCCGGCATTGAAGCGGGGGTCTTCCAGGGTCTCCTGGATAAATTTTGTCTTGCCGGCATCGAGAAAACCGGTAAAGGCATATACGGGAATCTGTTGCATATTACACTCCAAACAGCGCGCTTACGCCTGCTTCGTCCAGTTTCGAACCGATCACACACAGCTTGCCGGTAATGTCGGCAGAGCCGGTGCGAATGTCATGCTCCTGGGGAACCATATCGAAATGAATCCAGGTTCCGTCAACGGCAGGAATAATACCCTTAGCGCGCAGCACCATGCCGTACTTGCCGGAATCCAGCTCCGCCAGCACATTTTCGATCTGCTCCACAGTAAACTTCCTGGCAGTCTCTACACCCCAGGAAGTAAAAACTTCATCGGCGTGGTGGTCATGATGGTGGTGATGCTCGTGGTCACGATCATGGCAGCCGCAGGTGCAGTGCTCATCGTGGTCATGATGATGGTGCTCATGTTCATGATGATGGCCACAGCAGTGATGTTCTTCCTCATCATGGTGATGATGGCCGCAGCAATGGTGCTCTTCCTCATCGTGGTGATGATGGCCGCAGCAATGGTGTTCCTCATCATGATGGTGATGATGCTCATGGCCGTGGTGGCCGCAGCAGCAGTGATGCTCTTCCTCGTGAACCAGCTCCTCTGCCTTCACGCTGTTGCCCTCCATGGCGGTAATCAGCTGCTCGCCGGTCAGCTGATCCCAGGGTGTGGTAACCAGCGTAGCCTGCGCATTATGCTCCCGGATCAGTTCCACAGAAGCATCAAGCTTTTCCTGCTTGATATCACCGGTACGGGACAGAATGATGGTGGAAGCCGTCTCGATCTGGTTGTTGTAGAACTCGCCAAAGTTCTTCATATATACCTTGACCTTACCCGCATCGGCAACGGCAACGGTATAGCCCAGCTGAACATCATGGCCTGTGACCTTCTGAACAGCAGCAACAACATCAGAAAGCTTGCCGACACCGCTGGGTTCGATGATCACCCGGTCGGGGTTGAATTTTTCGATAACCTCCTGCAGGGCCTTACCGAAATCACCCACCAGGCTGCAGCAAATGCAGCCGGAGTTCATCTCGGTGATGTTGATGCCGGCATCCTGTAAAAAGCCACCATCAATACCGATCTCACCGAATTCATTTTCAATGAGCACAAGCTTTTGACCCTTGTAGCCCTCCTGGATCATCTTTTTGATCAGGGTTGTTTTTCCTGCTCCGAGAAAACCGGAGTAAATATCGATTTTTGTCATAAGAATCACACCTTTGATAAATGATTTTATTTGATTATACCACCAAACTTTCCAAAAATCTACTCCCTGTGGCAAATAAAAAGCGCACTGTGCATTGAGTGCGCAATAAAGCATATTTTATTGATCCTTCGACAAATATCGATTGCTTTCCCCTGGGAAACAGGTCTATCATAAATTCAGGCGGGCACGACTCCCAAAAGTGCGACAAGCTTGCCAAACCGCCGCTGCGTATCTCCCACGCAGCGGCGGCATTTTATCAGCAAATCGGAATCAAAAGCATTTGCCCGTCGGATGGTTCATCAGCAAGCTGATTTGCTTCACGAATGGCAGAAACGGTTGAACCGTATCCTTTTGCCAGCGCCCACAGATCCTCGTTATTCACCCTTCGCAGGATCAAGGACGGACGGTTGGAATCAGGCTGCCGCAGCTCTCCAAGCTCCAGCTCTGTCACCATGGGGATCGTCTGACCGGAATATACCTGCATGGAAACAGGGTAAGTGCTGCGCACGGAAAAGCCGTCTGCGCTGGGCAAAATTTCCGGCTTTGCAGGATTTCCCATCCACAAATGTGTCTGATTCTCCATGGCGGATGAAAACGGCACAGTGCTGCTAAATCGCACAGTATCTCCCGTCATTTGCCCCTGCGCATTCTGATAAAGGGTCTGGAACTGGCCATCCATGCGGATCTGCAGGCTATCCTGATCCAAATACAGCGTGGGATATTCCCCATACGGCGACGCACTAAGCAGGCGCTCAGCATCCTGCAATGTACCTTCAGCCTGCAGCTCCATTTCCGTGCTGTCCAGCAGGATGGGAAGCTGCATTTGCTGCGTGTTTGGCACAACATCCCGCATGGGACTAAAGGCATCCTCTACAACATTCAGAACGCTTCTGTCAAAAACAGTGTACTGCGCCGCGATCCCTGCACGGATGTTGACCTGCTTATCCTCTGTCAGATCCAATTCCATTGCAGTAAGCATTGGCATGATCCACGCAGTGGCACCCGGTGTGTAGTCATCGTCCAGCTCGGTATACTGAGAGAATGGTACCTCTGTTTCCCAGTGCTGTATTTCATCAGTGTCAGTCATATACAGCAGCTCCAGTCGGCTTTGACCCCGAAAGACAAGACGGTTACCCAAAACCTTTTTCTCTGTAATGTCGGGGAATAAATTGTAACAGATGACCCTGCGGATCGGCGGCAAATTACCGGGCAGCGAGAATGTTTCCTCCAGCTGCACCTGTTTTTCCCCTGCTTCAACCGGCAGCTCCATGGGATAACTCCGCGTCAAAAGCTGAATGTCATCCGAGATCTCTGCGGGTTCCGCGACCTCCAGGGTCTCTTTTCTCATAGCCTGAGCAAAGGTATCCACGCAAGTGCGAACCATGATCTTCCGGGCCGAGATCCCACGTCCGTCCAGACTGGTCAGCACAGGACGCAATGTCATTACACCGTCATCTGCATTCTCAGGGAGATCCCATCGGCATTGGATGGGGATCCATACATCCACAACCCGCGGCTGCGTGCCATCTTCCGGTGCATACATCACCCAGGCCATGACACCTCCGTTTGCTCCCATGGATGTACTGCGCCACTCTTTTCCGCGCATGAGCACCTGTCCCCAACAGCCCAGGATCTTACCTATATCCGGATAAGCATCCGGCAGGCGGATCTCCTGTGTCTGCTCTTGGGTATGTATCTGACTGAAAAACGGTTGCAGACATTTCAGCGGTTTTTTCATAAATTTGATTTCCATGCAGTTCACTCCTCCCACATTCCTACCAAACTATATGCACCGCGGACAAGTTTATGCCAATTATTTTTTGCCATTGCACCAAAATCCCAAACCCATAATCCCTACGCCGACACACCAGCAAAAGAATGTAGATTCCAGACAGCAGCCGATGAGCAAGCCGAATCCAAAAGCCATCAGCGCGCAACCACACAGTTGGTTTTTTCGACACATAAAAAACACCCCCTGCACAAAGCTATGCAGAGGGTGTTGCAATATTCCAAAAATCTCACAGTGCATCCCGACAAGCCAGCAGCACCTTCTCCAGCACAGGCACACAGGTCAACCGGCCATAGCCGCCATTTTCGATGGTGACGATAAAGGCAAGGGGATATTCCTCATCAGTCAAAAAGCCAGTAAACATAGCATTGGGCTTTAAGTCACCGCCAACTTCTGCCGTACCGGACTTTGCGCAGACTGCAAAGCCCGCAAAGTTCTCATCCCCATAGTAATTCTCCACGTTATTGCGCATCAGCTCCTGTAAGGTCTGCGCTGTTTGCGTGGACATAAGCCTATCCGAGGACGCAGGCTTTGCTTCATAAGTGGTAGTCAAGCCGGTCTGGATGCTGTCTACAAGGTGCATCCTTTGTCCAATGCCGCCGTTGGCCACAGCACTGACCAAGGACAAAAAGCTCGCCGGATTCACCAGGTCCTTATGCTGGCCGATCGCGCTCCAGGCAACCAGCACCTCTGCCCGATCCGCCGAATCGATGTTTCCGGCTGCTGTCTTGATACCGTCAAACTCCAACGGATCCAAAACTCCCAGCTGCTGGGCATATCGCGCCAGGCGTTTGCCGCCGATCTGCTCAGATACCTTGGCAAAGGCACAGTTGCAGGAATTTTTGAAGGCATCGCGAATGTTCTGCTTTCCGTGCACTCTCTCGCAGGTCACTTTGTCAACGCCGTATGCCAGCTCACCGGTACAGGTAAACTCCTGCGTTTCAATGTCCTCGATGCACTCCAACGCCGCGATCATGGTAACGATCTTAAAAATCGAACCGGGCGTATAGGTGGATTGGGTGAATCGGTTAAGGTAGACGCCCTTATAGGCCCCGGAGGTATCTCCGGCAATATCCGGCACGTCATCCGGATCATAGGTGGGAGTTGTGACAGCGCACAGAAGCTCGCCGGTCTTATAATTCATAATGGCCAATGTGCCCTTATAATCTCCCATCGCTTCCAGCGCGGCCATTTGCAGCTGGGCAGAAAGCGTCAGCTGAACCTGTCCACCAACACCGCCATAGGCGTAAAGACCACTGAAAGGATCAAATCCGGCAATCTGTTTGGCATAATGGGAGAGTGCAGGCGCGCTGATATTTCCCTGCCGGTCACCGACCCAATGCAGTGTGGACATTCGAAGCAAGGCAGAATTCGAATAGGTTCGTGTGCCGGTAAGGTCCAAAAGAAGGTTTCCGTCACGGTCCGCGATCTGCCCGCAGCCGATATTGTCAGCATTATAAATATGGGGCGATCCGGCGGAGTGTACCCATTTGCCGGAGTTCAGAGCATACTCACCCAAAAAGAAGCTCACACCTAATGCAAGAATCAGCACCAAAACCATGAGCACTCTTGAGCGTGACATCACTCTATTCATCCGCATCACCCGCTTCCTGTACCTGCCGCACGGCAAAGCTGGCATTTTGTCTGGTGTCAGCAGCCTTGATAAATGCCAAAAGCCCCCACGCGCCGATCATACTGGAGCCGCCGTTGGATACAAAGGGGAATGTCACACCGGTCAGCGGCAGTACATCCACTGTTCCCAGCACATTAAAGATCGTCTGCACCAGCAAGATCCCCGCTGCTGTACACGAACCGATGGTATAGAAGCTGCTGCGGCCGATGCCTGCCATACGCAGGGAAAACAACCCCAGTGCAATGATGCAAACTACCATCATCACGGCGATCATAATACCCCATTCCTCCGAAATGGTGGCAAAGACCACATCGGAATCCGCAGCAAAGATGCGGCTCATCATGCCGTTGCCTGCACCAAGACCAAACAGACCGCCGGAGGCAAGGCACATCAGCGATCTTGTCTGCTGATAGCCTGCACCAAATGGATCATCCCAAATATGCCGCCAGCTGGCAAACCGGCGCAGAGCATGGGGTGCGATTTTCAGCACCAGCACACCGGCAAAGCCAAGGGATGTGCAGGCCAGTGCCACCGTACCGATGCTGCCGGAGCGCAAATACGCAATGAGCAAAAAGGCCACAAAGAAGATCAGCGCCGTGCCAAAATCGTTCATTACGGCAAGGCACAGGCATATGGCAATGGTATATCCAATGAACAGGATCAAATTCCGCTTGTTCAGAATGCGGTCCATGGTGGATGCGCCCATAAACACAAAGCAGACCTTGCTTAATTCCGAGGGCTGGATGGACATGCCTCCGATCAGAAGCCAGTTTTTTGCGCCATGATAAGACTTACCGAATACCAATGTGATCAGCAGCAGGCCGACGCCCACTGCGCCTGCAATATAGCGCATCTTCTTGGCTCGCTCCAAGTCCCGTAAAGCCCAACCCATGGACAAAAACAGCACAAGACCCAGGATCATGGCGATCAGCTGTTTGGACATTTCAGCAGGCTTCACCGCCGCGATAGCGGCCATACCCACGGTGCACATCAAAAATGCCAGTATTTCCACCTCAAACGAGGGTTTTTTTATACACAGATAAAAGATAAGCAAAAGCCACTGGGCGATCAGGATCCCGGAGAATCCGGCAACGATCTGGCCGGCATACTCACCGCCGCATTGCATCAGATAGCTGATGCCAAAAAGCACCTGCAGCAGTGACAGCAGCAGTAAGTTGGCGAGACTGTCGATGGGCATCGCCGCCTGGGTACGCAGCTGGGCAAGACGGCCCTCCTGCCGCTTGTTCATAGGCAGTATCTTCATGTTTACGCCCCCGATGGTGATCACATCGGTTTCATCGATGGGTTTGATCTGCACGCGGCGGCCATTAACAAGCACGCCGTTTTTTGAGCCTGCGTCCGCGATCGTCCAGCTTCCGTCATCGTAGCGGGTCAGGACTGCATGGCTTTTTGAGATCGTGGGCACATCCACCACCACATCGCTGCGCCTGTGGCGTCCGATAACATTTTCCCAATGGGTAATAGGCAGCTTCCTTCCGTCCTCCAGGCAAAGCCACGCCCAGATCTCCGGCTCACGGCGAAATGTCAGCAGGGGCTTGATGCACCGAAACAGCAGCAACGCCATCAGCGCAGGCGCAAGATAGCGCAAAATGGCCTGATAAACCTGAACATAGGTCTCATCAGCCTGGTACAATGCTGCTAGCCAATCCATTTGCGCCACCTCCTTTTCTGATAGGATACCACAATTGCCCGAAAAATGCAATTGTCGTTTGCTTTCAGCCGGAAATGTGCTATGATAAAAACACTCCCACGAAAAATCGTGGGAGCAAACCTCAGCCCTCAGCCAGGGCAACGGATTCCAGTATTTCTTTCCAATCGGCGGCGCAGTCCCCTGCGTCCTCTGCCATAGCCATGACGCTTACACAGTAGTGGAAGCTGCCGTCGTCCAACACAAGCACACGACCCACATGATCCCCTGCTTCTCCAGCTGCAGACCAGGCGCACTCATAGCAATCCACGCCACAGCGATCTGTTTGCAGCAGCTCCAGCTCTTCCCGGGGAAACCCAGTGAGAGTCTGTAATGTATTGCTAAGATTTCCGGAGGGCATGACCTCCACCATGATGTCGTAAGCACCGCAGAAGTACAGTGTGCCGGAAGATCCCTGCATGGCCGGTGTGGCCGCTTCCTCCGGCAAGTCAACCAAAAGTGTTGCAGGCTGAGCAATGGCCTGTACATCGTTCAGGTCGTCCACCGTTTCAAAGGTTTGCATGGAGCATCCGCTGAAGAGCACCATTGCGATTAGAAATACCCAAATTTTTCTCATCGAACTACCTCCCGAAAGGATCTAAATATGAAATATCTTCTTGTTTATCTCGTTATAGTCAATGCAGCAGGCTTTCTTTTTATGCTGATCGATAAAAGAAAGGCACAAAAGAATCTTTGGAGAATTCCCGAACGGACATTGATGGGAGCTGCCGTAGCAGGCGGCAGCCTGGGTGTACTGCTGGGGATGCACACATTTCGGCATAAGACCAAGCACTTGAAATTTACCATTGGCGTTCCGGTGATTTTGGCAGTGCAGGTTCTGATAGCTGTATTTACACTTGTGTATATGCAAAAATGACCGGGACAACCCGGTCATTTTTATTATAGATTTTCCAGAAGAGATTCAGCCGCCATAATGCCGTCAATGGCGGCGGACATGATTCCGCCGGCATAGCCTGCACCCTCTCCTGCCGGATACAGTCCTCTCATAGACGACTGGTGGTCTTCACCTCGCAGGATTCGCACGGGGGAAGAGCTCCGGGTCTCCGGGGCGGTGAGTACCGCTTCCGGCGCTGCAAAGCCCTTGAGGTTTTGCTCCATTTGCGGCAGTGCTTCGGCAAGTGCTCTTGTGATCTTCACCGGCAGAACCCGGTGCAGATCCGTCCATACCACACCGGGCTTGTAGCTGGGCTCAACGCCCACTGAGCCAGTGCTCGCCTTGCATGCGAGGAAATCTCCCACAGTTTGCGCAGGTGCTTTATAGCAGCCGGTGTGATCAAAAGCCTTCTTTTCCAGTTCCTCCTGCCACAGCATGCCGCCCAGCACGCCCTCATAGGGAAAATCTGTCGGGTTCAGGCTGACGAGAACTGCCGCATTGGCATTAACGCCATCCCGGTCAGCGTTGCTCATGCCATTGGTTACGATCTTGCCCTGCTCAGAAGTAGCGGCAACCACATGGCCTCCGGGACACATGCAAAAGGTATAAACCGTTTCATTTTCCAAATGCCGCACCAGCTTATAGTCAGCAGGCGGCAACGGAAGATCGTCTGCACCGTACTGCGCCTTGTCGATGACCGACTGCAGCTGCTCGATGCGCACGCCCATGGCAAAGGGTTTCGCTTCCATAGGGACATCCATTTCATGGAGCATACGGAAGGTATCTCGTGCACTGTGACCGATGGCAAGTATCACACGATCGCAATCAATGTCCCCTTGATTCGTCTTTAGGCCCGTTATTGCACCGTTTTCCGACAAAATGCCGGTCACCTGCGTTTGGAAACGCACTTCCCCACCCAGGGAAATGATCCGTTTGCGCAGATTCTGCACAACTGTCAGCAGAACATCCGTGCCAACATGGGGCTTGGCATCGTAAAGGATATCTTCCCGGGCTCCGGCCTTTACAAACTGCTGTAAGATCCAGCCGATCCGGGGATTATTGACGCCGGTGTTCAGCTTTCCGTCGGAAAAAGTACCTGCGCCACCCTCTCCGAACTGCACATTGCTGATTTCATCCAACTCACCGGTCTCGAAAAAGCGCTGTACCTTTTCATGTCGGGTCTGAGCATCCTCGCCCCGTTCCAGGATGATGGGCTTTAACCCTGCCATAGCCAAAATGAGTCCTGCAAACATTCCCGCAGGGCCAAAGCCCACGATCACAGGCCGTTTCTGCGACTGATAGACCCCTTTGGGCGGCTTATAGAAGCAAACCGGTGCGATCGCCGCCTTTTTGCAGCCGCTGGCTTTGAGGATCTTATGTTCACTGCCATCCACTGCCACATCCACAGTATAAATGATGCGCACATCCGGCTTTTTCCGGGCATCGATAGAGCGGCGGATCAGAGAAAGGCCGCGTATCTTTGAAGCTGAGATGCGAAGCGCTCTTGCCGCTTCGTAAATCAGTTGATTTTCGTCATGCTCCGGTGGTAAAGATATATCCCGGATCCGAATCATACTTTCTACCTCCTGCGCAGTTGCCGGCCAATAGTCCGGAGCTCCACGCCCATTGTAAATTATACCCACCGCAGTCACCATCGATATCCAGTACCTCACCGCAGGCATACAGCCCGGGCACCAGCTTACTTTCCATGGTGGTGTCATTGAATTCATCCGTAACCACACCGCCTGCTGTGACCTGGGCATGCTCCATGCCTAAAGGCTCGGTTATGGAAATTTCCAAAGCCTTCGCAGTATTAACTGCCTGCATCAGCTCATCAGGGCGAAGATCGGCAATTTTTATACCATTGCGGATCCCGGCGGTCTGTGTTACAACACGGCCCAGGCGGTTATGCAAAACGCCTGTAAAGAGTTCATCGGTGAGAAGCTCTGTTTCGCAGCGCAGCTTAAGATGGTCAAAAATTTGCTGTGTATCCAGCTCCGGCAGCAGATCCAGCTTGCAGATCCACTCCCCTTTTTTCTGGCATACATCCCGGGAGACTTCAAAGATCACCGGGCCGGATAGGCCGTATTCGGTAAACTGCAGTTCTCCGGTGCTTTCAGAGTATAGATTGCCGTCATGGTAAACAGCAGCATGGCAATTGGCACGGACTCCCTTCAGCGCAGCACAGGCACGCCAATCGCTTTTCAGCTGCACCAAGGCTGGACGGAGCTTTGTAACCTTATGACCGAAGCTGCGCAGCAGCTGATAGCCGGACATACTGCCACCCAGCTTTGTTCCCGCAAGGCCGCCGCAGGCAATGATCAGTTTGTCGCACGCATACCCTTCGCCGTTTCCTTCCACAAAGAAGCCAGCATCCGTCCTGCGCACCTTTGTGACCTCAAAACCGGTCATAAGCGTGATATTTTCTTTATTTAGGGCAAAACGCAGGACATCCACAACGGAATTTGCCTGGTCGGAGTAGGGATAGATCCGACCGGATTCCTCCATAATCATATAAAGCCCCAGCCTTGAAAACCAAAACATGGTCTCCGATACATCGAAAATCTGCAGGGCCTTTTTGGCAAATTCCGGAGCATCTCCGTGATACAGCTCGCCGCAGGCTTTCATATTGGACAGATTGCACCGGCCGTTGCCGGTGGCCTGCAATTTGCGGCCAACACGCGCCTGCCGTTCAAACAAAAGCACCTGCACATTTTCCGTTTTTGCCGCCGCCAAGGCTGCCGCCATGCCGGATGCCCCCGCGCCAATGATACCGATTACCATGGAATCACCTCTTTCTTTTCCCATTGTAGCAGACAAAGTGCCGCCGCACAAGTAAAACTTCCCTTGCAATCAGAAAAAGGTATGCTATAATAGAGATCGGTGATAAAATGAACCGTGAAAATATCGAAAAAATCGCCCAAAGTGCGGACGACAGAATGCTTCTGGCCAAGCTATGGGACAGAATAAACACAGGTGTCAACCGCAACATACCGACCCACACCTGTTTTTTGTCTCCAAGAGAGCTGGAAATGTGCCGATACTTGTTTGGGGAACTGCCGGGACTTATTTCGTTCGGCGGCTATGATGATGCCGAACGGAAAATATTGTGCTACCTGCCGGAGTATTTGGAGCAAGACACTTTCATGGCGAACGACTCCCCCATTGCCTGCCTTCGTGCAACCTTTTATGAAGGTGACACACCAACGCACCGGGATTTTCTTGGCTCTCTGATGGGCTGCGGCATCGCCCGGGAAACAGTGGGCGACATCTGCGTCGGCAAGGGACAATGCGATTTCTTTGTAACCGGGGAAATTGCGCCTTATCTTCTTCAGAATTTCACCAATGCAGGACGGACAAAATTCCGTTTGACACCGATTCCGTTGGCTGAAGCATCCATCCCCCAGCCGGAGGTAAAGATCATCCGGGATACCCTGGCATCTTTGCGGCTGGACGGCGTGGTGTCTTCGGGATTTCGCATCAGCAGGGCTCTGGCTTCCCAGGCGATCGGTGCAGGGAAGGTAGCCGTTGACGGTCTGCCCTGCGACAAGCCGGACAAAGCGGTAACGGAAGGCTGCAAAATTTCCCTGCGTGGAAGCGGAAAGATCAAATTGGAAAAGGTAAACGGTCAAACAAAAAAGGGTCGAATCTCGGTGGAGATCCACCGCTATATGTGAGGTAAAACTATGAAAATGGATGAAGTGATCGCGCGGATCAACGAATTGGCTCATAAGGCAAAGAATGGCGGCTTGACGGATGAAGAAATCGCCGAGCGTGACAAGCTGCGCAGAATCTACATTGATTCTGTAAAGGCAAATCTGGTCGGCCAGCTGGAAAATACCTACATTGTGCGCCCCGATGGCACAAAAACCAAGGTAACAAGAAAAGATTAAAAAATCGCCCTGCTGATGCAGGGCGTTTTTTATGGAATGAAGGCTAAATTTGCGCGCATACTACCAAAAAGCAAGAAAGAAGGGTCAGTATGGCGCAGAATAAGCGAGGAAAACAGAGCTTCGTGCTCCCACAAATGCCGGTGATCACTGCCTGGGCCAGCGTTGCGGGCAAGAAAGAAAGCGAAGGTCCGTTGGCGCAGACCTTTGATGTTGTCTCACAAGACACATATTTCGGTCAGAAAACCTGGGAGCAGGCAGAAAAGCAGATGCAAAAACTGGCCATGGACAAATTACTTGAAAAAGCGGGGCTCAGCCCCAGGCAGGTCGGACTTGTGTTTTCCGGCGATCTGCTCAATCAATGTATCGGCTCGTCTTTTACTCTGCGCAATACCGGCATTCCTCATCTTGGCTTGTACGGTGCGTGCTCTACAATGGCAGAAAGCCTTTTGGCGGCGTCCATGGCCGTGTGTGGCGGTTTTGCGGACCGGGTGGTGGCCATGACCTCCTCTCATTTTGCATCCTCCGAAAGGCAGTACCGCTTCCCTCTCGGCTACGGCGGCCAGCGTACTCCCACCGCCCAATGGACGGTTACAGGCTCGGGTGCGGCACTTGTGTGCTCCGCAGGGGTCGGCCCGCGGATCGACAGCTGCACCATCGGTACGGTCACAGATCTTGGGATCAAGGATGCCAACAACATGGGTGCTGCAATGGCACCGGCAGCTTTGGCTACCATCAAGGCGCATTTTGAGGATATGCATCGCACACCCGAGGATTTTGATCTGATCGTCACGGGAGACCTGGGGCAGCTGGGCAAGGAGGTGCTGATGGAGCTGGCACGGCGTGACGGCATCTATCTTGGAGGTCGCATTGCTGACTGCGGAACGCTGGTATTCGACACCTCCACGCAGGACGTCCATTCCGGCGGCTCCGGCTGTGGGTGCAGTGCCATCACCCTTTGCGGTGAGCTTCTTGGTAAATTGCACAGTGGCAAGCTAAAGCACATTCTGTTCTGCGGCACCGGCGCGTTGCTTTCCCCCACATCCACCCAGCAGGGCCTGCCGATTCCCGGTGTCTGCCACGCAGTTTCCATCAAGGGAGGACAAAATTGATATGGACTATATAAAAGCATTCCTTGTGGGCGGCTTTTTCTGCCTGATCGGACAGCTTCTGATCGACAAAACAAAGCTCACACCCGCCCGGATCCTCGTCAGCTATGTGGTTTGTGGCGTATTTCTGACGGCTATTGGCATTTATGAGCCACTGGTGGAATTTGCCGGTGCAGGTGCGACTGTGCCGCTGACCGGATTTGGCTACTGCCTTGCAAACGGTGTAAAGGAAGCTGTGGAGACAGATGGCCTTCTCGGTGTCTTTACCGGCGGACTGAAATCCACCGCAGGAGGCATCACTGCGGCCATCGTATTCGGACTTATCGTAAGTCTGATATTCAAGGCAAAGGATAAAGCATAAATATTGGGGTACACTACTCTTGCGGTAAATCCGCAGTACAGATAAAATTGGAGGAAACAACAATGAATAACAAGCAGAATCAGCAGAATAACCAGAATCAGAATAATCAGTACCAGAACAACCAGAATCAGCAGAGCAAGAATCAGCAGAATCAGAACAACCGCTAAATGGCTATGGCCTGTTGCAAAAAAGCAACAGGCCATTATTTATACTTGTACAAACCGGCCAAGCCGGAAGAAATATAACCAGGACGCCTTGACAGGAAGCTGATAGATCCGCGCCATCGCATCGGCGTATGCCTGCACCTGCGGGCGGTAGTGTTCCGTCTTCTGGGCAAGGGTGTCATCCGTGACATAATCGGTTTTGAAATCGATTATGGTGATGCCATCCTCATCCACCATGGCACAGTCCACAACGCCCTGCAGGAGGATCTCTTCTCCTGCAAGAGCCGGATCATAATGTGCCCCATTATCCAGAATCGAGAACTTAAATTCCCGGAGCACATTGGGGTGGCTGCGCAAACGCTGACCGGTCTCTGTGGCAAGGAACGCAGCAATTTGATCGCAGTCAACCATTTCCGCCTGTTCCGGTGCAATGTAATGATCCTGAACAAGCCGGTCAACCTCTCGGCGGACATCTTCTGCATCGCGACAGTTTTCATAACGCAGATACTGCATCACCGCGTGGGTCGCAGTGCCCAAAGCCGCTGCGTCTTTAGAAGAACGCGTAAAGGCAGTTTTACGCCATTTTGTTTGCGTTTCCCTGGGAAGCGGTGCATTTTCGGTGGCTTCCGTGTCCTTCTGCCGACCCTTGCGCTGTGTCGCCGTTTGCTTTGAGGGTGCTTGCGTTGCCGCCGTATAAGGATAGCGGTAGGCAAGCCCGGTACGAAGCTGGTTTAATATCTGCGGAGGCATCGAAGAAATATTCTCCTCAGGCTCCTGCTCTGCACAGCAGACCGGAACTGCAGAGCGCACACCGATCCGCCATGCAGGATCGCCGGGCAGTGTAAGCTTTGGCTTTCCGCCAAGGGCAAACAACTCCCCTGCTTCCGTCCGGCGCAACGCGCTCATCAATATCCAATCACCGCTGCATACAGCATCCTGCGTCAGCAGTTCCCTGTCGCCTATATCCATCCGCAGGGCAATATCCTCAAGATCCTTCTGCAATGTCTGGGAAGCATAGGTCATGATCAAACGGTCTCTTGCCCGGGTCAATGCCACATACAGCACACGCATTTCTTCTGACAGACTGTCCGCGGTGATCTTGGCAGCTATGGCCCGTTTGGCAACAGTAGGATACCGTACCCGATTGTTCTCATCCACAGCAGCAAGGCCAAGCCCCAGGGTTTGATCACACAGTACCTGCGCTCGGGCGCTTTCCCGGTTAAAGCTGCGGGATAAGCCGCAGACAAAAACCACAGGGAATTCCAAGCCCTTTGACTTGTGGATACTCATGATCGTTACAGATTTGGATGTGCTTTTGCCGCCATCCGTTACAAGGCCCTTATCCTCCAGGGAATCAAGATGCTCCAAAATTTGCTCCAGATCCCGGCGGCCGGTTTTTTCAAAATCCACAGCCAACTGGTAGAAAGTCTGAATATTTTCCTTTCGCAGCTCACCGTCTGGCATAGCGGCAAAAATGCTGTCCATGCGCGTCAGCGCAAAAATGGACTCCAGAAGCTGTGCAAGGGTTTGCAGTCTCGCTTCCCTGCGCCATATACTCAGATTTTGGAGAAAACCCGTAATTTTCGGATTCTCAGATTCAAGGAGCGCATCGTAAATGCTGCCAAAGCGCTTTGCGCCACGGATCAGTGCCAGCTCCTCAGCGGTAACGCAGAACACGGGATTGGTCAGCGCCGCGAGAAGCGGGATATCCTGCCGGGGGTTGCTGATGACCTGCAAAAGAGCACGCAAAACTGCGATCTCCTGAGTCTGCAGCAGATCATTACCGCCGCCAGTGGTGCATGGGATGCCACAAGCAGCCAGGGCATCCTTATAGTAGCCACCCACAGATCCGGGAGAACGAAGTAAAATTGCAACATCTTCAACCTGGATGGGTCGGAGCGTATCGCCCTGCCGCACAAACTGGCTGCCGTCCGTCAATTCTGTAATGCGTTTTGCAACAAAAGCGGCTTCTTCCTCATAGGTGCTTTCCTCAACAGGAATCGCCCACAGCTCCACCTCCGGTTCACCCAAAGGCGTATGCGCAAATCCCTCCCGCAGAGCTTCATCCTCTCCGTAGATTAAGCCACCAACCGCAGGAGACATGCAGGTTTCAAACACATCGTTCACACCCGCAAGCACTGCGCCACCGGAACGGAAATTGCACGAGAGCATCACTCTGCGCCCTTCCGGGTCGGTTGCATCCTCTGCATTTGCATAGGTATTGTATTTTTCCAGGAAAATTCCCGGGTCAGCCAGGCGGAACTGGTAAATGGATTGCTTCACATCGCCAACCATAAAGCAGTTCTGCCGTTTGGCTGTAAGTGCGGAGAAGATGGCGTCCTGCACACCGTTGGAGTCCTGATATTCGTCCACCATGATCTCACGAAAACGGTTTCCAATCTCGGCAGCTGCCGCTGTATTGCCGCTGCGGCTTTTACCAAGAAGCAGATCCAGCATTTTGTGCTCCAGATCTCCAAAATCCAGGATTCGACGCATCCGTTTGGCTCGGTCGTATTCCTTTGTAAAGCTGTCCACCAGCTTGACCATTCCCCGCACAGCTGCGGCGGACTGGCGAAGATCCTCCAACACCACGCTGCTGGGGTCAGCAAAGGCCTTCAGCTGCTTTTCAACAGAGGTCTTGCAGGCTGAACGAACGGCCTTGATCCGCTCGCACAGCTCAAGATCCGGGCACTTCTTGGAAAATGTCAGTCTACCGTAATCGATTTCTCTGGCCTTGACGATCTCATCCCAGGTTTTTGCACTTCGCAACGTCTCCAGCTGGCGCATGGTGTCCCGCAAAAGCGCCGCAGGTTTTTCCATGGCCTGTGTGCATTCCGCTGCACGGGCACATTCATCCAAGGCCTTGAGCTGCAAGGACAAATGCGCCTGCAATTTCTCCATAAGGTATGCGCCCCAAACAGTCTGTCCGGCATCTGTGATTCCTTGCGTGTCAGCATTGTTAACGCAGCTTTCCAGCCAAGCATCGGGCTGCAAATGGCAGCGTGCGCTGTCGTACACCTTGAGCAGGATCTCCGGCACAAGCCGATCATCCCGCCCAAGCCCCTGGGAATCCACAAATGCCCGGAAGTCCGGATCATCGGATTGGGTGTAGGCTTCATCCAGGCACTTTTTCATGGCTGCATCCCGAATCTGTGCGGACTCGTTTTCATCCGCTACGCGGAAATCCGCATTCAGATCCACAAGGTAGGCATACTCCCGTAGAATATCACCGCAGAAGGAGTGCACCGTGGTAATTTTCGTCAGATAGAGCCGTTGCATCTGCCGCTGCAAATGGCGGTTTTCGGGATTCTCAGCCATCTTTTCCGATAGCTTGGATGCGATCTTACCCCGAAGCTCCGAAGCGGCAGCTTTCGTATAGGTGATGATCAGAAATTCATCCAAATTGGCAGGGCTGACGGGATCAAGCAGATAGCTCATCAGCCGGTCGACCAGGACTTTTGTCTTTCCCGAGCCTGCCGCCGCAGAGACCAAGAGTTTACCGCCACGGTTGCGGACCGCCATTTCCTGTTGGGGTGTCAATTTTTCAGCCACGGCGATCCACCTCCTTTTCGACCTCCTCCCAGAATTTCTGCGCAGGCATGGTCTTATAATTTCTTCTGCCCTCCACCTGCGCCTGGTGGCAGATACTGCCATAAGGACAGTAGGTGCAGGCATTGTGACTTGTGCCCCGCGTATAAGGATTGGGCGTAATATTGCCGGATGCGATCTCATTGACCATATCTGTAAGCAATCCGAATACATATTGCCGCAGCAGCTTCAGCTGCTCCCTGTCAGCAAGATCGCCGGTTAAACTACCGTCCTTTTTCCGCGTGCAGCAAAGTCTGCTCATTTCCTCACCAGGCTCCATGGCCTGCAAAACCTCTTCATCGAAAAGCAGCAGTCCCTTGCGTTTCCATTCTTTTTGGCGCATCTTTTGCGCTTCCTCGTCGGTCACGCGGCCATCGGCGGACACCAACGGAACTCTCGCAGGAAAATACTGAACACCGGCGGCTTTTCCGTAGTCGCTCATTTCCAGCGCAAACAGGTAAAGAAGCATCTGCAGTCCTACGCCGTTGAAGACATCGCAGTAATCAAAATCCTTCTTGCCGGTCTTGTAGTCCACCACCCGGAAGTAGTGCTGATTCCCGTTTTTCCAAAGGTCAACACGGTCCACAAAGCCCTGCAGGCAGGCATGAATCGCTGCGTTTTGCACATCTATGGCGGGCATTTCCCCATCATCACCGAACGCCAGTTCAAAGGCCTCAGGACGGAATTGGGAATCCTTCAATTCCTGCCACAGCTCCTGCACCACCATTTCCAATTCCCGCCAATTTCGTCGGAACAGGTAGTCCAGGCGAAGAGAATCCAGCTGTGCGAAATTCGCCGCTGCATAATCATCGGAATGCTTACGGGCTATTTCAATGGTTTGCTCCAGACTGACCGCCTCAAAGCCACCCAAGGACATGACCTCCTTGGCTGTATGCTCCAAAACATCATGGACATAGGTGCCGAATTCCGCAGGATCAACTGTGTACTCTTTTCTCTCCTTTGCACGAAGCCCATACTTCAGGAAGTAGGACAATCTGCATTCGGCATGGCGATCCACCTGGGAAGCAGAAAGATTCAGTTTGTTTCCGTAAAGGGTACGGATGCCCTCCGGCGTAACGTTACCAAGCTCATAAGCCAATCGCTGACGGGTATCGCAATACCAATCCTCTACGCCCAGTTCCGTTGCCGCATCTGCATTCTGCCATCGGGCAAGATATGCGCCTGTCTCCCGGGCGTCGGATGCCGCCGCAGCAGCAGCTAGCGAGGGTTCCTCCTCACCGCCCACGGCTCTGGCGATCCGGCGGTACAAATAAGATCCTTCCGCATCGCAATGGGAGATCCATATGCTTTGGAATGCACCGCAGAAAACTCCGTAAATTTCTGCAAATTCCGCCTGCAGGCCCTCAATCGCGCCGCCGGTAAGGGGCACGCCCATTTCCCGCAAAAGCACCCGTTCCTGATCGGTCAGCAGGCCTTTTGAACCGCCGTAGCCGGGCAATGCACCCTCATCAGCACCCAGCACCAGCAGATGTTTCGCCTCCTGGCATCGCTGCGCACTGACAGGGCCTACCGTCACTGCATCCAAAACCGGTGGGATCGTTCCCACAGTATACTGACTCAGCAGAAGCGTCAGCAGTCTTGTAAAGGTCTCCGGTTCCCACACGGTCTGACCCAATGTGTCATGCATCTGCTCCAAAGCAGTGAGCAAAATCTCCCATAGCTGGCTGAGGATCTGTGCATCCCGGTATCGGCCAGCAGCTGCCATTTGCTTTTCCAGCAGCTCCAAACGCGGTAAAAGCCTTATTTGATCCAAAAATGCAATCAGCGATTGCACCTGCTCAGCCAAATTCTTTGCTGATTTGAAGCTGAGATGCAGCTGCTCCAGAGGCTGCAATGCCAGCTCACGGGCAGCATTCAAATCTGCAAGCTCTGCACGGTTCTGGACTGTCATTTCCTTTCCGAAGCCATCGGGATTCCGCTCCCAGCTCTTCAGGAACTGACTGCCCCGGATGCCCCAAGTGATCACGTAGTTCTCCACCTTGTCACAGGTATCCTGGTCCAGTGGGGAGAGGATCGATTTCAAGTACCGCAGCACACTGCGCTGTTCAAAGCCGCCCAATGCAGCCTCCATTGCAGAAAGCACGGTAGCGACCACTGTCTTGTGCAGTATATCCTCCGTACCGGCTTGATAAATAGGGATATTGCACCTGCCCATTACAAGGCGCAGTACATTTTCATAGGAAGCCATATCGCCGCAGACGATGCTGATATCCCGGTAGCGACAGCCACTGCGCACCAGTTCCATGATCCGATCGGCTGCTGCGTTCACCTCTGATTGGATCGAGTCTGCGCGAACCGCGCGTACGCGGCCGGATAGCTGATCGGAATTGGGGAGTTTTCCTTGAAAAAGGCCTTCGCATAACCGCAGCAGCACATCGTCACGCCCGTCTAGGGTTTGAATTTCAACATCAATGTCTGCTCTGTGGGCACACTGGATCAGTTGCGATACGGTATTCGCCGCCTTTTCAAAAGCCAGCGCGCTTGAATTCAGCTGATCGCAGTTGATACCCACTGTCACCATGGGACTGTTCCTAATCAAATGCTCCAAAATCGCCAAATGCTGGCGGGTAAAATCCGGGAAACCGTCTATGTAAAATACATGCTCCGATGCAAAGCTGTCCTCCTCCAGCTGCTCCAAGCACCAAGTCATCTGATCCCGGGGATCCCGGCGACCCTGTGCACACAGAGCATCATAGCTCTCCAAAATGAGCGCCAGCTCGTTAAGCTTCTGGGTCAATGTACCCTCCGTTTGCGAAGCGGCGTGTCTCAGATCCTCTGCACTGATACAGCAGCGCTTGAATTCGTCCACGGCATCCACAAGCTCTTTTAGAAATTCCGGTTTCGTCTCCACCGCTGCATAGGCCTTTAATTGGCTGTGCAGCTGTCGGGTAGCTGCCGCCATGGCAACGATTCTGCCACCATCATCCAGGCACTGCATTGCACTGTTGCCCACTCTGTCGGCAACACGGGAGGCCAAACGGGAAAAAGACAGAACCTCTGCAAAGCGGCTTGCAGTATCCCCTGCCGCCTTGCACAGCCGGCGCTCCACATCATGGCTGATCAGCTCCGGCACCATAAGAATACGGCCCGGCTTCCGCTGCGCCACATCCCGGGCAATACAGGAAAGAATTTCATTCCGGCAAGCGACCCAATCCTTGCTCAGTAAGATCCGAAGCATACGGTGACCTCCTTTTGCGTTTTCCTTATCATATCACAAACACTGCGACAAAAAAAGGGCTTTTTTCAAAAGCCCTTTCCATATATCCAGTTTTCCACCCATCCAAAGCAGTCCAGCAGGAAAAAGCGAACACAGTATTCCTGTTTTCCGGTGAGTGTACCGGTCACCCGGTCTGAAAATCCGGCGCTGACCGCGGTATCTTCAAATCCTTCGGTTGTTGCACTGGCGCAAAGACTGGGAAACACCACACACCACCAGTTCTTCCCCTCACCCGATCCGATTGTCACCCGCAGGGATTCATAAATCCCTGCCGGAAGGGTAAAGGTATCATATTCGCGTGTGGGGAACGCTTCTTTTGCAAGCGTCACCACCGCCTGGCAGCTGTTACCGGCAGCTGCCAGTGTGTCGTTAGCGATCTTTTCCAATTCCGGCAGATGTGCCTGAAGATATGCCTTTGCCGTTTCCAAATCCGGAAAATCCTCCATGACCGTTTCCAGCTTTGCCGTAATGGCATCGCGCACCTGCAGCTTGATCGCCTGATCTTCCGCTGAATTTGAATCTGCCACCACATGCAACCGGATCAGATTTTCGGACAGCAGTCTTTTGTCCGATGATACCGATCCAAGGTAAAATGCGACGACAACAAGCAATAATGTACTTACAAACTTTGCAAATTTCTTCATAAAAACACCGTCCATACTGGTTTTACTTCCAGTATGGACGGAAATTGTCAAAATGATACACTCTTGGCAATAAAAACTTCCGGATAGTTCTCCTTCAGCATTTGGCAGATAACAGCAGCGTACTCAAATTCCGGTACCATGCAGAAAACTGCTGAACCTGAGCCGGTCATCTGCTGCCCAAGAGAGCCATAGGAGTTGAAAATGGACTTGATATAGTTCAACTCCAGATGCTCGGCTGTTACCACAGGGTCAAACACGTTATAGAGATTCTGCGCAATTCCAGCCACATCCCCGCTCAGAATTGCCTTTTCCATAGCCGCATGGTCAGGGCGTTTTCCGATCACCGTTTCATCCAGCTTTGCGTAGAGCTCGGGAGTGGAAACAGAAAATTCCGGCTTGCAGATCACAAAAATGCATTCCGGCATATCGGGCAATTTGCGCAGGCGCTCTCCTCTGCCCTGGGCAACCGCCGTGCCGCCTAGCACACAGAAAGGCACATCGCTGCCTACTGCAGCACCAAGCTCCGCCAAAGCAGCAATGGACAGCGGATAGGCATAATATCGGTTCAGCGCCCTCAGAACAGCCGCGGCATCCGCGCTGCCGCCACCCATACCTGCCTGACTGGGAATGCGCTTGGTGATGCGGATCTGCAGACCGTCCGGATCCTTGCCGATGGTGTCAAGATAGAGCTTTGCCGCTTTCCATGCCAAATTCCGTTCATCACAGGGAATCCCCTCTTTATCGCAAAGCAGGCTCCAGGGCTTGCCTGTGCCCACATCGATCTCAATGTCATCCCGGACAGAAATGGTTTGCATCACACTTGTCAGGTCGTGGTAACCGTCCTCCCGTTTGCCATGAACATCCAACGTTAAATTCAATTTTGCGTATGCGCCTTCGTATAATGTGGTCATACCAACAACTCCTTGTTCATTTCTTCCGCCATTATAACGGAAAAATGCATTTTTTGCAAGGGTGTGTATATTTTGAAATGAGATGGGAATTCTATGGACAGCCACAAAATTGAATGGAGGTAACACATATGGATACGATTGCTTTGATTCTTTCCATCATTGGCAGCCTGAACTGGGGTCTGGTTGGTATTTTCCAATTTGACTTGGTTGCATGGCTGTTTGGCGGCCAGGATGCCGTTCTCAGCCGGATCGTGTATGCACTTGTGGGTCTGGCCGGTCTTTGGTGTATTTCCCTGCTGTTCCGCAAGGGTCAGCACATCGATGGCGAATAAAAAAACGGCAGCACCGATTAGGTGCTGCCATTTGTTTATTCCTCAGGAGTTTTTACGTATACCTTGCAGATATACTTAACGCCCTCATACTCGGTATAGACATCTACACCGGTCAGCTTGCTGACTGTGCCGCCTGTGATCTTGTTGCCGTCGATCTCCACAACTCCTGCCACACTGGCGCTCCACTCAATGCCCTGAACATTGGCACCGGTGGACTTATCCTTCAAGGACAGATTGAAGGTTTCCCCCTGCGCGAGGGTCACGCTGGCATGACTGAGCTGATAGTTCGTTTCCGGTGCTGCATCAAAGGGGCAGCGCACCAGACAGGTTGCCGTCTGATCGCCGATGGTTGCAGTAATGGTACAGGTACCGCGGTCGACACCTATGACCTTGCCGTTTTCGACGGTCGCAACAGAGGGATCGGAGGTTGTCCAGGTAATGTCGCTGGCCTTAATTCCCATGGACTCCTTGTACAGCTGATGGCTCGCGCCCTCAGCAGCAATGGTGATCTCGCCGCTGCCCTTGTAGGTCTCCAGTTTCAGCACAAAACCCTCGGGAAGTGCAGGGCCCTGACTTTCAGGAGCAGAAGATACGGGAGGTTCACCAACCGTAGAAATAACTGTGCACTGCTTAACTACTGTACCACAGATAACGGTGATCACCGTCTCGCCCTGTTTTGTACCGGGCTTCAAAAGGCCATTGGCATCCACTGTGGCAACATCGGGATCCGCAGAAGAAAACGATACCGTGTCAGTCGTATTCTCGGGAGTCAGCTTAACATCCAAAAGAAGCTGCTCGTTCTCTGTCTTTAATTCCACCAGAGGCAGGATCGTAATATCCGTACACGGAATATTATCTCCCACCTGATTGCCCTCACTATCCTGAGAAGCGGAGCTGCCTGGATTGTTGCCGCTGTTATCAGAATTGCCAATATCCTTGAGAAATACGTTCACACCGATGTAGACCACCACCATGATAATGGCCAGCAGCAAAATAATGACTACTGCGATCAGTCCCTTATTTCCCTCAGGCTTGTCATTCTGGCGGTTCCGATCGCCGGAAAAACGGCCACCGGAAGTGCGCTCGCGGCTATTGCGCTTAACATTGTTTTTGGCAAAGCGTCCGCCCCGTGCGTAAGTATTGGCAGTGGAGTTTTCCTGGTTTACCTGCTGCTCATCGCCGGCCACAGTTTGGGCAGCGGGTGATTTCGCACAGCCGCAAATGGGGCAATGAGTTGCAGTCTCAGGGAAGGTGGTTCCACATACGTCACAAATTACCTTCATATGATAACCTCCAGTCCGGCGCAGATAACTGCGCTGTTTTGCGTTATTATACCATAAGGATTTTCTGATTGCAAGTACACAAAAGTTACAAGACAGTCAAAAGAAATTACCTTTTGTCATAAAGGCGTGGTTCGTTCCACGAAAATCCTGTGAAATATGGTTGCTTTTTTGCCAAAGATAAATTAAAATATAGTATAACGTAATCTTTTTAGGAATGAGGCGATGAATTTGTCAGAACCCCAGCTGATCTCCCCGTTGCTCGACGGCTTTGTCATGGGCGATCCCATCAGCGGCCATGACGGCGTGCGTGCCTGTCCTGCCATGCAGTTGGAGACCGATAAAAAATACATTGTTAAGATCATCTCCCTGCCTGCAACCCAGTCTAAACTGGATGCTCTGCTTTTGGCCGGAGCATTTACTGACCGTCAATCGGCTGTAGACTACTTCCGGGAGCTGGCAGATGGCGTTTTAGAAGAAGCTGCTCTGCTTCAAAAGCTATCCCGCCATGAAGGCTATGTTTCCTTTGAGAATTGGCAGATGGTTCCCATGGAGGAAGACGAGACCGGCTTTGACATTTACCTTCTGAGCCAGTATCGGCCTACATTGGAAGGTGTCCTGCGCAACAACGAAATGACCCATCTGCAGGCTGTTAATTTAGGCCTTGACCTGTGTGCAGCATTGTCCGTTGCCCGTCGTTTTGGCTATTTGTACAGCAATTTACGCCCATCCAATATTTATATTTGCAACGAACGGGAATTCCGCATTGGTGATCTGGGCTTTTTAAGTCTTGACTCTTTACCTTATGCATCACTGCCCGATAAGTATCACAGTGATTATACCCCGCCGGAGATCAGTGACGCCTATTCCGCACTGAACAGCACCATGGATACCTATGCCGTAGGTCTGATCCTCTACCAGGCTTATAACGACGGCAGACTCCCCCCTGTTGGTATGCCTCTGGACGCTCCCTGTCATGCGGATCTTGCCCTTACTGAGATCATCCTCAAGGCTTGCTCCGTCAATCCGGCGGATCGCTGGCAGGATCCTGCTCAAATGGGCCAGGCTCTTGCCAACTATCTGCAAAGCAATACGGTAAATGATACCCCCATCGTACCTCCCCCTGCGGAAGATGATGCGCAAGAACCAGAGGAGATCTTCCCGGATGAAGATACCCAGCCCAGCACAGAGGATATTCTTGCTGAGGTGGACGAAGCCCTCGACAATGCCCCGCCCATCATTCCGGCAGCCATTTCCGAGGAGACCGACACTGAGGCAACAGAGGATGCACAGGAAGCAGCTGAAGAAGCCGAAACCGTCGAGCAAGCGCCTGCTGCCGAGGAAACAGTGCCAGCTGAGGACGCACCTGTGGAGGAAGCCCTTGACGAGGATGTATCCGAGAGCGAGGACGCTTCGGAGGAAGTCCCGGAAGAAATCTCTGATGATGCTGCCTCGGAAGAGACGGAGGAAGCAGATGAAACTGCACAGATCCTTGCACAGGCAGATGATCTGATCGCCCACCAGCTTCCTGAACCCCCGGTAGCCCCGGAGCCTATTGAGGTCACGCTCCCTGTCCCGGAGGAAACCACTCCGGAAGAGCCAGAGGAAGAAGCAGCTTCTGAAGAAGAGCCTTCCGATGAGGAAGTGGAAGAGGCTGTCCCCGTTGCGGCGGAAGAAGAATACCCCGACGAGCTTGATGATGCCCCTCAACCCACCCGTAAACACAAAGGGCTGAAGGCCTTCGCTATCGCACTGGCAGCAATCTTACTGGTTGTGACCTCCGCCTTCCTGTTTATCAGATTCTCCTATCTGCAGACCGTTTATGATATCACACTGAGCGGCACAGAGGACCGGCTGACAGTCACACTGACCACTGACATTGATGATGCGCTGCTGACCGTCCGGTGTACTGACACCCACGGCAATGCATTGATCGCAGATGTGGAAAACGGCGTTGCCAGTTTTGTGGGTCTGAAGGCCGGAACAAAATATACCCTGGATGTCCGTATTGAAGGCTTCCACAGGCTGCTTGGCCAGACTACTGCCAGCTACACAACTGCAGCGCAAACAGTCATCAACGGTTTTTATGCCGCCACCGGCCCGGAAGACGGCTCGGTGATCCTCAGCTTCACGCCTCAGGGCCCTGCATCCGCACAGTGGACTGTGACATACAGCGCCGAGGGTGAAGAAGAAAAGACCTCCACCTTTAACGGGCATATGGTCACCCTGACAGGACTGACCGCAGGCAAGGAATACACCTTCACGCTGAAGCCCGTAAATAATCTTTATATCAGCGGAACGGATACCATAACCTATACTGCTTCCAAGATTATTTATGCGGAAAATGTGAAGATCCTCGGCTACGAGGACAACAAGCTCCAGATCGCCTGGGAGTGCCCGGAGGGCATCACCGTTCCTAAGTGGTATGTTCGCTGTTACAACGACGCCGGTTTTGATAAGACCCAGACAACAACCGAAACCACTGTGTCCTTTGAAGGTCTGCAGATCGGCACCGGTTACACCATTGAAGTGACCGCCGAGGGCATGACATTGGGTGTCAGAACCTATCTTTCCGCAAATTCCGTCACCGTCAAGGATTTTCAGTTCAATGATTCTGACCGGAATAACCTGCAGGTCTCCTGGAATTATGAGGGCACTGCTCCCGCCGGCGGTTGGCTTCTGCTTTACTCCATCGACGGAAGCGAGGATCAGCAGGTCGTCGCCTGTGCAGAGAATTCAGGCGTCATTACTCCTTTGATCCCCGGTGCCCAATATACCATCACAGTCCAACCGGCAGACGGTTCTTTTGCCTTCGGCGAACCCGTACAATACGAAGCTGCCAAGGCTCCTGTTTTCAGCGGATTTTTGATCAACGCCGATAATATTGAGGTTTCCATGTGCAAAACACCCGGCAAAGCCGACTGGGACCGAAAGGATGTTACAGACTACACAACCTCTTTCAAGGTCGGTGAAAGCGCATCCTTTGTGATGCACGCGGACCGCAAGACAAGCCAGACCGACGACATGATCGTAACGCTCTATGTCATTCGCGATGCTGAAGGCAAGCTGGTCAGCGCCAAGTATGAGTCCCGTACCTGGGACGATATGTGGGACAACCGGTACGGTATCTATACCATTCCTGTCATGCCGGAAACTGCCGGCAGCTACACGGTGGATATCTACTTTAACGGCACTTCCGTTACCACACAATCCTTTGAGATCACAGCAAATGCATAAAAACACCCCCGATGCGCTGCTGGCGCATCGGGGGAATCTTTATTCTTTGTCTTCCTGGACTGTATCGTCCTGCTGTGTCGGCTTGGTCTTCTTTTTCCGTTTGACCTTCTGCCAGTCAATCATCACAGGATGATCCTGCAGCTTATCAACCGGGATCTGCCGGTCCTCCAGCCGCTTATCCGTAAATTCCCGGGCAAGCGCATACAGAACAGACGCCACAGGGATCATCAGCAGCATACCGCCAACACCCATCAGATCACCACCGATGGCCACTGCCACCAGAACCCACATACCGGGCAGGCCCACAGAGCTTCCAACCACCCGCGGGTAGATCAGGTTTCCTTCGATCTGCTGCAGCGCAAGGAACAGCAGGATAAACCAGAACGCCAAAACGGGATCTACGATCAAAATGAAGAATGCACCGATGATGCAGCCTACGAACGCACCGACGATGGGAACCAACGCCGTTACGGCGATGATCACACTGACCAGTGCCACATAGGGCATACCGAAGATGGGCATGGTGATCGCGAACATTACAGCAAGGATCACAGCCTCCAGACACTGGCTGGAAATGAACTTGGAAAATGTAGTATTGGTCATTCTCAGCACACGGATGATCTCATCACAGGCATGCTCCGGTAAGAACGAATACAGTAGTCTCCTTCCCTGTCGGGCAAGGATCTCCTTTCGAGCCAAACAATACAGCGCAAACACCAGGCTGAGAATCGCGTTGAAGATACCCATTCCCAGGGTAATCACAGCAGAAATAGTCATGCTCATAATATTGCCAAGGCTGTCCGTCACGATGGAAACAGCATTCTGAACCAGCTCGCTCCAGTTCAGATTATGGAAATTCGTATTCTCAGAGACCCATTCCAGCAGCTCCGGATTTTCCTCCAGGTACTTTGTGATAGATTCCTGCACATTTCCAAAGAAAACAGGCAGCTGTGCAGCAATGGATTCGATGGTCTCTCTCAACTGCGGAATCAGCAGTGCAAATGCACCATACAGTACCAATAACACGGCAATCAGCGTCAGCACCAGGGCCAATGCTCTGCGTATGCCCCGTTTGGATATTTTTTTCAGCAGATGTTCAATGCCACGCATGGGAACATTCAGCACAAAAGCCAGTGCTGCACCCACAATAAACGGGGACAGGATTCCTGTAATCGTTCCCAGTATCTGCATCAGTCTCTCAGTCTCATGCAGCAGCCAGTACAGTACGATACACCCGGCGACACCCAGGAATATCCTGCGAAGGTTTTTACTGTTCAATTCCATTGTCATCCCTCCTTTTTTCTATTATAACGGCACAGGAGCGAAAATTCTAGAGATAATTCGTAAATTCTTTTGTTTTTATATAAGTTTTTTATCTTTCCTGTCTTACTTCGCATATCAGGGCAAAAGCAGGCATAGGTTTTTTTGGCAGCACACAGCATCGGAGGGGAAACATATGCCTGACACCATGGAAGAACGGGCCTGCGAATTGGCTGTGTACATGATCGAGACCGGCGCCACCGTCCGTGCGGCGGCCCAGCATTTTGGAATTTCCAAATCCACTGTCCACAAGGACCTTTCACAGCGTCTGCCCCAATATAACAAGCTCCTCTATGAACAGGTACGGCAGGTACTGGAGGTAAACAAGCGGGAAAGACACATCCGTGGCGGAATGGCCACCCAGCGCAAATACAAAAAAGCATGAGAAAAAGCCTGCTGAGCACCAGCAGGCTTTCACTCTACAGATCGTCGGCATCCTGCACAGGCTGATCCAGCGGATCCAGCGGGATACCCGTATAGCTGCCCATTGGATCTGTCAGCATCATGCCCAAAAAATCAAATTTCTCCTTCGTAAATGGAACATACGGAATATCCCGTTCATTTTTTTCGTGCTGCATAGCTACCTCTCCTTGTTGCGATTTGGCATTTCCTATGGTATAATGCCCATAAAGGAGGGATTCTATGTTCGACATTACGCTGATCACTATGGGAAAACTGAAAGAAAAGTTTTACCTAAGTGCCGCTGAGGAGTATTGCAAACGCCTGAAAGGCTACTGCAGTTTTCAGCTTATTGAATTGCCCGAGCACCGTGTGCCGGATGATCCCTCCCCTGCTGAAATCTCCGCAGGTCTGGAAAAGGAGGCGGAGCTGATCTTTTCTAAGATTCCCAAGGGTGCATGGTTTTGCGTCTTCACTCCGGAAGGCAAGGTGCTTTCCAGTGAGGCCTTCGCAGACAAGCTGAAAGATGTAAAGCTATCCGGCAAAAGCAGCGCATGTTTCTTGATCGGTTCTTCCTTCGGTATGGCACAGCGTGTCAAGGACAGGGCAGATTTCAAGCTCTCCATGGGCCCCATGACCTTCCCCCACCATTTGGCGCGAATCATGGTTCTGGAGCAAATTTACCGTGCCGAGGCCATCCAGGCAGGCAGTAAATATCATAAGTAAAAGAGCGTCGCAGCTGCGACGCTCTTTATGCTTTATTCAGCAGAAAGGATCTGCTTCAGAATCTCAGCCAGCTTACTTGCCATGGAAGCAAAGCCAAGATCGGTAGGATGGCAGGTATCCACTGTTCCTTCATTGCCCGCCATTTCCATAAGTGCAGCACCTTCGATCAGATATACATTTCTGTCTCCGTTTTCAAGCGCGTTGCGGTAAGTGGTGCGAATGATCTGCAAACGCCTCTCTTCCTCCGCGTTCAATTTCGGTTTTGGCCTGGACATCATGATGATCGGCAGGTCCGGATGTGCCCTGCGGATCCGCTTGAACATGGGTTCATGTGTCAGCTGCAAATGCTCCACCGATGGGGCGTTGTGGTCGTAATCGTACACAAACGCGGCCATATCCAAACCACTGATATATTCTGCAATTTCTGTCTCACCTTTGGCATTACCGGAAAAGCCCAAATTGATGTGATCCCAGGAAAATCTGCGGGTAAGGATGCTTTCATAGGCGCTGCCGGGTCGTGAAGCGCAGCCGCCCTGGGTGATGGACGAGCCATAATATACAACAGGCTTTTCAAACATGTACGGTGTGGGTGCGCAAACCGTGGCTGTTTCACTCAAGCCAACATACAGCTGGCTCACATCGCTGTAAAGGGGGAAATTGATCGTAAATTCGCGCAGACCGCCGTTTCCAACATCAATGTAGCTTTCGTATCCGTCTACGATTTCAAGGGGCGGCACAAAGGTATTGACATATCCCCCATCCTCGCAATACAGATCAAAGCCTGCAGAACCTGTTAAGGCAAAATGGGGCATTTTACAGATCACGGGCATTTTCGCATAGATTGCAATGTAGGGACTGTCTGTTTTGAAGCGAACTCTTCCCCCCGCTGTGTTCGTGTGCAGGGCAAAGACGCCGTCACTCACGCTTTTTGCAACCGGGGCTGGCATTCTGCGGTATTGTCCGTCTTCAAAAAAGACACCGTTGATCTGGAACGGAGACTTTCTGATGTCGTAGAATTTGATATCCGGCTTATTGATCTTTGTTTCAACCTTAAAATTGGTATCAATCTCTGCTATGGCTTGCATAAGGATCACACCTTTCCGCAAAATTCTAATCTTTTCAAACATAGTTATACCACGTATAAGCTGTCAATTCAAGTAATGATTATATAATAGCAGATATTATTTAGCAGGCCGCACCTTTCTGTGCGGCCTGCATGATTTAGCGATAGAAGGTATTTCCGCCGATGAATTCACGAACTAATGATGTGGGCGGGATCTCGTCGTCCACATCTGCCTCCTGCACGAAGTTCAGCACCTTAACGATGGCGCGAACCTCGTCATATGCAGGATCTTCCGGCTCGACCGCTGTCAGAAGTGGGAAAATGTGCTTTTTCAGCACAGCCAGCTCGTAGAGCGTTGAGCTGTTGAAGATCACATCCGCATTCTCCTGGAATGGGAAAATCCACCGGCGTTCGCCGGCACGGACACTGTCCCACATACCGATGGTACGCTGAACACTGGTGCCCCGGCTCTCAAAGTCACGAACGATCCGCCGCAGAAGCCGCAGATAGCTGGTAGGTATGCGGTTGTGGTCATCCAGGTTCAGGGGGAGCAACGGACTGACATACATGCGGAAAACAAGCTGCTTATCCAAGCCCTTGGGCAGCAATACAGGATTCAGTGCATGCAGACCCTCAATCACAAAGACGGTATCCTTATCCATCTTCATCTTGTGGCCGACCCACTGGCGCTTACCCAGCTTGAAATTGAAGGTAGGGATCTCCACCTCTTCTCCCTCAAGCAGTTTGCCTAAATGCTCTCCAAAGAGTTCGGTGTCGATGGTATTGATATGCTCCAGGTCGATCTTTCCGTCCGGGCCGGGCAGGATCTGATCCCGATCCAAATAGTAATCGTCCAGGCTCATCAAAATGGGCTTTTTGCCGTGGACACGGAGCTGTGTGGACAGACGGTTGGCCGAGGTGGTCTTACCGGAAGAGCTTGGGCCAGCCAACATAACGGCCTTTGCGCCCCGATTACAGACCATATCCGCGATCCGGGAGTAATTCTTCTCGTGCAGCGCCTCATTGACCCGGATCAGCTCCCGGATGCGGCCGGAATCCACCAAATCATTCAGATCCGCAACAGTCTGACAATCCATAAGGTAGCCCCATTTTTCTCCTTCTGAGAACATTTCAAAGAAATGGGGGCTTTCCTTGTAATCAGCCACCTGGTCGGGATCCTGATCATCGGGATAGATGAACATAAAGCCGCCAGCTTTTTGCTGGATGTCCCAAACCTGCAAATAGCCGGTGGAAGGCGCAAGCTCACCGTAGAAATAGTCGCCGAAATCTTCATAGATATACTCGTCGAAATAGGGCTCTTTTCGCCAGGAAAGCAGTTTGGCCTTGTCATCCTGGCCGGCGGCAACATAGCGTGCGATCGCTTCGTCGGTCGTCAGCCGCTGACGGATCAGAGGAATGTCCATCTCAACCAGCTTTGCAATTTCTGCCTTCAGCGCACGGACAGAAAGCTCCTTGCAGTTATAGACCGCAATAAACAGGCCTGAGCCGACGGTGCAGTTCATCTTCGCCCGCGCCTGGGGATACAGACGATGCAGCGCAAGGAAGGTAACAAACTGAGCGGTGCGGGTGTAGACCTCCCGTCCGGTGTCGTCACCGTAGCGCAGCAGGCGCACCTGACCGCCCGATGCGGCCATTGCCCGGCGGATGGAAGTGCGCTCAGCATCCGCATCCTTTTGCCGGACGGGTATGTAGTTCAGGTTGAAGACCTCGCCGGCAATTTTCGCAGCCAGCGGACGGGTCGACAGCTTATCAGCATCCAGGTTCAATTCCCGGATCAGCTCCAAAAGGGATTGACCGGGGCGGGGGTCGATGGTACGACCGTCAATATTCAATGTCATAGGATCAGCCTCCTTTACTTTCTTTCAGATGCAAACGGTACAGCTGCACGATCTGAATGATCAGCAGTCCCATATTCAGCAAGGCCGTAGGCCATGTGTTTGTCAGGATGCCATAGATTGCACATATGACCGCACCGCTCATATTCAGGATCCTCAGCCATTTGACGGATGTCATCATCATGGACACAAGCACCAGCGCCATTCCGATGTAGCCGAAGATCTCCAGATACACATTCATAGAATATATGCTCCTTTCCGGGGTGTAGTACGGTGGCCGGATAAAAAAAGTTGACCACCAGCTTAAAAACCGGTAGTCAACCATTTACGGTGGTTCGTAGAAACGCTTACCCCTATTGTAAGCATATACCATTGTGTGCTATTTGACCAAATATTTCATCTGGTGGAATGAAATTGTATCATACTTAACCAAAATATGCAAGCACTTTTTTCTAAAATTCTCCACAGGCGTACATCACCGCTGACAAAGCGCATAGGGGCGCAGTCTCGCATCGCAGGATGCGCTTGCCCAGAGTGCAGACCTGCAAGCCCTTCTCTCTTGCCATATCAACTTCTTTTTCTTCAAGACCACCTTCAGGGCCGGTAAGTAAACTGATGGTAGCAGCACTTCCCTGCTCCATGGCCATGCGCAATGTGGTGGCTTGCTCGTTTTCGTAGAACATCAGCGCCTTGTCTGCCTGCGCAGCTCTTGAAAGGGCCTCCCTGTAGCTGTCCAGAACCAAAACTTCCGGAATTCTGCCCCGTCCCGACTGCTCTGCGGCAGATGCGGCGATCTTCTGCCAACGCTCCAGCTTTTTCTTAATACTCTTTTCGTCCGGCTTGGAGACGCACCGGGCAGACGGAAACGCCACGATCTCATACGCGCCCAATTCTGTCGCCTTTTGGATCACATGCTCCAGCTTGTCGGCTTTGGGAAAGGCCATGTAAACGCTGACCTTTACAGGAGCCTCTGATTCCGATTCTCTGCGGCTTTTGACCACCAGGCTAATCTGCCCCTGGCTAACATCGCTGACAGCGCACAAACACTCCTGGCCCTGGCCGTCGCAAACCAGCACCTCTTCTCCGTTTTTCAGCCGTAAGACTTTGGCATGCTGGGCATTTTCCCCGGTCAGCACTATAAAGTTTGGCTGCAATTCCTCAGGTGTCACAAAAAATCGTGTCATAATTCTCTCCTGCGTGTTTTTTATTATCTTATCACGCCGGCAAACCGGACGCAACTGTTTTCTGCTTACCATACAATATTGGACACAGCTTACACCCCAAAGGGATGCAACCTGTGTCCAATGGATTCTCCCACGGCCTAAAAACGTGCCACCGGCACGTTTTCTTAACGGCCTTTCAAATTCCACCCGCCAAAAAGAACCTGCCCCAACGGGGCAGGTTCTTTTTGGCGGAGAGAGTGGGATTCGAACCCACGGTGGGTTGCCCCATCACTAGTTTTCAAGACTAGCTCCTTAAACCGCTCGGACATCTCTCCATTGCTGAAAACTATACCATTTTATCCTGCAAATGTCAAGATAAACCGGGGCATCAATTTGATGCCCCGGTAATAACTCAAATCTCCTCTATCCTCTTAACTCTTTCCACCTGGCCGCTCTGCAGGGAACGGTACATGGCGTTCAGCACGAACACAGGTGCGAAAAAGTCCTCGTAGGTCTGCTTCTGGGGCTTGCCCTCCAAAAGGTTATGGAACTCCACAAATCCTTTTTCAAAAATGTCGTCATTGGTAAATTGCTTGCACACAAGATCATCGTTTCCGCTGACGCTTCCGTAGTATTTCCAACAACCGCCCGTGTATGTAAGGTCCACATCATAATCGGCATAATGCACATCGCAGTATACATTCTCACCCTTTTGCCAGGTCAGCACGCTTTCAGGATAATACCCGAAGATCTCCATCATGGACTGTGCCAGATGCTGAGCATAGAAGAAGAAACCGCCATGGGGGCTGTCCATAATAATAGGCGCGCGCAGATAACCGCCAATGACCTTGCCGCATTTTTCTTCGAGGACCGTCTGCTTCAGCTCCTGGATATAACGATTAAGCACGCACAGAGAACCACCGCTGACCCGGACATTCCGATCCTTCAGCTCCTGCATGAAGGCCTTTGCATCCGCTTCTGTGCAGGTAATGGGTTTGTCGATATACATGGGTATACCACTGTCCAGATAGGGCTTGGCATACTTGTAATGGTTGTCGCCGTGGCGTGCGGTGATCATAATGCCGTCCACCTTGCCTACGAATGCATCGTAGGACTCCGCAACGGCAACGCCGTACTCCTCATGAAGCTTCTGCGCAGCTTCCATGTCATAACTGTAAACGCCCACGACCTCCACATCGGAAACGAGCTTTTCTTTATAGATCACCCGCAGAAAATTATTGGCATGAGAGTTCTCACAGCCCAGGATCGCAATTTTATACATGATTATTCCCCTTTTCTTCTTTTTTGAATTTTACGCAGCATCACAGCGGTGCGGCTGGGTAGATAAATTTGGAAGCCCACACGACCATCCGGGTGAGTGGTTGCAGTGTAGCTTTGGTGAGCGATCCGGCCATGACCGCCGTAGCAGTAGTCGTCCGTGGAAAGTACGACCTGATACTCCCCTTCCTCTGCCATGGGTATGAAGTAACCCTCGTAAGAGCGGCAGGGGTCGAAGTTAAAGGCAAAGCTCGCGCCGCCCTTTTGATATACAAGCACATTGTCGCCATTGTGCACCAGCAGCTGCTTGTCCTGGGAGGCAATGACGCGATGCTTTTTCGCCGCGGCGATCATGTCCTTGTCAAAGGCACGCAGATACTGATATTTCAGATTGGGATTGTCGGCCAAGCTCCATTGGCGGCGGCAATAGTGGTAGCTCCAGCCGTTGCCCTCTCTGGGAAAATCGATCCATTCCGGGTGGCCGAACTCATTGCCCATGAAGGTCAGATAGCCCTCGCCGCCCAAGGTCATGGTCAGCAAGCGGAGCATCTTGTGGATGGCCATGCCCCGGTCAATGATAGCGCTGCCATTCCAGGTATCCATGCACCAGTACATTTCCTGATCGCACAGACGGAACATGAGGGTCTTGTCCCCCACCAAAGCCTGGTCGTGGGATTCACAGTAGCCGATAACCTTTTCTCCCGGCCAGCGGTTTGCCAGCTCGTAGTAGATCTGATTGAAATCCCAGTCTTCGTCCTTGCGTTCCTTCAGCAAGCGGATCCACATATCCGGCTCACCCATGGCAAGGCGGTAATCAAAGCCGATGCCGCCGTCCTTGATGGGAAGGCACATACCGGGCATGGCGGACATATCCTCTGCAATGAGAATGGCGTTGGGATTGATCTGCTTAACAAGATCGGATGCCAGCTGCAGGTAGGTCACCGCTTCGGTGTCCGTATTCATGGAGAAATACAGCTCCGGGCCAGTAAAGGCTGTGCCAAGGCCGTGGTCGTGATACAGCATGGATGTCACGCCATCAAAGCGGAAGCCATCGAAGTGATATTCTTCCATCCAGAATTTCAGATTGGACAGCAGAAAGTGGAGCACCTCATGTTTACCGTAATTGAAGCACTTTGTGCCCCATGCGCTGTGGTCGCCCTTGGGCCCGTCGTGGAAGAACTGATAGACAGTACCGTCAAATTCATTGATACCCTCACGGGTATTCTTGGATGCATGGGAGTGCACTACATCCAACAGCACTGCGATACCCATTTCATGGGCGGCATTGACCAATGCCTTCAGCTCCTCCGGCATACCAAACCGGGAAGATGCAGCAAAGAAGTTGGTCACCTGATAGCCAAAGGAAGCATAGTAAGGATGCTCCATCACCGCCATGATCTGAATGGTGTTATATCCCAGGTCCTTAATGCGTGGCAGGACATTTTCACGGAATTCCGTGTAAGTGCCTACCTTGCCCTCTTCCTGGGCCATTCCGATGTGACATTCATAGATCAGGGGCTTCTTTTCCGGCTTGAAGCCCGCATCCGTCCAGGAGAAATCCGCCATTTTGTGCACAGCCGCATTCCATGCATAGGTTTGATGATCCTGCACAACCCGGGTGGCATACAGTGGGATGCGCTCCAGCTCCTGGCCGTCATGGACCACGATGGTCATCACCAGCTGGCCTTCCTGCAGGGCGTCCACGCCGGGCAGAAACAGCTCATAAACACCGTCACCGAGATTGGTCATGGGATGCGCATGACGGTCCCAGCCACAGAAATCGCCGGTCAGATACATCGCATCTGCCCCCGGTGCCCATTCCCGGTAGTACCAGCCATCCTCAGCCGGATGCAGACCGAAATAGCGGTGACCGTTGGCAAAATCCGACAGAGTCTGACCGTCAGCAAGCAGCGCAGACTTTGTCGCCTTGTAGTTATCCATCCGCATTTTTAGATCAGCAGCAAAGGGCTGCAAAATGGGGTTCATTTTTATGATCTTCAAAGCCATAGGTTACCTCCTTGAAATCATCCCAGTTGTTGCTCGTTAATGATAAGCTTAAACTGCAGTCCCAGCTTTTCTGCGGCACTGCGGCAAAGCAGCATCCGGTTGGTAAAGATTGCAAAGTAGTCCAACACTGGGCTGAAGTGGGTATCAACAGCCAGCTTCAGCTTGACAATGGTCTTTGCCTCATTGATCTTCAGCTCAGACTTGGTGACCGAATAGTTCACCCGGTCATGAATGTCGAAATCCGCGATCTCTTTGGTTCGGACACGGCTGCGCCGCACATCGGACTTGTCCGCAAGGATCAGCGCAGCCGCCAGATCATTGACAGGAACGCCCGTACCTTCGTCGTGATTTCCGATAGCGGTGACGATCAGGGATATCTCTTCAGGCGGGAAGCCCCAGCGGTCCAGCAGGCGAAATGCCATGATCGCGCCGCTTTGACTGTGATCCACCCGGTTGACCAGGTTACCGATGTCATGCAGATAACCTGCAATTTTGCCCAGTTCCACTGTGCGTGCATCCTTGCCCATTGTTTGCAGAATATAGCCCGTCATTTCAGCCACAGTGCCCACATGCGCAAAGCTGTGCTCCGTATACCCAAGTGCACCTAAGGATGCATCGGCCTGTCTGATATAAGTTTTTACTGCTTCGTTTTGTTTGATTTGCTCGTAGGTCATTGTATCTCCTTTGCCGCAATGCGGCGCATTGGTTTGTCTACATGTATACTATACACCATTTTATCGAAATTGAAAAGAGTATATTTCCGCAAAAAAAGGCACAGCATCCGCTGTGCCTTTTCATATCAGAAAAGCAGATCCACATTGTAATGCTCCAGCCAGGCATTGACCTGCAGCAGATACGCGATGGTCTGCGCCCGGCGCATGAGCTGCCCATACCAGGGCCAAGTTGGTTCCTCCTGCAAAACCTTCCGCACCGCACCGGTGGAAACCAGCTGGAACAACGGCGCACTCTTGTTTTTGAGTAATTGCTCCATACGGGATGTTACGATGTGCAGATACTTTGGATCCATGGTCTTGGGATACGGGCTTTTTTTACGCCAAAGCACTTCCTCCGGCAAGATACCCTCCATGGCGGTACGCAGAAGACCTTTCTCCTTCCCTTTATGATCTTTGAAGGCCCAGGGAACACCGTACAGATACTCTGCGATCCGGTAATCACAGAAGGGCACACGCACTTCCAGGCCGGAATACATGCTCATCCGATCCTTACGATCCAAAAGCGTCTGCATGAACCACCGCAGATTTAGATTCACCATCTGCTTCATACGCACTTCCGTAGCATCCGTTCCCGGCAGGATATCGCTTTCCCGGCAGGTCTTTTCATAAAGGGATCGGACATAGTCCTCTCCCGCCAGTTTCTGCTGCAGACCGGGAACCAGCAGGCTTATCCGATAGGCCGTGTTCTGCGCCCAGGGGAAGCCCTCCCGGTTGCGAACCTCAGGATCCCGATACCAGGGATAGCCGCCGAATATTTCATCCGCACATTCCCCGGACAGGGCAACCGTCACATGGGGCTTGATCTGGCGGCAGAATGCAAGAAGCGAGAAGTCCACATCTGCCATACCGGGAAGATCCCGGGCAAAGGTAGCGTTCTCCAGCTCCGCCACCAGATCATCCGGTGATAAAATGCACCAATGGTGATCCGTATGAAATGTCTTTTGCATCAAACGAATATATTCCCCGTCAGAATTGGGCTGAAATTTGTTGGGGACGAAATACTTGTCGCTGTCCACATAGTCCACGGAAAATGTGGGAAGCTGCTTCCCTCCCATTTTTTTGGCACAAATGGCAGTGATCAGACTGGAGTCCAGTCCTCCGGACAGAAACGTACCGATGGGCACATCGGAGACGGTCTGCCGCAAAATGGCATCCAGTACCAATTCCCGGACATGTGCCGCGGTATCCTCGAAACTCTCATGGTGCTCCCGGTCAAGAAGCTTCCAATACCGCCGGATCTGCAATTTTGCGTCTTCATAGTAGGCGCACTCCCCCGGTTCCAGCTCCCGGATATTGCGGAGCACACCGCTGCCGGGTGCTCTTCCCGGACCCAGCAGGAGGATCTGCGCCGCACCCTCCGCGTCCAGCTCGGCCCTAACCTGTGGGTGCACCAAAAGGGTCTTTATCTCCGATGCAAAGATCAGCCCGTCTTCTACCTGTGTATAAAACAGCGGCTTAACACCCATTCTGTCCCGGGCAAGGAACAATCTTCGGCTGTTCTTTTCCCAGACCGCAAAGGCAAAAATCCCGTTGACCTTTTCCAGACAATTTTCACCCCATTGCGCATAGCTGTGAAGCAGCACTTCCGTGTCGGAATGCCCCAGGAAGCAATGTCCCAACCGTTCTAATTCCTGTCTGAGCTCCTGGGTATTGTATAATTCCCCATTGTAGACGATGGAATATTCTTCCCCTGCGTCGTGAAAGCGCATCGGTTGGCAACCGCCTTCCAAGTCGATCACCGCCAAACGGGCATGAAGAAGATATCCGTTTTCAATATCGCACCACTGCGTGGCATCCGGCCCGCGACGGCACATTGTATGAAGCATTTTATGAAGCGTTGAATCGTCCGCATAAAGTCCCAAAATTCCTGCGATCGCGCACATAACAAGCCCTCCTTTTAACAAACCATCCTATGCCGTTTTCAAAAAATTGGCACGCATACCAAGATCCCTGCGTCACATAATAGGACAGGGTGATAAATATGAAAGACAGTAAAGATATCCTTTCCTCCCTGCTGAAAACCACCCAAATGGGTCAGGTAGGGATCCGCAGTGTGGAAAAAGCCGCCAATGGCGAACAATTAAAAACGGCTCTCAAATCCCAGCTTAAGGAGTATAACCAAATCGAGCAGGAAACCTACGCTCTGGCCCGGGAACGGGGCTGGCAGCTTTCTGAGCTGAATCCCATGGCGCGGACCATGGCAGACATGGCCTCCAGGAGCAAGCTCATGTACAACAAAAACGATTCCAGGATCGCCGAAATGATGGTACAGGGCAACACCCGGGGTGTTATCAAGAGCCTGAAAAACTTGCACCGCTACCATCAAAATGACGGACAGGTAACCGCAATGGCCCAGAAGCTTCTGGAATGTGAAAACAACAATATCAAGCAAATGGAAGGCTTCCTGTAAGGAGGCTTTTCTTTTGCCCTGCAGAACGCCGGCGTACTGACAAAAGTATTTGACATTCCCGGGCTGTTCCCTTATACTTGAAGATATCAAAGGGGGTGTAGCCATGGAATTTCAGGGACTGTTTCCTGTTTGGAATAAGCTGACTGCCGCGCATCAGCAGCTGTTATCTGAGACCACCGTCCCACGTACTTTGGGTAAGGGTGCTGTGTTGCACGATGGCTCCGCTGACTGTGCCGGATTGGTTTTGATCAAAAGCGGTCAGCTCCGTGCCTACATACTGTCCGAGGACGGACGGGAGATCACCCTCTATCGCCTGCTGGATCACGACATTTGCCTGTTTTCCGCATCCTGCGTCATGCGAAGCGTCCAGTTTGAGATCATGATCAGTGCGGAAAAGGATTCTGAGGTCTTCATACTGCCCCCCTATATCTTCAAAAAGGTGATGGAAGAATCCGCACCACTGGCCAACTATGTCAATGAGCTGATGGCCACCCGTTTTTCCGAGGTCATGTGGCTGATCGAGCAGATCATGTGGAAAAGTGTGGATAAACGCCTTGCTAATTTCCTGCTGGAAGAGGCCACTTTGGAAGATTCTGACGTTCTGAGGCTGACCCATGAGACCATTGCCAATCACCTGGGCACAGCCCGGGAAGTGGTCACACGAATGCTTCGCTACTTCCAAAATGAGGGCTATGTCAAGCTCACCCGGGGCGCAGTTGAGATCACTGACCGAAGTGGAATGGAAGAATTGATCGATCAATGAGCGAATATGTCGTTGGTAGTTGAAATACATTCCGCTAAGTAGTATACTATTAAAAACAAACCGATTGGAGAGAACCCTATGAGCAATCTGTTTTACCAACTGCCAATGCTCAGCGCAGTCTCTGACAACACTGCTTTCCGCCAGACCTTGAGCTCGGCGGTTACAGTGCTGATCGTCCTGCTGGCACTTTTGGCTGTGATCGCAGTGGTTTTGGAAGTGATGCGCCTGCGCGCACGCCGGCCACAGCAAAAAAGATTCTTACGCACGATGACCATACCGGTCTATTTTGTCGCCGTGATCGTTGCCGTATTCGCCATCTACTGTGGTAACCGGCTGAGCAATATGGATGACATTCACATCCAGCAACCCTCTTCCAGCACAGATACTTCTTCCGTGCCGGAGACAAGCATGCCTGCTTCCTCCTCCGTTCCGGAAACACAGCCTCCCACGCAGCCGCCCACACAGCCCGATCCCAGCTTGCCGGCTGCACCTCACAAGACGGACAAATCTGATCCTTCCAAATGGAATGTCAAGTGGGAGATTAACGCAAACGGCTCCTTTGTGAACAGCTATCAGCGGCCGGAGGCCATTCATTTCGGTATGGGCGAAGATTACTTTGCTCTTCCCGGTGTTGCCGGCTTCCGTGGCAATAACTACCGTGACAGCGCCACCTACGGCACAGTCAATGTGGTAAGTAAGAAGCTCACCGAGGTATGGCAGCGGGAGATCTCCGCACTGCCCAAGGCAAGCTCCGGCGCGTGGACCGGTGCAGGCTGGACCGGTCAGCCCTTGGTGGTGCAGTGGGATGAACAAACCAAGGCCATCATGAATCTCAAGCCCGAAGCAAAAGCAAAAGAGGATCTTGTGGAAGTGATCTACGCCACCTTGGACGGCTACATCTACTTCTACGATCTGGAAACCGGCGAATACACCCGGGATCCTCTGTATATTGGCATGGCCTTTAAGGGCGCAGGTGCACTGGACCCCAGAGGGTATCCCATTATGTATGTTGGCTCCGGTGACCGCACCCGGGAAAAGAAAGAGCCCCGGATGTATATCATCAGCCTGATCGACTGCTCCGTCCTGTACGAGTACGGCTACGAAAAGGAGTGGAATATTCGTTCCTGGCGGGCCTTTGATGCCTCTCCTCTGGTGGATGCGGAGACAGACACCTTGATCTGGCCCGGTGAAAATGGCTTGCTGTACACCATCAAGCTGAACACCTCTTACGATAAAGCGGCAGGCACCCTGTCCATCAACCCGGACAAGCCTGTGTTCAACCGCTACATGACGGATCTGAACACCAAGCCCAGCCAAGACCTGGGTTTTGAAAACAGCCCCATCATCGTCGAAAACTACCTGTATGTGGGCGATAACCGCGGCACTTATTTCTGCGTGGACATCAACACCATGTCGTTGGTGTGGGCGCAGGAGATCAAGGACGATCAGAACGCCACCGCCGTGTTTGAATGGGGTGATGATGGCCAGGGCTATATCTACCTGGGTACCTCCATGGAGTATTCCGATGGCATCTGCTACATGTACAAGCTGAACGCAGTAACAGGCGAGATCATTTGGCAGACCACCTGGGATAATATCATCTACAACAAAAATGTTTCCGGCGGTATTCTATCCACACCTCTGCTTGGCAAAAAGGGTACGGACTACGAAGGCATGATCTTCTTCCATGTAGCCAAATCCCCCAGCGAATACGAAGGAACGCTCCTGGCGCTGGACACCGAAACCGGCGAAATGATCTGGAAAAAGAATATGAAGTACTGCTGGAGCTCTCCTGTTGCGATCTACTCCGACGACGGCAAAGCCTATATGATCATTTGCGACTCTGTGGGCAATATGCATTTGATAGACGGCAAGACCGGCACTATTCTCGACACCATCGGTCTCGGCAGCAACATTGAAGCCTCTCCGGTCGTTTTCAATGATATGCTGGTAGTCGGCACCCGCGGACAAAAGGTATACGGCATCAAGATCAGTTAAGCAACACACCGGCTGCATGAATAGCAGCCGGTGTTTTCTCTTGCACAATCCTGTCGCCCTGTGATATAATAACAAAAACAGCTTGGAGGTTATCTATGGAAATGGTATTGCTTACCGCCCTTGGTGTAGGCGGTGCGACGGTATTTGGTTCCGTCATTGGCTTTCTGTTCAAAAAAATATCCCACCGATTCAGTGATATCGTTCTGGCCTTTGCTGCCGGTGTCATGCTTGCCGCGGCCGTATTGGGTCTGATCCTTCCGTCTGTGGAATACGGTGGACAGTGGGGGCTTCTTATTACAGTTGCAGGAATCTTCACAGGTGCATTGTGCCTGAATCTTATCGACAAGGCAGTTCCCCATCTGCACAAGCTGGCGGGCGCGGATCTTGAGGAGCATCACGGCAATGCCAATTTGAGCAAGGTGCTTTTGTTTGTAACTGCCATTGCCATCCACAACCTGCCGGAGGGCATCGCTGCAGGCGTCAGTTTTGGATCAGATAATGTAAATGAGGCGCTGATCATTGCCGGAGGCATCGCTCTGCAGAACATCCCGGAAGGCATGGTCATCATCGGCCCAATGCTTGCAGCCGGCATCACGCCACGGCGCACCTTTCTTTGTGCCATGCTCACCGGCCTTGTGGAGGTTCTGGGCACACTGCTCGGCTACTTTGCGGTTACGGTCGCTTCCGCGATCCTGCCCTTTGCCCTGGCCTTTGCCGGCGGTACCATGCTCTATGTCATCAGTGATGAAATGATCCCCGAGACCCACGCCCATGGCTCTCAGCGTGGCGCTACCTATGCATTGCTGGTGGGTTTTTGCGTAATGTTGGTGTCCGATATTCTTTTGGGATAATTTTTCAAAAATAATGCTTGACAACCCAGCACTTTTATGATAGAATGCGTCTGTTGCCAAAGACAGCAGGTGCTGAAAAGCATAAATCCTGCCGAGGTGCGTCTAACATTTTGATTGTTTGCGTGTCTTTCTGTCTTCTGGCAGGAAGACACTTTTTTATTTTCGGAGGTGAAAATTCATGTCCAACGCAAAGGTTCTTGAAAGCAAGAAGGCCGTTGTTGAAGCCTTGGAGGGCAAGATCAAGGAAGCTTCTTCCGTTGTTTTTGTCGACTACAAGGGCATCACGGTTGCTCAGGATACCGAGCTGCGTAAGCAGTTCCGTGAAGCCGGTGTTGAGTACACTGTCGTTAAGAACACTCTGACCAATTTCGCAACCAAGAATGCAGGTTACGATTTCAGCAGCGTTCTGAACGGTACCACCGCTATGGCTTCCACCACCGGCGACCCCATCGCCCCTGCTCGTATCGTATGCGAGTTCGCCAAGAAGAACAAGGGAATCAACCTGTCCATCAAGGGTGGCATCGTTGAGGGCTCCGTGCTGTCCGCTGCCGATCTCAATGGCTTCGGTGAGCTGCCCAGCAAGAATGCTCTGGTTGCATCCGTCCTGGGTACCTTCCTGGCACCTATCTCCAGCCTTGCTTTTGTCCTGGATCAGATTCGTATCCAGAAGGAAGGCGGCGCTCCTGCTGCAGAAGCAGAAGCTTAAGTTCGTAAACTCACACACATAATTCAAAACACAAACATTTAGGAGGATTATTATCATGGCTAGTGAAAAAGTCACTGCTCTCGTTGAGGAAGTTAAGGGTCTGACCGTTCTGGAGCTGTCCGAGCTGGTTCACACTCTGGAGGAAGTTTTCGGCGTTTCCGCCGCTGCCGCTGCTGTTGCTGCTCCCGCTGCTGGTGCTGCTGCTGAGGCTGCTGAGGAGAAGACCGAGTTCGACGTCATCCTGAAGGATGCCGGCGCTTCCAAGCTGAACGTCATCAAGGTCGTCCGTGCCGCTACCGGCCTGGGCCTGAAGGACGCTAAGGATCTGGTTGACAACTGCCCCAAGACCCTGAAGGAAGCTATCTCCAAGGAAGATGCAGAGAAGCTGGTTGCCGAGCTGAAGGAAGCTGGCGCTACCGCAGAGCTGAAGTAATTTCAGTTACACATCGCAGCCGCCAGAGAATTTCTGGCGGCTGCTTTTTCTTAATCGCGAAATAGGAGGTTTTTTATGGAAGCTTTGCTGAATCAGATCAGATCTCTGGTAGAGAATGAAGCACAGATGAAATCCTTTCTCACCCTGGCACTGGTGCTGACCCTTGGCTCTCTGATATTCGGCTTTATCGGCCGTTTTGCCTTTGGTAAAAAATCCGTGCTGAATCAAAGTGTTTCTTCAGCAATCGGAATCTTGTTCATCTATGCTGTGACCGTTGTGATCCACAGCTACGGTTTGGATTTGAAGTTCCTGGTTTCCCCCCTGCCCTTTGTCTCTATCTCAGGCGAATGGATGAGCATCTTCCCCATTACGCAATCCGGCTATGTAGCCGTTTGCGGAGAACTGCTGAATATGATCATACTGGCCTTCCTGGTCAATATTGTGAACCGCTGGATGCCCCAGGGCAAAAAGCTCCTTTCCTGGTTGTTCTTCCGGGTCCTGTCGGTTGCATTGGGCATGGTGGCATTCTCCGTGGCAAACTACCTGCTGACCATGTTCCTGCCCCAGGGACTGCTGACATGGGCGCCTGTCATTTTGTTGGGATTGCTTGTGGTCATGCTGTTGGTCGGCGCGCTGAAGGGCCTGATGGGCGCTGTGCTCGCATCTGTCAATCCGCTGATCGGTTTTCTGTACACCTTCTTCTTTGCCAATGTGGTAGGCAAGATGCTCACCCGGGCAATGCTGACCACCTTACTCCTGGGCGCATTGGTGTATGGACTTAACTATTTGGGTGTCACCGGCCTGGCTATCGGTACAGCGGTGCTGGTTGCATACATCCCCATGCTCCTGCTACTGCTGGCGCTTTGGTTTATTGTCGGTAAACTGCTGTTCTAAACAAAATCCCTCCGCTTCAAGCGGAGGGATTTTTGATTTTACTCTTGGTTTTCAATGGCGGTAATGACCGCATCGACACCATCGGTCAAAACCGTTTCCATCTGACCGTTGTCAAATGCTTCCGCAACTGCCGGGTCGATGGGCAGTCTTGCAAGCACAGGCAGATTCAGCTGCGCAGCAACCTCATCCAGGTGACTCTTTCCGAACACATTGATCTTCTTACCGCAGTCAGGGCAGTTGAGGTATGCGTAGTTCTCAACAAAGCCCAGCACCGGTATGTGCATCATGTTCGCCATCTTTACAGCCTTGGTAACGATCATACTCACCAAGTCCTGAGGACTGGTAACGATAACGATACCATCTACCGGCAGGCTTTGGAATACCGTCAGCGGCACATCACCGGTTCCGGGAGGCATGTCCACGAACAGATAGTCCACATCATCCCAAATCACGTCAGTCCAGAATTGCTTGACTGCACCGGCGATCACCGGGCCGCGCCAAACCACAGGGTCAGCCGGGTTGTCCAGCAGCAGATTGATGGACATGACCTGCATACCTGTCCGGGTCAGAGCAGGATACAGACCGTCTTCATTTGCACCCTGACACTCCGTAACGCCAAAGGCTGTGGGAACGGATGGGCCGGTGATATCCGCATCCAAAACGCCAACGCGCTTGCCCTTGCGGGCCATGGCCACTGCCAGCAAGGAGGTAACTGTGGATTTGCCCACACCGCCCTTACCGGACACAACTGCGATCACTTTTTTGACACTGGCCTTGGGATTCAGAGCCGCCAGCAGGCTCTCTTTCTTACGGTCGCCACAGTCAGAACTGCTGCACGACGCGCAATTTCCGTTGCAAGAACTCATTTTATCGCTCCTTAGGTTTTTTCTCTACGTATTATAGGTCTTTCCCCAATACATGTCAACCTATTCCTGGGCGTTTTCCCAGGCTTCCATCAATTCCATTAATACTTCTTCCGCCTGCTCTTTTTCCCCAAGCAAACGGGTCAGCTCCTGATAATCAGCGCCGGAAGCGTCGATCTTTTCATCCAGCTGAGCAATGATCTGCTCCTGTTTTTCGATCTCCCGTTCCAAGCGGCGTACTAACTTTTCTTGTTCCTTTGTGCCGCCCTTCGGCTTTTCTTTCTTAGGCTTTGGTGTGGACGGAATCACCTGTTTTGCCGCCTGCTCATGCTCAATGATGGAGCGATACTTGGCATAGCCGCAGTGAAAGTCGCGAATTGTGCCGTCTTCCAGCAGCCAGATCCGCTCAGCAAATTTGTCGATAAAATATCGGTCGTGGCTAACAAACAGGAGCACGCCCTCAAATTCCTCAATGGCCGCTTCCACCCATTCCCGGGAGGCAATGTCCAGATGGTTGGTGGGCTCGTCCAGGATCAGCAGGTTGATCTTCTCGTCCATGAGCATACACAGCCTCAGGCGGCTCTGCTCGCCGCCGGAAAGATTGTCCACAGTCTTGAATACATCTTCTCCTTGAAACAGAAATGCGCCCAGACGGTCGCGTGCCGTCTGAGGAGTACAGTTCTTTTCGTAGAGCATGGTATCATAAAGGCTTCGTTCCGGGTGGTCAAAATGGATGATTTGGGGCAGGAATCCCCACTTGACCGTAGGGCCGAACTGGATCTTGCCCTGGCAGTCCTCATCCCCAAGCAGGCATTTGATGAATGTGGTCTTGCCTGTTCCATTGTCGCCCAAAATGGCAATACGCTCCCCACCCTCGACGCTGAGATTTACATCCGAAAAGAGGGTGCGATCCCCAAAGGATTTGGCAACATTTTTCATTTTGAACACCACGTCTCCGGAAAAATCCTTTTCCCCGAAGGTGGCCTTCATCGTTTTCTCCGTCTTTGGCTTTTCCGTCTTTTTGATGCGCTCCATCCGGTGCTGGATGGACATAGCCCGTCGATAGAGGGTGCGGTTATTGATGCCCCAGCCCTTCATCCGCTCCACAGTAAAGCCCAGCTGCTTCAGCTTGGCCTGCTCCTGCTCGTATTGCTTCATTTGCAGGTCAAAACGGGCCTGTTTTTCATCCATATAGAAAGAATAGTTGCCGGAATAAAACTCCGCATGGCCATCGGTGATCTCAATGACCCGATCTGCGATCCGGTCAATGAAATAGCGGTCATGGGAAATTGCCAGCACCGTTCCCTTGAAGGCGTTGATATAGCTTTCCAGCCACTCCACGCTTCGCAGATCCAGATGATTGGTAGGTTCATCCAACAGCAAAATATCCGTCTTTTCCAGCAGCAGCCGGCCCAAATTCACCCGGGTCTTTTCCCCGCCGGAAAGGCTGGCAAATTCCTGAATGCGCTGTTCGCCGGTGATACCAAGACCGTTGCAGATCTTGTCTACCTCCACATCCATTTCGTAACCGCCGCCGGATTGAAAACGGTTGGTCAGATCATCGTATTTTTTCAGTTGCTCCTGCGTGCTACCTGATAACATCTCCTGCTCCAGCGCTTCCATTTGCGCCTTTACTTTAAGGATTACGGAATAAGCAGAACGGAGCACATCCTCGACTGTAAAGCCTGCAGGAAATTTGGGGATCTGTGAGATCAAACCCAACCGCTTATTGGGATTGACGTACACTTCCCCATCGTCGTAATCCATCTGACCGGTGAGGATGTTAAAGAGCGTAGTTTTTCCGCAGCCGTTGCGGCCAAGGATCGCAACGCACTCCCCTTCCTGGATGTCAAAGGTAAGACCCTCCAGCAGGTTCTCGCCGATTACGAAGAACTTTGTTAAGTTGTTTACCGATATATCAACCATTCTTATGCTCCAGTGTTTTTACAATGTCGGTCAACTCTTCCAATGTGTACAACAAATTCAGCGCCTGCAAAAGTGCATTGGCGCTCATATGGGCGGGCAGTTCCAGTTTCTTAGTCAGCTGTAAGCGTAACGCGCTGCTGTTTGCACCGCCGGAAAGTCCCAGTGCCATCATGTCCTGCTTTGTAATATTCCCTGGCATTCTTTGCGCAGAATCTTCAAAAGTCGCACCTGCACGGCGCAGAGCCTCCAGGATCACTTCCGGGGTCATGCCCTCTACGCCCAGTTTACCCTCTTTACCGGGAGCAGATTTACGCCGTTCCTTGCCTGTGATATCCGGTGTGTACGCATGCTTGAGATATTCTGCCGGGATCGCACTCTTGATATGATTGCGGATCACAAAGCCCGCACCATCTGCATCCGTAAACACAATCAAGCCTCTGGCTTCTGCCACACGGCGCAAAAGAGCCATCTGCTCCTTATTCTTAAAAATGCCAAAACCGGCGGTTTCAAAAATGGGTGCATCCACGATTTGGCTCAGTGAATTTTTATCATACCGGCCTTCAACCAAAATAGCTTCCTTGATGCGTACCATATTACGCCTCCCGGGCCAGCTGCAACAGCAGCATTTCCAGCAGCCGCTCCTGCTCGTCAAAGGATGTCTTCATCCGATAGTCTGTTTCCAGCACCAGCTGCGCTGCTCTTTTACAGAACTCCGGTGAAAACCGACGGGCGGATTCCATGGTCTTACGGGCTGGATATTCGCTGATCTTATAGATACCGGCCAGCTCCGATGCCGTTTTTCCATTGTCGATGAGCACTCTTGCGGTGCTGATGCGACGGAAGTGACTGCCGATAGCACCTAAAATAGCAATAGGCTCCTGCTGCATTTTCAGCAGCTGGCGGAGCTTCTGCAAGGCATTGGCATACTGCTTTTGTCCAAGCATATCCGTCATCTGATAAACAACTGCATCCAGCACAGGCTCAACCACCGCGTCAATGTCAGCACGACAGATCTCCTCAGCGCCCGAATAGGCGCAGATCTTTCTGATCTCGCCGCTGAGGGCCGTCATTGTACCACCGGTGATCTCAATTAGGTATGCGCACAGATCCGTGCTGATTCGCTTTTTGTTTGCCAGAAAGTGCCGTCCGATCCATGGGATCAGATCCCGCTGCTCCTGCCGGGCAAATTCCACAATGGAAGCGTTTTCATCCACCGCTTCCCACAGCTTTTTCAGCCGTTTATCCGGCTTCCATGCAACTGTCTCATAAGTAAAAACAACTGTGCAGTATTCAGGAATGTCGGAAAGTATCTCTCCGATCTTATTGCGGTCGGATTCATTCAGCTTAAACAGGTCGATATCATCCACCTGCACCATGGTATTGTCTGCCATCATGGGCAGGTTCTCAACTGCATCGGCAAAGGTCTGAATGTCAAAGCTCTCATTATTCAGCCTGTGGAAATTAAAGGACTCTGTCAAATCATCGATCAGCAGCTTTTTCAGCTGCTGCAGATAGTAATTCAAAAGGAAGTCCTCTTCACCATGGAATATATACAGCCGCTCCGGGCGCTTTTCTTTGATTGCAGCTTTCAGCTCCTGCAAAGCATTGCTTATCCGCTCTTTTGCCATGGTGTCACCTCCTGAAAATAATGTTTCCGTGAATGTCTGTGCGGAATATCTCACAGCCGGCTTCCAATAGTCGCTGTATGATCTTGTCCGCCGGGTGGCCGTAACGGTTATTCTCGCCAACGGAAATGAATGCATACTGTGGGCATGTGGCCGCGAGCAGCTCTTCCGAGGTAGATCCTGCAGAGCCGTGATGTCCCGCAACCAGCACGTCCACTTTCGGAATGGCACGGGTCTGCAACAGTTGAAGCTCACCGGCAACTCCCCGGTCACCTGTTATCAATATACCACAACTTTCCCGTTGGAACAAGACGCAAATGCCACTTTCGTTGTCAGATTCGTAAGAATCCGATGCAAATATAGTCATTTCCGTACTTCCAAAGGTATATAGCATATCCTCCTGCACATACTCAACTGCACATTGCCCCGCCGCTATAATATCTTCCGGGATCTGTGACGATTCCACATACGGCAGTATCAGACGGTCTGTGCGGATCCGGCAGAGCAGGTTCACAACACCGCCAACATGGTCCGTATCGTAGTGGGTCAGGATGATCCCATCCAGCCTGGAAATTCCCTGAGACAGCAGCGCTTCAGCTGTCGTATCTGCTGCATTTTCTCCATCATCACCGCCACAGTCAACCAGAAAAGTCTTCCCGTCACTTTGCAGAAGGATACTCTGCCCCTGTCCAACATCCAGCATAGTCACCCGAAAATCATCCTGCAGAGGTTCAAACCAGGAAAACACCTGTGTTAACAGAAGTGTGAACACAACGCTTGTCAACAGGAGCATAGGCTGTTTTTTCTTTTGAAGCAGAAATATGCCAAACAAAACATATGCTCCGATCAGCCATGCGACCACATAAGGGTCCGATGTATACACTGCCGCCAGAGGGAGCTTGGAGATGAATTTTGCAGTACCCAGCACAAAGCCGATCAAAATCTCAACTGCACTTGCCAGGAGCTGTGCCAAACCGATACTGGCCAGACTGAACAAAAGACAAACAACGATTCCGTAGAAAATGAAGTTGATGACCCAAAGTGTCAGCAGATTGGTTATCACTCCCAAAACACTGACACAGCCAAAATAGCAGGCAACCAACGGCGTTGTCATCACTGCAGCGCTTGCAGATACGGAAACAGAGCTCGCAACACCATGGAGCATTCTGTTTGCCAGCTTCTGCTGCTTCGTAATATGCTTGCTGCCATATCGGAGCAGATACTGGCGAATCTTCTCGGAAAACAGGAAAATGCCCATCATGCATCCCACGGAAAGCTGGAAGCTGACCGAAAGAATGGTCAATGGATTGGCGCTCAGCATCACAAGCACCGCAAAGGCAAGTGCCGTCGGACCGTCGTATTCCCGGTTCAGCACCATGGCCAAAAGCATCAGCGACTGCATAATACAGGCTCTTGTGATGGATGCAGTAAAGCCTGTGACAGCAGCAAACAGGAACAGAACCGGGATCCCCACAAGGCAGGACAACACCCGTTTTTTCGACACGAGCGTGTAAATCAGGCCAAACAGGATGGAAACATGCAAACCGGATACCGCAATGATATGACTGATACCGCTGACCTTAAAGGCTGTGTCCATTTCATAGGTAATACCGCTGCGCTCCCCCAGCAAGAGTGCCGATGCAAAAGCACCTGTATCTCCCGGCATGATCTTCTCCATACGCGTAAGCAGCTGCCTGCGCCAAACGGCAGGATAATGCCGCCAGGAGATCGCTTCAGCTTTTTGGATGGTAGATGTCCCTATGGGATATGCCAGCATAAAAATGCCTTCTGTGCGGTGGGTAGTTGGATTCTCCAAACCGCCATCCGTGGTCAAGCGGAAGCGGAACATGCCGGTCACGGAATCACCGGGTGCAACCTGTTCCTTTGTGTGCAGGTATGCTTTGACCCGGAATTCCTGCTCATTGAGCACAACGAATCCTTCAACAGCGCTGCCGTAGTCCGTTTCGTAGCTGTAATCCGACGCTTCAATGCTCACGAATAACCTTTGTCCGTCTGCCACTCGGGGGATCAGCACAAAAAGATGGTCATACAGACCAAACCAGCAAAAGCCTGCTGCACAGCCAATAAAGATCAGCAGCAGCACTGCGCATTTGGAATATTTCATTTTGAGGGCTGTCAGAATACCCGCCAACACAAGGGCAACCACCGCCCCAAGTATAATCCAATGCCCATACAGCAATGCTCCTGCAAGGGACGCAGCAGCAAAGCCCAGGCTGAACCACACCAGTTTGCGCATACCATTCTCTCTTTCTGAAAAGAGCGCCGCCGGAAGGCAGCGCTCTTTGAAGTTAATTCAATTTGGACTGTACGAAGTCATCCACAAGAGCCAAGGCATTGTCCACCTTGCTTGCGTCCTTACCACCGCCCATTGCGGAATCGGGCTTGCCGCCGCCGCTGCCGCCGCAGGTGGTACATACCAGCTTCACCAGATCGCCAGCCTTGACGCCCTTCGCAATGGCCTCCTTGCCGCAAACAGCCAGGAAGGTAATTTTGTCGCCATTGACCGAGGACAGAACTGCAACCACACTGTCGGACTTATCCCGCAGATTATCGCCCATCTGGCGGAGCTTGCCGGCATCCGCATTGGGAACCATCGCGGTCAGAACCTTCAGTCCACCCACCTCGTGAGCACCAAACAGGAAGCGATCCACCTCACCGGCGGTTTCCTTGGCCTGGAAGCTCTCAATGGAACGCTTCAGGTTGCGGATCTCTTCCGTCTGACCCTGGATCTTATCCAGCAGATCAGCAGGTTTTGCTTTCACTGCAGCAGCGGCTGCGTACAACTGCTCTCTCGTCTTCTGCATGTCCGCCATGCAGGCCTTGCCTGTGATGGCTTCGATGCGGCGCACGCCGGAAGCGACACTTCCCTCGCTCTCAATGAAGAACGGGCCGACCTTAGCGGTATTATCCAAATGCGTACCACCGCACAGCTCGATGGAATAGCCGCTCATGTTGACCACGCGGACAGTATCGCCGTACTTTTCGCTGAACAGAGCAGTTGCGCCCATGGCCTTTGCATCGTCAATGGACATCTCACGGACATCCACAGCATAGCCGTCCAGCACAGCAGACTGCACGATGGCATCCACCTTTGCCAGTTCCTCGGCAGTCAACGCGGAATAGTGAGTAAAGTCAAAGCGCAGATGGTCGGGCTCAACCAAAGAACCGGCCTGGTGTACATGGTCACCTAATACGGAAGTCAGCGCCTTCTGCAGCAGGTGGGTTGCAGAGTGGGCACGCATGATGGCCTTCCGGCGCTCCACATCGATGCTTGCGCATACGATATCGTCCACCTTGATCGCACCGCTTCTCATCTTGCCGTGATGCAGATACTTGCCGGACTTGTCCTTCTGCACATTGTTGACCTCAAAGCGGCTGTCGCCAACCAAAATCACGCCATGGTCGGCCACCTGACCGCCCATTTCTGCATAGAATGGAGTCTTGTCCAGCACCAGAATACCGGTCTCGCCGCCGGCGATAGAGCCGGAAACTTCCTCGCCCACACATACTGCCAGCACCTTGGCACTGCAGGTGTTTTCGGTGTAACCAACAAAAGTGGTGGGTGTGTTGTCAAGACCCAGGTCAATGCCGGCCCAAGCCAGGTCACCCAGAGCCTTACGAGCCTCACGGGCGCGGATCTTATCCTCTTCCCGCTGGCGGTTGTACTCGTCCAGGTCAACCGTCATACCCTCGTCCTCCACCATTTCCATGGTCAGGTCGATGGGGAAACCGTAGGTAGCGGCCAGCAGGAACGCATCTGCACCGGAGAAAACACTCTTGCCGGCAGCCTTATGCTCAGCCATCTTGGCATTGAAGATCTGCATGCCGGTGTCGATGGTCTTGGCAAAGTTCTCTTCCTCGATCTTGACGATCTTGATGATATAATCCGCGCGCTCCCGCAGATAGGTGTAGTGGCTCTCATTCTCCTGTACCACAGTCTCCACGACCTCATACAGGAAGGGGCGGTTCACGCCCAACAGCTTTCCGTGACGGGCGGCACGACGCAGCAGACGGCGCAGCACATAGCCGCGGCCCTCGTTGGAGGGTAGAACGCCGTCGGCGATCATAAAGGTGGATGCGCGGATGTGGTCGGTGATGACACGCAGGCTGACATCAGTCTTGACACTCTGTCCATAGGATGCACCTGTGATGGAGGTCACCTTGTTGGTGATATTCATAACGGTGTCCACATCAAACAGGCTGTTCACATCCTGACACACAACTGCCAGACGCTCCAGACCCATACCGGTGTCGATGTTCTTCTGTGCCAGCTCGGTATAGTTGCCCTGTCCGTCGTTGTCGAACTGGGAGAACACATTGTTCCAAACTTCCATGTAGCGGTCGCACTCGCAGCCAACCGTACAGCCGGGCTCGCCGCAGCCGTACTTCTCGCCCCGGTCATAGTAGACCTCACTGCAGGGGCCGCAGGGACCGGAGCCGTGCTCCCAGAAGTTGTCCTTCTTGCCGAAGCGGAAAATGTGATCGGCAGGTACGCCGACCTCCTTATTCCAAATCTCGAATGCCTCATCGTCATTCTCGTAGATGGAAGGATACAGACGGTCGGGCGCAAGACCCACTTCCTTGGTTAGAAACTCCCAGGTCCAGGCGATGGCCTCGTGCTTGAAATAGTCACCGAAGGAGAAGTTGCCCAGCATTTCAAAATAAGTGCCGTGACGGGCAGTCTTGCCGATGTTTTCAATGTCGCCGGTACGGATGCACTTCTGACAGGTGCAGACACGGTGGCGAGGGGGCTCGACTTCGCCTGTGAAGTAGGGCTTCATGGGTGCCATGCCGGAGTTGATCAGCAGCAGAGATGCGTCATTCTGGGGAATCAAAGAAAAGCTGGGCAGACGCAGGTGACCCTTGCTTTCGAAGAACGCCAGGAATTTTTCCCGGAGCTCGTTTACGCCATAAGGTTTATTGCTCATTGGTATTACCTCCAAATTGTTTTCAAAAAAATAAACGCCGCCCTTGAAAATTCAAGGACGGCGAGAAATCGACGCGGTACCACCTTGTTTCGCAAATGCCGAAAAAACAGCAATTTGCCTCAAGACGCTGTAACGGGCGCGCCCGTCCCGGTCATCCCGGGCGACACGAAAGTGGCATACAGGGTAACTTACAAGGGGCTTTCACCGCTCCCCTCTCGCTTTGGTCAGTCAAACCTGCTTTGTTTTCGTATGGTCTTTGTATATCGGAGATATTTTAGCACAAATTCCGAAAAAGTCAATGTTTTTTCGTTAAATATGCGCTTGAAGCCATGTTTTCATGGCGGTGCGGCCCTCATCGGACATAGGGAACACTTCGCGCCCCTCCATTTCGCTTTTTTCATAGCAGAAAGGGCCATGCCAAAACTCCGCCACGATGGTACTTTTCTCAAAATCCACCTCTTTAGAGCCTTCCATCTTCACCACTTTCGGCTCGGCACGAAAACGGAATACGCCGCAGGAGCCGGTGAAGATGTTATTCATGGCAAAGGTGTGGAGCGTGGGAATAAACAACTCGTTCATGCTTACAGGTCCTTTGTCAGCTCTTCCATCTCGTCCAGCAGCTCATCAAACAGCTGCAGAGCCTGGTTGACAGGCTCGGGGGTGGTCATGTCCACGCCTGCGCCCTTCAACAGATCGATGGGGCTCTTGGAGCAGCCACCGGACAGGAAATTCAGATAATCCTTTACAGCCGGTTCGCCCTCCTTGAGGATTCTCCGGGACAGCGCAATGGCGGCAGAATAGCCGGTTGCATACTGGAACACATAGTAGTTCATATAGAAGTGGGGAATTCTTGCCCATTCCACCGCAATCCGGTCATCCACGATCATCGCTTCGCCGAAATACAATTCGTTCAGCCGCTTATACTCTGCGCACAGCACATCTGCGGTCAGAGTCTTGCCCTCGGCAACCATGCGGCCAATGTTCAACTCGAACTCAGCGAACATGGTCTGGCGGTACAATGTGCCCTTGAACTGATCCAGGAAGTGGTTGATGAGGTATGCGCGCTCTTTCTTGTCCGTGGTCTTGGAAAGCAGATGCTCCATAAGCAGGGCTTCGTTGCAGGTAGATGCCACCTCTGCAACAAAGATCACATAGCTGGCATCCACGGGGGTCTGGTGCTTGTTGGACAAATAGGAATGCAGTGCGTGGCCCATTTCGTGAGCCAGGGTGAACTGGCTGTCCAATGTGCCGGTGTAGTTCAGCAGAACATAGGGATGCACCCGGGCGCCTGCAGAGTATGCGCCGCTGCGCTTGCCCTCATTGGTGTAAACGTCGATCCAGCGGTTTTCAAAGCCCTCCTTCAGAATTGCCCGGTAGTCCTCACCCAAGGGTGCCAGGGCATCATAAACCGTCTGCTTGGCCTCTGCGAAAGGAATGTGCTTGTCCACGCCCTCCAGCAAGGGAGTGTACACATCATAAAAATGCAGCTCGTCCACACCCAGCAGTTTTTTCCGCAAGCGGACATAGCGGTGCATCTTATCCATGTTTTGATGCACGGCTTCAATAAGATTCAGATACACGGAGGTGGGCACATTGGTGCGATCCAATGCCTTTTCAAAAGCATTGGGATACTTCCGGGCCTCGGCGTAGAACTTCAGCTGCTTATTCTGTGCATTCAGAAGCGCGGCAGCGGTGTTCTTGTAGTTGTTAAAACTGTCGTACAGATTTTCATAGGCGCTCTTGCGAAGCACCCGGTCAGGGCTTTCCTCTAAGGACACGAAGTTGCCCTGGCGCAGAGGATATTTGTTGCCCTCAGAATCCACAGCATCAGCAAATGTGATATCTGCGTTGTTGAAGCTGCCGTAGATATCCTGGGGTGCATTGCCCATTTCACCGGAAGCTGCCAGGAGTTTTTCCTCTGCGGGAGAAAGTGTATGCTCCTTCATGCGGCGCTCGTTGGTCAACGCACGGCGGTAACGCTCCAGCGCGGGACAGTCCTTGTAGAACTGCTCCAGGGTTTCCTCGGAGATGGCCATGATTTCAGGAGTTTCAAAACTGCGCACAGCACCCATGGCAACGGCCAGGCCCATAAATTTGCCGCGCATAGCCTGGTAGGTTGCATTGCGGGTATCTTCGTCAGCCTTGCGCATGCAGTAGTTTGCCAAACGGGAGAATGTACTGCCAAACTCCTCTTCATAGTGCAAATACTCGTACAATGTCTGTGCGCTTTCTCCCAAGCGACCTGCAAAGGAAGCAAACACTTCCTTGGCTTTTTCCATAGATGCCAGTTCTGCCTCCCATGCTTCATCAGAGGGGTACAGATCCTCGGTTGCCCAGGTATCTTCCTTGGCAAGCTCCGCACGGGTAGGAATTTTTTTGATCTCAGACATAGTAAAACCTCCAAAACAGTTTTTTATATTATAGCATACAGTTTTCAATTTGCAATCTTGAAATTGTCTTGCTTTTATGGTAAAGTTTCCTACGGTGATGAAAATGTCGAAACAATTAAAAGGCAGCCTGAGTATCATTCTGGCTACCATCATTTGGGGCTCTACCTTCGTTGCCCAAAGTGTGGGCGTTGACCATGTTGGCCCCTTTTCCTTCTTGTCAATACGTTGTTTTTTAGCAGTCTTTGCATTGCTTCTGGTGCTATTTCTGCGAAGCAGAAAGGATTTTGTAAAGATCCTGACAGATCCCCGACTGTGGAAAGCAGGCATCCCCTGCGGCGTTGCACTTTTTGCGGCAACTGCACTGCAGCAGATCGGTCTGATCTATACCACCGCAGGCAAGGGCGGTTTTATTACCACCATGTACATCATTATGGTGCCCATCTTTGGTCTGTTTTTGAAGCAGAAGCCCCCCAAGACCGTTGGGATCAGTGTGGTGCTCGCGGCAATTGGACTGTATCTGATCAGCGGTGCAGGCTTTACAGCCATCAATATCGGTGATGTGCTGATGCTGGGCTGTGCCGTGGCTTTCGCAATACAGATCCTCATTATGGATCGTGTGGCTGGAGAACTGAACAGCATGGCGCTGAATATGTCCCAGGCACTGGTGTGCGCTGTGGTTTCCGGTATCTGTGCCTTGTTCTTTGACAGCACTACCTGGCAGGGTATTTTGGATTGCTGGTTTCCTCTTTGTTGGGCAGGCATCATGTCCATGGGTATTGCTTACACCTTGCAGATCGTTGGACAAAAGTCCATTGAACCCACCACCGCTTCCCTGCTGATGAGCTTTGAATCCGTGTTTGCGGCCATCTCCGGCGCATTGCTGCTGAATGAATCCTTTACCCTGACCGAGGGCATCGGCTGCGCCCTGGTTTTCGGCGCGATCATGCTGACGCAGATCCCTGTTAAGAACATTAAAAAGGCACCCTGATGGGTGCCTTTCCGTTTACTTTTTCGCAAGATCAGCCGCAATAATGCGCTTCATGGCCTCAATGCCCACCCTGATGGCACCGGAAGTATCTTCCGTCATGGGCATGAACATACCTGCCTTTTCCCGCTCCTGATTCCAAACCGCATGGAAGCAGCTGCCGCAGCGGACTTTCAGTGCTGCCGCAACCACAAACAGCGCAGAGGATTCCATTTCGCTGGCCTTAACGCCCAGGCGCTTCCAGCTCTCCCACTTCTGCAGCAGGTCATAGTACACCGGAGATTTCTCGGGGCTGTGCTGGCCGTAGAAGGAGTCCTTGCACTGCACCACGCCCACGTGGGTACGGTAACCCAAGTCCTCGCTGGCAGCCTTCAGCGCGGCAGTGACATCAAAATCCGCAACCGCCGGGAACTCAATGGGGGCATACTCCAAGGAAGTATGCTCGTAGCGGATCGCGCCGGTGGCCACAACCACATCTCCGGGCATCACATCCAGGTCGATGCCGCCGCAAGTGCCCACGCGAATGAACGTATCCGTACCAATAGCCGCCAGCTCTTCCAAAGCGATGGAAGCAGACGGGCCACCAATGCCGGTGGAGCAAACGGAGACCTTTTCACCCAGCAGTGTGCCGGTGTAGATGTTATACTCCCGGTTCATGCCAATATGTACGGGATTGTCAAAATAGGCCGCAATGGCCTCGCATCTGCCGGGATCGCCGGGCAGGAAGCAGTATCGGCCCACATCGCCCTCTTTACAGTGGATATGGTATTGCAGAGCAGTCTCTTGCATAGGAATTCTCCTTAATTTTTACTTATCTTCAAAATATGTAACAGTCGTACAATAACGGGACAACACAAAACGTTTACCAAGAATTCAGCAACAAAATTGAAGCCGATAAAGGATGTAATGACAAGCAGTGCAACATTCTCCCCCATCAAAGCCAAGTCGTTATAGAAGAAGGTCACGCAACCCAGGAAGAAAATTCCGGTATTGACCACCGGGCATACAACTGCGCAAAGGATCACCGCCAGAACCGGCGCTTTCTTTGCAAGTGTCTTGTAGGTCAGACCCGCAAGGAATCCGCTGAGTGCACCCTTGACCATAACGGTGATGACCGTTCCCAAAACGCTCATCTCGTAAAAGAATACTGTTCCGGGCTGGGCAAGCACCACAGCACCAAAGGTTGCGCCGAGAATTGCGCCTGCTGTTGGTCCGTAAACCGCAGCTCCAATCACGATGGGCAGCAAGACGAGGGATATTTCCACTGGGCCAAGTTTAATAAAACTTCCCAGAAGTTGTAACACAACGACAACTGCCATCAGTAGTGCAATGCCTACCATGCGCTTGATTTTTTGATTTCTCATATGAATTTCCTCCTACTGTCCCTCCGGCTTAATCCGGATGGGATGTAATATTTATTCCACACGATAAACGTGTTAGAATCAGTCGATTTCCTCCGGCACTGCGGAGTCATCAAATTCAGACAGTGACAGCTGCCCGGTTTGACCGTTCTTCATGGCCAGCCACTGCTCCTTGGTGATCAGAATGGAGCGGGGCTTGCTGCCCTGGAACGGACCAACGATGCCCTTTTCTTCCATTTCGTCCACGATCCGGGCTGCTCTTGCGTAGCCCAGCTTCAACCGCCGCTGGAGCATGGATACAGAGGCCTGGCCGGTCTCCAGGATTACATCCACTGCAGCCGGAAGCATCTCGTCGCCGTCCAGCTCGTCCTGGTTGGGTTCCGGGTCGGACACGGTGGCTTTGCCGTTACCGGCCTGCACCGCTTTCCGCTCGATCTCCTCCATGACGCTCTGGTCGTAATCGGTATTAAAATTCTCCTTGACGAAGGAAGTAACAGCCTCTACCTCAGGATCGCTGACGAAGCAGCCCTGGACACGCATGGGCTTACCGGCACCGATGGGAGCGAACAGCATATCTCCCTTGCCCACCAGTTTTTCCGCACCCTGAGTATCCAAAATGATCCGGGATTCCATTGCAGATGCAACTGCAAATGCAATTCTGGACGGAATGTTGGCCTTCATCAGGCCGGTGATCACATCCGCAGAGGGACGCTGGGTGGCGATAATCAGGTGGATACCCGCTGCACGGCCCATCTGGGCAATTCGGCAGATGGATTCTTCCACTTCCTTGGCGGCGACCAACATCAGGTCAGCCAGCTCGTCGATGATGACCACCACCTGGGGCAGCTTCTGACCCTCTCCCTCGGCTTCCACGATGCCGTTGTAGGACTCCAGGTCACGGACACCGGCGTCGGACATTGCCTTGTAGCGGCGCATCATTTCCGTCACCGCCCACTGCAGAGAGCCTGCGGCCTTCTTAGGATCGGTAACGACAGGGATCAGCAAATGCGGAATGCCGTTGTAAATGCCCAATTCCACCATCTTGGGATCGACCATGATGAGCTTGACATCCTCGGGACTTGCCTTATATAGCAAGCTGATGATGATGGAGTTCATGCACACAGACTTACCGGAACCGGTGGTACCGGCGATGAGCATATGGGGCAGCTTCGCAATATTGCCAACGATGCAAGTACCTCCAATGTCCTTGCCGACTGCAAAAGAGGACTTGGATTTTGCTCTGGCAAATTCAGGAGAGTCGATGACTTCCCGCAAAGATACATTGGTCACAGCCCGGTTAGGCACTTCGATACCAACGATGGATATCTTGCCCGGAACTGCGGCGATCCGCACGCCGGATGCACCCAAACTCAAGGCAATATCGTCAGCGCAGGTCGTCAATTTATTCAGCCGCACGCCCTTATCCAGCTCCACCTCATACCGGGTAACGCTGGGGCCGCGGGTCACATTGATGATATGCGCTTCGATCTTGAAGCTTGCCAAGGTCTCATTCAAGCGGCGGGTGTTTTCCCGCATTTCCGCAGTTGCATCCAAATTGCTGCGCATACTGGGTCTCAGCAGATCAATGGGCGGGAACCGATACTCCGGCTTCACTTCCATTTGCGCCTTGGCGATCTCCTCAGCCACCTGAGCCGCCGATTCCTGGGCATCCTTGGCGGTAACCTTAGCCTGTGCCTCCGCTACCTGCGCCACTGTTTCAGCCACCTGCGCAGCCACATCCTCCTGCGTCTTTTCAAAAGGAGTCATTTCCTCCGGAACATTCTCCACAGCGAAGGTATTGGCTGACTCCGTCCTGGCGGTTTTATCCTCCAGGATCAGCTCCACATTTGCATTTCCGGTCATGCCGTCCTTAGCAGCAGCAACAGGTGTCTGAACATCCGTATCCACCTGGTTCATGAAATCGTTGGCTTCCGGGGTAATGTCCCGCTTTACGCGTTTGGGCTTCAGGGGCTTGTCGTCCACAGGAATATCGATCTCCAGCTGCCGTTCTTCCTGCTCCTTGCGCTTATTTTCCATATACGCAATGCGCTTGTTTGCAATGTGGTTGACCACCACTGCAGCGGGCTCTTCCACCTCAGGCTCTTCATCCTCCCAGTCAGCCCGGGGACGGTTCTGCACAGCACGGATAATACTGGGGATGGTGATCTGAAGAGACGCCAGCAGAGTCAGAAGGGCCGCAACGGCCAAAATGATCAGGCTGAACGCCTTGCCGAACAGCAAATTCAGCAGTAACGCCATACCTCCGCAGATCAGGCCGGCCGTATCGCCGGAAACACCGCCGGAAACCAGTTCTGACAGCAGTGCCATCCCCGTAGGCAGTGCATAGCTTTCATCCATGAGCATGACGATCTGGGAAATGCAGCCGCAAATCGCCACAAATACCAACAAGCAAACGCTGCGCAGGATCACAGGACGCTTGCCGCTGAAGGCATGGATGGTAAATAAGTACAACAGTGCAGGAATGGCAATGTAAAATGCCACCTGTCCGATCAGAGACATGACCAGGCTGCGCACAAATCCCAGAAATACCGCCTCAGGATTCAAAAACGCGAACAGTAACAGAAAAAAGCATACGATGCAGATCGCAGAGGTGATCAGCCGCACTGGGATCTGCAGGGTCTCCGCAGGCGTAGTCTTGCCTGTGGTTTTCTTAATGGCATACTTTTTAGGCGCTGTGCTGACCGGCTTTGCTTTCTTGGCAGCAGCCGCCTTTTCTGCCTGAGATTGTTTCTTTTCCGCCATATACTACCTCCTGTACGATCATCCGATGAGATAAAGAATAAAGGTTACCATTGCAAGGCCCCAGTTGTAATAGGAAAGGCTTTCATAGCCATCCTTTACAGCCAGAAAACGCATCAGGCGAATGCCGGCCAGACCTGCACCAAAGGCTGCGGCACAGGCCATCAACCACACGATTAGCGATGGCCCTGTTTGGGATGTACCTGCGAAAATCAGCATACCCAAATTGCCGATACAAAGGGCTGCAAGGGCCGGGATTGCTAATAAATACACAAATTCCAAGCTGAATTGCCTGTCTGCACCACGCATACTGGCAATAGCTGTAAGCGCGCCTACCCTGGAAAATCCGGGAACTGCCCCCAGTACGCCGCCCAGGCCGATCAATGTGGCATCCAAAGGCGACAGGGAACGTGCATCCTTATTGGCCCGGCTCATATAATGCGGCAGAAACAGGACAATGCCACTGAGTACCGTCAGGATCGCCAGAACCCACAATTCGTTCACATATTGACTGAGCCAGGGTGCAAGCAGGCAGGACAGGCTCACAGGTACTGCCGCAATACGCAGCAGACGCAGCTGCATAAGGCTGACAACATCCGGCTGACGTGTGCGTTTCCGCCTTGGCTGTCCGGCGATCTTGCGTTCCGCAGACAGCTTGCCGATGCTTGCATAATAGGACACAATGACCGCTGCCAATGCGCCAAGATGCACTGCAATGGACAGGCCATAGCCTGCGTTCTCCACCCCAGTCAGCTTGCGAAAAACTTCCTGATGAACCAAAGGAGATGCGGGCAGGAATTCAAAGAGGCCGCCCAAAGCGCCGTATACAAGGCCCAGCAACCAGTTCCAATCCATACCTGCACTCCCCCTTTTACATAAGATTACACTCTATTGTAACACAGTTCCAATAAAATTTCCACCCTTACTTCAAAAAAAGTTAGTGCTTTTGGCTATCCTTTTTGTATTTTGCGATCATTCGGTGCAGCGCTGCCAGTGCATCATTGAGTCCACCCAGCTTATCGATCAGTCCGGATGCGACTGCTTCCTTACCGTAGAGGATCGTGCCCACATCTGTGGCCATTTCTCCGGTTGCCATCATATAATGCTCAAATTCTGCTTTGGATATCTTGGAATTGGCCGTGACAAAATCCGCGATCTGCTCCTGAATGCGCTGGAAATAACGAAAGGTCTGAGGTGCACCCACTACAAGGCCCGTCATACGCACCGGGTGAACTGTCATACTGGCCGTGGGTGTAATGAATGACTTTTTCGTGCATACGGCCAAGGGAATGCCAATGGAGTGACCACCGCCCAGCACCAGGGAAACAGTGGGCTTTTTCATGCCGGCGATCATTTCCGCAATGGCCAGTCCGGCTTCAATATCACCGCCAACGGTATTCAGAAGCAGCAAAAGGCCGTCGATATCGTCACTTTCCTCGATTCCGGCAAGCAGGGGCAGAACATGCTCGTATTTTGTAGTCTTACAGTTTTCCGGCAGGACTTGATGGCCTTCCACCTGGCCGATAATGGTCAGGGTATAGATCTTGCCATCTTTGGATTTTGTAACATCCGAGCCAAGCTCGACGATCTGTTCCTGCTCCAGATCCTGTTGTTCATTCTTGTTTTTCATAAATTCCCTCCTGTGGTTTTTTAATAGGATAACCGCATTGAGGGAAATCAAACAAAAAAGGTGCTGCCGCATAACAAAGCAACAGCACATTATCCTGTTTAAGCACGATATTTACAGATTCCTTTGCTGCATTCAGATCGGTTCAAATCCCCTGACCTTCCACGGCGGTAATATTTCCGCCGGCATCGTCTTTCTTGGCCTCGATAATGCCAACGGGTGTACCTTCAACAAACAGAGCATAGTCTACAAGGCCGGTGCTGGTGGGGAATTCACGCACCGCAACGCCCAATCCCGCTAAGAGATTGAGTTTGCTCATATCCTGGATAATCCATCCAGATTGCACCAATTTATTATCAATGACTTCTCTAGCTTTCTGCTCTGGTGTCATATTGATCACTCCTCAAAACGATATGCTATACTAACTCATAACTAATCTAATATTATTTTTTCTGTCAAAAATCAATCTCAGCAGCCCGATCGCCGGCGGGATCGACGGAAATAGGGAGAAACAGTTACAAACAGACGAAAACGGCACTAAGAATAACAAAAAAGCCCCTCGCTTTCCAAACTCATTGGAAATCAAGGGGTTTTATTGGTTTCATCGAGGCTCGGCAGTTTCTATGGGTAAATAGCGTACAATGCTCAGCGATACATAACTACCTCATGCTCTGGCAATGCGTCCGCCAGGTCCGTAACTTCCTGCATCAAGTATTCGCAGATTCTGCGCCGTTCTATATCAAACTCCGCTGACGGAGCATAGCGAATAGGTTTTCCCAAACACAAGGTCTTCAATTTGGGTGCAATGTACATGGGAACAAAGGATAATTCCCTGCCGCTTTTCTTATAATACAGCTTTGCAACATCAATAAATCTGTCTTGGAAGTCATAGATGATATGATTGTGCTTTATATCATACTCCGGATAAATGACTACACTTCTTCCTTCTTCCAAGCACTTTATTGTCTTTTTAAAGGTCAATAAAATTCGTGAATCGTGGTATACGCCAATCGTTCTGGCATTATTGAAAATGCAGACGGACAGCGGCGCGATGATGTAAGATAGCAGCTTATAGAACGGGCGGCACCATTTGGGTTTCCGACTCCAAAAATCCCGGTAGGCATACTGCGGCACATCCTTTAAGTGCATCATTTCACCGGCACACCAGATGTAAGGCTCACCTGGCACATATAATTCTCCCACAATGGGACCATTCATCTGACAGTGGTTGCCCACAATGATTACAGGTTCATCAGGAAGATTACCCTCCCCTACTACCTTGATTTTAGGATAAAACGACTTAACCAGATATCGGGTAAAGGCAAAAACGCCATAACCCTTCTTTTTTTCTTTCATATGTCCGCTCCTCCCACGATTACCTTACCGCCGCCTTGGCGGTGTAACCGGTTACATCCAGAATGGTTTCGCCGTCAATCTGTAAAGGCGTGGGCCGATCAAATCTTACAGTGATCTCTTTCCCTGTATGTAACGCCACCATATTTTTATGCTTAACATGCGTGCCTTTGAAGATACTGGGAAAGACGCACAGAGTACGAAGTTTGCCGGCTCCATGGAATAACATCACAGATAGTTCCCCGGAAGTGCGATCCTGACCAGGCGTGGGAATCATTCCCCCACCGTAAAACTTACCGTGCATAGTCGGTGCGATCCACACTTTTTTGTAAGTATATTCTTTCCCATCCACTGTTACCGTGGCGTTTCTCGGTGCAAAGTAAAGCAGCAGCCCTTTGATTGCGATCCCGGTATAATTGACCTTCTTGCCGGGTATCTTCCGAAGCTCATCGCCTACCTGGCAGCAGTAGCCGTCGATACCGAAGCCTACACCGTTGATAAATCGGTAGTGTTTTCCGTTGACATCCACGCTAGGTAAGTTTCTTAAATACTGTGTGACCACAATAGGATTTCCCACTGTTCCAAATTCCCTGGCGAAGTCGTTGCCAGATCCTGCTGGAAAGTACAGAATCTCCTGCGTTATTTCAATGTTATTTGTGTCGTTAATGAACCGATTCAGCGTTCCATCACCGCCCACGATCACCAAGTAATCCCCTTTTTCCATGCCAGATAGAAATGCCGCGTAGTTAGTGATCCGGGTCATATCGTAGTATTCCAGATCTTCATCCAGAATCATTTGCAGCAGTTTTGCATCTTCCTCCGCCTTGCCGTTTCCGGCCATAGGATTATAGATAACATATCCCTTTGCCATACTCTCTCTCTTTTCTGTATTGATTATTCATCATCTTGCATGGTCCTGCAGATTCGCTGCGCTGCATTGGCATGGGGCAACTTTTGTAGTGCCTGCTCCATTTGAGACAGCCCCGCCTTATCTTTCAGCAAGTCTAAGCAAAGCCGCGCCAAATCTTCCGTGCTGTCAGCCGTTGCAGCGCCACCCAGGAAGACGAAATAGTTCAGGTTGTATTCCTCACACCCGGCAACCGCGTCAATGAAGACCATGGGCAGATTTTTCACAGCCGCCTCCGTGGTACTGAGTCCTCCCGGTTTGGTCAGGTACAGATCGGCGCTGTCCATGAAAAGGCTGATATTCTTTTGGAAACCGTGGATGTGGATATATGGCTTATCCCCATATTCCGCCGACAGTTCCTTGTACAGTTTTTCGTTGGTACCGCAAATGATGGACAGCTCCATGGTTTCATCCATCCTCGCACTCAGAAGTTCTGTCAGTTTTCTCAGTGGACCGCAACCCATACTGCCGCACATCATCAGCAGATGCATATGCTCAGGATCGATACCGAGAATCTGCTTTGCCTCTGCCTTATCACGTTTCTCATAGAATTCCTTGCGCACCGGAATACCGCTGAGAATTATCTTCTCCGGCGGCACACCTTGTTCCGTAAATTCGTCTTTTAAGGACTCTGCCGGAATGAAATATCGGTCCAGCATACTCTTCGCAGTTCCGGGACTACAAGTATAATCCGTCCCCACAAACGCTGTTTTCAGCGTCATACTAAATTCCTTCATGGTTTGACGCAGCAAAAGGCCGGAAAAAACATGGGTACATATCACCGTATCATATTTACCTTGCTGAATATAGGCGCACAAACGCTCTGTGCCACCGGTCAGCAACTTATAAACAGCAGCATCATCGGCAAGCATACCCGGGTGCTTTTCCGCAAAGCCGTAACCGGCGTCAAACAATTTAGGAGCGCGACGATACATAGCGGTATGTCCCCAAGACATAAATTTCGATAGTTTATCAGAGGAAAAGTTCAGGGAATCTGCAATATCACAGGGATGTCCCTCAGACAGAAATGCCTCTTGAATTGCTTCCGCGCAGGCATTGTGTCCGCCGCCTGTATTACAACTTAATATCAGTACACGCATACTGCTCCTTCTTTCATTTTCTTCTTTACAAAAAGTTTCTGTTGCAGGCGAATCAATCGGGGTCTGTTGTACCTTTGGATCAGGATGAATGGGATATTCAGAAGCACGATATGGATCACCGTTACGGTTACACCACCGATCCCGGGCCATATCCACAGGCAGCGAAAACCGGCAATACTCACCGCTATATGGACTGTTTCTGCCACACAGGTCTCCTGAATCATCACCGGCAGGCTCTGCCCATAGTCACCGGACAGGCTTTTGGGGGGCATTAAGCCGGGCAAAATGCGGCTCATATCCAGCACTTTCTTGTGCCATTTGCGGATTCCCAGTTTTTCATAAACTGTGCCGTTTTTCTCAAACGGAAAACTGCGAAACAATCCTTTTTCCGGCTGTATCCATCTCTTGGGAATGATCCTTCCAACAAAAAATCCGACAGCCCCTGTCAACGCCAAATAGATGGCGCATTTCAGCAGTTTCATCTTTCTCTCCCGTTATAATTTTTGAATCAAAGCGTGTTTTCCTTTATCAAACCAAAGAATCAGGCATGTCACAATCGCGCCCAATGTTTCCAGCAGCATATCCAGCATACTGTCAATGAGGCCAATATCGATATATCCGGGCAGCGCAACGCCGTTGACTACCACGGATTGAATGTTTTCGATACTGCCGGTAACCCCTGGCGTGTTACCCAAAAGGTAGGAGGTCAGGCTGTGAATGACGGTATCATCCTGCATATCCATACCTAAGAATATATCTGCGCCAAATTCGCAGAATTCCCACAGTACCGCAATCACCATAGAGAAGCAAAACGCAAAAATTGTTCTTACAACGGGTAATTCTTTGCTTTTCGTTAGCAGATCAAAAAGGTACGCACCCACAATCGCAAACATCACACCGCCGCTGATATGCAAAAGCTTGTCCCATACGGGAACTGTGTAGTATAGCTTCCAGCAATGACCCAGCATAGGGCCGACGGCATAGACAAGAGCGAATATGTACACCGACAGGCTGATCCTGCAATGCAACAATTTTTCCGTCAGCATTGGCACTGCCGCAAGCAGAAGTGTTGCAAAGGCAAGCAATAATCTGTCCGGCTCACCATCTGCCAAAAGTATAAGGATCGTACATACCGTAAAAATCTCACATAGCACGGTACTTAACAGTTTGATCCTTTTCTCGTTTTTATGCATGATTATCTCTCCCGCTTGAAAGTTTCTTCACATTCTCTCTGGTATATAAGAAAGCAGACAGCAGTGCTAAGACAGTACAGCCGCCGATCAGAATACCGGAAACGACACCGGGGATATGGAACCAGATCAGATGGATGATCATCATGCTGTACAGGGAAACCGTGGTAGCCTTCCCGTGCCACACCGCGCCGTCCACTTTTCCTGTCTTGCGAATTACCAGCAAGCCTAAAATTCCTGCCGTGATTTCTTTCACTACCAGCACACACAGAGGCAACAGCATCCATTTGAAACGGCTGACAAGGCAATATAGCATTGCGATTTGGGTCAGCTTATCTGCCACCGGATCAAAGGCTTTGCCAAAGTCACTGATCATATTGCACTTACGGGCAATGATACCGTCCACTACATCTGTAACGCCGGACAGAATAAGCATGACCGTTGTCCAGATCGGGTCTTTTTTCACGATGTACAGCCACATGATCACCGGGATCAGCAGCAGACGAAAAAAGGACAAAAGATTGGGGATGGTTATGATTTTGTGCTTATACTTTTCTTCCATACTAAGGGCCTCCAAGTCCATTCTATGCAGGCATTATAAAAAGAAAAATACAACTGAACATAAATCCAATGTCAATTATTGTTGAAAAAAGGGGTATCCGAGCAATTCGGATACCCCAATGGTATATATTATTATTTGGCACGAAGTGCGACAGTAAAGCAGCAACCGCCATCTGGGATATTTTCCGCAGTTATCTGCCCTTTTTCGATGGTTAAAACGCGCTTCACCAGCGCAAGACCAAGGCCGCTGCCTTCCTTTTTATGAGAAGAATCTTCCTGATAGAATTTATCAAAGATGTGCTTCTGTGCCTCCTCAGAAAGGCCTGGTCCTTGATCTTCTATCGTAAAGGTCAATTTACGCGCCTTTTGGGTGAGGCGAAGCTTCACTGTGCCACCCTGTGGACTGAATTTTATCGCATTGGATATCAAATTATCCCACACATGGCGCATCATCTGCTCGTTACCGAGATAGGACACGCGATCCAATTCTACATCCAGTTCTATGTCCTTTTGCACCCAGGCCGTTTCCAACGCAACCACGGATTGCCGGATCTGCTCATCCAGGCGATACTCGGTTTGGTTGGTGGGGATCTGCTGATTCTCCAGCTTTGAAAGCAACAAAATGCTTCCCACAAGAGAGGAAAGCCGTTGAGTGTTGAACAGGATCTTATCAATATACTCGCGCTGTTCGTCATCCAGATTATCCGCATCCTGCAACAAAGTGGAGTACCCCTCAATAGCATTGATTGGTGTCTTAAATTCGTGAGAAACATTGGACACAAAATCGGTCTGCAGAATCTCCGTAGAGCTAAGCTCGTGGGCCATTAGATTAAAGCCGGTGTATATCTCCATGATCTCTTTAGAACTGGATTTTTCCTCCAGTCGAACAGAAAAGTCGCCGTCTGCTACTTTATCCATGGCAACGCGCAGCTTTTTGATTGGATTAAAGAAATACTTGGAAAGCTGACTGGTGACCAGTATGCCGATTAGCAAGCACACGCCTATCAATTCGATCTCCAGCGGTACTGTCCACGGAAACACTTCGTTAAAGAGCTGATCCAAGCAATAGGCAATCAGCACGCAAACAAGCATTTCAAGTGTTACCAGCGCTGTCAGCCGAGTGCGGAGACTGAAGTGATTTTGCTGCTCCCGTCTGACCTTTTCAAACCGTTCTCTGGTATTCACAGCTTCACCACCTTATAGCCGATACCACGGATCGTGGCGATTTTAAAGTCCTTGTTGTCCCGGAAACGATCACGGAGTCTGCCAATATGTACATCTACCGTATGGGTGTCGCTTTCGGAATCGTAACCCCAAATCTCATCCATCAGCTGCTGCCGGGTAAAGATCTTGCCGGGGTAAGCCGTCATCTTATAAAGCAGCATAAATTCCTTTTGCGGCAGAACCATGCTCTCACCCGCCACCGTTACTGTCAATGAATCGCATTCCATCACAGTATCTCCAATGGTTTGCTTCCTGTCATTGATCATTTGTGCACGGCGCAGGAGTGCCTGCACACGCAGTACCATCTCATTGACATTGATAGGCTTGACCATATAATCATCCACTCCGGACTGGAAACCCAGGCGCATATCATCAAAAGCATCCTTGGCAGTGATCATCAAAATTGGGGTAGTGTTTCCCACATCGCGCAGCTGCCTAACCAGCTCATAGCCGTCCATCACAGGCATCATAATATCGGAGATGATCATATCGTAGAAATCCTTATCCAAGGCATTCAGCGCCTCCTGGCCATTGGATACGCCCACTACGGTGTAACCATGTCGATTCAGCACATGGCTGAACAGCTGTCGCAGCTCCCGGTCATCCTCTGCAATCAATATCTTCAACATCGTAATCCCTCCTAAATGCAAAATCTAAATTATATTATAGTACTAATTTTCAATCAAACTTCAACAAATCTTTAATTTTGACGGTTTTAACGAAAAAAATGTCTCTTTTTGAAGATTTTCTCAATGATACCCCAACCGCAGCCCAATCGCCGGCGGGATCGACGGAAATGGGGAGCAAATGTAACGAACAGCAGCGAATGGGCTGAAATGGAACAAAAATACCCCTTGATTTCCGTTTTCATTGGAAATCAAGGGGTTTTATCGGTTTCATCAAGGATCGGCTGGCAAAAAAAGAGACAGCCTTACGGCTGTCTTCTTTGGTGGGCGAGGCGGGACTTGAATTTGCTGATATGTATGAAATGCGTGTAAATCTTCGGAAATATACGCATATTCTCCATTATTTTTGTAATAATTTGCATCGTTATGCACCCCATTGCAACGGCATAAGGGAAAAAATAAGGGAAAAACCGCACCGGTTTCCCGGTGCGGTCTCTCCTTAATCCGTCAAAGCATCAAGTACCTTCTGTCCAACAGACGTGCTATATGGATTGTTCTTAGCGCTCTTCGTGCCGGCAAACAGCTGCCACAGCACTGCGCTGTCATTCGTACCCAGCCGCAAGCTGTCGATAGCCCTCTTATACTCTGCGCCGGAGAAAGAGCCATTTTTGTCCTGATCGTACTCCGCCCGGATTTCGAACAGCTTCACATAACTGCTTAAGCTGATGTCAAATCGATTTGCCACCTTGGCCTTCTTGAACTGTTCAGACGTCATATACGCTCCCAACGCTGCCAGCTGAAAGTCCGGATTTCTGTACATATCCACGCAGGTACGCCACTTCTGAACATTTGCCACCTGATCCTCACCAGCCATGGGCTCCAGATTGTCGATCCCCTCCATGAGCGCATCCGACTCCTCTTCCGGCAACCCGTTGATTATTGCTTTCAGATACTTATCCGTATTGTACCCCTCGGCCTTGACTGCGAAATAATCCGCCACATCAAGCCCGGCCTGCTCATAGGCAGCAATATCCGCCTTGGTGTTGCCCGGCTCATAATCGTCAAACATTGACGCCTTCGCCTGTTCGGATGCATAGGAATACAGTTTCTTCAGCATTCCTTCTCGAATCTTCGGGCTAGCCTCCGCAAACCGATCGGACGATATCATTTTGTCCAGGGATTTTGCTACTATATCAGCCCACACATTTCCGTAATGTTGCCGCTGCCCGATATTAAGCATTCGTTCATCGCCATCAATGGTAACACTGTCTGGCACTCCCCCGGGGACTGCCCCGGTAAAGTCGGCTTCATACAGTTCCGCAATCGCATCTGCTGTGCCGTCGGATACATCAATTCCGCGTTGATCCAGCAAACTGCCCACGCGGATTGATAGGTTCTCCCCTGTCAGCCCTCCCAATGCGCTCTTGTCTGCAGATTCAAACCATCCGTCATAGACCGCACCAAAGCCCGGAATGAACTTCAGCGCACCTACAATGTAGGCTTCCACATTGGCAGCAGGAATACCCCAATAGGCTGCGATCTCCAAAGCAGCATCTTTGATCCGTTCAAGCAGATCGTTTCCGTTCTGTTTGAAGTACTCACCGATTCTACCGTCATCCATCGCAACCGCCACCATATCCGCAGCAGTTCCAAAGATGATATCCATCGCAGTATCCACGGTATTATACATATCCTGGATCAGCGACACTTCCATAGATTCCGGTGCATAGAACTTTTCGTCAAAGATCTTCGCACTGATCATGTCCATCAGTGTGTCACCGCCGATAACTGTACCGGAAAGAGAACTGAGCATACCCATGCTCATTTGTTGCAAAATGCTCAGTACAGTCATTTTGCCCTCTTCATCCCGGTACTTCTTCCCCTTGTTCTTAATAAGAGCCGCCAACAGATTGACACCTTCACCCCACAGTGCATTCAGCAGTAATGCCACCACAGTCGCCCCGGCCGCTTGGCTCAGCTTCCCTGCCTTTTCAAGCTGCCCGGTCTTTTTGTAATAGCCGGCTTCACCAATCATCTGCCGCAGGGTGTTATAGGTCTGGGCAGAGTCTGATGTAAACATGGTAAACATCCGTGTCAGCGTGTTCTTGCTCTTGCGCAGAGTACCCTGGTGCATCTGATCCGAGGTTGACTGGCTACGAGAAACAGCGTTCTCGAACTCTTCCGCTACCTTTTTGTAGAACGGACTCTCGCCGTTATTCACCTGTTCCTTTGTGCCGACCTCCAATTCCGGATGTTCCTTGCGTACCTTATTCTCAGCCCAGGGCCACAACACGCTCGCTGCCCACTGGTCCATAGCGGTGATTGCACCGCCACCAATTGCAAAACGCACAACTTTGTTATTCTGTGTCCAATTGGGATGATCCTTCAGCTGCTTCGTTTCCGGCATCGAGTAACCCATTCCGCGCCAGGCAAGATCCTGAGTATACTTCCCAATCAAATCGCGATCGAGCCGCTCCACCTGCAGCCGGCTAGGCACCACATTTCCGACGCCCAAATAAGCACCAGCCAACGGAATACTGCCCATCTGCTTCAGCACAATGCTCATATTCGCACCGAACACAGAGGAAATGTAATTGCTCAACAGCTTTTCGCCTGCCTCATTGATCACATCTTCCCGGTCAAGCTTTCCGCCCTGCAGGTCTGTTAGCAGGTTCTCGATATACCGCTTATGCTCCAAACCCCAGGCATGGGTGATGGTATCCTTCATGCTGTTCTTGTATTCCGTCCAGTTCATCAGCGTGGTCCAGTTGCGGATAGGGATTGCCATACCCACGAATCGGGCCGTCTGATTCACATTCCGTTCAAAGGCATCAAAGGCGCTGATATTATAACTGGGATTCTTGGAATACTGCACACGGCCCTTCAGATTTCCTACACCTTCCGCCGTCACATCAAAGGTGCCGAACTCAGCATTGGTGTAGTTTTGGTTGGTATAGATAGGCGCGTAGTGCTTGCCCATGGCCTTGTCGTAGCCATACAGCACATTGGAAACCCGGTTGATTTCCCCGGTAGCAAACCCGTTGTAATACTGGTCCAGTACCTGGGCCAGCTCCATTTCCTCGTCAGTGAGGTTAGATACCAACTGCTTCACCGTCTCCGGTGCCAGGCGGATGGTTCGGCCCTGTTCCAGTGCCTCCTGCCGTTTGCCTTTGCCGTATAGTTCCTTATCAACAACGAAGGTGCGACCGCCCTCCATGTGCCGCAGGTTGTCCAGGTTCTTACTTTCCAGATACATATGCACCTTCTGTGCCGGTGTCATGTACACAGTGACGGTATCTCCGAAAATTGGCTTGTTGCCTTTGCCCCATTCCATCAATTCCGGAACTTCGATGGTGTACCAAATCGCATCCTTGCCCTGGCCGTCTGCACGCATCACAAAATCCTTGTGCTCGTTCAGATAGTCCTCCAGAATTCGGTTTGCCTTCACAGTGAAGGCACGCACATCCCGTTCGCCCCGTTCCAGCTGCTTGGCCATGGAGTACCACGCACTATTGGGATTCCACCCGGCCATCCGTTCCAGAACATTCATAGCAGACAGTTGTTCCCGGTTCAGGAAGCGGTCTACAAGCCCCTCCTTGCCTTTTCCTGCCTCTGTCAGTTCTTCCTTGGAATCCAAATAGACCTCTTCAAAGATCCGGTACTGCTCATCATTGAGGACATTGTTACGGTTGTAGAAAGCCGTCCTCAGGCCGGTGGCCAGTTTGTACAGATCCAGCAACGCCGCAGGATCCATGTCAGCGATCTTCTTATTATCCAGACGGGATATGATCCGCTCGATCTCCGCATCTTCATGGAAGTTGGGATCCTTTGCCCGAGCTTCCTTGTACATCTCTGCGAGATCTTTCCATGTAGCCTGGTGCTTATTGCTCCAGTTCATCTCATTGGCGGCACCCACAGCATATAGATCGATGTCGCTCAGCGCTCTGTCCCACTCTTCCCGCAGATCTTCCGGAGCAAGGCGGCGATTTTTATTCAGCCATTGCAGACTCTTCAGCGTTTTTTGCTGCAGCTCCTGCAGCTCACGGCGTTCTTTCGCCCGCTGTGCCCGTTCCTGGTTCTCCGCCCGTTCCTTCATCACACGGCGCAGATTGCGGTCCTTCAATTGGATTTCCACCTTTGCTGTCTCAGCGAAAGATTTCAGTGCCCACGTCATCTGCCGTTCCAAGCTGTCCAGCACATCATTTTCCGAGGTGTACTCCTCCTTGGCTACACGGGCCACATACTCAGCAAGGCTGATTTTCTCATCCTTGCCCCGCTCCGCCACATGGATGATCTTCTGCAGGATCGCGATCTCGTCCGTATCTTCTGCATCGAACAGACCCGGCAGATCTGCTGCTAGGTCACTATTCCACACGTCGATTCCGGAAACGCTGTGGCCATTCTTATCGGTGCGCTCATAAGTCAGATAGATACCTGCCGCAAAGGCTCTGCGGCGAACATCCTGCCAGTCATCACCAAACTCCGCCACAACACTGCCCGGCACATAGATGTGTCCGCCCTTGATGTAACTCCGGGCTTCTCCGTAGTAGTCATCTGCAGGGATCGTCACCGCACCTGCTTCGTACATCCGGGTAAAGAACCTGCGCCGGTCATCCTCGGTCAGTGCGCCATGCTTTACGATCCGATCTGCAAAGCCGCCGATGTAGGCCCGCAATTCACCGCGCACGCCATCCGGAATGGAGAAGGTCTGCAGGAGTTTGTTTTCCAGCAGCCGCTTGGCCTCCGTTGCCCGGCTCTCCACATCCAGTTCCACTTTGCCAGGTTGGATGCGGTTCTCCTTGGCTCGCTGAGCTTGCCCTGCCTTTTTACGAGTGTTCTCTACTTGTTGAGTAGCCTTGTACCGTTTCTCGCCTTCCGGGCCGAGCTGGTCATAAAGATACATTCTTTCCCACTCAGCTCTGCGGGATTCCAGGTCACCCTTTACACGGTGGTACTCCTCCTCATCCATCAGATACTTTTTGTCGCTCTTGATGATCTCGACGCCTTCATCATCGGTGGAATAGCGGATATCTCTGTTTGTTACGCTAAAACGCTCGGACAGCGGAATCACATTGCCCTTGTTGTCATAGGTCACGGGATCTGCAGATTTAATTCTGTTGGAATCGAATACCACATAATCTGTTGTAAGGCGTTGTAAATCGTCATAGCCCACTCCATCGGAGATGTTCTCAAATATTACGCCATCATATCGATTCTTCTTTGCGTAAGCAGCCCATTCGTAAGTATCCATTTCCTTTCCGTCAAAAGTAATGCTTGCATAATTCTGCCCACGACAGTCGATGACAAGGGGCTTCTTAAGCATAAGATAGACAGCATAAAGATCAAAGCCATAACCGCCAGCATTATCCATATCACTGTTAAAGAAATGTCCCGCCTGCTCTTCATACTGCTTCTTGAATACCGTGATTCTGCTGTACTCTGTATCCCACGATCCTGATTGAGCATTCCAACTGCTTTTTTCTTCCCTATTGGTGGTACCATGATATGCCTTGATTGTATACCCCGCCGCCTTCGCTGCTTCGTCAACCATCTGCTGAGCAGTCTGCATATCACCACGATTTACTGCATCCAAATATTTTTGGTTGACATTTTTGTCAGGAACGCGTATACTATAAGCAAGGGAACTTCCATTGGCGGCAGTCTTGTTACTGCCGTTAACAGCGGCATGTAAAGTCCGTTGGGTGGAGGTTCCTTCTGCTTGTTCAGCAGAAAAACTGTAGAAATAATTTCCATCCGCTTTTTCCTTTACATTGATAGACACACGATACGGAACAAGTTCTTCACTCCCATACTCCGCAAAGTATATATCATTAACAAAATAATGCCACTGCTTCACACCTTGATGTGGATCTGTATTTTTTCCCGTTTCGGCCTTGGAATAGTTATACCGAGATTCCGATGCAATTTGGTAATAATCATCGGCAAGATCCAAGGTCACACGCTTCTCAACTGCATTACCATGGCGGTTGCCGCCCATAAGTTTGCTCGCATCTGTCGGCGAGTTTTCATTCTCGCTATAAGAAGGATCGAACTTCGCCTCGATGTATCTAACCTCTCCACCGCTTTCAATGCGCAGTGTAATAGGCTTTTTAGACCACACATCTTGGATGTAATGCAGTATCTTTTCTCCCTTTGCCTTTTTAGGTGTCCCCTTAGGAAAGTTGGATTCATAGATACCCTTGCCATCTTCTGCATAACCGTGGAAGGAATACCGCTCACCGCCGATTTTGGCGGTGTTTTCTTTTTCCCGGTCGCGCTGCTCAGTCAGTTCCCGGTACTCCATAAATTCATGGCGGTAAATACCCCGGCTCAGTTCCGCGCCTTCCTTGGCAGCCTGCTCCGGATTCTCTTTTGTCAGTCGTGTGTAACGCTCAAACTGCGCCGCATGGTTGGTAGACACCGAACGCAGGATCTCTGCGATTCGCGCTTCTCGTTCCGCATTTTGGGCATTTCGTTCCGCAAAATCGGTGTTTTGGTACGCATCTGGGGTGCTTTGTTCCGCATTAGGCCCATTGGTCTGCCGCACACCGTTCTCCTGAGCAGTCTTCTTTCCGAGATTCAGTTCCGCCATTCTGTCATTAACGACCTTGGTGAACTTGTCCGCACCGGCGCCGAACGCATTGATTCCGGCATAGGCATCAGCCATCATCTCTTCCCTGATAAGTGCAAGAATCTGCCGGTATGCTTCCTTGTCATTCTGATCCACAGCCTCACTTAGTCCATACTGGCCATCCAGTGCCGCAATGTACGCATCCAGCACCGCTTGCAATTCCTCTTTGGAGAACTGTTCAAGGATCGACAGCTTATTCATATTGTCCAGGTTGTGACTCTTCTTACGAGCAAATGCCGCCTTGTAGTGATAGATTTCGTGGTCCAAAATCTGATCCAGCGATACTTTGGTATAGTCCGCCTGCAGGATCACCTGCTCAGCAGTGATGGCTGCTCGGATACGGTGACTCTGATTATCCGCACCCTGCACATGGATATCACCAATGACAAACACAGGCTCTTTGCCGGTCTCGTCTTGAATCTTCTGTGCCAAAGCCTGCAGCTCACCGTCCCAATGTTCCTGTGGCAATACCTGCAGGTTGCGCCGCTCCGTTCCCTTAGTCAGTCCAATTTCCTGAGCACTTACTTTTGGGAGCCGAAGAGATCTTGCAAGATTCTGTCGCGCAACTGCTGATTTGATGCGGCTTGCTCCGGTGAGCCTTTCTGTCCTTTGCGCTGCCGTTTCTGCGCCGCCGTCCAGGCTTCCAGTTTGCTCTCCGGTACCCGTACCAACATTCCGTTGGCCGCCTCCATGTAATACACCTGCTCCTGCACCGGTGCCGTCTGTGCCTGTTTGTCCATCGGTATTTGCATTTTCTGTTCCTCCATTCTGATCGTAAGTGTTGACAATTCCGCCACCCTGGTCTATAATATTCATAGAAGCAGTATCTTTGGATGAGGCAAGAGAGCCGGCATCGGCCACTCCCCGAGTCGTGGAAGATTCTGCTTCATTTTCTGTTTCAGAGATATAGAACGCAGAACCATCCGGAAGAAGCACGCGATGGACTTTGTATTGATTGCCTTGCGTCTGACGCACCACAACAGCCATATTTCCTCTTTGGCCATTGATCGTTACAGGCGCAGCAAATGTCACCGTACTATACTTTCTTCCTTTATGATTTTCTCTCGACGAAATCTCGACGCCTTTTTCCAAGACATAGGGCAACGCCTCAAACGCCGCTTCATCAGCTGACCCTTTCTTGAAATAATTGAATGCCGCCCGCAGTTTTTTCCGCGCGAAATCAATAATGCCGAATCCCTTGCGTTCCACCGAATACCCGGTGGGGCGCAGTTTTTCTATCACCCAGTTCTTCTTTGCGTTAAGATCCATTTCCGCAAAGTTGCTTGGTGTGGTAATGTTTGCAACAGGCTCCATACCACTCAGCACATTTTCACTGACTTTCAGCTGTTCTTTGATTCCCACATTGGCATTTTCGCCCGTGATCTGCTCCGCCCGAATAGCCTGCTCGTTAGCCATGATCTGCTGCGCCAATTCGCCCTTCGTAGGCACCTTGCCGGCGTCGATCTTCTCCTGCAGCTTCAGCGCCATCTGGTGCGCCTCGGTATCTTCTGCGCTCTCCAGCCCGTAATCAATGATTGCCTGCGCCTGCTCGGTGGTAAGTCCGGCCAATCCCAGCTTTTGACCCAGATTGGAGTAGCGAACGTTATTCACGCCACTGGTGGCACCGGTCATCATGCCGCCGGAGAGGAAAGACTGTACAGCTGTCTCACCTGCTTCAGCCAGCAAGGCAAGATTTGCCTGTTCCCGGGCTTCTGCCTCACTCATGCCCTGGGCCATCAGCTCCTTGATCTGCAGATTGTAGGAAGACTCCTCCTGCATGATCGCCGCTTCTGCAATGGTGGATGCCAGGAAGTTGATCTCTTCCTCACTGACTTCGATCGCACCCTGCTTCAGCATTTCTTTCAGTGTCTTCTTGAAATTCAGCGGGTCACCCTTGGCCACCTTGAGAATGTTCTCAACTGAAAACTTTTCCGTCAGCACCTCCAAACCGCCGCTGATTACACCCATAGCCAGTGCCTGCACAGGATCGCCACCCTGCTCACTGATCTGCCGCACGGTATCACCGAAAGAACCCATGGCGGCCAATCCCAGTGTAATGGGCGCAGCACTGCCTCCGGTTGCAGCAGTCGCCGCCAGGCCTACAGCCAGCCTTGCCAGATTATCTGCGGCACTTGTGGTTGCACCGTACACGGTAGCCAGGCCTTGTCGAAGCCATCCGCCGTCCTCAATCTGATTGCCTTTCTCATCATAGTGATCGCCTGCGATGTTTTTGGATACGGTATCGCGCACAGCACCGGACCATATATTGCTCTGAAAGCCTGCCGCATTCGGATCCAGATTGCCATATCTTTCATCATAGAATTGCAGTTCATTCAGCGCCACAAACGGGCTTTTCACAGCATTCCAGAGGCCAAGAGGAACCGTCGCAAGGGTAGAAAGGATTCCGCCCCCGACACCCTGTGCTGCCTCTTGGGCCTTTCGTACAGTTTCCTCTGTATTCTTCTGACCGTTATATCGGCGCAAAGAAACCAATATCTCCTGTAGCCTGTCCCAGCCAACGCGATCAGCCCAGGCCAGCACCTCGGCAGGCGCGCCGTCTCGGTTGTTTTTCCAGTTGTTACGGTTAACTACCCACTGGTCGAACATTGCCCGCTCGGCCTCCGTCCAGCTCTCCAGTTCCGTCATATCCAGAACCATCGCCCGGTCGCCTTCGCTCAGTGTGCCGAAGTATGGCGTATTTTTGATGTCAGCCATATTGCTGTAGACAGCCCAATCATATTCCTCTTTCAGTAGCGCACGCTTCTGTTCCCATTCCCACATCTCTGTGTCGAACTGCGCATTTTTAATCATGCGGTCCACATAGTCGATTTCCTGGGCAATGGTATCCTTGTCCCGGATGGTGCTCTTCCAGGCATCGTAGCTGGCCTGACTGTCATCCACATACTTCTTCCATGCAGTGAATGCCGTATTGGCATTTCCCGCCACTTTTTGGTACTGATCATATGCGGTCTTGTAGGCTCCATAGGCAATGTCATATCCACTCTTTGCCTTCTGATAGGTGCTCAGTGCCTGGTTATAAGCCTGCGCAGCATCCGCTGTGGGTGCAACCTTATATGCCTCAAATGAGCTTGTCAGTGCCGCCGCTGCGGTTTCAAGAGCCGATGCAGCTGCTTTTGCCTTCTTTTCAGCTTTTTCCACAGGATAGCTTACTTGCTGCATCACATTGGACAGACTCTCCATACGTTTCTGAATATCCCCCACGCCGGAAGTATCCGCCACAGGGCGGCTGTAATAGCCGCCCGTGGTCTTTTGTGCATTGTCAGCAGAGGGCACTGACAGGCCCTGCAGATCCTTCTGCAGATCCGTGAAGAAATTATCACTGATGGAAGCATACGCCTGCTCTGCTCTTTTCTGCCGGATCAGATCAAGGGCAAGCTCCTGTTCTTCCTCTTTCGTATATTTGCTTTGGACACGAGTCTCCTCCTGTCCCGTGTTGCCGGTTATCTCCGCAACCTTCCTTCTTGTGAATTCTAAAATATCCACTTTTCAAACCCCCATTAACGCGCCGCATTTGTTACATGATTGAGCTTTCCGCCTCCGAGCGTCGGCCTGGATATGCTTTGTGTCGTCGAGACCCTCTCGTAGGTCACTGTGTTTGTGCGGGCATCATACCTGCCAATGATCCGCCCGGCGCTCATCTCTTTTTCCAGTGTCTCCAAGGATATGCGCTCATTGCCGATCTGTATCCAGGCGTCCATGCCCGTTCCGCCCATGGGATTTGAGATCGTCGGATCGCCCATACCACTCGTGCCGTTTTCTTGAACTCCCGTGCCCATTTGCGTGCCTGTGCCCAACGTGCTCTGCAGTCCTGCACCAACTCCCCAAAGGCCGCCAACGACCTGTCCGGCACTCTTCAGAGCCTCCTTCTCCGGCGTATCTGTCTTCGTGCCGTTCAGCAGCTGGTCAAGCACGCCGCCCAGAGGAGCAGCCTGGCTGACGTTCGTTCCCACTCCGGTCTGCGGAACTTCACCAAATCGTGTCCCCTCCGGAATTCCCAGGACCTGCGCCACATCCGCTGTGGCATAACCAAGCGCTTGGTATTTGCTCAGCGCATCCTGAATTACCAGGCGCTTGCGATTTTCTTCATCCAGCACCTTTTGGTAGTCCATCTGCTGCTTTGCCTCCAGCGCGCCGAGGATGTCATACTTGGCAGCAATATCATTCTGATGCTCTGCCATGGCATTCTGCCGCAGCGTGGGGATCATGTCTGCCAGCGCCGCCGCATACTGATTGCCGGTCTGCTGTGCAACAGAAATCGCATAGCTGGAGGGTCTGCCGCCGCTCATGGCCGCGGCCTGTGCCAACGCATTCTCGCTCGCCCTTGCTCCCTCACGCAGGTACGTTTTTGCATAAGCTTGGTAAACAGGGTCATTCTCATGATCATAGGTAAACTCTTTCTGATTTACGATATCATCCAGCACCGTCTGATAGGTCGTGGGGTCACTGCTTGCCAGCACTCCCGCTTTTTCCGGTGCGGCCAATCTCTGTGTGCCGTCAAAAGAACCGCTCACAGCCGCGCTTCCAGTGCCTGTCGCACCGTAGCTTTTGCGCAGCTGATTCACTGTCTCCGTGGCAATGAGCCTCTGTGCCTCCGTAGTTGCATTGTTCGCATCCTTCAGCAGCCCCACCAGGGACATTCCGTACTCCGGATTTCGCTGAGCAGTATTGTGGTCCTCCTGAGAGAACTTTTCCAGCACTCCCGCCTTCCTGGCTTCCTCCAGGATGTTGTCATATGTATAGGCCATTTTAATTTCTCCCTTCCTTGCTTCTTAGTTCTGACCCGGAATAAGATTCCAGCGTCAGTGAATAGATCCGGCATCCGCCGGTACCTGTTAGCTTCAGCCGGTAATGATCAGCCCGGCGCGGAACAATCGGCAGATAATAGCTGCGCTTCTTCCCTTCTCCAACAGCCTGCCCTACTGGCATCCATTTTCCGTCAGAGTCGAGCATCATCCACACCTGGACATTGGCACCTTCCTCCAGTTCCAGCCGAAGTTGTAGCTTGCTGATTCCTTTTTTGTTGGGGTCTTTTTCCGTAATATCCGCAAATTCAGCGAACCATTGTACTGTTTCTTCAAGCTCCGCCTCCTCCGGCTGAGCCGGGACATTGCCGGTGATCAACAGCTGACCCATCTTTGTCTGCATGTAGAGCTTTCCGTCGTGCCGGGCAAAGCCCACCGCCTGGCTGTCATCCTCTTTGAACCAGAGCCCGGTCTGCGTATCATACACATACAGTCCCCACGTCTCCGTCCCGTCCTGCATGCTTATGTAGTATTTCATGCCATCCGAGCCCGCCACGGCGTTTTGGAATCGCTGAAGACCGAAAGCGCTTCCCACAGATTGTGGGATACCTCCGGTGTAGGCCATTACCCCGTTCCGGCTTAGATAAAAGAGGATACTGTTGGCCACAGCAAGACTTAAATGACTGCCATTGGCTACCCCGGGCACTGTGCTTTCCATCAGCTGAAACTCCGAAGGAAGCGCACCATAGACCTTGTAAATATGATCTTCCTTAAAGAATGTAGGATACCCCTGAAAGGAAACGCATCCTGTGAAAATACCTGCTGATCCGGTATCCACCTCATAGCCGTCGCTCTCAACCCCATCCCGGTTGTTCCAGTTAAACGGATCACCCTGTTTGCAGGAAAATATGCGGTTGTCTGAACAACCCCATAACCGGTTTTCATTCTCACAGATATATTTCAGATCTGGCACAGTCCTCTTGATCGTCAAATTCCCTTCCCCAATCTCTTGCTCCATGTATCTTGATTCCCCGTCAGGGAGGGTAAAGGTATTTTCATCAAAGTGCAGTTCATTTTTTATAACTGCTCGGACAACTGCCGTCTTATTATTACTGGGAATTGCGTTGCAGTTCTCAATTGTCACTGCATCTCCCGGGGAAAATATGCCTTCGAAACTATCTGTTTCTCGACCGAAAATGCAACTTGCTTTATAGTTCATTCCGTTGCGCGTACCATCTCCTATAAAGAAATACTGTTCTTCCCACACAGCCTCCAGCGATCCGGATTCGTCAGTATCCACATTGTAGTAGCACTTATCCGGGAAGATCACAATGTACGCACCGATGGACGCGAAGATTTTTTCCCCTTCACTCACTGCCATCTTGTATTTTCCCCGGTAATAAAAGCCAGTGCCGTCCACCCAGCACAGCCCCTCCCAGGAATAAAGCCCTGAGGGCTTCTCCAACCTCCGGTATATCTGCCGCTTTGCCCTGGTGGCCAAAAGCGGATAATGGTCACCTGTCAGGTTTTTCATATCCCAAAGCTCTCCGTCACCGGCACCCTTTGTATGGTTCAGCCCTCCAAATTTCACCTGCGTGCTTTTGGATATGCCATCTAAATATTTCATGTTGGGTAGTTTCATTGCATTTCCTCCTCGGACACTTCCTCTTCAATGGGCGGATCTTCCTCCTCCGGCTCAACCTGCCACTCTTTTCCGTTTATGAGGATACTGCCCACAATATTGATCGTTCGTCCCGCCACGCCGATGCTGATGCTGCCATCCTCCCCGACACGCAGGATCTGCTCCAGTGCCGTGATTCGGTCATCCAGCTCCTTCAGCTGAGTCTCTGCTGCGGCGGTCCACTCCTCAATGTCTGCGATCTGTCCGCTCAGCTTTTCCACATCCCGCACCCGTCCGGACAGACTGTTCAGTTCCCCCGAAAGATTGTTCACTGCCTGGGTAATTCCCTGCAGCAACACCGTAACATCCTGCTTCTGCGCTTCCGTCAATTCCTTCAGTCCTGCCGCATTAAAGTTTTTGAGGCCCAGATTCTGAAGAGAATATTGCAGTCCCTGACGCAGCTGGAAAAGGTAATTATGCAGCTGACGGATCTGCTCCTTCGGTGATTCCTCCCCTGTGAACGAGGGGAAGTTCATGTCTATTGATTGCCAGTTGGAAGGCATTTTTCTTCCTCCTTAAAGAACGGCGGGATCGGCCGCACGGCCGACCCCGCCCACATTGTTTGTCATTGCGAACCAGTGAACACACTGGTGTGGCAATCTCATATCATTTCTTCAGCGCTTTCAGTTTCTCCCACGCAGCCTTAAACTTATCAAAACCAAACATAGCCGCGTAGCCAACGAACAGGCCCAGAACCACCGCGCCGACGGCGTAGTACCACATCACAGTAATTTCCATGATTGTGCACAGGATCACCGCCGACAGATCCGTGATGATCTGCGCCACGATAACCGCCACGAAGTTGGTGGGCACCTTGGGAAACAGCTTCTTTACCATTTTCACGATGATGTTGGTGGCGAACACCAGCACGGCCATGACGGCCATCAGGATGCTGCCGTAGTGAAAAACTGCATTTACGATAGTTGTGTAATCCATGATTTTTCCTCCTCAGTTTGCGCCGCCCACAGGGACAGCAAAGTTTTCCCACTTCTTGTACGCATCGACATACAGTTCCTGCTTATCGCCGTTGTATGTCAATTCGTAGTACATACCGTCAAAGAGCGTAGTGCTCACAAGGGCCTTGCTGTTTTGAAGGGTCTTGCACATCCAGACGATGAATACATTGTCCTCGGTGATCTGCACGTTATCACTCTTGTCGAGATGGTGGTTGACGTATTCCGCCACGGTTTTCTTGCACAGGGCCACGAAATCCTTTTCGTTCATATTGTCCTCCTTGTTTTTTTACAGCCCGAGACGGGCCAGAATGAATGTAAGTACAGCGGCGCATAACGCCCAGATGATCTTATCCACCAGGCTGTCCACACGCTTGCCGGGCTTTGCTTCCAGGGCAGTGACCTTGCCGTCCAGCTTGTCCACGGTCTCGGCCACCTGCTCCTGTTTGCTCACCATGACCTCCATGGATGTGGCCAGGCGGTTGATGGCCTCGGTGGATTCCTCCAGCTTCTCCAGACGGTGGGTGTTGGACTTTGATCTCTGCTCCACTGCGGTCAATCGGCGCTCATGTTCCAAATCCATAGAGCATCCTCCCTCACAGGCCCAGCAGCTTGCGCCAGGTTGCGGCGTCGCACTGGCTGGTCACGGCAAGGCCGTTCTCAGCCTGGAATCTCTCCACCGCTCTGCGAGTCGCGCCACCAAAGGATGCATCCGCGCCGTAGACCGTATCGCCGGTCTTCATTTCGTAGCCGCGGCCGAGCAGAAGGTTCTGCATCGCCTTGACGGTCTCGCTCTTGTCGCCCTTCTTCAGAACCGGCAGATCGATGGCAACGACCTCTGCAAGATCTTCCTGCTCCGGCTCTTCATAGACGATATCCGGGTGATAACCCCAGCTTGTCCAAGGTCTGTCTTTCAGCTTGGACTTGTAGACGCCATACTTACGGCTCCGGCACTCGACGACCTCACCGCCACCGATGTACACGCCCACATGGCCACTAAAGAACACCAGCACACCGGGGATCTCCGGCATGGTCGCCATCTTCCCTTTGGTCTTGCAGGCGTCGCGCATCATATTGGCCGACAGATCCTGCGCAGAGTCGTAGACAGGGTTCGCATCCTCCGGGCCGTTGCCCCAAAGATAAGCCTTGATCAGGCCCACACAGTCGTGCACCTTGGCGGTGATGCCGTCATAATCCCAGGTATACTGCTTGGGATACTGCCGTTTCTTCTGCTCGTACAGTTCCTTGTTTGCCGCCTGGCCGAATGTACCGTACCAGTAAGGCCGGCCCAACTGCGCCAGGACATACTCCACAAGGCCTTTTGCTGTCTTTTTCATTGGTTATTCCTCCTCAATGTATTTCACCCACAGGGCTTCTGTGCCGGGCGTGCCAGGCTCCCAGACATTCTGACCGGCATAGTCAGACCGCCACAGTTCGCCATTGTGGGAAACGATCGCGCCCTTTTGATAGTCCTTGCTGATGCCGTCCCATGGCTTCCACGCAGGATAGCCGCCCTGCTCCTCGCCGTTGCCGCCGTCGTAGGCAGCCATGCGCACCTCCAGGGCCTCGACCTTCTCGGCAAGGGTGTGGATGAGTGCCAGGGTTTCCGGTCGCTCTGCATCAGCAGAGATGCCATCCGATGCCATTGCAAGCAGCTCGTCCATCTGCTCTTCGGTCAAGTCGCCCAGGATGTACAGCTTTTTCACCTTGTGCTGAATGTCCGCCAGCTTGTAGCCGCCGGCAGAAATGACGGATTTCAAAATTTCATACATAATCAGTTCCCCCTTATGCGTTGTTTACGACAGCCGCTTCAAGGGCGGCAAGTCGGCTCTGTAAATTGCTGATAATGGCGACAGGGTTTGCTCTGCCGGTGACCTCGGTATCTCCTGTGTCACTGTACAGGGTGTTGATACCCGACAGGGCAAGGATTTCCTGCGGTGTCAATTGGATGGTGATAGGTTCTTCTAAATCGTACTGAATCTGAAGCGGTGTTCCTGCCGCATTTTGCTCGACCAGATAGGCATTAAGCGCATCTGCGCTTTCAAAACCATAGTTCTTGATATATTGGCCTCTGCCATAAATGAAATCAGAACCCGGATGGGGTGCGAAGCAATATAGGGGGAGGTGGCTGTTTGTAAGGTTCATGTTGCTTTTTATTCCAGGAACAACATAATATGGCAAATTCCAATAATCACCGCCGATATCCGTAAACGACAGTTCCGTACCATCTACAACAAGAACTTTCCTATCCACCGTCAGCACGCCAGTATTCCAATCAAGTGTACCGCCATAGACAGTCTGTCCCAGGTCGAGTTCAAAGGTTTCGCCCCGATAGGGTTCGTAGGCGGTTGCGGTGGAGCCGATTTCGACTTGGACATTGCTATACTTTACCCAATCGCCTACTTCTAGCGAACCTCCGTATTGAAAACACATAGTAAACATGACGTATTTACAAGTTTCCTCGCCCGTAACAGTATAAGAAACAGAAGTTCCGCTTTTAACGCCACCTTCCAATACAGGCATAGATTTGTCGGTAGCATAGCCACCGTTCTGGTAGGTTATATCATTGTTATTCCCACAAGGTTCGACGTTTGTTTGTCTAATCCCTAAGAATGGAACATTATAATCGCTACTTTTCGAAGATGTATAATCGGCAGACGCGGTAATCGTTTTACCTGTCAGTTCCTTTACTGTTCCTATGATGTATGACAGATAGAACCAAGGAGATACGCCATCACGAACACTTACCATCGTAAATCCGGTGTCGCTTAGTGTTATATCCATTGCTTTATCAATCGGATTAGTGTGGCAAATTTTCGGATTCTTTGTATCAATCAAATTCTTCCCGCTTCGGGTCAGCTTAACGGCACTATGTCCGCTAATCGGGCGGATATTGTCGGGGCTGGGGTCGCCAGTTCCGCTTTGGACAGGCTCGATTTTGCTCACCACTTGCAGCGGATAGCCCTCCACGGGTTCACAGGTAACCGCAGAACCGCTTTCCGTAAACGGGGGGCATAACTTGTCCACGCCGATATTCATCTGTGCCTGCGCTTGCTGTTCCGGATTCAGCTCTTGGGGGGTGTAGGTAACGGCATCTTCAGCACTATATGCAATGAGGGTTTCCACTCTGCGTGCATATAGTTGATTGTCAATATCGATACTATATACTTTGATGCCTTCCGCTGTCGCAATCTCCGCCCTGAAAGATGCCATATTGGAGCTAGGATTTGGCAAGTATCCGCTGTATTCATAAACGATATATTTGTTATCGATGAGCTTAACGGTAGCACCTTTCCCGATGGCTGTTGCAATTTCAATAGCAGTCAAACCCGAAGTTCCGTTTGATACCAACAATCCAGTTGCACCATCAAGTTGTGCGTCTTCAAATGTTGCTGTTACGATGACATCTTTCGGCTTTTTATTTGCGGCTTCTGCGGCAGCTCCCTCAGAACGCGCCGCCGCCGCTTCCGACCGACCGACCGCTTCTTCAGCTGCCACCTGTGCCTGCAGGGCGGAAGTAGCCGATGCTTCCGCACTCCCCGCGGCATCTTCCGCGCGACCCGCCGCTCCTTCAGCTCGATCAGCAGCATCTTTAGATTCGCCAGCAGCCGCCTCAGCACGAAGAACCTCCTGCTGTGCTTTACTAAATATCTCTTCCCGAGTACCAGTCATATCCAAAAGATCTTGCCAACCGTCTTCCGGCTCCGGTTCTTCGGTGTTTTTTACTCTTCGCCACTGCAGCTTATCTCCCACATATCGCAGCTCTACATTATCGCCATGCAGAGAGGCAAGCCACTGTTCGATCGTACCCTTGAAGCCATGTTTTACTGCAATGCCGTATGCCGTAATGTAATAAGGCGGTTTATCATGCATTCCCATAGTAATCCTCCTCCCTGTAACCCTGTCCTGGTGAGTAGGTGCGGATAAACCAGTTTACGAAATTTTCATAATGGGCATTGAACATCTCCATGCTGTTTTGATACTTGCTGTATTCACCATTGGCAAAATCGATCTTCGCGCACAGGTACTGCTCATAAATGCCATCATGAGGAAAGCCTACCAACAGCTCCCTATCCAATGCATCCGGATATTTACATTCCATTTGACAGATATCGGGACTGGCCATCAGCATCACATCCGCAGTAATTAGTCCCTCCAGTTCACCGATCCACGCCAGTTTTGTTTTTTCCCTAAATGCATTGGGCTTTATGTCATCGACTCGCTCAATGATCTCACGAATGTTCGCCATAAATCCTCCTTCTTGCAAAAAGGGCATGGGCGCATTGCCCACGCCCTTTGCGTTATGTAGTACCTGTATTACACATTCAGCTTGGCCAGCTCGGTGCCGCCGGCGATGCCGCCGATGCAGGCAAACCGCCAGTCATTGAAGGTGGCGTTGAAACGGCTGCGGCCACGCCATACATTGGCATCGGTGCCCTTGTCAATGTCAGAATGAACATTGAGCTTGATGCGATCGTTCCAAACCGCGCCGCCGTATGTCTCGTTGTAGGCGGTGTCCAGCAGGATCCAGGGCTTGGTGCCTGCGGTCACAAACTGGTTGAGGTAGGACCAAACGATCACGTTCCACCGGCCATACTGATAGTTGAAAGCATTGTTGGCGGTGACCGGATCCTTGTCCGCACCAATGGCAGCAAACACATCCTTCTTCAGATCAGGATCCTCAGGGATCAGGATAGTGTTGGGCGCCACATCCAGGATGTTGTCATCATCGCCCTTGAACAGGTGCATTGCACTTTCCGCACGGCCCAGGGCTTCCACGCTGAATGCGTCGCTGAACTTGTTGGACTGCTTTGCGCCCTTGACCTTGGGTGCATGAGCAGTATGGAACAGTGCAGCACCGTCTGCGCCGGTGATATCAAAGGCTCTGCCCCGGAACTTGACAGATGTCTGACCCTTGATTGCGCCGCCGAACAGAGCTGCACCGAACAGCTCGCGGGTGCGGTGATAGGAGGTGAGGAAGGCCTCGGGCTGCTTCTTCATATCCATCAGCTTGCCGTCCTCCACCATCTCCTGAGAAATGGAGAAAGAATTCTTCCAGGTCTCATACACCAGCATCTTGGAGTAGCCCTCCTGCATGCCGTCCGTGGGATATGCACCGTTTTCGCCAACAGGCTGGAAGCCGTCCATAGCGGTCATGGAGGTCATCAGATCGCCAAAGTTCTGAGAAGTGCCCATGACGAACAGCTCCTTGATGACACTCTGCTGCTCAAACTGTTCGCCCCTCTTTTCCAGGAACATCCGCACAGGAGCCTGGCACTTGCCGAAAATAGAGTTGTTCAGCTCGGAATTTTCAGAAAAGGTAATTTTCATTGTCTTGGTTCTCCTTTCTTGGGATTAGATAAAGCGGCCTCTTACCAAGGCACCGGCAGTGGTTGCCTCGATGTAAGTGACCTCAAATGTACCGGCTGCAGCTGCATCCACCTGCAGACCGCCTGCGCTGACCTCCAGCTTGCTGCCCTCAGCAGCGCCTTCAGCTGCTGCGGAAAGCTGGGTCTCGTATACCGCAGTGCGCTGGATGCGGGTAACAGGAATCGGCTGACCCTCCGCCACCGTGATGTTGGCCATGCAAAGATAACCGGGGGTCGTCTTGCTTGCCGCTGCGATGGGTGTCAGTGCGCCACCTTCTGCATTCAGGAGCTGGCCCGCCTGATAAGTACCGGCCTTCGCCTTCATGTACTCCCAGGGGAGCACGGTGCCGGTATCGGTTGTGTGTACAAAATACATGTGGTTTCCTCCTTAAGTTTTCTTGTATTGGTTGTAGTGCGCCTGGATTTCTGCATCCGTGGCATTCGGCATGAATTGCCTGTACAAGGCCAGCTGATCCGCGGGCACGGTAATGTTTCCGCCGCCTCGGACGGGTGCCAGACCTGTCATGTGATCCTTACCCCTGGCGTTATTTGCGCCGGCCGCCTGTGCAGCCGCCACCTTAGCATCTTCCAAGCGTTTGTGATTTAACAGGAAATGGGCATCCTTGAGGGAATAGCCCCGATCGACCATATCGCGCATTTCATTCCAATACGGTGCCTTCACCAGATCGTCGATAGACTTTACCGATGCATCCAGTTTGCCGATCTCTGCGATCTCTGCTTCGATCTGCGCTCTGGCCTGCGCCCTGGCCTGTGCCTCTGCCTGTGCGGCATCAGCCTGAAGCCTCTGCTGCACCTGCTGCACCACAGGGTGATCGCCAATGGCATGCTGAAGGCCCTCCGGGGTCAGCTTGCCTGCCTGCAGCTCCTTCTGCAGCTGGGCATCCCGGCTCTGCTTCTGCCACGCATTGAATTGCTCCATGTTCGTGATAGGTTCATTTGTGACGGTATTGACCAGGCCTGCCCTTGCAAAAAAATCCTGCATATCGGCTTCGTGCTTACTGCGTTCCTGCCGAAGAGCCTCCTGTACCGCCTGATCTGTCGCCGCCTGCTGAGCCTGTCTCTCCCGCCGACGGCGCTGTTCAGCATTTTGCCGGCGCTGTTCCGGGGTCAGTTCCTGCCCGTCCGTCCCGGGCTCCTGTGCCTCGCTTTGGGCCGGATTCTCTTCCGGCTGATTGTTATCGGCAGACTGAGGATTGTCCTCTGACGGATCGTCTGCGCCCGCAGGGTCGGCGAGCTCCTGCACTTGTGCGCCTGTGGGCTGTGCCCCCTCATTTGCAGGGTCGGCGAGCTCCTGCGCTTGTGCGCCTAAACCGAAAGCCTCGTAGACTTCCGCTTCTGTGATTCCAGCCATAATGGCTCCTTTCCGTGGCCAATATGGCCGCTTTGGATTTTCTCCCTATTCCTGGGTAATGTGTGCCGCTAAGATCGCGGCAAGGGTGCCCACACCGCAATGTCATTGCGAGTCAGTGATCACACTGGTGTGGCAATCCCATCGATTCTGTGGGCACATTGGTTTTTCCGGCAACCTTACTTCTTGCCGGTGCGCAGATCGTTACCGGTCTTGACAGTGCCCTTCTTGGGATCGGTGATCTGCTGAGGGGCTTTGACGGTCTGAGTGCCGCCGTTCTTGATCTTGCCGGCATAGCCGCTTCTTTCGCTCATAGCACTTCCTCCTTTCACTGCGCATTTATATCTGCCGCCACACATAGCGCGTATAGCGGGGGATATCACTTATGTCATTGCGAACCAGTGATCACACTGGTGTGGCAATCTCCGGTATTCCCGCAGCGATTCCGCTGTCGGTCATGCTTTGCACTCCTTGCCCCGGTATGCCTGTGGGGGTATTCCCCGGTGTCAGCTGTGCCGTCGCAGCCGCTCTCTCCCGCTCCCGCCGTTCCTCCAAGAACTTCTTGGTTTCACCGGCGCCGGGATAATGCAGCGCCTCCATTTTGCTCCAGAACAAAATCAGCGTTTCTGTGCTGGTCGGATCACCGAATGCACCTGTCTGCAGATTCAGTCGGGTCTCCTGCCACATAGCCGCCCGGTTGCTCGCCAAAGGTGCGGAGGTATCGCAGGAGAAAAGGAACTGATCGTTCCAGTACCACTGCCCGTCTGCATCCTGTTCCAGAAAGTCGTATCGGTTGAATTCTTCGTAGCGCATAGTGCCGGTGCTGTCCTTGTACGTAACCGGCCGGGGCTCGTCCGAGTAGGCAAGCCAGAACTTAAACATCAGCTCAAACAGCTGTGCATAGGCCGCATTCTTCATGACCCGCTTGCTTTCCAACCGGCCCGCCGCCTGTGCAGCTGCATATTCCTTTGCAACTCCTGATGTTGCCGTAGGATCTCTTCTGCCCTGGAAGGAATCTGTGATACCCAGGATCTGACGGGCTTCCTCATACGCCTGGGCCAAATACGCCATCTCATATTGCAGGTTGCCGCTGAACTCATAGACATCGATCAGGTTCTTCTGTGCCGGGTCATTCAAATAGATCCTCTCCCCGTCCTCCGTGTCGATGTTGATATCTGCCTTGTTGGGCAGCGTGATCCGGGTACCTGCCTTCAAAAGCCGATCAATGATCTTTTGGTGCATCCGGTTGATGGTGTTCTGCTGATCCGCGATCATATCCGCATCAGAAGATCCCAGCAGCTGACCGTACACAGACACGCTCCTCTGCAGAACGATGGGATACACGTCCGGTTTGTAAAACGGTATCAAGGTGGGGCTAACCACCGGTTTTCCTTCATCATCGAATGCCGCCTCCGCACCAGGGAGCTGAACGCCGCTTTTGGTTCTCATGGGCAGAAACACCGCTTCAAATTCCTGCTCCGTGTCTGTAAATTCGCTGCAGCCGCACCATGGGCAGCAGCCGCCGTCATACTTGCGGGGCTCTGTGGGCTTGTCCGCCACCGGCATTGCCGCCAGTGCGCTCTCCCCAGCCAGACTCTGCTGAGCAAGCACAGCTGCCAGGGCGTGCCCTGCCATATCCGTCTCCACCTGCTCTGCAGAGATCATCCCCTGCGCCTGATCGGGTATATCAGCCTGCACATCGTTGTTGATCACCTGCCCGGGCAAGGGGCGGACTCTGCCACAGGAGTTGCAGGTAGGAACACGTCTCGCCTGATAGTTTTCCAGGTCTTCCAGCTCCACATCGTTTACCCATATGTACTTGTTGATCCCGCCGTTTTCGTTGCGCTCAAAGCCCACATACATGGTCACCGCATCTTCAGCGGTGTGTTCTGCACCGGTAGAGCGAATGTCCGGCTCACTTTCCGATTCGTTATATACAGGCACTCCATACTGCCGGCGCACTGCCTCCTTGGTGGTAGGCACCTTAACAATGAACCAATCCATGTCCTGGATCCCGGTGTACACTCCCGGCTGAGGTGCGAACTGCTTGGGATGGATCACATTCACATCCGTTTCGCCCACGGTATTGTGGGTGCGCTTTGTGTTGTCCCAGTCCACCAGAAAGCCAACGCCACCCTGGAGCGGTACTGTGCGTTCCGCCATATCGTTCATGGTCTCAAAGGGCAGCCTGTCCAGCTCATTGCGAATAAAATGCTCGATCAGACTGGCAAGGTGCTCGTCCTTCTCCCGCCGTGGCGTCACCTTCGGCTGTGGGATCGATGCGCTGATCTGACTTTCAATGTTCTCGAACACGATGTTACGCACATGAGAAGTCTTCTTGCCGGCTTTTGCATCCTCTTTTACCATCGGCTTGAGCACATCCGTGCCATTGAACAGCGCCTCCCGCTCGTCCATCTTTGTCAGCTGCGGTTTCCAGTATTCATCACTGTCAGCCAGGCGCTTCTGCCACTGCTCCCGCCTGGCGCTGTTTTCTTTTTTGGTCTTCATTTCCTATCCTCCTGTAGTTCGCCTTACCAAACCGGTCTGCCCCACATCTGCTCCATGATCCTGCGATCCTTTTCCGATGCCTTCAGCCAGTCCTCTATCTGATCCTTGCTCCATTTCCGGCCCGATCCATCCTGCGTCTTGATCTGCATGCTCTGCTGCGGGCGGATATAGTAGGCAATGGCCAATGCCATGATGCAGTCATCATGGGCGCCAGCCTCAGCCTCCGGCCGCAGGTCCTTGCCCCGGACAAAGGTCAGCATTTCCATCAGTGTGTCCTCGTCGTTGATCAGATGCAGGTTATCCCGCATCAGCCGGATCAGCTCCGAAAGGATCACTGGTCGAGTGAGCCGGTCAGTGCGGAAGCCGAATGCGTGCTTGATCTTTCCGTCAAAATCGTCTTCCACTTCCCGCACATACAGCTTGGGATAGCCCATCTTGCCCAGCAGCTTCACCGGATACGTGGAGTAGTTAACCTCCGGGCCTTCCAGAGCATCGTTGTAGAACTTACCCAGGCAGTACATCTGCTTGGCATAGGTGTCCTCGTCATACTGGTGGCGAAGCACCGCCACCTGTTTTCCTGTGATGTTGTCCAGTACCTGACCGACAAATCGGTCACTACCCTCGTCAGCTGTATCGCCACCGATCACATAGGGCCTGCCCTCGCCCGGCTCTTCGAAGATCTTTACCGGTCCGTCCGGATCATCCATCCAGCGAATATTGCTGATGTGGATTCCGTCATAATCCTCCGTATACTCGAAAAAGCCCCGGCGCAGCCACCTCTGCTCCTGTACGACGGCAAGCCGCAGTGCCACTGCTTTTGCGTTGAACACCGTCTTGCCGGTGACACCCCACTGACCCAGGCAGTAGACCATGTAGTAGTACTCGTCTGTCTCTTTGAAGGCTTCCAGGGTCTCGATGGCTTCCTTGGTCAGGAATCGGTTGTCCTTGTAGGTGCTCTCATGTACAGTGGCGCGCTTGTCCTTCCTGTCGAAGAATCGCTTTTTCAGCCAGTGGGTGATGGAGATGGGGTTGAATGTGAGGATCATCTGCAGGTAGTACGGGAAATCCGTACGCAAACGGATGTCCAGCTGGTTGAAGTCGCCCTCCTCCAGCTCCGATGCTTCCTCGATCCAGATCATCGTCACGTTGTAGATGGACTTCAACTTCTCCACATCGTCCAAACCGGCAAACAATATCTCGCTGCCGTTCTTGAATCGGATGTACATATCCGAACCCTTGCCCCTGGGGATAAAGTCAACACAGTCAGAGTAGAACTCATAAGCCTGGCTTTTCAGCTGCTCAAAGCAACTTTCCCGGATGGTCTTTCCGACTTTTCGCGTTACCAAGGCCCGGTGTCCCGGCTCTGTCGTTGCGCGTTCTAGTATCTTCCGACCTGCAACGATGGACTTGCCGGAACCGCCGCCGCCCTTCAATACCAGGTAGCGGTTTTCATCAAAGAAAAGCGGCAGGAATGTTTCGTTGTTTGTCTCTTTCAGATTCCGCCACCACAGGGCCGTGCTTAAATGCTTGTCACTGATCGGCTTGCACATCCGTGCCCGCCTCCTCCGGGAAGTCTCTTACCATCTCCCTGATCAGCGCCACCCGCTCACTGAGCGGTACGTTTCTGGAAGAAACCGCCTTGCTGGCCCGCTCGCTCAGATCTACCTGGCGTTTCTCTGTGTATCCATGATTGTTCTGCAGGTCGAAGATCACGCCCTTCACATCCTTGCGGGTCAGCAACTGCTGCTCCAAATAGGTGCGCATGCGCTCTCTCGCTTTTGTGGTGATGTCTGTAAATTCCGGATGCTCGTCATGGTCGCAATATTCAGCCCAGGTACTCCGGTGGATACCCAAGGACATGCAAAGGCTGCCAACTGTGGGCGGCACGATAAACTCCTCTACCGTGGCCTGCTCATCCAGGCTGTTCAACACCGGCCTGTTCTCATAGACCTTGTGTCCGTCGCCGTCTCTGCGCCCCGTATCCACCTTTTCTGTCAAGGGCACTACACGGGTAATGGAAGCGAAATAGCGGTCTACCGCCTCGCCCAGCGTCTTCTTGGTGTATTTTTTCGGTCTTCCCACTGCTTTCGCCCCCTTTTCTTCCTTGTGCATCTATTTATGACACACGCACCCCCTCTTGAACCGTCAACTTTTGCGACTTTGAAAAGTTGACGGTTCAGCGCACATAAAATTCGGAAACCCGTTGCAAATAAAGGACTTTGATTTTTGAAACGAACATAAAAAAACACCCCGAAACAGCGTTTCGAGATGGAAATAATGCTATTTTTTCGAAAGAGGGGTTGACAAACCGGCAGGAATGCACGTGCGCACTGCCTGTTTGCGGTGCCCGGCATCTGCCTTCGGTGTCGAAGAACCTTGGCATCTGCCGACCGCGGCACCCGCTGCGCACTCTCTTTATCCGCCACAGGCGGTGTTCGCGCTCGCGTCCGTTTGCGGTGCCCGGCATCTGCCTTTGGTGTAGAAACACCTTGCCATCTGCCGACCGCGGCACCCGCTCCGCGCTCTCTTCTTCCGCCACTGGCGGCGTTCGCGCTCGCGCCCCCCTGCGCACGCGTTGTCGTGTCGGAAAACTCCAAGCCAATAGCACCCTTGCCTGATCACAAGGGTGTGGCTATGGAATTATGCAATCAACGGCGGCTCCTTTCGGCGCTTGGCGGGCAGTGTGTAGCGTATGTACTGTGGGCGGTTAGGCACATACTCCTGCCGGAACAGCAGTTTTGCCCCGGCAGGAACACGCATTTCTGCATCTGTGATCGCGATCCGGTCTTTGGGCTGCGGCCGCACCAGATTGCGGGTGCTGCGGTACTTCTTTGCGTCGGGGATTCTGCGCACCTGGCGGATGATGTACTCCGCGATCGGCGTCCGGTCCTCCTGGTCCTGGCGGAGCGGAGTCCATGAAACACCACCCATGCCGTACTTCTCCCACGCCTTGAGAAAAGCCTCCTGTACGCCTGCATTGACGATCAAATGATGGTGTACACGAACATACTCCCCTGTTTCTCCATCCATGTCTGAGGTGCAGTAGATGGCCTTCAGCTCTATCCCCTGCTTTTGAAGCCACCGCTTGACTCTGCGCAAAGCAAGGTCTTGTGCATGGGAAGCTGCTTCCCACAGTGCGTTCATTCTTTCCGTTTCATCTTCAGAGTCGATAGACAATCCATTTTCACGTGCCCAGTCTTTGATTTTCTGCAGTCCTTCATCCGAGTAATCGAGACCAAGAAGAAGATCTCCTGCGGTGAAGTTGGCATGGATCTCTCTGGCGAGTCTCTTCTGTGCAGAGTATTCGTTCTGCTCCTGCTTGCGGACAGCATCCCGATCCCTTCTTCTGATCTTGCCTGTCGGCCGGGTGCCCGGAACAAAGAACTTTGTCTTTTCTCCTATGTCCCCTGCCTCATAGGTCCGAATGACCCAGTAACCTTCCTGCATCGTCTCTTCTCCTCTCACGTCATTGCGAACCAGTCCGCAGACTGGTGGGGCAATCTCCTGTTTTTATATAGAATGGTTGAAAACTTAGGCCCTTACCGAGCCCGCATTCGCGCGTGCGCGCGCGAATGAAAATGAGGATATTTGATTCTCTATGGGGCACACCTTATTTCAGATGTGACCCATGCAAAATCAAATTTCAGCCCGTTTGCGGGGACCGGCAGCTGCCTTCGGTGGCAAGCACCTTGCCATCTGCCGACCGCGGCACTCGCTTTTGCTCCACTTTATCTGCCACCGGCAGCGTGGAGCAACGCGACCATGCAAAACCAACGTTCCCGCTATTTCTTTTGCCTTTCTTTTCTCCGGGAGCACTTTTCCCCCGGTCGATCGCCTCTGCTGTGCCCTTCAACAAAGATATAATTGCAGGTGGCATTTGCATAATTCTCTCCGCCAAAATAGACGCACCCTCGGCATTCCTCCTGCATCTGCCGTTGTTTTTCCTGAATGTGAATATAGGTGCCGTCCTCCTGCAGGGATTGCATTGTGATCCCCTCATGGCTTTGCTTTCTTTTTACTTTCTTTGCACAGTTCGAGCAGAGCTTCCGATTTGGGTGGGCGTTTCTGAGCACAATGCCGCACATCTGACATTGCACACTGGACTCCGCCCACACCCGTGTAACCTCCTTGTCGCCGTAGATTGTCCGCTTGCCGCTGGCTGTCTCCCTGCGTGCCAAACTGCTCATGTAAGCGGGATCGCAGCCCAAAAACTGTGCGCTCGCCCCTTCCCCGCCGACAAACAGAACCTCTCCGGACGCTCTGTCCTTGATCGTATACAAATATCTACCCATTTTTTCCCCTTCCTTTGTGAAGTGATTTTGCAAATGCGATATAATACTTTCTGACGATCCGCTCCAGGGTTGATTGGGAAATATAATACCTGCAGCACACCGCCACAGCTCCGGCATCCGTGGTCACGAATTCGAAAAGGGCCTGGTGATACTCCCCACCGGCCTCCGCACAAAGCTCTCTGACTCGTTTTTGCCCCTTGCTATCCAGTTTCTGATACATCCGGGAGGCGAAGTGTATGTACCCCTGCAGATCTGCCTCTACCGGTATGGACTTTTTCACGCGAAACATACTCCGCCTCCCTTCGTCAATCATTTCCTCATGTCATTGACACACCATCCCGCTTACATGGCGTGGCAATCTGCTCCTAAACTCACACGCCGACCATGGCGCAAAGCTTCGCCAGAGCATCGATCGTTTCCTTCAGCGTGCGCCTGGTATCGGCCAGTTCCTCCTGGAAATTGATAGGCTCACTGCGCTTCTCTTCCCCGCAGCGAACTGCCTCATCTTTGCGACCAAAGAGGTGATTGCCAATTCTGTCGGCCAGTTTTCCTGCCTCCTGCGCCATTGCCCGGGTCTCATGGAGCATATTGCTCAGATCCTCCACCGGCATCACGTCCCGCGTCTCACCGGTCATGATCAGAGGCGTATAGCTCGTGTTCTGGGCCTCGTCGAGCGTGTTCGTGCCTGGAAAGCTGTAAGCAGTTCCGTGTGCGTAATTCATTTTGTTTTCCTCCTGATTGTTTTTTATGTGCAGTTCCCATTGGGAACACGCTTATGTATTATCCTTTAGCAGGTCAGCATATCTCTCCGGAAGCTGGTTGATATCGATCCAACCGAGATCTTCTGCCACACCATAGTCATAGAATCCCAGCTTTCCCCACTTCCTCAGCAGATACCAGCACCGCTTATAGTGCATAACACCTGCATCATATAGAATGTGGATAATATCCCGGATTTCCACTACTCTGATTGCTCTGCCGCGATACGTCACACAGAGCCGGAAAAACAGTTTTTCATCGTCTTTCATGGGTCACCCCCATTCCCCTAATGTATGAGCTTCTGTTGCTTCCAGTGGCAACACTCGTATTTTTGCGGTGAAAATCACCTCGTTGGCGTATTCTTTATGCTCAAATAGAATGAACCCACTATTTACCAGCCCTTCTACCAGTTTTTCCGTTAGTTTTCTCTTCATATAGCGCTGGATGTCAATTGTTCCCTCGCCCATAAACGTTTTAGGCAATACATGCTGTACAGCATATTGCCTCGGATAAAGTGTTTGCGTTCTCACCAGCGGCGCGGACGGAACAATCAGTTCTGGAAAGAGCTTAATCGCTGGCTTATCCTTTAACTTGTGATAGGCTCTGACGAAGGCCGCCGCATCGTTACGCTGCAACCCCTCCGCCATAAGCATCTTCATTGCCCTCTTGGTACTCATATCAGCTCCTCCTCATACGGTTCAAACTCGGTCATGTACTCCCATTCCCAGTGTTCCTCCCCATATGTGCTATCGTCCCAAATTAAAAACTTCAGCCCTGCCACAGCATATACAGTGTATTTGAGACCAGTGGTCTTGTGTCTCACTCTAAACATCCAGCGCACCTGCTTCCTTCCATGCCGCGTAGATCTGCTGCCCCTGATGGGCAAGCCAGTCCACCATTTCCTCGTTCATGGCCCAGCTCTGCGCGGTGCAAGAGCACTGACACAACCCGCTTTCGAAGAGGAATGCGTGAACGATCTCGTGCCGGATCACCTTGCGGATGTACCGCTCCATATTGGCCAGAGTACCGCTTTCCTCCCGTTCCACAACGATTTCCCGGGTAGTCCAGTCGCAGTATCCGTCGCAATCCTTCAGGTTCTCGTCCTCGCTCTCCGACCGCTGCTTAATAGTCCACACCGATCCGAGAATATGTACAAGCCTTTCCGGCTCCGGCTCAGCTTTTCGCCCCGCTCCAACAGTCTTCTGGCAAGGCTTCTTTTCATCCAAAGCCATCAATGTCATTTCAAGCCTGTCCGTCAGTGCCATAATCATCCCTAGCATATTGGGATTAAGGCCTCTCGCTTTCTCCCGAACCCTCGCAATCAATTCCTGATCCGTCATTTTTGACTTCTCCTGCTTCTTCTGATGTAACTCGGTTTTTCAGCCTTCCACTTTCGCCGGGCGCCGAACCGCCACCAGGGCGGCTTTCTTAACAGCCACCGCTTCAGCTGATATTCATACGCCCATTTCCGATACTGGCGTTCTTTCCGCGCTCGTTTCTGATTCATGTCGTACCCTCCTTCACATAGCACCAGCTTTGGGGGGCGCGTTTTAGTCCGAACTCGGAGATATGCCGAACTCGGTAGCCCTCGGTAGAGCAGTAGTCGATCATGTCAGATATTTGCCAAAACCAAATTTCTTTTCCGCCGGCATATTCTTCTGCCATCTGCATGGATACACAGGCTTTATCCACTAAACCCGGGCAATCCTCCGGCTTTTCATGATATGCCCCATATACCACAAACTCCGCCGGGATCTTGCCACTGCTGCCACTCTGGCAGCATAGTACACGAACCGGCAACTCTACCGGGCAGGTCTTGCGCATTTCAAACTTCTTCTCGCCGGATCTGATATCATTCAGATGCACCGGCTTAATCGTCGCAATGATCGTCTTCATTCTCTTCCACCTCCCGCGATCCGCAATTAGGACAGGATGCCCCCACATAAGGGCATCCGCATGCTGCGCAGATTTTAGTTGTCATTATCTTTCTCCTTTCTCCGTAGGAACAGAAATCATTTCCGTCACAGGCATTCAAGCCAAATGGATGCAAGCATTGTCGGCTCTCTCCACAAGGTTCTGAATGCTTGCAATCCTTGCACCGCACCACTTCCACGGCATCCACGGTGAGGGCATTCTCGATTTCCGTTATTGCCGTAGATATCCCACACAAAAAATCGTGTCCGCTTTGATTCGGCATTGGATTCGCAAACTTATCCATTTCTGCAAGCAATTTCCTGCGGTTAATCAAGTCCAGCCGCTTTTCATTTGGCATCTTGCTCCCTCACTTTCATAACCGCTGCCTTGCATTTCTCGCAGATTTTAGGCGCATAACATGAGCCGAAAACAGGAACGCCCTCGCCGCATATAAGACAAGGTGTTTTAATGTTGCTCTCGACACTCTCAGTTTTAAAACTTTTGAGATCGTTTTCCATCTTCTTTCCCCCAGGGTTGCCCCAGTTTCCGTTCAAACTCCCGCAATTTCTGCAGCAGCTGTACGCGCGGCTCATATTCATACCTTGGAATGATCCCTTCTCGCTGTGCCAGGTGCTCCATATAGAACATCGTGTCATTGATCAGTGAACGTACTTCGTGCCTATCCAGAACCAGTGCCAACACCTGCGGTGTCATAACGACGCCACAGATGATGTCCGCAGCTTGCTGATCAGCCACTGGGCTATATGCCTTCCGAAATTGCTCAATATGCCGCTGCATCAGTTCTTTGTCATCGCAGGCAGCAAGCTTTCTCAGGAGATCCAGTTCTTTATTTTCCATTCCCCTGCACCTCCCCGGCTTCATTCGCCTGATCGGCTGGAAAGACACCCACGCCGCATCTAATGTACAGCACCCACCGATTCCATGCTTCGACCTCCAGCCGCGGATCGGAGTGCATTTCACAGAATTCCGTGCCACTGCAGCAGCGGCACCGTGGATGACTGCCGCAAACAAAATACTCACCGCAGGAATATCCCAGGTGTGGCGTTTGCCCGCATACCTGGCAGGGTGTCAGTGCTTCCAGCTCGATCTCTTCCTGCCGGGCGCACCGGCCTGACACCTTCATGCATGAGGCAATGATCAAAATCACCGCCACGCATATCACAACGATACATCTCATCATGTCGCGCCCTCCTCTACCTGTGCTTGCAGCCATTTAATGATCGCATTTGTGCAATCATTGGGACACCGCTCCGGGGTGCAGTACTTCTCATCGCAGACATCGACCGTAAGATTGCCTTCATCTGCTTCCAACAAAAACCTTGCCAGCTCCTCATCGGTCATGGCCCGAATCTGATCCACCCTGGTAATGACCTTGTTTTCACAAGCTTTCTTATACCGGCACTTTCCGTCTGTGAAACAGCCTTTCGCTCCAAGCTTGCAACTTGCCAAGGCCATGCCGTCCTTATCCATAAAGTGCTTGCATCTCGGTACGTGGCCGTCACATGAATCCGCCGTCTTGCACACATCCAGGTGCAGACACTTTCCGCAATATGCCATCGTTATTCCTCCAATCTCAACTGGTTTTCGCGATATGCCGCAAAAAAGGTCTGCCCCTTGTCATTGACCATATACGGCAGAAATATTTCATCAACCTGCACCATTTCGCTCTCCAGGATGGCCATTTGGGCCTCAACCCAATCTTTTACGATCCGCCACGCCACACGCTCAGCCTGTTCACGGTCACATTTGACTTTCTGGCGGGCCAACACTTTCTGAACAGCATCAACATTCGCTGGTAGGCGAATACCTCGCACACCAGCTGGCGTGTCGATCAAGAATGAAATCGATACAATTCTTCCCTGGTCATCATAGTCCTGCATAATTTTCTTCGCTCCATGCTTAACCAGTTGACCCTGAATCGCTCCCAATGTAGCGTAGATGTCTACCTTGGTACTGTAATTAAGTAGCGGCATTGTCATGCATCCTCCCTTTGGATCAGAACGGTGTCGCACTGGTTGGCATTCTCGGCGATCCAGTTCAGCAGTTTCAACATGCCGGACACCTCTGCAAGAGAGGTGTCCTTTTCGCCGCGTTTCTTGTAGGTGATCAAATATGTATTGCCCATATCAAACACCTTCCAGATCATCGATCAGCTTGCTGAGCAGAGTCCTTAGCGCCTTGTGAAGCTTCTCCCCGGTCTCCGAATCAGCCTGCTGCACATTTTCCAAGGCCTCCAACATACACTTAAAATTCTCCTGCACTTGTTCAAATAAGGTTTTGAACACAGCCGCATCCGGACTAGACAACTGCAGTGCCTTCTGTGCCGCCACCAGTTTCTGCTCTGCCTGTTCAGCATTACGCTCTGCGGTTTCCTTGGCCTTGTTGGCGGCGTCCAGTTCAGCCTGCAGTTTTTCCGTGGCTTCACGGGCGGCTTCTGCCGCCACCTGCTGGCGTAGGCTTTCCATCATGGCCTCCGGGATCTCCGGATTCTCCTGGGCCTTTGCCAGCGCTTCTTTGGCAGCCTTCTCGTTAGCCTTTGCCTTCTCCAGCTGTTTCTGCAGTTTCTCCACCTTCTCGTTGGCGGCATTCGCTTCCCCCTTGGCCTTTACCTGGAGATCCCGCAGACGGGCGACATTATCCTTTTCCGCCGCAGTGGCCTTTTCCTGGGCAAGCAGCTCCTGCTGCGCCTTCTCGGCCAACTCTTCAGCCCGCTCCCGGGCGGCCCGTTCTTCGTTCCGCTCCCGGATGGCCTGCTCCAGCTGCCGGGTGGACATTTCCGCCACGTCATTATTTTCGGCAAATTCCTGCCGTTCCTCTGCCGGCAGTGCCAGCAGCGCAATAGCCTGGGTATATGTAAGATTGCCAAACGCTTGGGAATTTGAGAACGAATTGAAAAAGGACTCCTGGTTGTCGCCGTACTCCTGGTACAGCTTCATGTAGTTGTTTGCGGTGGACTGGGAATAGTTCACCCGTTCCTCCAGGTACTTGCCCCACTCGCCATGGGGCACCATGCTCTTGGCCTCCACCAAGAGCCGGCCGATCTCGATCAGATTGCTCAGCAGCTGGCGCGCGCCTTGCCGCTGGGCATAATGAATGTCGCTTGTGACCATCTCAATGTCACGGGCGGTAACAATATTGCTCATGCTGTTTTTTCCTCCTGTACCTTTCGCACTTTGATTTGTTTAATATACGCTTCTGCAAATTGTCTGACAGCAGGCGTCGCCGCCTTGTTTCCTTTGCCATACAACTGCCGGATGCGCCGATCATGCAGATCGTACTCCATGGTATAGAACGGCTTGTCCGGATCGGCACTCTCCCGGATGAAAACGATACAAGATTCTCCGCGGATCGTCTTTTCCGCATAACCAGCACGGCCAACACAATGGCCGAGGCTTGCACCTTCACGCACAAGATCCGCCACCTCACTGGGTAAAACTATCTGCAAGCCGTCCTTTGCATAACCCTCCATGGTTCTGTAAGAATAGATTTCATGGATTGCCGCCGCATAATTCTTTTGAAGGCGTTGAGCGCGCTCCATGTCTTCCTTGGCTCTCTCCTGTGCGCGGATCACTTCATATTCCGCCATAAGTTCATCATGGGCGGTTTTGATATTCTTTGGGGTCTGTACGGATTTATCTGAAAGATCCACACGCAAGCCGAGACACATATGCAGGTAGTCCTTCCACAGTTGCACGCAGTTATTCCCCGTCTGTCCAATAATGTTCTTTTGCTTTTCCACATAATTGAGGAATCTTACAAACGACACTCTGTTCAGTATCCCTTTCACATCACTGTCCAGCCAGCCTTCCAGTTTCAGCGCACGCCAGCGCATTAGCATTTCCTTGCTGACCCAGCATTTTGCAGCCTTGATGATCTGCACTTCCCGTAGGGCGACATTCATTTCCCGGAACATCGGTATGTATTCCTTACCAACACCAAACAGATCTACGAAGTTCGTATCATCCGGGACATAACGGAATTTGTGCAGTTCCGATGCCAACCGGGGCAGACCCATCTTGAACAGATACTCTGCCACAGGCTCTTGCTTAAGGTTATTTAGTAAAGCAGAGAACTCGATGCTCTTGTGCTTTCCGGAAAGACCCCTCTGCAGATCCACGTTGTAGTAGCTCTCACCGAATACTTCCCGGAGGTTATTAGCATAGATATACGCCTCGTCTGTGCATTGATCTCCCAGCTTTCCCCGCCACCAATAGTAGCCATAACTGTAAAAACCACATCGTAACTTGTAAAGGTATATCTTCTCGCCCTTCAGATATAGGTTGTATGCGTAGGTGCCGAAACTGTATTTCTTCTCGTATGCCGGGTATGCATAGCTGCGCTCCACATCTACCCAACGCAGGAGCAGCTGCTGATCCACATTTGCCGCAATGCATATCTTCGCTTTTTCTTTAAGCTCCGCGCGGATCCATGTGGCCTTGTAGGTTGCCGCAGCGCCGCACTTTGGGCAAACCGTCTTTGTATTATGCTTTGCTTCCTTCGGTACCCGGAACTTCTTTCCGCAGCAGCTGCACCGGCCATCCCGTTTTCCATGAGGCTGAATCTTGCTAAAAAATAAGTAGTATGTGTCGAACACATTGTTGTCGCAGTATTGGCCAAGATCTGCTGGCAGATCTGGATACATTGCCCAGTGTTTTTTCATCAGAGCCTCTTTGGCATCTGCCGCTGCCCATCTCTTTCGACGGTTATAATTCTCGATGTAATCCTCGATGCACCGCATCACAGTTGGGTAGCTCCAGCTATATTCCAGAAACCTCTTTGCCAGATCTACTGCCGCTTTGTTCTCACTAACGGATGAGCAGGTAATCAGATCCCGCACATTTCTCGTGTGCCATTCCTTGATCGGATGCTTGGCAACAAGGTAGTTTTTCTTATCGGACACAAAGCGCAGGACCGGTTCTTTCTTTTCCCATTTGTACACATCCGCAATGAAGACCACACCGCATCGAGGCAGCGTAACCTCCGCCACCGCAACTGCGTACATGTGAGTCGACCCGTAGCACTCCTTGCCCCGCTTTACCTTTGGGAATGGAAGAAGGGGATATTCCTGCAATTCTTTCTTGTACAGCATCGGTTCAGTCCCCCAGCAGATCTTCCAGGCTCAACATGATGGGCTTGGTGTTTTCCTGCTTCTTCTCGGTGATGATCTGCATTTGCACCTGGATCTCTGCACCCGGGAAATAGAACTGAACTGCCTTTTTGTAGGCGTCAATATCTGAAATCGAATTGCCGACGCCTTTAGCCACAGTTGTCATGCACGCAGCGAAGGTACCGCCTTCCGCCACAGCCTGAGCAAAATCCTCGCTCTGAATACAGAACTCGTGGATCATATCCAAAACATGATCTGCCATGATGGACTCACGCTGGCCTTTGACCTCTTTCCGCTCGGCGGTGGTCTTTTCGATGGCCTTGTCTTGCCATACAGTAGGATTCAAATTGATCATTAAAATTTCCTCCGTAAATTTCCTACTTGCCACAAAGGGAACTGCATGCTATAATAGTGGTGCAGTCCCCGTGGCTGTGTTGTTGATAGTGCGTTGCCTTAACTTTGGTCGGTTGGGGGCAGCGCACTTTTTATTCTTTGACCCAGGAGATCTTCTGCATATGCTCCAAGTAGGTCTTGTCGGATTCCTTGGCAACCCGCAGGATCCACAGCTTGCTTTCCTCATCTTCGGCATAGATGCCTTCACCTACCCGGTGCACATCCTTGGTTGTGCTGAGCATCGCTGCGTACCGCGGATCGATCAGAAAGATATCCCGGACATTCGCCGCCTGCCACACATGGCAGCCTTCATAGGTCAGGTTGGTCTTTTGCATCACTACCGGCAGGATGCCCTCATATGCCTCGGCCCGCCGCTCGTACATCTGCTTTGCTGCGCCCATGGCCTCATCCAAAATGCGCTTCTGAACGATCGCGCCATCCTTGCCCTTGGTCACCTTGTAGGCATCACCGGCCTTGGGAACATCCCGGATGTGTTCACCGAACATGCCCAGGATCTTATCGGGCACATTGTCCACATCGATCTCCGCCAACCAGAAGCCGTTGGTCAGATACATGCGGTCATCCTGTACCGCCACCGTGTAGCCGTATGTGGAATACGCTTCCTTCATCCTGTTAACGAGTGCTTTTTCACTGATTACCATAATTTCCTCCTAAGATTTCCTGCACCGACCGCACGTAATACATCAGCTGCGGTGGGCGCGTCTTGTATTGCCTTGTAAATGTCACTACATCAAAGCCGGCCGCCGCCATCTCGTTCAGCTTTTGCGGCTGCCACACCGGAAACATCATGGTCCGAAACTCTGCCAATACCCGGCCATCCGGGAATGTGAGGATTCTTTCCGGTACATTAGACAGCACAAACCGATCCAAACCGAACGGCCGCAGAGCTTCACGAAATACCTGCGCCTGTTTTGCCAGCGCCGCTTCTTCCAGCTCGATCTGCACGCCCTCTGCGGATGTCAAAACCCTAGTGGTCATGCTGTGCGCCCTCCATCAGCTGATTGATGTACGCCATCGTTTCTGCGTATTCCCCCTTGGGTTCTTCGACGGGCGGTGTTGCCGGTGTCGGTGCTGTCTGCAGCTGCTCTCGCTTGCTTTCTCCGAAGTAAACATTATCTGCCACAACTTCTGCGCTGCGCCGCTTGTTGCCGTCCTTGTCCGTCCATGCGCGGATCTGCAGGCGTCCGGAAACCAGCATCATGCTTCCCTTAGAGAAGTACTTATTGACAAACTCTCCGGTGCTCCGCCACGCTACGCAGTCGATAAAATCCGTTTTCTTTTCGTCTTTGGACGAAAAATCCCGGTCAACAGCAACTGTAAAGCTGGTGACAGCAATCCCGCCACCTGTGCGACGCAATTCCGGGTCCCGGGTCAATCGACCCATGATCACGATATGATTAAGCATCGTGCTCCCTCCTTTATGTTCGGCCATCCCACCGGGACGACATCATCTTTGCCACGGTTCTTCCTCCCAGTCTCGGATCCAGGTCACGGTGCGTTCCTCTTCCCGCTTTCCGCGAAACCAGGCAAATATGTAGAAACCGAGAAACAATACGAGCAAAAAAATCCATCCGCACACTTCTCCCCATGTCGGATCTACCACACTGCTCACTCCTTTCTTAATGTCATTGCGAACCATCCCGCAGAATGGTGTGGCAATCTCGTTCTGATATGCTTACTACTGGCCTGTGTAGCCTTTCTCTGCCTTCTCCTCCAGCCACCTAGTCAACCCGGGTGCGGACACGAGCAGCCTGTTTCTGATTTTTATCGTGGGAAAACCTTGCGTCTTCACAAGATCATACATGCCTCTGACACTGATCCCCACAACTGCTGCGGCCTCCGCCACACTGAGTGTCAGTTTTTCCATGGTATCTCCTTCATTACTTGTTGATCAGCCGGAACTCTCCGGTGACCCGCTGCTTGACGATCAGACTGTGCGGAGTCTCATTGACTACCACCCAGCAAAGCGAATTTAGCTTATTCCGCTCCAACACCGCCTTCTGCTCCTTCGTCGGCGTCGCATTCTTCTGCGCCATATACTCACATCCTTGTTGCCTTTTTTGATAAAATTTGTTACAATCACCTTAAAAGGAGGTGATTCTATATGCCCACACTCAAAAAAGAAATCATAAAAATGTTTGCGCTTGCCCCTACTGTTGAAGCATTAGCAAACAATAAGGTGATCTTCTTGACGCCCATGGGAATTATCACTGGCAGCCTTCCTAATGAAAATACAAGTGAAGCTAACACTAAGATAATTTCCGCAATCGTGAATAAAACAAACGAATGCTTCAAGGACGTCGAACTTTCTGATAATGACGGTTACATTCAACTAACGGATGCAAGTCTGCGTACCGCCACCGGTTCTACCTGCAATCTCGGCGATATCGTACTCTTTGTCGATCAGATCATTGGGGTCACACTTGGCACAATTAATTAATTTAATATCTGGCCTTGGCCGCTCTTGTAGTTCCAGTACGAGAGCGGCAATTTCTTTTGCTTCCCCTTCTATTGAAATTTTCAAATTCCATTCTCCTTTCTCGCTGCGCACTATTTGTGCTCGCTTCCGTTAAAAAAAAGATAGAGTAAGGATACTCCAAAATACTCCGCAATGCGAATCTTTACTTCATCACGCGGGATCCGCTCATCTCTTTCATACATTGCAAGTGCTGACTTGGTAATTCCAATCCCCTTCGCCACCTCTTGCTGCGTTTTAGTGCCTCTAAGTTCTTTCAGTTTTGCACCTGTGCTCATTATTTTCACCTCCTGACATTGTGCACTTTTAGTGCTCGCATATTCAAGATACACTATCCGTGCTCATTTGTCAATCAAAATTGCACACAAAATGTGCATAAATACTATTTGCACTTTTTGTGCACTTTCACAATTGCACAAAGTGCACATTTTGTGTATTATAATATCAGTATCTTTATTAGGAGGATTACTATGACTAAGTTTTCAGAGAGGCTACGGCAACTCCGAACAGCCCGCGACATGTCGCAAATGGATTTTGCCAAAATTATTGGCATGTCCAAGAGCAGCATCAATATGTATGAGCGCGGTGAGCGTGAACCCGGTTTAGAAACATTAGAAAAAATTGCTGATTTTTTCAATGTGGATATGGACTATCTGCTCGGTAAAACCGATATCGTCAACAAGGCAATATGGGATGGCATGCCTTCCAACATCATCCCCATGCCCGAAATGCGCAAAATTCCCCTGCTCGGTAGGATTGCCTGCGGCGCACCTATCCTTGCAGAGGAACACATTGAGGAGTATATCGATATTCCCAAGAACATCCACGCTGACTTCGCTCTCACCTGCCAGGGTGACAGCATGATCAATGCACGAATCTTCGACGGCGATATCGTATACATCCGTCAGCAGGATACCGTGGAATCCGGGGAGATTGCTGCCGTCCTGATCGACACCGACGCCACATTGAAGCGCATCCGTATCTTTGATGATCACATTTCTTTGGAGCCGGAGAACCCCCAGTACCGGCCCATCGTCCTGTGGGGCGATGATATGAACACCGTCCGCATCCTTGGTAAGGCCATCGCCTTCACCAGCGCCGTTCGGTAATATCCGCAGAGGTATCTCCTATGCTTATTTATGAAATTTTCGGTTCAATCGGTGTAATGACTATTTCATATTTCATCTCTGATATCACCGGTAACTACGCAAAGCAGTTTGACGAAGAGAAGAGCCATCGCTTCTGGGTTAAGCTGTTGGTAATAATCCATTTCATTTCAGCAGCGCTTTCTCTTTTCGTTGGTCTCATTATGCATTTTTATCTTGATCACAAAGAAGAATTATACCGTCGTTCCGCTGCCGAAAAACTTGGTGATGCCCAGCAGGAATACATTTCAGAAATCTGTGATCTTAAAACTCACAATCTACACCTACAATCGCGCATTCGCTCTTTAGAAAATCAATTAGAAGAGAAGACTTATGAGAAAGGCCGCCATAGCGGATATATTTGTGGTTACGCTGTCGGCTTCGAAGATTGTATGGATGTCCTCGATCTACCAGCAGATCAAAAAATGGATATGTGCCGTATGGCACGTATGAGTGGCGTTCACCGAATTAAAACACGCCCATCAGTATTCGATGGCGCTCCAGCTATAAATATTAATGGCATTTTGAAATAAAAAATCCCTCCCCGGCTCCTACCCCGGGAAGGGACAACAGACAGCACCCACTCGAACCACCAAGGGGGTAGTCTATCCTTTTCTAGGATACCATACCCCCTCCGAAAAATCAAGGAGGAATAAATATGGCAAGAAAATCCGCAGCCGGAACCGGCACGATCCGTAAGAAGACCGTGACGCGTAACGGCAAAGAGTACCAGTTCTGGGAAGCCAGGTATACCGCCGGCTACGATCCGGGCACCGGCAAACAGATCCAGCGGTCAATCACCGGCAAGACCCAAAAGGAAGTGGCGCAGAAACTAAAAGCTGCCACCACCGCTATCGACGAGGGCACATACACCGCCCCCAGTAAAATGACAGTCGGCCAATGGCTGGATATTTGGACCGCCGAATATCTTGGTGCTGTAAAGCCCCGCACGGTAGACAGTTATAAAACCATTGTCAAAACTCACTTAAAGCCCGGCCTTGGCGCTATCAAACTGGAATCTCTGGCAGCACACACTATTCAGAATTTCTATAATGGTCTGTCGGCCGCCACCAAAGAACGGGAAGCACTTTCCCCAAAGAGTGTCAAAAATGTCCACGGCATCCTTCACAAGGCCATGGCGCAGGCCGTTGCAAACGGATACATCCGTTTCAATCCGACTGATCCCTGTGTGCTCCCTAAGATCATCAAAAAAGAAATTAAGCCTTTGGATGAAACACAGATCTCAGCTTTTCTAAAAGCCATCAAAGGCCACCGTTTTGAGAATCTGTTCATGGTAACCATCTTTACCGGCATGCGTGAAAGTGAAGTGCTTGGATTGCAGTGGGACTGCGTAGATCTTACCAAAGGCAGAATCACAATAAACAAGCAGCTCCAAAAAATCCGGGGTTCTCGTGGAGAGTATACACTTGCGACTACCAAGAACGGCAAGGGTCGTACCTTAGCCATCGCACCTTCGGTCGTTGCTACTCTGCAAAGAGTCAAGCGGCAACAATTGGAGAACCGTCTGCGATATGGTGAGTGCTGGGAGAACAGCGGATTCGTGTTTACCGATGAGCTAGGCCGCCACCTAAAGCACCAAACAGTATATCTGGACTTTAAGCAAATTATGGTTGAGATTGGCAGTCCGAATACCCGCTTCCACGATCTGCGCCATTCCTACGCCGTCGCAAGCATCAAATCCGGCGATGATATCAAAACCGTGCAGGAAAATCTAGGTCATGCCACAGCCGCCTTTACCTTGGATGTATATGGCCATGTAACCGAGCAAATGAAGCAGGCCAGCGCCGCCAGAATGGAGCAATTTATCCAGGCTGTAAACGCATAAGGGAAACAATAAGGGAAACACAATATCCCCTCTCCCCTACTTTCAAACATTCTACTGATAAAAATCGGCAATAAAACTGCAAAAACCCGGTATTCGAAACGAATACCGGGTTTTCTCTTTGGTGGGCGAGGCGGGACTTGAACCCGCACGTCCGTAATGGACACTAGAACCTGAATCTAGCGAGTCTACCAATTCCACCACTCGCCCAAATTGTTACGGAAGGACTGTTGCCCAACCGCCACGCTATAATACCACGCGGCGCAAAATTTGTCAACACCTTTTTTCCGTTTTTTTGAAAAAGTTTTTAGTCCTTGTAATAGAGCATGCAGTGGCAGTAGCCCTTAAAATCCGGATCCTCGATCTGTGCACGAAATTCGGCGCAGATGCACTTATTCTCCTCTGTGCGCTGCAGACGGCAGGGACAATAACCGCCGGTGCGCTTTAAGCCTTCCTTGATCGATGCGACCATTTCTTTATCTTCGTTCAATCTGACAGCCATGCTCATGCCTCCTTTTTTCTTTATCATACCACATTTGTCAACCGAGGAAAAAGTTCTTCTCTTTTTCGCGTATCTCTGCTATAATGAAAAAAGCAAATGCAGGAGGATGAACTATGTCTTTTCTTCCCATCAACAAACAGGAAATGCTGGAACGCGGCTGGGAATGCTGTGATTTCGTGTATATCATCGGGGATGCGTATGTTGACCATCCCTCTTTCGGCCATGCCATCATCAGCAGGGTTTTGGAGCATCACGGCTACAGTGTGGGCATCATCTCCCAGCCGGACTGGAAAAATCCCAAATCTATCGACATTTTTGGTCGCCCGCGCCTTGGTTTTCTGGTGTCCGGCGGCAATATGGACTCCATGGTGAATCACTACTCCGTCACCAAACACAAGCGGAAAACTGACGCCTTCACCCCCGGCGGTGTGATGGGCAAGCGACCGGATTATGCCACCATCGTCTACTGCAATCTGATCCGTCAGCTTTACAAGGATATACCCATCCTCATTGGCGGTATTGAAGCCAGTCTGCGTCGTCTGGGTCATTACGACTACTGGTCTGAAAGCATGAAGCGGTCCATTTTGCTGGATTCTCAGGCCGATCTTCTTATGTACGGCATGGGCGAGAAGAGCATTCTGGAGATCGCAGATGCGCTCAATTCCGGGCTGGATATCAAGGATATTACGTATGTGGACGGCACAGTATTCAAAACCGCCGAGGTTGATCAAAGCCTGCCCACCATTACCCTGCCCGCTTTTGACGAACTGAAATCCAATAAGCGCAAGTACGCTGAATCCTTCAAGATTCAGTATGGTAACTGTGACCCCTTTACTGCCAAGCGGCTGGTTGAATCCTATGGCAAGGTGTCAGTGGTGCAAAATCTTCCTCAGAAGCCGCTGACGCAGGAGGAAATGGACGAGGTCTATTCCCTGCCCTACGAGCGTGCGTGGCATCCCAGCTACACCAAAGCAGGCGGCGTGCCCGCCATTGAAGAAGTAAAATTCAGCCTCACCAGCTGTCGCGGCTGCTTTGGTGCATGCTCCTTCTGCGCGCTGACTTTTCATCAAGGACGGATTATCCAGTCGAGAAGCCACGAATCCATTTTGGCAGAGGCGGAAAAGATCGTCAAAGAAAAGGATTTCAAGGGCTATATCCACGATGTGGGCGGCCCGACTGCCAATTTCCGTGCACCTGCCTGCGAAAAGCAGCTGAGCAAGGGTGCATGCGGTGGTCGTCAATGCCTGTTCCCCACGCCCTGCAAAAACATGAAGGCTGACCATTCCGATTATGTTTCGCTTCTGCGGAAGCTGCGAAAGATCGAAGGTGTCAAAAAAGTTTTTGTGCGCAGTGGCATCCGCTTTGACTATCTGCTGGCAGACAAGAAGGATACCTTCTTCAAGGAGCTTGTGCAGTATCATATTTCCGGACAGCTGAAGGTCGCCCCGGAGCATGTTTCCGATGCGGTGCTGAACCGGATGGGCAAGCCCAAAAACGCGGTTTACAACCGCTTTGTGGAAAAATACTACGCCCTGAACAAGCAGTACGGGATGAATCAGTTCCTTGTGCCCTACCTCATGTCCAGCCATCCCGGCTCTACCATGAAAGAGGCTGTGGAGCTGGCGGAGTACATCCGGGACATGGGCTACAATCCGGAGCAGGTACAGGACTTCTACCCCACCCCCTCTACGCTCTCCACAGTCATGTATTATACAGGGCTTGACCCCCGTACAATGGAAAAGGTGTACGTGCCCACCGATCCCCACGAAAAGGCCATGCAGCGTGCGCTGATCCAGTATCGCAATCCGAAAAACTATTATCTGGTCCGGGAAGCACTGATCAAGGCTCATCGCGAAGACCTGATTGGCTCCGGGCCGAAGTGTCTGATCCGAGCGATCCCGCCCAAGGCTGGCGGCTATTCAGCTGCCAAGGGTAAGCCACCCGTAAAGAAAGCTCCAGCACCGCGAAAGCCCGCACCCAAGGGCAGAAAAACATCCAGGAAACGATAACAGTTCTGTCTGCGTTTTTGCCGCATAGAATGTTCCATACATCTGAAATTTTGAGGTGGTACTATGGAACATATCGTCAATCAAATCACGGTTCGGGGGCAACTGGTAGACTTGCCGGAATTCTCCCATGAAAATCACGGAAAGCGGTTTTACCGCTTTTATCTGGACATTCCACGGCTGTCCGGGAATTCCGACTGTTTGCCTGTGGTGGTGGAGGAACGGATCCTGGACACCGTTGATCTGTCCGGAGGCAGCATGCTTACCGTCACAGGTCAGATCCGATCCCACAACACACGCACAGGCGGCAGCCGCCATTTGCTGATCTTCATTTTTGCATTGACCATCGTGGCAGAGGATGGCGAGCCCTGCAATGACGTGATCCTCGAGGGCCCGATCTGTAAAGAACCGATCTATCGCCGTACGCCTCTGGGACGGGAGATCTGCGATGCCATGCTGGCTGTTCCCCGGAGCTTCCGCCGGGCGGATTACCTGCCCTGCATCTTTTGGGGTCGCACAGCAGAGGATATATCCGTCTGTCACACCGGGGATCGCATCCGTATTATCGGAAGACTCCAAAGCCGTACTTACATCAAGCGCACCGAAGAAGGGCAAAAAGAGCGTGTTGCCTACGAAATTTCTGCGCTAACCGCCCAAATACTGGAACAGGAAATGTAACACAATACAGATCACCACACCCACAGCGGTTGGCAGGAGCACTGCCACCGCTGTTTTTTTGTTGCTGAGGGTCTCTTTTTGTATGGTCAATATGGTAGTGGCGCAGGGCCAATGGAACAGCGTGAAGATCATGGTGCACAAAAGTGTCTCCAACGACCATCCCGAAAGCACGGAAGAAACATCGCCAGTTCCCACGCCCTGCAAGGTGGTCGCACCTGTCATGGTCATCAAAATCACTGGAATCAGCAATTCATTGGCAGGCAGTGACAGCACGAAGCCTAAGACAATGATGCCGTTCATACCCAGGAGTATTCCGACAGGATCGAGGATATCCCCAAGCAGCTGCAGCCATCCGAATCTTGCGAAGATCCACAGCAGGACACCTGCCGGTGCAGCTACCTTCAGTGCCCGACCTGCAATGCGCAAAGTTCTGTCCAATAAAGAGCGCACCAATATTTGTCCGATCCGCGGTCTGCGCAGGGGCGGGATCTCCATGAGAAAGTGGCTGCACGTATGCTTCAACGCAGTCTTGCTCAACACACCTGAGGTGGCCATCGCACCCAATACGCCAATGATCACACAACCGCCCACGGCCAGTGGTGCCCATTTTCCAAACGCCAAACCGGAAAGCAGGATGAGCGTTGGAAACCTTCCGTTACAGGGGATCATGGCGTTGGTGAGAATGGCAAGCAGCCGTTCCCTGGGAGATTGGATGATACGGCAGCCGGTAACGCCCACCGCATTGCAGCCCAGACCCATGCACATGGTCAACGCCTGTTTGCCGCAGCCGCCACAGCGGCGCATTCCCCCATCCAGCAAAAACGCCATGCGGGGCAAATACCCCACATCCTCCAGCAACGAAAACAGCGGAAAGAAGATGGCCATGGGCGGCAGCATCACGCTGATCACCCGGGCAGAGGTGGCATATGCTCCGTCCAGCAGGATGCCTCGCAGCCAGTCCGGCAGCCAGTACAGCCAATGCTGCAGTAAATCATACACGCTGTTCAGCAGCTGTTCCAGCATTTGAGACGGAACATTAGCCCCGGAGATCGTCAGCCAGATCAGCACCATCAAAAGCCCCAGCAGAATACCCACGCCCCAGGTGCGGCTGACCAAAATGCGGTCTACCTTCAGTCGCCAGGTCTGCTGCTTATCCTCTGTTTTGCGGACGCATTGCCGCGCAATATGCTCCGCCTCAGCAACTGTATCTTCTTCCAATAAAAGCGGCATATGGGATTGTGGCCGTTGGGACAAAATGCTTAGAAGATCATCCATGCTCTTTTTTCGTCCTGCAGCCATGCATATGACCGGCGCACCTACCAGTTCCGACAATTTCTTCTCGTCAATGGCAATGCCCATCCGTTCTGCCTCGTCCATCAAACTGACGCACAATATAAAATTCGGTGTCAGCGCGCGAACCTGCAGGGCGAGGATCAGGCTTCGCTCCAGTGCCGTACCATCACATACCGCTACCGTCCAGTCAGCCTTTCCGGAGGTGATATATTCTGCAGCGATTTCCTCTTCCTCACTGCCGCCGCTGAGGGCATACGTTCCGGGAAGGTCCACAAATTCAAAAACAGTATCTCCTTTTATCATTGACCCCGTGGCAACGCCCACCGTTTTTCCCGGCCAGTTGCCGGTATGCTGCCGCAAGCCCGTCAAGGCATTGAATAATGTACTTTTTCCCACATTGGGATTTCCGGCAAGCGCCACGGTTACCTTCCGCATTTCCAACTCACAAGCACCCCCTTCAGATCCCTGGTTCGCAATGCGATCACAGTACCGCGAAATTCCAATGCTGTAACACCTTTGTCCGGACTTCGATACCGGGCGATCACTTTTGTTCCCGGCACAAGTCCAAAATCCCGCAGGCGGCGGCTCAGCTCCGGCTTACAGCTAAGCTGCAAAACGGTCGCAGGTATCCCCTGTGGCAGTCGATCCAACGTAACCTCCATAGCCATCCCTCCAATTTCATAGTCCATCATATCCCCGGCCACCACGGATTGTGCAAAAAAATCTTTTCATTTTCCAGAGTTTATGGTAGAATGTTGGCGATAGGAGTGAGTATTATGGAAGAAAAGGTAAATTCCATTATTGAAAAATTAAAGGATCGTTATCCCGATCCCACCTGCGCGCTGCATTATAAAAAGGACTATGAGCTTCTTATCTCTGTACGGCTTGCAGCGCAATGCACAGATGCCCGGGTGAATCTCATCACCCCCGCATTATTTTCCAAATATCCCACATTGGAAGCTTTTGCAAATGCAGACATTGCTGATGTGGAGCGCATGGTGCATTCCTGCGGCTTTTACAAGCACAAGGCGAGAGATATCGTTCTGGCCTGTCAAATGCTGATTTCTGAGTATAACGGCAAAGTACCCGACACCATGGAGCAGCTGCTACGCATCCCCGGCGTGGGCCGCAAGACTGCCAATCTGCTTCTGGGCGACCTTTACGGCGTTCCCGGCAGTACCGTGTGCGATACCCACTGTATCCGCATCACCGGTCGGCTTGGTCTGACCGACGGTACTAAAGACCCGGAAAAGTGTGAACAGCAATTACGAAAAGTCCTGCCCCCGGAGGAAAGCTCCGATTTCTGCCATCGCATCGTATGGTTTGGGCGTGAGGTCTGCACCGCCAGAAGCCCCAAATGCGGTGAATGCCCGTTAAGCATTTGGTGTAAAGAAGTGGGCGGTCAATAATCCCAGCATTTTACCCCCCTTGTCCGCATAGAGTGTGGACAAGGGGGGATCTTCTTTGGCCAGAAAGCTGCCGATTTTTTATAGCGCCATGCTGTTGACCTGCGTCAACCTGTTGCTGCGCTTTGTGGGAACCTCCTTTCAGGTCTATCTTTCCGGGCGCATTGGCGCTGAGGGTATCGGACTGTTACAGCTTGTGCTCAGTGTGGGGTCCATGGCAATGGTTGCAGGTATGGCGGGCATTCGCACCGCTACCATGTACCTGACCGCCGAGGAAGCAGGCCGAAAGCGGCCGGAGCGAATCCTTTGGGTACTTTCCGGCTGCACAAAATACAGTTTCGTTGCAAGCACTGCGGTCGCGCTGCTGGTTTACATATGCGCACCCCAGATCTGTGCGCTTTGGATCGGCCACCCGGAGGTGGTGGATTCCGTTCGACTATTTGCCGCATTTCTGCCTGCAAACTGTCTGTGTGGCGTAATGGTTGGGTATTTCACAGGCGCAAGCCGCATCGGTACTCTAGCCGTTGTGGAGGTAGCAGAACAGCTCTGCACTATGGTATGCACAGTTTTGCTTTTGACCGTTTGGGCAGGTCACGACACCGCGCGCTCCTGTCAGGCCGTGGTCATGGGCAGCGGCATCGGAACGATCTTGACGCTAAGCAGTCTTGTGATCCTTCGGCTTATGGAACGCGCGCCGGCATCTGCTAAAATTCCAATAGCCGGACGGCTGAAGCAAACCGCCATTCCATTGGCACTGGCAGACGATTTGCGCACAGGAATCTCCACTGTGGAGAATCTGATGGTGCCAAAACGCCTGGCACTTTATGAGGGTGTTGTCTCCCCATTGGCTGCCTTTGGTACGGTATGCGGCATGGTGTTCCCCATCCTCACCTTTCCTATGGCGATCCTGTTCGGCTTGACGGAATTGCTGATCCCGGAGCTGGCCCGATGCAATGCCGCCGGGAGTAAGGAGCGGATCGACTATTTGGTCAAACAGAGCCTGCGCATCGCTCTGCTGTTCGGCACTGCCTGCAGCTGCGTACTCTTCCTGAGTGCGGAAGCACTGTGCATGAGGCTGTACGGCAGCACCGATGCAGGCACGTATCTGCGCTGGTTTGCACCGCTGGCGGTAATGCTTTATTGCGATGCCGTCACAGATGCCATGATCAAGGGATTGGGTGAGCAAAAGGCATCGGTCCGCTATAACATCTGCACCAATTTCATGGATGTAGTGCTGTTGTATGTGCTTCTGCCGCAGCTGGGGATCGCAGGGTACTTTATCAGCTTCACCGTCACCCATGTGATCAACTTTTTCCTTAGTCTGCGACGACTTTTGAAGATCACAGGTGTCCAAATCCGCATCAGCATCCCGGTGCGATCCATTCTGGCCGGATGTTTGGCCGTCTTTCTCGCAGGTTTCGCAGCTGCGCCTATCCTAAAGGCCATTGCAGGTGTTGCGATTCTTCTTTGCCTGCTGTACCTGAGTGGTGTGCTCCACAGCTCGGACGGGCAATGGCTTCTGCGACTCCTAAAAATAAAAGACAGACCCGGTTAGGGTCTATCTTTCTATTACAGTTCCTTCAATACCTCCAGCAGGAATTCCCATGTTCGCTTCGTGGAAGCGATACTGAGCTTTTCCCGGCTGGTGTGGATGTCCTGCATATCCGGGCCGATGGATACGCAGTCCAGCCCCGGCAATTTCTCGCTGAGCAAACCGCACTCCAAGCCTGCATGGATGGCAACCACCTGCGGTTCTTTGCCAAACATGCGGCAGAAGGTGTCCACCATGGTATTGCGCAGACGGGAATCCTTTTTGTACTCCCATGCAGGGTAGTCGCCCATCTCGCTGGTCGTTCCTTCGTAGAACACCGCCAATTCCCCAAGGCGTTTCAGCAAATCCACCTTTTCCGCATTGACGCTGCTGCGCACCGCAAAGGTCAGGGTCAGCTCCTCGTCAAGGGACATGACGCCCAAATTCAGACTGGTCTGCACCAGGCCCTCGATATCCTGGCTCATGGTCTGCACACCGTTGGGCGCGGCATTGAGAAGGGCGATCACCTTGGCGGTGCACTCAGTGGTCAGGGCATTACCTCCCAGAGCATCCACGTTGTCTCCCCGTACGATCGCATATGGCTCGTCATAGCTTTCCCGGATCTCCGATTGCAGCTGCTGCGCAATGTCATTGAGACGCTCCACGTTGATTCCCAAAGGAATCAGTGTAGCCTCACAGGAACGGGGAATGGCGTTGTCCTTCGCGCCGCCGGAGAGCTTTGTAATGCACAGGGGCATGATTTTCTGAATGCGGCCAAGAAACTCGCCCATCACCTTATTGGCATTGGCAAGGTTCTTGTGGATCTCCACGCCGGAGTGGCCGCCGCGCAGTCCCTCCACCGTCAGCTTTACGCAAGGGCCGTAGACAACACGCCGCTGAACCGGCATGTGGATCGTGCTTCGGGCACCGCCTGCACAGGACACGGTGAACACACCCTCATCTTCCGAATCAAGGTTGATCATGGTACGGCTTTGGAAATTGCCAAGCTGCACACCCGCAGCGCCTTCCATGCCGATCTCTTCATCCACAGTAATAATGCACTCTAGGGGCGGATGGGGAATGGTCTTATCAGCAAGCAATGCCAAAATATAGGCTACCGCAATGCCGTTATCGCCGCCCAGGGTGGTTCCGTGAGCGAAGATCCACTCCCCGTCGTGGTCAATATTCAGGCCATCGGTGTCCATGTTGATGGAGCAATCCGCATCCTTTTCGCAGACCATATCCATATGCCCCTGTAAAATCACAGGAGCATGCTCCTCATAGCCGCAAGTACCCTCCTGGTACATGAGTACGTTATTCAGCTCGTCCTGCTCATAGCGGATGCCGTGCTCCACGGCAAAAGATACCAAATAATCACTGATTGCCTTGGTATTCCGGGAACCATGGGGAATCGAACAGATCTTTTCAAAATAACCAAATACGGATGCAGGCTCCAAACCCGCAAGTTTCATAGTATCCATAAATTTCTCCTTATTGTAAAAAACCACAGGGTCTCCCCTGTGGTTTTATCATTTGACATCTCAGATCATGCTCAGAGACAGCGTCAGCAGGATCCAAGCCAATGCGATCCACTTTGTAGCAGAAGCAAGCATCTTATCCAGGTTGCCGCCCTTATTCTTACTCAGGTAGGTATCCTGGTTGCCGCCTGCGATAGCGCTGGACAGGCCAGCCTCCTTGCCGGACTGGAACAGAACCACCAAGATCAGCGCAACACTGGAGATGACCTCCAGGATCGTCAAAATAATCTTAACAACTTCCATTTTTTAACCTCCCTCCACGGGTGTGTTACATAATCTTTGACATTATAGCACGCATTTTGGAAAAATGCAAGCATTTATTTTTGCACCCAGTTTCCGGATGCCAGACAGTTAAGGTAGCTCTCAATGAAAGGATCCAATGCACCATCCATGACGGCGTTGACATTGGAAGTCTCACAACCGGTGCGGGTATCTTTGACCAGCGTATAGGGCATGAATACATAGTTGCGGATCTGGCTGCCCCACTCGATCTTCTGCTGGACACCCTTGATGTCCGCGATGGTTGCCAGGTGCTCGCGTTCCCGGATCTCCACCAGCTTGCTGCGCAGCATCCGCAAACAGGTCTCCTTGTTTTGGAACTGGCTGCGCTCGGTCTGGCAGGAGACAACAATGCCCGTCGCCTTGTGGATCAGACGAACCGCAGAAGAGGTCTTATTGATATGCTGACCGCCTGCACCGGAGGAACGGAACACCTGCATTTCGTAATCCTCGGCCTTGATCTCGAAATCCTCGGAATCGTCCTCGATTTCAGGAATGACCTCGATCGCAGAGAACGAAGTCTGCCGGCGGGCGTTGGCGTCAAAAGGTGATACACGCACAAGGCGATGCACTCCGCTCTCGCCCTTGAGGAAGCCATAGGCATTCTCGCCTTCGATCAGAATAGACGCAGACTTAAGGCCTGCATCATCCGCCTCCTGGTAGTCCATGATCTTGTAGGTAAAGCCGCTGCGTTCCGCCCAACGGGTGTACATCCGGTAGAGCATCTGACACCAGTCCTGTGCTTCTGTACCGCCGGCACCTGCCTGAAAGCTCATCATAGCATTGTTTTTGTCGTACTTGCCTGTGAGCAAGGTCTCCAGCCGGCAGGCTTCCATATCCTTCGCAAGAACCTCAAAGCCCTCTTTAAGCTCGGGTAGCATGGAATCGTCGTCCTCTTCCTCTGCCATCTCGCAAATGGTGATCATATCCTCCCAGGAGGATACCATTTTTTCGTAACGCTCGATCTTCATTTCAGCCTGCTTGATCTTCATAACGATCTTTTGGCTCTTCTCGGGGTCGTCCCAAAAACCGGGAGCCTCCTGCATGGCATGCAGACGCTCCAGCTCATTTTTCAGGCCCTCCAGATTCAGAGAATCTGCCAAACCGTCCAGCGCAGGACGAATGTCGTTCAGCTTCTGTTTATAGCTGTCAAATTCAATGTTCATGAATACACACTCATTTCCGATAATTTGCATAGCTTATACATTATATCCCAAAAATGGTGTTCTGTAAAGTAGGTTTTCAAAAACTCTTCTGCGCCCGGTGTCTTGACAGACGCCGGACAATCCGTTACAATATTGCACAGACATATGCCCCAGTAGCTCAGCAGGATAGAGCGTCCGCCTCCTAAGCGGAAGGTCGGGGATTCGAATTCCTTCTGGGGTGCCAAACGCCGTGATTTCACTGTAAATCACGGCGTTTTTTATGCACCAACTCGTACTGAAGCACATATAATAATGCGAAGTATGAAAGGAGTGATTCCTCTGCCAGCAACAGGCTACATCCAGGTACACGCCTATGAAAGCTTTGCACAAATCCCCTTGCAGGACGTTTCTGTATCTGTTACCGCCACCGACGGGACAGCCATCGCTTTGCGGCTTACGGATCGAAGCGGGCGTATCGACCCCATCCCAATACCCGTGCCGGAACGCTCGGAGAGTCTCGCACCAAACCCCGGAGAAAGGCCCTATACAACTGTGAACCTAATTGCACGGCTACAGAATTACGAGCAGATCTTTATCGATGATCTGCAGGTATTTGCCGATATAACGACCACACAAGACCTTCCCATGATCCCACTGTCGGAGCTGCCTGGCAGCCGCAACAAATCTGAAACCTTCAACACCTCGCGGCAAAACTTATAAAGGAGGGATAAAATGCCACCGGTGGTTCTTCCGGCCATACCACAAAGCATCACTGTACATCTGGGCGCGCCGTCGGCCTATGCCGCCAATGTTACCGTGCCCTTTATCGACTATGTAAAAAATGTTGCTTCCAGTGAGATCTATCCCACATGGGACGAAAGTGCCCTGCAAGCAAACATCTTAGCCATCGTCTCCTTTGCACTGAATCGGGTGTATACAGAATTTTACCGCAGTCGCGGATATGATTTTGACATAACAAACAACACTGCCTTCGATCAGGCATTTGTAAACGGACGAAGCTATTTCGACAGCATTTCCCGGCAGGTGGATACTTTCTTCAATGATTATCTGCGCCGCCCGGGATTTGTTGAGCCCTTGGCCGCAAAGTTTTGTAACGGCACAACTGTTACCTGCGAGGGCTTAAGCCAATGGGGCAGTCAGAATCTCGCACAGCGCGGACTTGATTATGTGCAGATCCTGCGCAATTACTACGGAAATGTGGAGATCGTTGCCAACGCTCCCATTCGGGGCATCACCTCGTCCTACCCCGGAACACCTCTGCGCCGGGGAAGCTCCGGCCCGGCTGTGGTGGTCATCCAGGTGGAGCTCAACCGTATTGCGCAAAACTACCCAGCTATTCCGAAGCTTGGTACAGCAGACGGCATCTTCGGAAGCCGTACAGAAGCATCCGTGCGCAAATTCCAGGAGATCTTCGATCTTACTCCCGACGGCATCGTGGGCAAAGCTACCTGGTATGCACTGGTACGGCTGTATACCGCTGTTACAAGACTGTCTGAGCTGCGCAGTCTGGGTCAGCAGTTCTATTCCATCAACTGGGAATATCCAGACCCCATCCAAGAAGGCGACACAGGCGACAAGGTACGGCATTTGCAGTATATGCTGTCCGTGCTCTCAGCTTATATCAAAAACATTCCTTCCGTCACTGTGGACGGCATTTTCGGCCCCGTCACACGGGAGGCGGTGGTTGCAGCCCAGCGGTGGCTGGGGCTGCCGGAAACCGGACAGGTGGACGATATCACTTGGGACGAGATCTATGACCAATTTGCCGGTATTGAAAACACCAGCCTTCGCAACGGTGAGGTCTTCCCTCCTATCCGACCCACAAACACCGCCCGACAAGGGGCCGTGCCGGCGATGGCAGGCAACAACCGTATGCGCTATGCCCAGTCCTCTGTCCTGACGCAGTTCCCTGGTGAAGATCTGCGTCTGGGCAGACAGGATTCCGTTTCCCAGGAGGTGATCCGATGAGACCCAATGAATCCTTCGTAGGCCAGCCGGTGCGAAGCCTGCAGACCATGCTCCGGGTGATCGCGGAAACTGACGATCTTCAGCCCAGCGTTATCCCCGATGGCATATACGGCCCGAATACTGTCACAGCTGTGTCTACCTTCCAGCGCAGAAACGGCCTGCCTGTTACCGGCATCGCCGATCAGGCCACCTGGGATCAGATCGTCGCTGTATACGAACCCGCGCTGGTGGCCGTTGGCCCGGTTGAGCCATTGGAGATCATCCTCGAGCCCCGGCAGGTGATCCGCCAGGGGGAATCCAATCCTAATATCTATCTGGTGCAGGCAATACTCACGGTTCTATCAGACACATACAGCAGTATCACTGCCCCCGCAGTCACGGGAGTTTTGGACATTCCCACCGCCAATGCTCTGTCAGAATTCCAGGTTCTCACTCTGCTTCCCGCCACCGGCGAGCTGGATCGGCAGACCTGGAAGAATCTTGCACTCCATTATCCCATGGCAACGATCCCTAAAACGGAAGAAAATTCATAAACTTTCTATGAATTTCCTGTTTTTGTACTTGATTATCCCATTCGCATTTACTATAATATAGTGTAATGTACGGACTGCTCTGCAGTCATCGGAGGAAATGGGAATGTTTATCAAGGACTGGAAGAAAGATTTCTTTACAATTCCAAATATGCTCAGTCTGTTTCGTCTGTTGCTGATCCCTGTCTATATCATCATCTACCTTAACGCAGATGCGGATATTGATTACTACATCGCAGGCGGTATTTTGGCTGTTTCCTGTCTGACGGATATGATCGACGGACAGATCGCCCGGCACTTTAATATGATCTCCACCATAGGCAAGATCCTGGATCCTCTGGCAGACAAGGTTACACAGTTTTCGCTGATCGTTTGCCTCGTCATCAAATATCCGGTCTTGATCCCACTGATGGTTCTGTTCTTTATCAAAGAGGTATTCCAGTTGGTAGCAGGTCTGCTGACTCTGCGCAAGGGTCAGATGCTCACCGGCGCACTGATCACCGGCAAGATCTCCACTGCTGTGCTGTTCGTCAGCCTCATCGTGCTGGTGATGTTCCCCACAATGGATCCTGTGGCAGTCAATGTGATCATGGTTGTGGACACCGTTTTGTTGCTTGTCTCCTTTGTCCACTATGCAGTCACTTATTTTACCCACGGTTCCATGATCCAAAAGCTGGAACAGTCCGAAGAGGAAAATGCATAAACTTACCCCCAACGCCGCGGCGTTGGGGGTTTCTCATGGAAAAGCTTCCGGAAAATGTGTCACAGGCGCACCGTTGCCATATCCGCAGATCCTTCCGCGGCATCGGATTGCCCCATTTTCCATTCTCCTGTTAAATATACCACAGTGTCCCTGTGAAGATGCGGGAAATATGTTGGCAGAAAAAATAACACCGGCGCATTGCGCCGGTGTCCCTTATCCGTTTTCATTGCCGATGGTCATGATGTCGTAAGGTGTCGTCTGATAGACGAAGTAATTGAGCCAGTTGGAAAACAGCAGATTTGCATGTCCGCGCCAACGGACAATGGGATCGCAGGTATCATCATCATTGGGAAAGTAATTTTCCGGTACACTGATGCTTAAACCTTGATTCTTATCCCGCAGGTACTCCGTCTTTAAGGTCTCCGGATCATACTCGGAGTGGCCGGTGACAAAGATCTGGCGCCCGCCCTTGTTCATCACGGCATACACTCCCGCTTCTTCCGAGGAGGCCAGGATCTTCAGTTCGGGGATGGCTTCAATATCCGCCCGGGAAATGGTAGTATGCCGGGAATGGGGCACCCAAAAGCGGTCATCAAAGCCACGGAGCAGAATGGAACGCTTGTACTCCACCTGATGGGGATACACACCGAAGAGTTTTTCCGGCAACGGCTGTTTGTTGATACCGTAATGATAGTAAAGGCCCGCCTGCGCGCCCCAACAGATGTGGAACGTGGAATGAACATGGGTCTTGCTCCACTGCATGATCTTGCAAAGCTCCGGCCAGTAGTCCACTTCCTCGAAGTCCATCAGCTCCACCGGCGCGCCGGTGATCACCATGCCGTCAAATTTACGGTCCTTCAGCTCATCAAAGCTCTTGTAAAAAGACAGCAGATGCTCCTGGGAAACATTTTTTGACTTGTGGGAGCTGGTGTGCATCAGCTCCAAATTCACCTGCAAGGGGGTATTGCCAAGCAGACGGCTGAGCTGTGTCTCCGTTGCGATCTTCGTGGGCATTAAATTCAGCAACACGATCTCCAGAGGGCGAATATCCTGTTTGATTGCCCGATCCTGGGGCATCACAAAGATATTCTCCTGCTGCAATGTCCCGGCTGCGGGAAGATCATTGGGAATACGAATGGGCAAAGAAATCACTCCTCAGGGATTTTGGAAGTATTTTACCCCACATCTTCCATTTTGTCAATTCTTGTCCCCGGATAATAGTGTTCAATGATCTGCTGCCATGTGCAGCCCTGCAACGCCATGGCCTGGGAACCTGTTTGACTCATTCCCACCCGGTGTCCTTTTCCGTAGGTGGTGATCCAAAGGCCATCATCCTGGGCTTCCACGGAGAAATTGGTTGAATTCAGCCCCAGCAGACTCCGAAACTGAATGCCGCTGTATTGAACACCTGCAAAAAGCATTGTCTCCACACCGTTGCCCACTGTATAGGTGGTCCATCCGATCCAGCCGGACGGATTGCCGGGTAGTTCTCTGTCCAGCAACTTCTCCAGCTCCGTCCTCGGGAAAAATGTACGCGCATAATAGCCCTCCATTCCCTCCTCCCCAGGACTTTCCTGTGCCTGCAGGTAGGGATAGTCCACCCCCCATACCACTACCGCATCCTCTGTATAGCCACCGGAACAGTGGAAATAGGTTGCTTCGATCAGCTGGTTTTCATAAGTAACCACCATGCCGGCCGTGGCTTCCACCGCCGCCCTGGCTCTGTCCACATCCTCCGGATATCCAAGACCGTCCAAGTATTGCGCCACTTCCACGTAGGCTTGACAGCATGCAGGATCGGCACAGACCGCCCCTTTCGGATGCCGCTCACCTCCCTGCCGTTTCAGCGCATAGGTACGCGCCACAACGGCCTGTGCGCACAGGGCTTCGTGTTCATATGACGTGGGCATTTCTGCTAAGATCACACCGATCAGGTATTCCTCCAGCACCATCCACTGGATGTTTTCATTCCCCATAAGCACCCAGATCCCCGGGGCCGGAACCTCATCGGAGTGCACCGTTGGTTTTGTTGCTTCCGGTATCTTCTGCTCCTGCGCCGGTGCTGTAAGCCGAATGACGAACCCAGGCAGCACAAGCCCCAGCAGGATCGATGCCACCAGCTGTAAGCATTTTTCCTTCATGTATATCCCTCCCAGCGCTATTTTACCAAAAAGCACGGGCATTTCTTGGCAGAAAAGGACGAAATTTTTTCCAAATAAACAGCTGTTCTTGACAGGATATGCGCAAGCAGTTATAATTTAGTGATAGAAAATCTCAAAATGGAGCAATTTATGAAGCGAATTATGAAACGCATTTTACCGATCCTGCTAGGATTGGTTATCATATGCAGCATTGTTTGGTATCTTTTCAGCTATGACCGGGGCTTTATGCAGGATGTCCTGCTGAGCAGTGCCCGGTATTTTGAGGAGCGGGGCAACCACGGCGCCGCCACCTGGCTGTATAATCAAGCTTATCTGCACTCCGGAAATGACGACGGTGTCATCATTGAACTGGCTGAACGATTCAAAAAAATCGGCAATTATACTCAGGCAGAAGTGGTGCTTACCAATGCCATCAAGGAAGGTGGCTCTGCTGATCTGTATATAGCCCTGTCCCGCACCTATGTGGAGCAGGACAAGCTGATGGACGCAGTGGAGATGCTGGAGAACATCACCAATCCTGAGATCAAGGCGCAGCTGGATGCTCAGCGTCCTGCCGCACCGGTGGCCGCACCCGTCTCCGGGTATTATACCCAATATTTGAACGTGACCATTGAGGTCGACGATGGTGCGCAGCTTTATGTTGTCACAGGCAAGGATTTCCCATCCATTCAAAACGCCTATCAGGGGGGGATCCAGCTGACAGGTGGCGAAAATAAGATCAACGCCATTGCTGTGGACGAAAACGGCCTGGTGAGCACGCCTGCCTACTTTAGTTACGTAGTCGGCGGTGTCATTGAAGAAGTGGAAATTTCCGACCCGGTTCTGGACAGTTGCTTCCGGGAAATCTTGAACCTGACCCCCACTGACAAGCTGTTTTCCGATGATTTGTGGCGCATTACTTCTTTGCAAGTTCCGGATGGTGTGGAAGATTACAGCGATTTAAGCCTGCTGACCTTTTTGGATACCTTGGTAATGGAAGAGCCGAACCTTAACGGATTGCAGATGCTCTCTTCCATGACACAGCTGAAAAATCTTTTCATTAGCGGTTGTCCTTTGTCCGCAGCGGATCTGAGTATCATTGGCGCACTGCCCAATTTGGAATCCCTGATTCTTAACAACTGCAGCCTGTCCAATATCTCCGGACTGTCCAACGCCAGTCGCCTGGTCAATCTGGATCTGAGAAGCAATGCCATCAGTGACCTATCTCCCCTGTCCTTTTTAGAGCATCTCTCGGTTGTAAACCTCAGCAGCAACGCATTGACAAATATCAGTCCCCTCAGTGCCCTGGAAAACCTCACGGCTCTGGATGTTTCCTATAATTCTCTGACCTCTGTTGCCCCGCTTGCAACCTGCTTGAAGCTGAACACACTGGTGGCAACCAACAATAAATTGGCAGAGATTCCTGTGTTTAACAATCCTTCCGTACTGACCACATTGGATCTTGCCAGCAATGACCTGACGGATGTATCTGCTCTTAGCAACTACATATCCCTCTCGGGTCTGAGTATTGCGTATAATCAGGTATCTGATGTCAGTTCGCTGGCTGCATTGAATCAGCTGACATATGTGGACATCTCCCACAACATGATTTCCGCTTTACCGGCATGGAGCAAAAGCTGCGCCCTTGTAGAACTGAATGCCTCTTACAATAAGCTCACATCTGTTTCTGCCCTGCGCGGTCTTGCAGCTCTTAACTACGTGAACCTGGATCACAACAAGCTGTCCAACATCAATCCGCTTGCAGATTGCCGGATGCTGGTTCGTGTCAGTGTATTTGGAAACTATGTTAAGGATGTATCCAAGCTCACAGAAATGAGCGTCATCGTTAATTACGATCCCACATAAGTAAGACCCCGCTTTACAGCGGGGTCTTAGCGTGTCAAAAAAGCCGCCTGCGCAAACCGAAGGTCTACCGTACCCATGTACGCCGACGCCTTCGGTTTGCTTGTCTTGACGGTTTCCTTGACCTCTGTCAGTCTTTCAAAAAACAAGTTTTTTGAAAGACTGAGACCCCGCTTTACAGCGGGGTCTTTTCATTGTGCTTTTGGCAGCCGCTGCACCGGGAGCAATCTCCGCAGCAGCCCCTGTTCTTTTTGATGAAGATCACAAACACTGCGTAAGCTGCGATCAAGCCCAGCAACAGCCAATCCATTACGCCCATAGTAAACCTCCTGCCGTATAAACGATCCAGGCCACAATCCAGGCGACCACACATTGCATGAAAACGATCCCCAAGGTCTTCCAGCCGGAACGCATCTCCCGCTTGATGGTAGCAACCGCTGCCACACAGGGCGTATACAACAGCGTAAATGTCAGGAAGCTGCAGGCACTGCGCAGATCAAATAACTGATGAAGTGCGGTTGCCAGCTGCTCATTGCTGACGCCCAGGATCACGCCAAAGGTGCCCACGACCGCCTCCTTAGCAGTAAAGCCGGATACCAGTGCCGTAACCATCCGCCAATCACCAAAGCCGAGAGGGGCAAAAACGGGTGCTACGAATTTACCCAGACTTGCAATAATGGAATCTGCACTGTCCTGTACCACATTCAGCCGCAGATCAAAATTCTGCAAAAACCAAATGATGATGGTGATCACAAAGATCACACCAAAGGCGCGCTGTAAAAAGTCCTTGGCTTTTTCCCACATCAACAGAAAGACACTTCTCGGTGATGGGAAACGGTAATTGGGCAGCTCCATAACAAAGGGAACAGGCTTTCCGCGGAAGGCTGTGGATTTCATCACCAAGGAGGCCAGGACACCCACCAGCATACCGCCGAAGTACAGCGCGATCATTGCAAGCACCTCATACCCGGGGAAAAACGCTGCTGCGAAAACGGAATAGATCGGAATTTTGGCTGAACAGCTCATGTACGGAGTCAAAATAATGGTCATTTTCCGATCCCGTTCCGACGAAAGTGTTCTCGTTGCCATAATTGCAGGCACACTGCAGCCAAATCCTATCAGCATGGGAACGAAGCTGCGGCCGGACAAGCCGATCTTGCGAAGCAGCTTATCCATCACAAAGGCCACCCGGGCCATATATCCGGAATCCTCCAGTATGGACAGGAAGAAGAACAAAACCACGATCAATGGCAAAAAGCTAAGTACACTGCCCACACCGGCAAAGATACCGTCAATGATCAGGCTGTGGACAATGGGATTGATCTGATAAGTACTCAGTGCATTGTCGGCAAAAATAGTCAGTCCGTCAATGGCATAGGCCAAAAGATCGGAAAGCCACGCGCCAAATACCTCAAAGGTCAGATAGAACACCTGCCCCATGATAGCAACAAACAGCGGCAGTGCCAGCACCCGGTGGGTCAGCACCTTATCGATCCGCACGCTTCGGCGGTATTCCTTGCTTTCCTTGGCCTTGACCAGGCACTTTTCACACACAGATTCAATAAAGTTGTATCGCACATCCGCAAGCGCAGCATTCCGATCCAATCCGGTTTCATGCTCCATCTCGATCACGGAGTGCTCCAGCAGTTCCTTTTCGTTCTGACTCAGCTCCAGCATTTCAAAGAAATCCCGGTCATCCTCGATCAGCTTAATGGCACAAAAACGGCGGGATACACCCACATTCCGGGCGTGATCCTCGATCAGATGGCTCACAGCATGGATACAGCGGTGCACAGGACCATCTGCACAAAAGTCGATGACCTTGGGAAGGCTCTGTGCCTTGGCCGTCCTCACCAAAGTATCCACAAGCTCCGAAACGCCCTCATGCTTCGCCGCACTGATGGGCACCACCGGAACGCCCAGCAGCTGTGCCATTTTTTGCACATCCACACTGCCGCCATTGCCGTGAAGCTCATCCATCATATTCAGCGCAATGACAGTGGGCACACGAAGGGTCAGAAGCTGAAGTGTCAGATACAGATTCCGCTCCAGATTTGTGGCATCCACGATATTGATGATGGCATCGGGCTGCTGCTTTAAAATGAAATCCCGTGTCACTACTTCCTCTTCAGAATAAGGACGGATGGAATAAATACCGGGCAGATCCACCACCTGATGCTCCGTACCCTTGATCACGCCGATCTTCTGATCCACAGTAACACCGGGAAAATTGCCTACATGCTGATTAGAGCCGGTAAGTGCGTTAAAAAGTGTGGTCTTGCCGCAGTTCTGATTGCCGGCCAATGCAAAAATCATTCCAATCCCTCCTTAAGGGCGATCTGCTTCGCATCCTCCCGACGGATGGTCAGCTCATATCCGCGCAGGTGGATCTGGATCGGATCACCCATGGGTGCGATCTTTTGCAGTGTCACTTTCGTTCCGGGGATCAACCCCATATCCAAAAAGCGAAGCCGCAGCGGGCCTTCTCCACCAACGGTGGAGATAATGCCGCTATCGCCAATTTTCAAATCATTGATGGTCATTGTAACCTCCTGAGAACACAAAAGAGTTTGCATATGCTAACCGAATTATAGCACAAAGTATTCCAGTTCACAATAGCTGACTGCAAAAATTCGAACTTTTTTAGGGGCCGCTGCAATACAAAGCAACAGCCCCTGATCCTATACCAATTCACAGATCAGTGCCAACGCAGCTTCGATAGCCTGACCGCGCACCGATTCCCTATCGCCGGAAAACAAAAAGTGCCTGGACAAGCAGGTATTTGCATCCGCATAGCCGATATATACTGTGCCAACAGGATTACCATATTCATCCCCGGACGGCCCGGCAAGGCCGGTCACAGAAACAGCAACATCCGCATTCAGCGCACCTCTTGCTCCCTTGGCCATGGCCTGTGCCACCGGATCGGAAACAGCACCATATTGCGCAAGCATCTCCTCCGGCACGCCCAAAAGCTTGTGCTTGATTTCATTGCAGTAGCTGATGATGCCGCCCTTGTAAACATTGGACGCACCGGGAACAGCCGTTAACGCATCTCCGATACCGCCGCCGGTACAGCTTTCCGCAGTAGCCAGGCTCTTGCCCTGCAACCGGGCGATTACATCAAATGCGAGGCTCATCATGGTATCTTACCTGGATGCGTTCCACAGTTTCCACTGCCTTTTCGATCATTGCCTGACGGTCAAGCTTTGCCTCTGCGTGCAAAAGCTGACCGATGGTGGGCTTGGTCTTGGGATGCTTGGGGGTAAAGACAGTGCAGCAGTCCTCATAAGGCAAAATGGAAGTTTCAAACGCACCGATCTTACGGGAAATGGTCACGATCTCTTCCTTGTCCATGCCAACAAGCGGCATGAAAATGGGAATATCCACCACAGCGCCGGTAACGGTCATGGCCTCCATGGTCTGACTGGCCACCTGCCCAAGGTTTTCGCCGGTGATCAGTGCACCGCAGCCGTCATTTTTCGCCAGCTTCTGCGCTATTTCCATCATAAACCGACGCATGATCAGGGTAAAATATTCTTCCGGGCAGTTATCCCGGATAGCCTCCTGGATCTCTGTAAAGGAGACGATATTCACGGTCATGCGCCCGGAATATTTCGTCACGATACGCGCCAGCTCCAGCACCTTGTCCTTAGCCAGCTGAGATGTGTAGGGATAGGAGAAGAAATGCACGCACTCGATCTCCACGCCCCGCTTGGCGATCATATAGGCCGCCACGGGAGAGTCGATACCACCGCTGAGCAGGCACATGGCACGACCACCCACGCCGGTGGGCAAACCGCCAGCACCGGGCTCGGCAGGGCCGTGGACATAGGCCGCCAGGTCGCGGACTTCCACATAAACGGTATATTCCGGGTTGTGCACATCCACTTCCACATTTGGATGGGCTTCTGCCAGGCGGCCACCGATCTCCTGGGAAATAGCAATGGATGTCATGGGGAACTGCTTGTCCGAACGCTTGGATTCCACCTTGAAGCTTTTGGCGCAATCCAGATCCTCACCCAAATATTCCTCAATGGCATTAAAAATGGCATCCAAATTCTTTTCACAGGGACGGCACCGACACAGGCTGACCACACCGAAAATACAGTGACAGGCTTCCCATGCACCGTCCACATCTGCCATGTCGTCCTCGGGAACCACATAGACGGTGGACTGCATGATGTACACATCAAAATTACCGAAGGGTCTCATTCTGCGGCGGACATTCTGCCGCAGTTTGTTCTCAAACTGGCGCTTATTTGCACCTTTCAGCACGATTTCGCCCAGTTTCATCAAAAAGATCTCGTTCATTATATTTCCTCTTCCTTATCGATTTCCTAAATTCACAGCCCGGTACTGGATGGCTTCCGCAATATGCTGAGGCTGAATTTCTTCGCTGCCGTCCAGATCCGCAACAGTACGGGCGACTTTCAGAATTCTGTCGTAGCTTCTTGCAGTCAGGCCCATGGCATCGAACGCCTGTTTCATCAGGGTCTGTCCAGCTTCATCCAGTGTGCAGAAAGCGCGCATCTCGTCCGGGCCCATCCGTGCATTGCACATGGTGGTATTTTCGCCAAAGCGCTCATGCTGACGCTGACGGGCGGCATCCACCCGCTTTTTGATCTGAGCAGAGGGCTCAGCCTCAGCTCGGGCGCGCAGATCCTCAAAATGTACCGAGGGCACTTCCACCACGATGTCAATTCTGTCCAACAGCGGCCCGGAGATCCGGCCGCGATAATTCTGCACCGCCATTTCGGAGCAGGTACACCGCCCGGATGCGTCGCCGTACCAGCCGCATTTACAGGGATTCATGGCGCACACCAGCATGAATTCAGCAGGATAGGTCACCGCACCGGACACCCGGGAAATGGTTACCTGGCCATCCTCCAGAGGCTGGCGCATCATGTCCAGTGTATCCTTCCGGAACTCCGGCAGCTCATCCAAGAACAGCACACCCTTGTGGGCCATGGAGATCTCGCCTGGCTTGGGATTCGTGCCGCCACCGGCCAGGCCGGCATTGGAGATGGTATGGTGAGGCGAACGGAACGGACGGCGGGAGACCAAAGGTTCTTTGGCAGTCAGCATTCCCATGACGGAATAGATCTGACTGACCTCCAGCGCTTCGTCCCAGGTCATATCCGGCAAAATGGACGGAAGTCTCTTGGAAAGCATGCTCTTGCCGGAACCGGGAGGGCCGATTAAAAGTACATTATGGGAGCCTGCTGCGGCCACTTCCAGGGCGCGCTTGACATTCTCCTGACCCAAAACATCCTTGAAATCCAATCCGCCAACTGTGGACTTAGTTGGCTCCCAAAGGGGTTCGGGCTGCAATGTGGTTTCCCCATTCAGTCCGGCAGCCAGCTCCCGCAGATTGCGGATGCCGTAGATTTCCGGCCCGCGGGCCAGTGTGGCTTCAGCGGCATTTTCCGCAGGAACGAACAGAGCTTTGATGCCCTCCCGCTTTGCAGCCAGCGCCATGGGCAGTACACCGGAAATGGGGCGCAGCTGTCCGTCCAAACTCACCTCGCCCAAAAAAGCGCTGGTGGAACGGGGTCTGCGAATACTGCCGGCGGCGCAAAGGATGCTCAAAAGAATGGGCAGGTCATAATGTGTACCCGCCTTTTTCAGATTCGCAGGAGCAAGATTCACTGTGATCCGGCTGGACGGAAACGCCAAGCCGGAATTCTTCGCCGCGGCACGGACGCGCTCCCGTGCCTCTTTCACAGCGGCGTCGGGCAGACCCACAATATCAAAGCCGGGCAACCCGTTGGAAATGTAACATTCCGCCGTCACGCCCGTACCCCGGATGCCGATGATACCCAATGTGCGGATACTGCAGATCATTGCAAAACCCTCTTTCTGTGTTTTCCCATATTGTAACGCATTTAGATGAAAAAGACAAGTATAAATCGCTCCGTAAAGCGTCCCTCCCCTGGCCAATCAACCTTGACAGAACTTCCTTTTTATGGTAAAATTCTGCTATACCATTTTAAGGAGGGTTTACTGTGCGTAAGAAGATTATTCTTATCATCTGCGGCATCCTTGCTCTTGCTTTGATCATTGCCGCCTTTGTCTACTTTACCCCTAAAATTACGCCTGTTGATGTTACCCTCTCTGCCCAAAAGTGGGACGGATGGGGCAATGAGGACGGAACGGTGGAAATTTCCATCAAGGGGCAGTTGAGAGAATATCTTTTAAAGCCGGATGTTTTGGACGTGGATGTTACGTCCTCTGACGGAGTTCTTAACTGGGATTCCCAACTCTTCAACACGCTTCCCGGTGAAATAACCGACCATGCTTATGCCTATTTGGACTACAATTATGCAAATAATCTCGAAAATTATCCCATTACAGTCAATGTCTTCTTCAGCAGAAATCTGAATCGTTGGATGTTTGAGGTATGGGACCGGAGCAGCAAGGACGCTACCCAACCTATGATGGGACTCGAAGCAATTTATCTTGGCTCCACCGAGGAATTTGATACCCCGGAGAGTGTGATAGAATACTTCACATGGGTCTTTCCCTATGGCTAAGGACTAATTTGGCCAAAGTGTATCCATAATCCCCACTGCCAGTTCCGGCAGTGGGCTATACCACCTGAAAGGAGCAACCAATATGTTACGAAAAATATGGAATATTGCCAAAGGGATTTTTCTCGTCCTTGGTATTGTGTTCATCCTGCTGCTATGTTTGTATGCAATCCTTTCCAAACTGCCAAAAAGCACCACTGCCGTCGACGTAAGCCTGGATATGGTCAAATTGGATGAGCTGGGCAATGAGATCGGTACATTCCCGGTCACCATCAAAGGAGAAATTAAAGAATATTGGTTCCACGAGGATCAGCTGGATGTGATTATCTCCCCATTCGAATCCTATACGGAATTTGAGCCCGGTAACAGTAACGGTCTTCCCGGAGGAGTTTTTGACATGCACAGTATGCTGCATACCGTCTACCACGGCAAGGGTCCGGACGGCAATGAGGCTTTCGCCGTCTATTTCAGCAAAGACCTGAAATATTGGGCATTTGTGGTTACCAAATATACAGAAGATAACCCGTTCTATACCAGCGCCCGCTATGTTGCAAGCACTAACAGTAACGACACAGTTATGGACCTCAAAAATTATTTTGACGGACTTCTCAAAATAGAACATCCCATTTTGAAAACAGATCCGGCCTTAGACTGGCAAATGCACGGCACTTTTATTCATGCTGATGGTACTCAGCAAGCTATGGATCTTACCATTGCGGGAAGCATTTGGGATTACAGAAACAAAGACTTTTATAAGCTTGATCTGCAAATTGCGTTTTCTGACAGCTTTACTTACGAAATCCCAACACCGACAGCCGGTTTTGCATGTATAAAGTACAACAACAAGAACACCCCGGATCTATATATTTGTTCTGCCGTATCTGTAAATAAAGAGAAACCTTTTCCGAAGGATCCAATAACCACCCACTTTGCTATAGATGTCGAAAAGGAATACTTCATTGTGATATTCAAAGACGCGCCCGAGTGTTACTTTGTTGCATCAACAGACGATACCACAAGCGAAGAAATTTTGCTTCATTTCCAAGACTTTGTAGAAAAATACAAAGCACACTTTTGGTAGGACTAAGCATCCCCCCACCTCTTGCTTGCGGTGGGGGGATTTTTTGTCAATTTTTCCGTAAAAGTCCGCTTAAATTGACTTTACAAATCGAAACAAAAGTGCTATCATATATGCGGTAAAATTTGAATACTTTTAGGAGGTACTTCATTTTGGCAAGAAAATTCAAAACAATGGACGGCAATACTGCTGCTGCCCACGTTAGCTACGCCTTTACAGAAGTAGCTGGCATCTACCCCATTACCCCTTCCAGCCCCATGGCTGACAATGTGGACCAGTGGTCCGCTGCCGGCCGTAAGAACATCTTCGGCGACACCGTTAAGGTCGTTGAGATGCAGTCCGAGGCCGGTGCCGCAGGTACTGTTCACGGCTCTCTGGCCGCCGGTGCTCTGACCACCACCTACACCGCATCCCAGGGTCTGCTGCTGATGATCCCCAACATGTACAAGATCGCCGGCGAGCTGCTGCCCTCCGTCTTCCATGTGTCCGCACGTACCGTTGCTGCACAGGCTCTGAACATCTTCGGTGACCACTCCGACGTTTACGCCTGCCGCCAGACCGGTTTTGCTATGCTGGCTGAGACCAATGTTCAGGAAGTTATGGATCTGGGCGCTGTTGCCCACCTGGCTTCCATTGAGGGCCGCGTTCCCTTCATCAACTTCTTCGACGGCTTCCGTACTTCCCACGAGATCCAGAAGATCGCCATCTGGGATTACGAGGACCTGAAGGAAATGTGCAACATGGAGGCTGTGGAGGAGTTCCGCAAGCACTCTCTGAACCCCGAGCGCCCCGCAATGCGTGGCTCTCACGAAAATGACGACATCTTCTTCCAGCACCGTGAGGCCTGCAACAAGTACTACAACGCTCTGCCCGCAGTGGTCGAGAAGTACATGGCTAAGGTCAATGAGAAGCTGGGCACCAACTACCAGCTGTTCAACTACTACGGCGCAGAGGATGCTGACCGCATCATCGTCTGCATGGGCTCTTTCTGTGACGTTGCTGAGGAAGTTATCGACTACCTGAACGCTCACGGTGAGAAGGTCGGCCTGGTTAAGGTTCGCCTGTTCCGTCCCTGGAGCAGCAAGCACCTGCTGGATGTCATCCCCGCTTCTGTTAAGAAGATCGCTGTTCTGGACCGTACCAAGGAGCCCGGCTCCCAGGGCGAGCCTCTGTACCAGGATGTTGTTATGGCTCTGGCTAAGGCCGGCAAGAATGACATCACTGTGGTTGGCGGCCGTTACGGTCTGGGTTCCAAGGACACCCACCCCGCTTCCGTATTTGCTGTTTACGAGGAGCTGGCTAAGGACGAGCCCAAGAATGAGTTCACTCTGGGCATCGTTGACGACGTGACCAACCTGTCCCTGGAGGAGAAGGTCTCCCCCAACACCGCAGCAGCCGGCACCATCGAGTGCAAGTTCTGGGGTCTGGGCGGCGACGGCACTGTCGGTGCAAACAAGAACTCCATCAAGATCATCGGCGACCACACCGACAAGTACGTACAGGCTTACTTCCAGTACGACTCCAAGAAGACCGGTGGTGTCACCGTTTCCCACCTGCGCTTCGGCGACAACGCCATCAAGTCCCCTTACTACATCAACAAGGCTGACTTCGTGGCTTGCCACAACCCCTCCTACATCACCAAGGGCTTCAAGATCGTTCAGGATGTGAAACCCGGCGGCGTGTTCCTGATCAACTGCCAGTGGAACATGGAGGAGCTGGAGCATCACCTGGATGCCGCTTCCAAGCGCTACATTGCTGAGAACAACATTCAGCTGTACACCATCAACGCCATCGACCTGGCTATCAAGGTCGGCATGGGCAAGCGCACCAACACCATTCTGCAGTCCGCATTCTTCTCCCTGGCTAAGGTCATGCCCGCTGAAGAAGCTGTCAAGTACATGAAGGATGCTGCTGAGAAGTCCTACGCCAAGAAGGGTATGGACGTTGTTGAGAAGAACTGGAATGCTATCGACGCCGGCGCTACCGCTTACGTGAAGATCGATGTTCCCGCTGCCTGGGCTAACGCAGAGGATGCCAAGGTTGAGCTGGAGCTGGAAGGCCCCGCTGATACCGTTAAGGTCGTCAAGACCATCCTGAATCCCGTTGGCAAGATGGACGGCTACTCCCTGCCCGTTTCCGCATTCGACGATCTGGCCGACGGCCAGTTCCCCCTGGGTGCTGCTGCTTACGAGAAGCGCGGTGTTGCCGTTACCGTTCCCGAGTGGGATGCTACCAAGTGTATCCAGTGTAACAACTGTGCATACGTCTGCCCCCACGCCACCATCCGTCCCTACGCTCTGACTGAGGCTGAGGCTGCTGCCGCTCCCGCTGCTGCAAAGATCGTGCCCGTCAAGGCCGGCAAGGGCAAGGGTGTCTACTCCTACGCCATGGCCGTTTCTCCCCTGGACTGCATGGGCTGCGGTGTCTGTGTCGGCGTATGTCCCACTCAGGCAATCACCATGGTTCCCCAGGAGACTCAGCTGGATCAGCAGGATGTCTTCAACTACATGGTTTCCAAGGTCGCTCCCAAGGAAGACATGCAGGACAACACTGTTAAGGGCTCCCAGTTCAAGAAGCCTCTGCTTGAGTTCTCCGGCTCCTGCGCTGGCTGTGCTGAAACCTCTTACGCTCGCTTGGTGACTCAGCTGTTCGGCGACCGGATGTATATCTCCAACGCCACCGGCTGTTCCTCCATCTGGGGTGGCCCTGCAGCTACCTCTCCCTACTGTGTCAACGAGAACGGCCACGGCCCCGCTTGGGCTAACTCCCTGTTCGAGGACAACGCAGAGCACGGCCTGGGTATGTACACCGCACAGGCTGTCATCCGTGAGTCCCTGGCTAACAAGGTTCGCTCCGTCATGGAGACCACCGTCTGCGACGAGCGCAAGGCTGCTTGCCAGGCATGGCTGGATACCTTCAACGACGGTGAGGCCAACAAGGCTGCCACCAAGGCTCTGATCGCTAACCTGGAATCCAAGATCTGCTGCGACACTGTCAAGGACATCCTGAGCAAGAAGGAATACCTGTCCAAGAAGTCCGTGTGGATCTTCGGCGGCGACGGCTGGGCATACGACATCGGCTTCGGCGGTGTTGACCATGTTCTGGCTTCCAACAAGGATGTTAACATCTTCGTCTTCGACACCGAGGTTTACTCCAACACCGGCGGTCAGGCTTCCAAGGCTTCCAACATCGGTCAGGTTGCTCAGTTCGCAGCTTCCGGTAAGGAGACCAAGAAGAAGTCCCTGGCTGAGATCGCTATGAGCTACGGCTATGTTTATGTTGCTCAGATCGCTATGGGCGCTAACCAGGCTCAGACCATCAAGGCTATCTGCGAGGCTGAGGCTTACAACGGTCCTTCTCTGATCATCGGCTACGCTCCCTGTGAGATGCACTCCATCAAGGGCGGCATGATGAACTGCCAGGCTGAGATGAAGAAGGCTGTGGAATGCGGCTACTGGAACCTGTTCCGCTTCGATCCCTCCAAGGAGACCGGCAAGTTCACTCTGGACAGCAAGGCTCCCAAGGATGGCTATCAGGAATTCCTGATGAACGAGGCTCGTTACAGCCGTCTGACCCGTGAGTTCCCCGAGCGTGCAACCGAGCTGTTCGCTAAGAACGAGGCTGCTGCTAAGGAGCGTTACGAGCACCTGCTGAAGCTGGTCGAGATGTACAAGGACTAAGACCTAACATTGATCCGCCCCTGGTCTCCAGGGGCGGATTTTTACGGAGGAATAAACTATGCTCTGTACCATCATTGATATCCGTGGCGACTACGCCTTTGTAAAGTACAACGATACCGGCGTCGTATCCGAGGTTGCCATCGCACTGCTCCCTTTTGGGGTTGATGTAGGCGATCGGCTGATATTCCAAAATTTTGAGTTTCAAGTTGTGTAAATTGTCAATTTAGCACTTGCATTCTGTAAACAGCAGTGCTATAATAATGAAAAATCCACCGTGAGAGGTCATTTGTTCATGATTATCACAAATTTCGCAGCCAAGTTTTATTTTAACTATTACTTTTTTGGTGACAGAAAGTAATAGCGTTTTGTGCTGCAAGGATTTTTAAGGATCAAATCGTATTTATGAAATGCCGCACGAATCGCTGTTCGTGCGGCACTTTTTGTTAGGAGTTGTTTACTATGATCGCTGTTTTGAAACACGGTACCACCGAAGCCCAGACCCAGCATTTGATCGACTGGCTGAAGAACATGAACCTGGATGTGCATCTGTCCCAGGGTAAAGAGGTCACCATCCTTGGTCTGATCGGCGACACCAGCCGGGTGGATATGGAGCTGTTGGCATCGCTGGACATTGTGGAAAGTGTCAAACGGGTCTCCGAGCCCTTTAAGCAGGTCAACCGGAAGTTCCATCCTCTGGATACTGTTCTGCAGATCGGTGACGCGAAGGTCGGCGGTGGTAATTTTGCCATGATCGCAGGCCCTTGCAGTGTGGAATCCGAGGAGCAGATTATTGAAGTGGCTATGGCCGTCAAGTCAGCCGGCGCAAACATCCTGCGCGGTGGTGCATTCAAGCCCCGCACCTCTCCCTATGCTTTCCAGGGCATGAAGGGCGCAGGTATTGAGCTGCTTGTGAAAGCAAAGAACGCCACCGGCCTGCCCATCGTAACGGAGATCATGAACATCAGCACCCTGGATCTGTTCAATGATGTGGACATCATTCAGGTCGGCGCAAGAAACATGCAGAACTTTGATCTTCTGAAAGAGCTGGGCAAAACAAATAAGCCCATCCTGCTGAAGCGCGGCCTGGCAAACACCTTGCAGGAGCTTCTCATGAGCGCGGAATATATCATGAGCGAAGGAAACGAAAATGTGATTCTTTGCGAGCGGGGCATCCGTACCTTCGAGACCTATACAAGAAATACACTGGATCTGTCCGCTGTTTCCGTACTTCAGGAGCTGAGCCATCTTCCGGTGATCGTTGATCCCAGCCATGCCACCGGCAAGGCACGCCTGGTTGCGCCCATGGCCTACGCTGCCGCTGCTGCCGGTGCGGACGGTCTGATGATCGAAGTCCACAACAATCCCGCATGCGCTTTGTGTGACGGCGCACAATCCCTCACCCCTGCCCAATTTGACGAATTGAACCAGAAGGTTCAGAAGATTCGTGAGGTCGTCAAATGAGAGTCGGAGTTTTGGGTCTTGGCCTCATTGGCGGATCTATGGCCCGGGCCTTTTCCAAGGCTGGTCATACGGTTCTTGCAGCTGAGCATGACGAAAGTATATTCGGCTTTGCCGAGCTGGCAGGAGCTGTGCACGGCAGACTGGATGACTCCACCATCTCTTGCTGTGATCTGATCCTGCTGGCTATCTACCCCGACGGCTGTGCGAGCTGGCTGGAAGCACATGCACACCTTGTAAACGCGGATGCTCTTGTGATGGATCTGTGCGGTATCAAGGAAGAGATCTGCAGCCGGTGCTTCCCTCTTGCTGAAAAATACGGGTTTACCTTTGTGGGCGGCCACCCAATGGCCGGCTCTCACAATTCCGGCTTTAAGGCCAGCCGTTCCAACCTGTTCCAAGGCGCGCCCATGGTGCTTGTGCCCCCGCGTTTTGATGAGATGCAGCTGCTGCAACGGGTCAAGGACGCTCTTGCCCCCTGTAATTTTGGCTCATTCTCGGTGTGCACGGCGCAGGAGCACGACCGCTTGATCGCATTTACATCGCAAATGCCCCATGTGCTGAGCAATGCCTACATCAAGTCCCCCACCGCACTGCATCACAAGGGTTTTTCTGCCGGCAGCTACAAGGATCTGACCCGGGTTGCATGGCTGAATCCCGGGATGTGGGCGGAGCTTTGCATGGAAAATCGGGAAAATATGCTGTTTGAATTGGATACCTACATTGCCAGTTTGCAGACCTACCGCGCTGCCCTGGAAAATAAGGACATGGACGCATTGGTTGCCCTTTTTGATGAAGGCAAGCGTCGCAAGGAGGAAGTGGACGGATGAACATCGTCAAGGTCAATGCCTCAACTGCATATGAAGTAATGATCGGCGGCGGTCTTTTGTCCTGCCTCGGCCAAGAGACTGCAAAGGTGGCAAAAGTGGGCAAGGCAGCCATCGTCAGCGACTCCAATGTGTGGCCGCTCTATGGTGTGGCCGCAAAGAAAAGCTTGGAAAATGCAGGATTTTCTGTTATTTCCTTTGTTTTTCCTGCCGGAGAAAGCAGCAAAAGCGGAGCTACCTATTTGGAGCTGATGAATTTCCTGGCAAAGAACCATGTGACCCGCAGCGACTGTCTTGTGGCCTTGGGAGGCGGCGTTGTGGGCGATCTGACAGGCTTTGCCGCCGCAACCTATCTTCGTGGCATTTCCTACATTCAAGTGCCTACGACCCTTTTGGCGGCTGTGGATTCCTCCGTTGGCGGCAAAACTGCCATTGATTTGGAGTGCGGCAAAAATCTGGTCGGTGCTTTTTATCAACCAAAGCTGGTGCTTTGCGATACCGATACACTGAATACTCTGTCGGTGGATATCTTCCGGGATGGCTGCGCAGAGGTCATCAAATATGGTATTCTGTACGATCCTCAGCTTTTTTCTCACCTGCAAGAGCATGGCCTTTCCTTTGACCGGGAAACTGTCATCACCCGTTGTGTGGAACTGAAACGGGATGTGGTTGCTGAGGACGAATTCGACACCGGCAGCCGCATGAAGCTGAATCTTGGCCACACGGTGGGCCACGGCGTTGAAGCAGGCAGTCACTACGGCGTTTCCCACGGCAAGGCTGTTGCCATTGGAATGGCCATTGTCAGCCGCGGAGCAGCAGCGCAAGGCATCTGCAACCGCGAAACGGCGGATAGAATCGTGATGCTGTTGCAGCAATTCGGCCTTCCCACTGCCACAGAATTTACATGTGATGTATTGTACGATGCCGCCTTGTCCGACAAGAAACGCAGCGGTGGGATCGTGAATCTGATCGTTCCAAAAGCCATTGGTGATTGCGTCATTGTGCCTACCCCCGTTGAAGCTCTGAAAACCTTTATCCGGGAGGGGCTTTAACATGAATATCACCATCACGCCCCGGCATTTGCGGGGTGAAGTCACCGTGATCCCTTCGAAATCCCAGGCACATCGTCTTTTTATTTGTGCGGCCTTTGCCGATGGCCCGACACAGCTTGTTTGCAGCGAAACCAATCGGGATATTGAGGCAACGGTGGACTGCCTTCGCGCTTTAGGCGCTCAAATCCTTTCAACGGAATCCGGATATACGGTTTTTCCTGTAGAAAGTGTCCCTCAAAGTGCAGTGCTTCCCTGCCGTGACAGCGGCTCTACATTGCGCTTTATGCTTCCTGTGGCCGGTGCTTTGGGCGTGGACGCAACCTTTATCCTGGAAGGACGACTCCCTGAGCGCCCGCTGTCCCCACTGTGGGAAGAAATGGAGCGCATGGGTTGTTCCCTTTCCCGTCCCACGGAAAACACCGTTCGTTGCCAGGGAAAGCTTCGCAGCGGCGAATATAGCATTGACGGCAGCATTTCCAGCCAATTCATCACAGGCCTGCTGTTTGCCCATATGCTACTGGATGATTGCGCCTTGACCATAACCGGCAAACTGGAGTCCAAGCCCTATGTTGATTTGACCAAAGCGGCACTTGATCTCTTTGCGGATCGCCGTTCACCGGGCTATGTGGCAGTGGAAGGTGACTGGAGTAACGGTGCATTTTGGCTTGCTGCCAATGCTTTGGGCTGTGATCTGAGTATTCACGGACTGGATCAGGCTTCTCTGCAGGGTGACCGGGCAGTTGTTGATATTTTACGGCAGCTTGAAATTGGAACGCCCACTGTTTCCGTGGCGGATATCCCGGATCTGGTACCCATTTTGTCCGTGGTTGCCGCTGCCAGGCACGGTGCTGTCTTTACAGACATCCAGCGGCTGCGGCTGAAGGAATCCGACCGGGTGGCATCGGTCATTGCCATGCTGGAAGCCTTGGGTGGAAAAGCAGCGGCAACAGAGGACACCCTGACCGTCCACCCTGCCACACTCACAGGCGGAACTGTGGACAGCTGCAACGACCATCGCATTGCCATGAGCGCGGCTATCGCCGCAATCGTATGCACCCAGCCTGTCTCCATTTTAGGAGCTGAGGCTGTGAACAAATCCTACCCCCATTTCTGGGCGGAATACCGCCGGTTAGGAGGAAATTATGAGTAGCACCTACGGTGAAAATTTAAAATTATCCATCTTCGGTCAGTCCCACGGCGTCGCCATTGGCATGACCTTGGACGGAATTCCTGCCGGATTGCGGGTAGATGTGGACGAGCTGCAATCCTTTTTGAACCGCCGTGCGCCGGGCCAATCTGATTGGTCCACGCCAAGGAAAGAGGAAGACAAACCGGAATTTCTTGCCGGTGTCAGCAATGGCAGTACCACCGGCGCGCCCATTGCCGCAATCATTTATAATACCAACACCCGTTCCGGGGATTACGACAACTTGAAGAACTGTCCCCGGCCCGGCCATGCAGATTACACTGCGCAGGTCAAATACGGCGGATTTCAGGATGCTGCCGGCGGTGGCCATTTCTCCGGCCGGCTGACAGCCCCCCTGTGCATTGCCGGCGGGCTGTGCAAGCAGTGGCTGGAAGAAATGGGGATCCGTATCGGCGCACATATTGTCCAAATCGGATCGGAATACGGCAATCGTTTTGATTGTCTGAATCCTCAGTTGGATCAGGTTGGGAAAATTTTCCCTACTCTTACCGCTGAAACCGCCGAGGCTTTCCAGGCCGAGATTTCCAAAGCACGCGCCCAGGGCGATAGTGTTGGCGGCAGAATTGAATGTGCCATCACAGGACTTCCCGCCGGTATCGGCGAGCCCATGTTCGGTGGCGTGGAAAGCCGCATTGCACAGATCGTTTACGGTATCCCTGCCGTAAAGAACGTGGGCTTCGGATTGAGCGATTCTTTTGCCACCGCTTGCGGCAGCGAAAGCAACGATGCGTTCACCAGCGAAAACGGCCAGGTGAAAACTGTCACCAACCGCTGCGGCGGCATTCTTGGCGGCATTACAAATGGTATGCCGGTGATCTTTGATGTTACCATCAAGCCCACTCCCTCCATTTCAAAGCCGCAACAAACCATCAACTTGCAAACCGGTGAAATCACCACCATTCAGGTCAAGGGCCGGCACGATCCCTGTATCGTTCCCCGCGCTGTACCCGTTGTGGAAGCAGCCGCCGCTGTTGCGATCTTTGATATGATTTTGGATATGAAAAGAGGCTAATTATGGATCTGAAGGAATTAAGAGGTCAGATCGACGCGATCGATGATCAACTTGTTGAATTATTCGCAAAACGCATGGACATTGCCGCCGCAATCGGCGACTATAAAAAGGCAAATAATCTGCCTGTATTCGTTCCTGCCCGGGAGCGTGAAAAGCTGAAGGATGTGGCGGAAAAAGCAGGCCCTGAGATGGCAAACTACACCCGGGTGCTGTATTCCATGCTCTTTGAGCTGAGCAGAAGCTATCAGAGCAAGCGCAACGAGGTGCTCTCTGCGCTGTATCAGCAAATTCACAACGCCATTGAAAATACCCCCAAGCTCTTCCCCACCGCTCCCATGGTGGCCTGTCAGGGCGTGGAGGGCGCATACGCCCAAATCGCCTGTGAAAAGATCTTCCAAAATCCTTTCATTATGTATTTCAAGAACTTTGATGGCGTATTTAGTGCCATCGAGAAAGGCCTGTGCCAATATGGCATCCTCCCCATTGAAAACTCCACTGCCGGTTCTGTAAAAAAGGTGTACGATCTGATGATCCACCACAAATTCTCCATTGTGCGCACCTTCCGGCTGAAGATCGACCATAATTTACTGGCAAACCCGGGCGCGGATCTGACTACCATAAAGGAAATCTACTCCCACGAGCAGGCCATTAACCAGTGCAGTGCCTTTCTTGCCAAATTGCCCGGTGTGAAGATCATTCCTGTGGAAAATACTGCTGTTGCTGCTCAAATGGTAGCCTCTTCCGGACGAACCGATGTGGCCGCCATCTCCAGCCGCAACTGCATGGAGCTGTACGGACTTGTTACTGTTGCCTCTTCCATTCAGGACGAGGGTAACAACCGCACCCGGTTTATCTGCATCAGCAAGAACCTTGAGATCTATCCCGGCTCTGACAAAACCAGCATCATGATGATCCTCAATCACCGCCCCGGCGCATTGTACCGGGTGCTGGCACGGCTTTACGCACTGGGCATCAATGTGACCAAGCTGGAATCCCGTCCCCTGCCCGACCGGGATTTTGAATTCATGTTCTATTTCGATCTGGAAACTTCCATTTATTCAGAGGAATTTGTCCAGCTGATCTGTGAACTGGATGAGCTGTGCGAGGAATTTACGTATTTAGGCAGCTACTGCGAGGTCGTGTGATGAAGTGCGGACTGCTCGGTGCCAAATTAGGGCACAGTTATTCGCCGCAAATTCACAGCCACCTGGGAGATTACGCTTACTGTTTGTTTGAAAAAAGTTCTGAGGAAATCGGCGACTTTATGAAAAACGGCGACTTTAGCGGCCTCAATGTTACCATTCCGTACAAAAGTGCTGTCATTGACTACTGTGCGTCTCTCTCCCCTGTCGCCGCACGACTGGGTGCCGTGAATACCATTGTCCGCCAAAAGGACGGTACACTGAGCGCTCACAATACGGACTACTTTGGCTTTGACACTATGCTCCGGCGCAGCGGATTGGATGTTCCCGGTAAGAAGGTACTGGTACTGGGCACAGGTGGTGCGTCCAAAACGGCTGTGGCGGTTTTGCAGGATCATGGCGCGCAGGTTGTTACCGTTTCCCGCAGTGGCGAAAACAATTACAGTAATTTGGATCGGCATGCGGATGCGTCCGTGATCGTAAACACCACCCCCGTAGGTATGTTCCCCAATACCGGTGTTACACCTGTGTGCCTGGATGATTTTCCCCGGCTTGAGGGCGTACTGGATGTGATCTACAATCCTGCCCGTACACAGCTGCTGCTGGATGCCGAAAAGCGCGGGATCATTGCCATGAATGGCCTTCTGATGCTTGTAGCTCAAGCGAAAGAGGCCGCGCAGTGGTTTACCGGAGAGGTCATTGCTGACAGCAAGATCGACGAGATCTACGCACTTTTGCGAAAGCAGATGGAAAATATCATCCTCATCGGCATGCCCGGGTCCGGAAAATCCACTGTGGGACAGATCCTGGCGGAGCGAACGGGAAAAGTATTTGTGGATGCCGATGCCTTGATTGCAGAAAAGGCCGGATGCACCATACCGGAAATATTCAATACCCAGGGTGAGACCGGCTTCCGCAAAATTGAAACGCAAGTGCTTAAGGAAATCGGCCATTTATCCGGAGCGGTCATCGCCACCGGCGGCGGCTGCGTCACAAGACAAGAGAATTACTCCCTGCTCCATCAAAACGGAACGATCTTTTGTTTGGAGCGTGAATTGACTTCCCTGTCAACGGATGGCCGCCCTCTTTCCCAGTCAAATCCCCTGGAGGAGCTATTCCGTATCCGCAAGCCACTGTATGAGCGCTTTGCTGATCATCGAATTGACAACAACGGCGTGCCGGAAAATGCGGCATCAAAGATTCTCACCATATGGGAGGAATGCACATGAAGCTTTTGGTCATCAACGGCCCGAATATCAACATGCTGGGTATTCGCGAGCCTGGTATTTACGGCAAGAATTCCTATGCCGATCTGCTGGCGCTGATTGAAAAAACCAGCCTGGAAGCGGGCATTCAGATCGATCACTTCCAGTCCAATCATGAGGGTGCGATCGTGGATACCATCCAAGCCGCCTATGGAGCGTATGACGGGATCGTCATCAATCCAGCCGCCTACACCCACACTTCCGTAGCCATTTTGGATGCGCTGAAGGCAGTTTCCATCCCAGCCGTGGAGGTTCACATCTCTGATGTGGATTCCCGGGAGGCATTCCGGCAGGTCTCCTACCCCGGAATGTACTGTGAGAAGACCATCAAGGGTCAGGGCATAGACGGCTACCGCCAGGCGATCGTCTATCTGCAGGAAAAATACGGATAAAGAAACGGCTGTTGCACAGATTCGTGCAACAGCCGTTTTTCTCATTTTTTCTTCTTGAAAACCAGGAATTTACTTCCGATATAGTTCAAAACGATCACCAAAACAGCAGTAATGAGCTTCCAGACATTGCCGTTCCAACCAAGCCAGTCCACGCACACAAGCAAAATTGCGGTTTCCAGTGCGCCGGAACCGATCCGGCAACCGACAAACTTCGTCAGCTCCGGCCAGACAGTGCTCCCGGACCAGTCATGACTATGAAACACAAAGGGCTTATTGGTCACAAATGCGAACGCAACAGCCACGCACCATGCAAGCACATTGCTCAGCCACGCGCTCCACCCAAGCAGGTTATAGCAAGGAAGATAGATCAGGTAGTTGACCACCGTGGTCAGCACGCCGAAGAACAGGTAGGACAAAACATCCCAATACTTTTCGAGTATTTTTTTCATACCAATTTCTCGTCCAGATATTTTTCCAGTGCCGCCAGCTTCAGGCAGACGCAAAATACATTCATCGCAGCCTCCAGCTCCTCAACAGGAGGATAACTGGGAGCAAGCCGGATCATGGAATCCTCCGGGTCGATGCCCTTGGGATGCGTTGCGCCGGCGGGTGTGAAGGTCACGCCCAGCTGCTTGCACAGCTCCAAAGTACGCTTTGCCGTTCCGGGCATTGCGGCCACACATACAAAGTAACCGCCCACAGGATGATGCCAGTGTGCGATACCCTTATTGGTCAGTTCACTTCTGAGCATCTTCAGAACCATCCGAAACTTCGGCTGCAAAACCCGCGCGTGACGCTTCATCAGCTCAAGGGTATGGGCCTTATCCTTCAAATACTGAACATGGCGCAGCTGATTGATCTTGTCATAGGAGATATTCTGCACCCCGGCCAGCTTGCTCCAATAGGCAATGTTTTCCTCAGAGGAGGCGATCACGGAAATACCCGCACCCGGGAAGGTGATCTTGGACGTGGATGCAAATTCATAGACCATATTGGGTCTGCCTGCATCTGCGCACAGGGAAATGATATCACGAAAAGGTTCAAATTCCCCCTCAAACTCGTGAACACAGTAGGCATTATCCCACATGATCACAAAATCCGGTGCCGCGGGCTTCAGATTTGCAAAGCGGTCAACGGTTTCCTCTGAATAGACATATCCCTGAGGATTGGAGTATTTCGGAACACACCAAATGCCCTTTACTGCCGGGTCCTTTACCATTTCCTCAACGGCATCCATGTCCGGACCGTCAGGAGTCATGGCAACCGGGATCATTTCAAAGCCATAGGTCTCAGTGATCCGAAAATGCCGGTCATAGCCGGGTACCGGACAGAGGAATTTCAGCTTCTCCTCCTTGCACCAGGGCCGGGGAGAGTTCACAAGGCCGTGGGTAAACCCACGGGCGATCAGGTCATGCATCAGGCTCAGGCTGGCATTGCCGCCCACAAAGGTCTGAGAGCTCTTGCAGCCCAATACATCCGCCCAGTACTCTCTGGCGCATTGAAGACCGGCCAAATCGCCATAGTTGCGGCAGTCACTGCCGTCGATCATGCACTCTTCGCCCTTCTGCAAAACCGTCAGCAAGTCACTGACCAGATCCAGCTGGCTGCTGCTGGGCTTGCCGCGGGACATATCCAGCTTCAGATTTTTATCCTTCAAACCCGCAAAACGGGCAAGCAAGTTTTGTGCTTCACTTTCCAATTCCTCCCGGTTTCTGCAAGCATACGCACTCACATCCATCATTCCTTTCACGAATAATCCGTATTTACTTGGCTTATTATATGTTATTCACCTCAAAAATGCAATACGAAACTCCAAAAATTTCATTTTTTATTATGCGGATTTACAAATTTTGTCTATTTCACCACATTACACAAATTTATCCTTGCTTTTTTGATGGTTATGCCATAAAATTATGGCATAGTATGTTCTGAAAGGATGCGTTAACATGAGTCACATCATCAATGTACCCGAGATCTTCGGCTCCGATGTATTTAATGAGGCTACCATGCGCGAGCGACTGGAGCCCGAGACCTATAACGCATGGAAGCAGTGTATCTGCACCGGCTCTGCCCTCCCTCTTGAGGTGGCAAACAAGATCGCCGAGGCCATGAAGCTTTGGGCAACCCAGAAGGGTGCAACCCACTATACCCACTGGTTTCAGCCCATGACCGGCATCACCGCCGAAAAGCACGACTCCTTCATCTCTCCCACCGGTGACGGACGTGTCATTATGGAGTTTTCCGGCAGTGAATTGGTACGCGGTGAGCCCGATGCCAGCTCCTTCCCCTCCGGTGGCTTGCGTGCAACTTTTGAGGCCCGGGGCTATACCGCTTGGGATCCCACTGCTTTTGCTTTTGTAAAGGATGGAAGTCTTTACATTCCCACCTGCTTCTTCTCCTACACCGGAGAAGCCTTGGATAAGAAAACACCCCTCCTGCGCTCTTTGGATGAGATTTCCCGGGAAGCTGTGCGTATTCTGCGTCTGTTCGGCGATACTGAGACCCAGCGCGTCAAGGTCTCCGTTGGCCCGGAGCAGGAGTATTTCCTCATCCCCAAGTCCCTGTATGCTCAGCGGCTTGATCTGCGACTGACCGGCCGTACCCTGTTTGGTGCACCTGCACCCAAGGGTCAGGAGCTGGACGATCATTATTTTGGCACCATCCGTACCCGTGTCTCCAGTTTTATGAAGGATCTGGACGAACAGCTGTGGCGGTTGGGTATTTTGTCCAAGACCAAGCATAACGAGGGTGCTCCCTGCCAGCATGAGCTCGCCCCCATTTACTCCGACGCAGGCAATGCCTGCGATTCCAACCAGTTGATCATGGAGATCATGAAAAAATGCGCCGCCAAGCACGACCTGGTATGCCTGCTTCATGAAAAGCCCTTTGCGGGTGTGGCCGGCTCCGGCAAGCACAACAACTGGTCTCTTTGCACGGATACCGGCAAGAACCTGTTTAAGCCCGGCAGAACGCCCCGGCAAAACGCGCAGTTCTTGGTATTCCTGGCAGCCTTCCTCAAGGGTGTGGACGAATATCAGGATTTCCTTCGCTCCACAGTCGCCTATGCAGGCAATGACCACCGCCTGGGCGTCAGCGAAGCTCCCCCTGCGATCATTTCCGTCTTCCTGGGCGATGAGCTCACCGGTGTGGTCAATTCTATCATCAACGGCACAAACTACACTGATCCCCAAAAGAGCCTGCTGCGTATTGGTGTGGACGTCCTGCCCTCCATCCCCAAGGACACTACAGACCGCAACCGCACCTCTCCCCTTGCCTTCACCGGTAACAAGTTTGAGTTCCGTATGCTGGGCTCATCCCAGTCCGTAGCCGGCCCCAATATTGCACTGAATACCATCATGGCGGAGGAATTGGGCAAATTTGCGGATATTTTGGAAAATGCCGCGGATTTCGATGCCGCCCTGCAAAAGCTGGTCTGTGACACCTTCACCGCCCACCAGCGGATCATCTTCAACGGCAACGGCTACTCTGAGGAGTGGAAACAGGAGGCTGTCGGTCGCGGTTTGAGCAATCACAGCAACACCGCTCAGGCTCTGCCCACCTATGTTTCCCAAAAGAACATCGATCTGGTCACAAAGCGCGGCATTTTCACGGAGTCCGAGTTCCGGGCCCGGTACGAGATCCATATGCAGTCCTACCGCAAGGTCATCGCCATTGAGGGCCGCACCTGTGTGGATATGGCGTTGCATCAGATCCTCCCTGCTGCATTGCACTACACCCGGGATCTGACAAAATCCATCATTGACAAAAAGGCCATCGGCGCATCCTGTACGGCAGAGCAAGCCCTTGTGGAACGGCTCAGCACCGCCTGCGACAGCGTGTATGAAAAATCCCAGGATTTGTCCGGCAAGCTGAACAGCATCCCCGCTGAGACCGAGGCCGCCGCAGACTACATGAGCAATGTAATCGTACCTGCCATGGAAAGCCTGCGCGTGGACGCTGACACTTTGGAACAGCTCACCGATAAGTCCTACTGGCCTTATCCCACCTATTCCGATCTGCTGTTTTACTAAGCAAAAATCCGGGTCTTTCGACCCGGATTTTTTATTTTCCAGTAGAACCGAAACCACCTGTGCCGCGGCCGGTATCGGTTAGCTCTTCTGCCTCTTCATACGCAGGTGTCAGCACAGGTGTGATCACCAGCTGTGCGATCCGCTCGCCGGGCGAAACAGTCTGTGCCACCTTTCCGTGATTATGCAGGACAACAGAAATTTCGCCCCGGTAGTCGCTATCGATGACGCCGACCTTATTTGCCGGTGCGAGACCGCGCTTTGCACCCAAGCTGCTTCGGGCATACACCAGTCCTGCACAGCCCTTGGGCACTTCCATGGCAAGGCCCGTAGGGATAAATACCGTTTCTCCGGCCTCGATGGTCACCGACGCATCCAGACAAGCGTACAGATCTGCGCCTGCGGCATCACGAGAGCCATAGGTGGGCAAAATTGCATTCGGTCTGACTTTCTTTACTGCAATGGTACTCATGTGTGCATCCCCTTATCTTCCCAAAGAATTACCTTTTTCGCCTGCAGCGATGCAGGCACATCGATCAACCGCTGATTCTCTGAACCGCGAAAACGCAGGTTCAGATTTTTCTTTTCTTCCACAAACGGGCCATCCACCAAAACATCCAGATAATCAAGATATTCTTTCGTGATTGTCCAATCCCCCAGTGTGCCGGAGGTGATCTTATCAAAAAGGTATCCGGAAAATGCCCAAATACTCTTGTTTGGCATTTGGGATTTGATCCTCCGGAGCAACTGCAAAATCGGCTCCTGATTTTGGGGTTCGAAAGGCTCTCCGCCCAATAAGGTCAAGCCCTTGATATAGTCCGGGCGGAGCATATCCAAAATGGTTTGGATGGTTTCCTCAGTAAAGGGTGTGCCGTATTCAAAATCCCAGGCAACCTCGTTGAAGCACCCCTTGCAATGATGCGTACAGCCGGATACAAACAGGCTCACCCGGACGCCCGGGCCGTTGGCAATATCGCAGTTTTTGATGGTTGCGTAATGCACAGCCTCACCCTCTTCCAAAAAGTGATGCCATTATATCACAAAATCCCACATTAAGCAACGGCTACCGCCAGATATTCTTCAATTTCGTGCGCCGCCACAGCGCCGTCAGCCGTAGCCGTGACGATCTGGCGAACTGCCTTGGTACGGACATCTCCCACCGCATACACACCGGGCAAATTCGTTTCGGTGGACTCCCCTGCTACGATATAGCCGGCCTCATCCAGCTCCAACTGATTGGCGAACAACTCCGTTGCGGGCGTTCTGCCAATGCTGACGAAAACGCCATCACACGGAATATTCTCACTTTCGCCGGTAACCTTGTTGCGCAGCACCACGCCCTCCACACGGTCATCGTGCAAGAGGGATGCAACTTCACTGTTCCACCGGAATTCCAGGTTTTCTGCCCTCTCCAGAGGCTCGTGATAGATCTTGGAAGCCCGCAGGGTATCTCTGCGATGGACAAGGATCACTTTCTTCGCAACTCTGGCCAATGTCAGCGCATCGGCCACCGCAGAATTGCCTCCACCGACCAAGACCACCGTCTTGCCCCGGTAGAACATCCCGTCGCAGGCAGCGCAGTAGTGCACGCCCCGGCCGGTCAGTTCCTGCTCCATGGGAAGGCCCAGCTTCCTGGGATTAGCGCCGGTTGCAACGATGACCGTGCGCCCATAAAACGTACCCTGATCCGTTTGCAATTCTTTTATTTCCTGATTCAGTTTTACAGACTGGACATCGGCATACACCGTTTCCGCACCAAAGCGCTCTGCGCCCTTTTGCATGCGCATGCCCAAATCAAAGCCGTCCACACCCTCGTCAAAACCGGGGTAATTATCCACTTGATGGGTCAGCGCCATCTGGCCGCCTGCGGCCAATCGTTCCAAAACCGCCACCTGCAAACAGGCTCTTGCCGCGTACATTGCCGCCGTGTATCCCGCCGGGCCACCGCCCAGCACCAAAACATCATATACCTTTTCCATAACCTTACCTCCTGTTTTTTCTTTAGTATATCCGAAAAGCGGCGGCTTTACTGTGATATTGTCACGATAAAGGAAAAGCCCACTGCCGAAGCAGTGGGCTCTGCGGGTATTTACGGAAGCATCGCGAGGATCTGCGCCTTGGATTTTGCGCCGGTGGACTGAGTCAAGACTTTGCCGTCTTTCATAACCACCAGCGTGGGGATGCTGTACACCTGGAACTTGGTTGCAAGCTCCGTCTGTGCATCCACATCCACCTTGCCCACCACGATGTGCTCATTTTCTGCGGCAATCTCATCGATGATAGGGCTTACCATCCGGCAGGGGCCACACCATGTGGCAAAGAAATCCAGCAGAACGACCTTCTCGCTCTTAACAACTTCGTTTTCAAAATTTTCCTTGGTGATATTCAGAACTGACATCTTTTTGTCCTCCTTGTTTTGTTTTGTAGCCTTATTTTACCCCAAATTTCGGAGGACTTCTGTGATAATGTCACATTGAGTTATTTATTGTTCAATTCCTTCAGTACAGCGCCAAAACTGCTTGGCTCATCGGTGATTTTATACCACGTGTCATCCTGTGCTTTTACAAATCCACCAGCGTCATAGATAAAGCACACAGTATCTCCGTTTTCATATATAAGCGTTACGTTCCATATAATATATGCTGATTGCTGAGGCTTGTTCTCGAAGTCGGTTGTCAGATCCAGGCTTGAGAAGTAAGCGGCAACAATATTTGCATCGTTTTCTGTAAAAGAATACTGATATTTTCCCTTGGCATCCGCTACCATTGCAACAAGAAGCTTTCCATTTTCTTTCAGCCCAAGCAACTCTGCGTCGTCTCCCTTAAAGAAATAAATCGGCTTCAGATCAAACCTATCAGGACTGAAAACATAGAGAAAATCGTCAATAACCACACCTCTGACTTGATCGAGAATACCCTTGATTTCCCCAATTCTCAGTTCCCGCAGCTGACTGCCCGTAAATTGTAGGAGCACATAGCCGTCATATGTGGGAATACCGAACAGATTATTCTCCCTGTCAATGTAGTAAGCCTTATAATCGGTTGCAAACCTCGCATCCTTGACATAGGAACAAACAGAGGTCACGCCATTTTCGGTCTCTTGATAAACTTCAACTTTTAAGCACCGCTTTTCGTCAAAGCCGATGCCCATAAGATAACCGTCCTTTAGTTGGATCAGGGAGCTGGAATATCCTTCGATTGTGCCGGTATCCTTGACTGTGATATTTCCAAGATCAGTCATATCGAAAAAGAATACCGGATCCCTCAGCGTTACCACAACTGCGGTGCAGACATAGGCATAGTCTCCATCAAAACGGACGGATTCTACCGTTTCACCCTCGGGGGCGAAATCCTTCACTTCTGCGAGTTTTTCCCATGTATCCACCTCGAAGCAGGTTAAATTGGCATTCTGGTAAGTTGGAGGCAGCGGCATGGGCTCGCCGACAGGCGGAGCGGTATTTCCATAAGCATCCGTTGCGGGATTGGTGTTGCCGGATGCTCTGTAACGGCGGTTTGTGCCGGTAACGATGCGAAATACTCCGTTATGCTCATCCATGCTGTACTGATTCTTGATTGTACCCTCCACGCAGAAGGTGCCTTTCAGGGTCAGGCCGTTCTCGCCGTAACCCACACAGGCGATCTCGGTCATGGACTTGGTTGCAGTGATATGTTCTGCAATTTCTTCCTTATCTGTATAACCGCGGGTCACATAGATGTTATCCCTGGATACATACAGCTGTCTGGAGTAGGACATAAATGCACCGGCATCAGTGACCGAAAGATCCTTGGTATCCAACAGGTTGATAACTGTATAACTGTCACTTGTCAACTGTTCTGGAACGACAATGTTTTCTGCCGGGATGGGGTTCATATCCTCCGGCGTGCCATACTGGGGCAAATAACTGGATTCGTCATCAAAATCCACTTGATATTTCATGCTGTAGCGGGTCATGACCATCAGCTGATCTCCTACCATCCGGGAGGATATCAGGCTGCCAGTCAAATAAACTGTCTTCTGATCAATTACATGTTCCGGATCCTGCACATCCAGTAATACGATCTTCACAAAGTTTTTCCAACAATTATCTATCAGTTTATCTCCTGGAATCAATAGAGTCACTCGGGATGCGTCCGCAGACAAATATATTTCCGGGCTATTGTAATATGCCTCTATGTCTCGTTTTAAATTCCAACTACTGACGATATGAGAATTACTACCATCGATGGAGTAAATATTCAAAGAGTACCCATCAAAGTAGAAGATATGGGTTTCGCTCCGTTTGATCAAGTCCCCTTCGTGGACACCTGCTACCTGGTGATCGGTGATCTCTATGGAAGTATTTGCGGAACTGCCGTTACTCGGTGCGTCACCTTGGAACAAAACATCTTCATTATTATCCTGATCCCACTGCATATATTCTTCCCAGGTGAGTCCTTGCGCCTTATCCGGCAAATCCCGGCTGATAGCTTCAATGACCTTAAAATACTGGCTGTCGCTATATTGGGAAATATCGATCCCGGGCTCAACAGGCACACCCTCATTACTCCCTTTTGGAAGCAACAAACCGGCCACAATGCACAGGCACAGCATGCCTGCTGTTGCCATCAGGGCCTTGCGTTGGGTTTGCTTTTTCTTGAGCTTGCCCTGAACGGATTGCATCCTTTCTTCATATGTCTTCATAAGTGATTCCCACCTTTTCAAGCAAAGATTTCAGAGATGTCTTTGCCCGGGCAAGCAGGTTATACACCTGCTTTTTCGACCGGGACATGATGGCACAAACCTCATCGGGAGTAAAGCCGTCAAAATAGGTCAGCATCAACACCTGGCGATACTGCAATGGCAGTTCCTGCAAGCAGGCAAACACCGCCCTGTCGCGCTCCTTTTTGATAGCGTCCCCCTCCAGATCCCCTGCCGAGAGCACAGCTTCCACATCCTCCAACGGAACATTTTTCCGGTGGAAGCGCAGGTAATTTAAGCACCGATGGCGAATCGCCTTGTAAAGATATGCTTTGAAATGGGCCTCATCGTTAAACTTTCTGTCCCTGATCAGCACATCTGCCAGCGCGTCTTCCATCAGTTCCTCGGCAACAGATTCGCTCCCTACAAAACTGCAGGCAAAGCGCACCAAGGGGTCTGAATATGTACGGATAATCGTTTCCAGAGAAGCAACTTCTCCAAAACCAATTTTTATACCAAATTGGGCCATTACGATCACCTCTTCATCCTTATAACACCTGAACTGTGGAAATTACTCACGATAATTTTCAAAAAATTCATCCATATCCCATTTCTTGTAGTATAATGCAAATAAGGAACAATTGCAATGACTGCCCTCTGCCTGGGTATAATAAAAAAGCATCTTTTGAAAGGAGCAACCTATGTTCGGATATTATTACGGTTTTGATCTGACATACATCGTACTGGTGCTGCCTTGCGTGATTTTGGCCATGATCGCCAGCGCCAATGTCAATTCCACTTTTAAGCGCTATTCCGAAAAGCATTCTTATCGTCGCATCACCGGCGCGCAGGCCGCAGAGCGCGTGCTTCGTGCAAACGGCGTGGCAGGGGTCCGCATCGAACGGATTCGCGGCAATCTGACAGACCACTTTGACCCCAAGACTAATGTCATTCGTCTTTCTGACAGCGTGCACGATTCCACATCTGTTGCCGCCATCGGTGTTGCCTGTCACGAAGCCGGTCACGCAGTACAGTACGCCCAGCACTATGGCCCCATCAAGCTCCGCGCCGCCATCATTCCCATTACGAACATCGGCAGCAAACTGGCCATGCCCCTGATTTTGCTTGGTCTGCTGTTTAGCTTTGGTGAAACGGTTTCCTACGGTTTTGTGTACGCCGGTATCGCCTGCTTTGGCCTTTCCTTGGTATTCCAGTTGGTCACATTGCCTGTGGAGTTCAACGCCAGCCGCCGGGCCATGCAGGCCATTGAATCGGCTGAACTTCTGACAGAAGACGAGCAGCGCGGTGCGCGCAAGACCCTCACCGCGGCCGCCATGACCTATGTGGCTACCACGGCGGTTGCCCTCGCTCAGCTTGTTCGCTTGCTGGCTATTTTCGGCGGCAGACGGCGCAATGATTAACCGAGCCAGTGCGCACACTGGCGTGGGAATCCCCTTGATCGATTGAGATTGCCACACCAGTCTGAGGACTGGTTCGCAATGACAGAAATTACCGCTCCGGTATTGACAACCGGGGCGGTTTTCTGTATAATCTTTGGGTGTGAAAAGTATGAAAAGTATGAATTCAAAGGAGTGGTGAAATGCCTGGAGGCAAACACATTTTAGGAAAAACCAACGCCCGCCGGGTCTTCGGCACTGCCAAGGTCGGTGACCGGGGGCAAATCGTGATTCCCAAGGAAGCCCGGGAAATGTTTAACATTCAGCCCGGAGATACCTTGCTGATTCTGGGTGAATCCGATGCCGGTCTGATCGTCTCCCGGCCGGAGACGCTGAATGACTTGGCTGACAAAATACTGAACAATGTAAAAACAGAGGATTGATACAATGGAAGATTTATTGGCTCTTTACGGCGGAATGGGTATTTCCCCCGCTGTCTACAACTACGGCGAGGCCGCTCTGAAGAAGCTGCAGGCGCGTTTTGCCGAAATCGATAAGGTAGCGGAATACAACCAGGCAAAGGTGATTTCCGCCATGCAAAAAAACCGGGTCAGCGCCGCCTGCTTCGCTGCAACCACCGGTTACGGCTACGATGATATGGGCCGTGACAACTTAGAGCGGGTCTATGCGGATGTGTTCCACACGGAGGCCGCTTTGGTACGCCCGCAGATCACCTGCGGCACCCATGCGCTGACCGTTGCACTTTCTGCTAACTTGCTCCCGGGAGACGAACTGCTCTCCCCTGTTGGCCTGCCCTATGACACCTTGCAGGAGGTCATAGGCATTCGTCCCAGTCCCTGCTCCTTGGCAGAGTACGGCGTGACTTACCGCCAAGTGGATCTGCTGGAAGACGGCACTTTTGACTACGAAAATATTCGCAAGGCCATCAATGAAAAGACAAAACTCATTACCATTCAGCGCTCCAAAGGCTATGCCACCCGCCCCACCTTCTCCGTGAAGCAGATCGGTGAGCTGATCGCATTCTGCAAATCCGTCAAGCCCGATGTGCTGGTAATGGTGGACAACTGCTACGGCGAATTTGTAGAGACCATTGAGCCTTCCGATGTGGGCGCAGATATGACGGTGGGCTCTCTGATCAAGAACCCCGGCGGCGGCCTGGCTCCTATCGGCGGTTACATTGCCGGCACACGGGAGTGCATTGACCGCTGCGGTTATCGCCTTTCTGCTCCCGGCTTGGGCCAGGAAGTGGGTGCAAATTTGGGCTTGATGCCCGCCCTTTACCAAGGCTTTTTCCTTGCTCCGACTGTGGTTGCAGGTGCTGAAAAGGGCGCGATCTTTGCCGCCAATCTGTATGAGCCTTTGGGCTTCCGCTGTGTTCCCAATGCCACCGAAAGCCGCCACGACATCATCCAGGCAGTGGAGCTGGGCAGCGAAGCCGGCATGATTGCTTTCTGTAAGGGCATCCAGGCGGCGGCACCTGTGGATTCCTACGCCGCACCCATCCCGGGTGACATGCCCGGTTATGACAGCAAAGTCATCATGGCCGCCGGCGCATTTGTACAGGGCTCGTCCATTGAGCTTTCTGCGGACGGCCCCATCCGTCCCCCCTATGCGGTGTATTTCCAGGGCGGTCTGACCTGGTGTCACGCAAAGCTTGGTATCCTAATGAGCCTGCAGAAAATGGTGGATGCAGGGCTTGTAAATATATAAGGAGGAAACTACAATGTCTTGGCTATTCTTTTCCATTGCAACCGCTGTTTTGTGGGGTGCTGCAGAACTGTTTTACAAAAAGGGCGCTCTCCCCAACGAAAAATATTCCCACCTGAAGATCTGCATCTGTGTTGGCGCAGTGATGGGCCTTCACGCCATCTTCACCCTGCTGACCCAGGATATCAACTACAATCCTATCAATATCATCCGTTATCTTCCCGTTTCCCTGTTTTACATTATCTCCATGGCCTTCTCCTATTTCGGCATGCGTTTCCTGGAGGAATCCATTTCCGATCCCATTGAGAACACCGCCGGTGTCATTTGCACCCTGCTGTTTGTCATCTTCCTGCAGGAAGAGATCTCCTGGCTGACCTGGGTCGCGATCGGTGTCATTACCGTTGGTGTTTTGGGTGTCAGCTTCCTGGAAAACCACGGCGAAACCACAAGAAAAAAGAATTATGGTAAAACCCTGGCTATCGTGGCATTCTGTATGCCCTTTGTGTACGCCCTGCTGGATGCCTTCGGCACATTCCTGGATGATGCTTTCTTCCTGATTGAAGACGTTGCCAATTCTCCCTTGGTGGATGTGACCGAGGAAACCATTGAAGATGTGGCCAATACCAGCTATGAGCTGACGTTTGCCATGTTCGCCCTGGGCCTGTTCATCTTCCTGAAGGCCAAAAAGGTAAAGTTTGGCCCCATTCCCCAGCATAAGGACAAGATTTTGGCCGCTGTATTTGAAACCGCCGGTCAGTTTACATACGTATACGCCCTGGGCGGAGTAGATGCCATTGCTGCCCCCATCCTCTCCTCTGTTTGCGTAGTGTCCCTAGTGCTTTCCCGTATTTTCCTGAAAGAAAAGCTTTCCTGGAAAACTTATGCTTTCATTGCTGTCGTGATCGTCGGTATCCTTTTGCTGGCAGTGAGCGAGGAACTATAAAAAATTTATAATATCTAACCAAAAAGTCGTCGGATTTTCCGACGACTTTTTACATGTAAACTTTGTTGACACCGCACCCTTTGCATGGTATAATATGCGGGATAAGAAAGTTACATATTCGCGCTGCGAAAGGAGTTTGTATGACTATGCAGAATCAGAACGCAACAATGCTCGATGCCCTCTGTGGCAGCAGTGTTCGTGTTTCTATTTTGGACCGTCTTTCTTCCGTTGACCTGTGTACTTTCAATTCCCCTGAATATGCTGTTTTTCCCGGCTTTTGTGATGTGCATGTGCACTTCAGAGAGCCGGGCTTTTCTTATAAAGAGACCATTTTCTCCGGCTCTTTGGCAGCAGCTCACGGTGGATACACAGCGGTCTGCACAATGCCCAATCTGGACCCCGTTCCGGATACCAAGGCACATCTGAAAGAACAGCTTGATCTCATCAAGCAGGACGGTCTGATCCACATTTATCCTTACGGCTCTATTACCATGAGCTCAAAGGGCGAAGCACTTTCCGAAATGAAAGCCATGGCGCAGCAGGTCATCGGCTTTACTGATGACGGCAAGGGCGTACAGCGCGACGATATGATGCGCGCCGCCATGAAGCAGGCCAAGCAGCTGAACAAGCTGATCGTTGCCCATTGTGAGGTCAACGATTTGCTGAACGGCGGCTACATCCACGATGGCGACTACGCCCGGGAGAATCACCACCGGGGCATCTGCTCCGAAAGTGAATGGAAGCAGGTGGAGCGGGATCTGGCTCTTGTCAGGGAGACCGGCTGCGCCTACCATGTGTGCCACATCTCTACAAAAGAATCTGTGGAGCTGATCCGCAAGGCAAAGGCACAGGGCCTCAATGTCACCTGTGAAACTGCCCCCCACTATCTGCTCATGGACGATTCCTACTTGCAGGAAGATGGCCGTTACAAGATGAATCCCCCTCTGCGGGATCGATCCGACCGGGAAGCACTGATCGCCGGCATCCAGGACGGCACCATCGACATGATCGCCACCGACCATGCCCCTCACTCAGAAGAGGAAAAGAGCAAGGGCTTGGACGGCAGCAGCTTTGGCATTGTGGGCCTGGAGACTGCATTCCCCCTGCTGTACACCTACTTGGTGAAGGAAAACATCATCTCTCTTGAGAAGCTCCTGCAGCTGCTGGTCACCAATCCCCGGAAGCGTTTCCGCATCCCCATGACCACGGACTTTTCCATTTGGGATATGCGTCAAAGCTACCTCATTGATCCCGAGGAATTCCAGTCCCAGGGCAAATCCACTCCCTTCGCCGGCTGGAAGGTTTGGGGCAAGTGTATGGCCACCGTATGTGACGGCAAGCTGGTTTGGTTAGAAAAGGTAAGAAACAGCAAATAATACTTGAAATAGATTTATGGAGGCTTTCATATGGCAAAGCGTACAGATATTAAGAAGATCATGATCATCGGCTCCGGCCCCATTGTTATCGGCCAGGCCGCCGAATTTGACTACGCCGGCACACAGGCTTGCCTTGCCCTGCGGGAAGAAGGCTATGAAGTGGTTTTGGTGAACTCCAATCCCGCCACCATCATGACCGACACCACCGTGGCGGACAAGGTATACATGGAGCCGCTGACTTTGGAATACGTTGCAAAGATCATCCGCTACGAGCGCCCCGATGCCATCGTCCCCGGCATCGGCGGTCAGACCGGTCTGAATCTTGCCATGCAGCTGGAGAAAAAGGGCATTCTAAAGGAATGCCGCGTGGAGCTTTTGGGTACTTCCAGCGCATCCATCGAGCGCGCGGAAGACCGCGAGCTGTTTAAGGAGCTTTGCCAGTCCATTGGCGAGCCTGTCATTCCCTCTGAGATCACCTACTCCATTGAGCAGGCCAAGGAAGCCGCAAAGCGCATCGGCTACCCTGTGGTTCTGCGTCCTGCCTTTACCCTGGGCGGCACCGGCGGCGGCTTTGCTTACAATGAAGACGAGCTGGTGGAGGTGGGTCTGAATGCCTTTAAGCTCTCCCCTGTTCATCAGGTTTTGGTAGAAAAGTCCGTCAAGGGCTACAAGGAGATCGAATTCGAAGTCATGCGCGACGGCAGTGACCACGCCATCACCATCTGCGGCATGGAAAACATCGATCCTGTGGGCGTCCACACCGGCGACAGCCTGGTGGTCGCACCCATCATGACCCTCAGCCCCGAGGATGAAAAAATGCTCAACGATTCTGCCATCAAGCTGATCCGCGAGCTGAAGATCGAGGGTGGCTGTAACGTCCAGTTTGCACTGAACCCCTATACTTCCGAGTATTACCTCATTGAGGTCAATCCCCGGGTCTCCCGCTCCTCTGCATTGGCATCCAAGGCATCCGGCTACCCCATCGCCAAGGTCACTGCAAAGATTGCAGTGGGCATGACCTTGGAAGAAATCAAGATCGCCAACACCAACGCCGCTTTCGAGCCTCAGCTGGACTACGTGATCGCCAAGCTCCCCCGCTTCCCCTTTGACAAGTTCACCTCTGCTCCCAACCTGCTGGGCACACAGATGAAGGCCACCGGCGAGGTCATGGGCATCGGTTCTACCCTGGAGGAGGCTCTTTTGAAGGGCACTCGCTCCCTGGAAGTGGGCGTCAACCACATCTACCACGCCAAGTTCGACAATATGACCGACGACGAACTGCTGGATTATATCAAGGATTTCCGCTCTGATAACATCTTCGCCATTGCGGAGCTGCTATACCGCGGCTTAACAGTTGCAAAGATCCACGAAATCACGCAGATCACCCCCTACTTCCTGGAAGCCATTAAGCGGATCGTGGACATGGAAGAAACTCTGAAGTCCCACGTCAATGACCTTTCCGTGCTTACCGCTGCCAAGAAGATGGGCTTCAGCGACAAGTATGTTGCCCGCATGTGGAAGTGCAGCGAGCTGGATGTTTACAACTTCCGCAAGGCAAACAATCTGTTCCCCGTATTCAGAATGGTGGACACCTGCCATACGGGCGCCTATATCCCCTACTTCTACTCCTCTTACACCGGTGAGAATGCATCACGCCTGACGGATAAGAAGAAGATCGTGGTGCTGGGCGCAGGTCCTATCCGTATCGGCCAGGGTGTGGAATTTGACTACTCCACTGTCCATGCGGTTATGACCATCAAAAAGGCGGGCTACGAGGCCATCATCATCAACAACAACCCGGAAACCGTTTCCACGGACTATACCACTGCGGACAAGCTGTACTTCGAGCCGCTGACTCCGGAAGATGTGATGAACATCATCGAGTTTGAAAAACCCATCGGTGTCATTGCCTCCCTTGGCGGTCAGACTGCCATCAACCTGGCACAGCCGCTGACCGACCGCGGCGTGACCATCATCGGCACGGACTGCGCCGCCATCGACAAGGCTGAAGACCGCAACGCCTTTGAAAATCTCTTGAACGAGCTGGACATCCCCCGGGCAAAGGGTCAGGCTGTCACCAAGATCGAGGACGGCATCAAGGCCGCCGCTGAGATCGGCTATCCTGTGCTGGTTCGTCCCTCCTTCGTACTGGGTGGCCGGGCGATGCAGATCGTCGCCAACGAGCAGCAGCTGCGTCACTATCTGAAGACCGCTGTTGAGATCGACGAGGACAAGCCTGTGCTTGTTGACAAGTATATTGAGGGCCGCGAGGTGGAGGTTGACGCCATCTGTGACGGTCGAAATGTGTTCGTTCCCGGCATCATGGAGCTGGTAGAACGCACCGGCGTTCACTCCGGCGACTCTATTTCTGTGTATCCTTCCTTCTCCATTTCCGACAAGGTCAAGGGTACGATCCTGCAGTACGCCAAGAAGCTGGGCCTGGGCATTGGCATTGTGGGCCTCTACAACATTCAGTTCATTGTGGACAAGGATGACAATGTCTTTATCATTGAGGTCAACCCCCGTTCTTCCCGTACTGTCCCCTTCCTCAGCAAGTCCACCGGCTACTCTCTGGCTGACATCGCCACCGAGGTGATCCTGGGCAAGAGTCTGAAGGAGCTGGGTCTGTTCGATATTTACCCCGATGAGAAGGAGCGCTGGTATGTAAAAGCACCCGTATTCTCCTTTAACAAGATCCGGGGTCTGGATGCCTACCTGTCTCCCGAAATGAAATCCACCGGCGAAGCCATTGGCTACGACAAGACCATGAACCGCGCCCTTTATAAGGCTTTGCAGGCATCCGGTATGCATCTGCAGAATTACGGCACGATCCTTGCAACCATCGCCGACAAAGACAAGGAAGAAGCACTGCCCCTTATCCGTCGGTTCTATAACCTGGGCTTCAACATTGAGGCAACAGAGGGCACTGCAAACTATCTGAAGGCCAACGGCATCCGCACCCACGTGCTGAAGAAGATCAGTGAGGGCAGCGAAGAGATCCCCAACGCTCTGCGCCAGGGCCACATTGCCTATGTGATCAACACCCGCAACCCCGGCTCCAGCCAGGATGACGGTGTGCAGATCCGTCAGATCGCTACCGAGCACAATGTGACTATGTTCACGGCGCTGGATACTGCCCGCGTCCTTCTGGACGTGCTGGAAGAGACCACGCTGACCATTTCGACTATTGATGCCTGATGGGATTCCTTTGGAATCCTCGATATAAATTCCCTTCGGTAATTTTTGATATATGCATCGCATTCGATATATCCTAACGGATTCGATATGCGCTGAAGCGCAAGAGGGGAATTTATGTCATATCGAAGCGCAGCTACATCGAATTTGCGCCAGGAAATATATCGAATGGGCGAAGCCCATATATCGACATTGGAGGAGCTCCCATGGCTGATAGCAAAAGTCAACTCCGCGAGGATAGTATCAATTTCGCTATTACCGTATCAGACGTATGTGATGAAATCAGGGGTTGCTCCGTGTATGTTAATCAACTTCTGCGCTGCTCCTCTTCTATTGGTGCAAACATTCATGAGGCGAAATATGCACAAAGTCGCGCAGATTTTGTCAGCAAATTAGAAATAGCATTAAAAGAAAGTTCTGAGACAGATTACTGGTTGGAATTACTCTACCGAAAGCATAAACTGTCAGATGAACTTTATACCACTCTAAAAAATCAATGCGGTAGTATTCGCAGAAAATTGATTGCATCCGTTACCACCGCAAAGGCTAATAGTGGAGGAAAGCAATGAAGCAAAGTATTTTCACTGTCATCAGCAATGATGCGCTGACGCAGAATGTCTACAAAATGGTGCTTGGCGGAGACACCTCTGCCATTACAGCACCCGGTCAATTTGTCAACATTCAGCTGGACGGACTGTTTTTGCGTCGGCCCATCTCCGTCTGTGACTACGACGAAAAGACTCTTACCATCATCTACAAGGTGGTGGGCAAGGGCACGGAAGCCATGTCCGCTATGTCCGCAGGGCAAGAGCTGGACATTCTCACCGGACTGGGTAATGGCTATGATCTTTCCCTGTCCGCAGATGCCCCCGTCCTGTTAGGCGGCGGTGTAGGTGTACCTCCCATGTATAACCTGGCCAAAAAGCTGGTAGCGCAGGGCAAGTCCGTCTCTGTCATTTTGGGTTTCAATACTGCCAGTGAAGTATTCTATGAAAGCGAGTTCAAGGCTTTAGGCTGTGGAGTCCAGGTGACTACTGTGGATGGCTCTTACGGCAAAAAGGGCTTCGTCACCGATGCCCTGCCGGAAAGCTATACCTATTTCTACACCTGTGGCCCGGAGCCCATGCTGAAAGCCGTCTATAAGGCGACCCACACCTCCGGCCAGATGAGCTTTGAAGAGCGGATGGGCTGCGGCTTCGGCGCATGCATGGGTTGCTCCTGCAAGACTCTCACCGGCTACAAGCGCATCTGTAAGGAAGGCCCTGTGATGAAAAAGGAGGAGATCTTATGGGATTGAATGTAAATCTGTGCGGCATTGAGCTGCGTAATCCCGTGATCCCTGCCTCCGGTACATTCGGCTACGGCTATGAGTTTGCAGAGCTTTATGACATCAACGAGCTTGGTACATTCTCCTTTAAGGGAACGACTAAGGATGCCCGTTTTGGAAATCCCACGCCCCGGATCGCAGAGTGCACCGCCGGTATGATCAATGCCGTTGGTCTGCAGAATCCCGGTGTGGAGAAAGTTATCGCAGAAGAACTGCCCAAGCTGAAACAGTGCTTCCATAAGCCTGTCATGGCCAATGTTTCCGGTTTTTCCGTAGAGGATTATGCCTACACCTGCGAGAAATTGAACAAAGAAGAGCAGGTGGGCTGGCTTGAGGTAAATGTCAGCTGTCCCAATGTTCACGGTGGCGGCATGAGCTTTGGTACATCCCCTGCCGCAGCTGCAGAGGTGACCAAGGCGGTCAAGGCCGTCACCACAAAGCCCGTGATCATCAAGCTCTCCCCCAACGTCACTGACATTGTTTCCATCGCAAAGGCCTGTGAAGATGCAGGTGCAGACGGCATCAGTCTGATCAACACCATGCTGGGCATGCGGATCAATCTAAGCACCCGCAAGCCCATCATTGCCAATACCATGGGTGGTTTCTCCGGGCCGGCCATCTTCCCCGTTGCATTGCGGATGGTCTACCAGGTGGCGCACGCAGTTGAAATCCCCGTCATTGGAATGGGCGGCGTCAGCAGCGCCGAAGATGTGATTGAAATGATGTTGGCAGGTGCGACCACTGTGGAAGTGGGCGCCGCCAACCTGGTGAATCCCTACATTTGTCGCGATATTATCCGGGATCTGCCCCGGGTGATGGAAAAATATAGAATCGAAAATCTGAAAGACATTATAGGAGGCGTTAAAAATGGGTAAGGACGTAATCGTAGCCTGCGACTTTTCTTCTGCAGAGGCAACCTTCGCATTTCTGGACAAATTCCAAGGCAAAAAGCCCTTTGTGAAGATTGGCATGGAGCTTTACTATGCCGAGGGCCCCAGCATCGTCCGGGAGATCAAGGCCCGCGGCCACAAGATCTTCCTGGATCTGAAGCTTCACGACATTCCCAACACAGTGAAAAAGGCCATGGCCGTTCTGTCTCATTTGGATGTGGACATCTGCAACCTGCACGCTGCCGGCACAACCGCTATGATGAAAGCCGCGCTGGAAGGTCTGACCCGGGAGGACGGAACCCGTCCCCTGCTCATTGCGGTCACACAGCTGACCTCCACCGATCAGGAAAGCATGGAAAAGGATCTGCTGATCAAGGCTCCCATCGACCAAGTGGTCATGCACTACGCAGAAACTGCAAAAAATGCCGGTCTGGACGGTATCGTCTGTTCCCCTCTGGAGGCAGGCAAGGTCCACGACCGCTGCGGCAAGGACTTTTTGACCGTCACTCCCGGCGTGCGCTTTGCTGACGGAGATGTGGGCGATCAAAAACGAGTCATGACACCCGCTGCTGCAAAGGCCATCGGCTCTGATTACATCGTGGTAGGCCGTCCCATTACCGCTGCCGCAGACCCGGTTGCCGCCTATGAGCGCTGCGTGGCAGAATTTTGTGATTAAGGAGATAGAATATGGAAGCCTACAAAAGAGAATTTATCCAGTTCCTGCAGGGTGCAGGCGTGCTGAAATTTGGTGACTTCACCGCAAAATCCGGCCGCAAGATCCCCTACTTCATCAATGCCGGCATGATCAAGACCGGAGAGGAGATCGCAAAATTGGGCGAATTTTACGCCAAGGCCTATTTTGAAAAAGTGGGCAACAAGCCCACCGTCCTCTACGGCCCTGCTTATAAAGGCATCTCCATCGCCGTTTCTGCCGCAGTTGCTCTGAGCAAGAATGGGCTGAATGTGCCCTTCTTCTTCAACCGCAAGGAGGTTAAGGACCACGGCGAGGGCGGCGTATTTGTGGGTTATGTTCCTCAGGCCGGTGAGGAAGTGGTCATCGTGGAAGATGTGATCACCGCTGGCACAGCTATCCGGGAGAGCATGGCAATTTTGAGCCATCTGGACGGCGTCAAGGTCGCCGCAACCTTCGTCATGGTGGATCGCAAGGAAAAGGGTCAGGGCGAAAAGGGTGCAATGCAGGAGATTGAGGAAGAATTCGGCTTCCCTGTCTACTCCGTGGTCGATGTGTATGACATCATCGAATACCTCGAGGAAGATCCTGCCAACGAAGAAAATGTCACCCGGATCAAGAATTACCTGGCCGTGAACGGAGCAAAGGCATGAGAAGTTTGATCAGTATTTTGGATTTTTCTGTGGCAGAGCTGGATGCGCTCATTGCCACTGCCAAGGACATCATCGCCCATCCTGAAGATTATCGGGAAAAATGCCGATATAAAAAGCTTGCGACGCTTTTTTACGAGCCCTCCACCCGTACACGACTGAGCTTTGAAGCCGCCATGCTGGATCTGGGCGGCAGTGTGCTGGGCTTCAGTGAGGCCAATTCTTCCTCCGCGTCCAAGGGCGAGAGTATGGCGGACACAGCCAAGATCCTATCCTGCTACGCAGACATCATGGCCATACGCCATCCCAAGGAGGGCGCGCCATATGTTGCATCCTGTAATGCAACTGTGCCTGTGATCAACGCCGGTGACGGCGGCCACAACCATCCCACTCAGACACTGACGGATATCCTCACCATTTCCCGGGAAATGGGCCGGCTGAACAACCTGACCATCGGCCTGTGCGGCGACTTGAAGTACGGACGCACAGTTCATTCACTGATTGAGGCCATGGCCCGGTATGAAGGTGTCAAATTCGTACTGATTTCGCCGGAAGAACTGAAAATCCCCGGTTTCATCCGCTTCAATGTGCTGGAACGCTACGGCATTGCCTACGAGGAGGTCTCTTCTCTGGACGAAGCCATGCCCGAGCTGGATGTGCTGTATATGACCCGGATCCAAAGGGAGCGCTTTGACTCCCAGGAGGAATACGACCGGCTGAAAAACAGCTATATTCTGGATCCCGGCAAGATGGCCTTGGCAAAGAAGAACATGTGTGTCCTACATCCTCTGCCCCGTGTCAATGAGATCAGCGTGGCTGTGGACAGTGATCCCCGGGCGGCCTATTTCCGCCAGGCTCTGAACGGCAAGTTCGTGCGCATGGCGCTGATCCTTAAGCTGCTCCAGGAAGCGGAGCAGAATCCGGTACGGCAGACTGTGGACACCAGCGGCTATCTGAAGGATCGTGTCTGCACCAACCCCAAATGCATCTGCCAGACTGAGCAGGAGCTGCCTCACTTGGCTAAGCTCACCGATCCCAAAGCAAATATTTATCGCTGTATCTATTGCGAACATAAGGTATAACAAACGGCTGTCTCAAAATGATTATTTGTAGGGACACCGCTCCTGCGGTGTCCGATAATAACGGGAAATAGCAGAAAAATCGGCACAAATTGTGCCGATTTTTCTGTTTCGGACACTCCGGAGGAGTGTCCCCACGGTATTGTCTTTAGGGATGATGACTTACCCTTTCTCTACATAAAAACAGGGGCGCGGTAATCGCGCCCCTGCCTTTTCATGATTAGGTTGTTCCGTTCCAGGTACTGTCAGAAGTTACACAGAACTGGTCGATGATGCTATGCTGCTGTCTGGCTCTTAGGTTCACAGAATATACTTCATTTACATCCGTCCAGTTACAGGTAGCAATCTTAACCCACTTGTACTGCGTGGTCTCGCCCCATTGTGCATATTTCCAGGTCTGTGCACTATTGTTCTTGTCACCCTTGATCAGTGTCAAGACAGACGGAGTTGCAGACTCTTTTTTCACCTTAGCCCAGATGTAATAGGTGCCGCCAGTGCTCACCTTTACATCGAAGCTGACATGGGCAGGATAGTCTGCCACCGTACCGCCAATCACTGCAGTATTCGTTCCGCCCATATATACGGCCTTGCCGTCGTCATACAGTTTCGTGGGAACGAAGTTCGCATAAGTTGAATCCTTTTCGGTAAACAGCTTCACGCTCTCAGCCTCAATATAGGCAGGAGTGCTGCCTACAGCATAGAAACCAACCTTGCCACATTCGCACACGCCGGTGGTACCGAAGTTGTGCTCAGCCTTGTCTTTCAGCGCTGTGCAACCGGCAAAGGTGCACTTGCGACCGTGATGGGTTTCATCACTACCCCACTCAGCGCCGTATGTATGCACATGAGGTGTGGTTATTTGAGAATCAGAGGTTACCATGAACTGATCAATCAGGATGGCTCCGGCCTGTCTGCTTCTGAGGCGGACTCCATAGGTCTTGCCAGCCTCCCAGTTACAGGTTGCAATCATGACCCACTTAAAACCATCCGTCGTATTGAAGGTATCATAAGACCAACCACCTGCTGTAACATTCAAATTGCCGGTTCTCTTGGTAATACCATCAATATAGGACCAGATGTTTGCGCCGCTCTGGCTCACCTTTGCCCAAACGTAATAGGTTCCGGTCTCGCTTGCCTTTACTTCAAAGCTGACATGGGCAGGATATGCGGACAGATCATTGGAATTGATCGTGGTATAGTTGGCATTACCTGCTTGCGGCAGCTTGATATAATTGCCGCCGGATACATTGCTGTCAGCTACCAGTACGACGGGAATCTGGTTGGCATAGGTAGAGTCGTTTGTTGTAAAGATGTCTACATCCTCTGCCTCAATAAAGAGTTGATCGCTGCTGCCCACATACACCAGAGGTGCGCCGCAGGTGGTACACAGCTTATTCGCGCCAAAGGTGTGCTCTGCCTTATCGGACACCTTATTCGTGCATCCGCAAGTGGACGCGTGCCAGTGGTAGGTGTCGTCATGGCTCCATTCGGAGCTGTAGGTGTGGATGTGCACAACTCTTGTGTAGCCACAGGTATTACAGGTAGCGTCCGTATCATTGTCATATACGTGCTCACCCTTATCGGCGATCAGCTCGGTGTGTCCGCAGGTGGATGCGTGCCAGTGGTAATCTGCATCCGTGCTCCAGTCGGTGCTGTAAGCATGCTCATGAGGCTTGATGCCCGCGAAGCTGCTGTCAGCTGTTACATAGAGCTGGTCGATCTTGGTTGAGCCGTTTCTGCCGATCAGCCGGACATAAATGGTTTCATTTGCTCCACCGGTTTCATATGCACCGACCAGATACCAACCTGCATACTGAGGTGTGTACTTCTTATCCAGTTCATAGTAGGAATAGGTATGATCCTTCGCAGAACCGGAGATAGATGTAAACAGGGTTCCTGCGCTGTCGAACTTCGCCCACACATAGTACTTGCCAGGTGTGGCAGCATTGATTTGGAAGCTTAAGTGTGCGGGTGCGCCCTGTGCACTCAGGAAGGCCGTAGATGTGCCAACAAAGCCATTGAAGTTGACGTGCTTTTCATTGCTTGCGGTAGCACTTTCTTCCACATTTACCCGGGTGTAATCCAATGTGGTATCCTCTGCCTCGATCACAGTATCCGGTGCAAAGGATGCCATGGGGTCATCCTGGTTCGGTGCGTAGGTGTTATCCATGGTCACTACGAACTGGTCAAATACGATCCGTCTGCCGTTTCTTGCTCTGAATCGGACGGAGTAGGTCTTTCCGGCTGTCCATTCACAGACACCGATCCGGACCCAAATGAAGTCCTCTTCGTTTGCGCTGCAGTAATCATCGGTACCCCAGAGGTCGTACTCCCAACCGGTGCCGGTGGCAGATGTACGCTGACCCTTGTAGGTATTGCCGTCAATGTAGGACCAGATATTGGTATCCTTGTCTACGCATACACGTGCCCAGACGTAGTGCAGGCCTGTCTTGAGTGCCTTCACATCGAAGCTGATATGGGCAGGATATGCGGTCAGGTTAGAGGCATTCTCGCCCATCGAGACACCGTAAGCAAGATTTTCGGTCCAGGACCACTGGGCAACCTTGCCACCGGATGCAAACGCATTGTCCGCGATCATAACGGGTGCCTTGCTGTGCCCGAAGGTCGTATCCTTCTCCAGGAAGAGGTTGACATCCTCTGCCTCAATGAAGGTCATTTCGTTGTCGCTGACGAACTCCTGCTCTGCGCCGCAGACCGTACAGCGCTTATCTGCGCCATAGCTATGGTATGCCTTCTCAGAGACCTTATTGGTACAGCCGCAGGTAGCTGCGTGCCAGTGATAACGCTCATTGCTGGTCCATTCTGTGCTATAGGTGTGCGGATGGACTGCACGGACATGGCCACAGGTGTTACAGGTGGTGTCCATATCATCGTCATAGATGTGCTCTGCCTTATTGGAGATCAGGTCGTCATGGGGACAGGTTGCAGCGTGCCAATGGTAATCCGCATCCTTGCTCCAATCGGTGCTGAAGCTGTGCTGGCAGCGAGGTACGCCAACAAAGTTGCTGTCCGTAGTTACGTAGAACTGCTCGATGATGTTGGTGCCGTTTCTGCCGTTCAGACGAACATATACGCTTTCGCCTGCTTCTGTCACATCGTATGTTCCGATGAGATACCAGCCTTCGACAGTTGCTTCCATCTTCTGATCCGGCTTGTAGTACTTGTAGGTAAAGTCGTTGCCATAGCCGGAGACGGATGCATACAGAGTGCTGAACTTATTAAACTTGCCCCATACATAGTAGGTGCCAGCCTTGTCAGCCGTCAAACGGAAGCCGATCGCAGGAGATGCACCGCCAGTGTACAGATACAGGTTGTCGTAGAAGTGCTGTCTTTCCAGCTTGACCTGCAGTACGCCCTTTTCGGTCTCGCTCAAAACGATATCCGAACGCAGAGGATCTGTGGTCACTTCTATTGCTTCCACAGTCCGGTCGGGCTTGATGGTTACCAGCTCATCCTCCATGGCGGGTGCAAAGCCAGGATCAGTAGTAACTACGAACTTATCGTAGGAAATACCACCGTCACGGCCACGCAGGCGCACGGTATAGGTCTGACCCTGCTGCCATTCACACACAGCCAGCCGGTACCACACATAGCCGCCTTCGACCTTGGTGCTGTTGTAGTCTTCCGCATCACCCATCATATCGTACAACCAGCCGGTTTTCGCTGTGGTCATACTGTTAACAAAGACATTGCCATCTGTATAGGAACTGATGGTGGGTGTTGCACTGGAGCACTTGTAGCGCACCCATACAAAGTGCGTTCCGGATTTCTCTGCCTTCACACTGAAACTCAGGTGAGCAGGGTTCGCGGTTAGATCTGTGCTCTCGGTGATCGTACCTGTGGCAAACCGACCGCTCCAATCCAGCTTGGCTACCTTGCCGCCGGAAGCATTATCATCCTCAGTAACTGTAACGACATCCTTGGTCAGATTGGTGGTCTTGCCGTTACCATCGGTAGCATACATAGAAGAGTCGGGACCCTGATGCAGAGTTGTGTCCTCTGCCTCGATCTCCATATAGAACGGAGGATTGGGATTAAACAGGGCAATATCAGCCAGATTGATCCAGCCCTCCAAATCCTCAAAGATGATACGGCCGTAAACGACACCGTAAATATCCTTGGTCTGGACGATCTCAACTGCTGCGCCGAAGGGCAATGTACCCATAACTGCGGCGGTCAGGGAGGAACGGTTGTAAACCTTCGTTCCGTTTTGTGCACTGACCGTTCCGGACTCCACAGAGAATTCATCGGGATCAGCTGTTAGGGCAACGTCCGTCATATTGATCCAGCCCTGATAGCCGTTGAAATCAACAAGGGCATAGGTGACGCCATTGACCATTTGCGTCTTGACGATCTTGATGGCTGTACCCGCACTCATCTGTCCCAACACGGCTGCGTCGGTCCAGGGAGCGTTCTTGACTGTGGTGTTGGCGACCACTCTACCAGTGTCACGGATCCGTGCTTCAGCATCACTGTAGATGGCGATATGCGCCAGGCGGACCCAAGCATAACCGTCGTTCCAGGCGATCTTTGCCCAGGAAACATTGTCAATGACCTGCGTGCGGACCACATCCACCTTTGCGCCCTTTGCCAGGGTGCTCAGCTGGTCACCGCCAACAGTTGCGTAGACGGTTGTGCCATTGGAATTGATGACCTCAGCTGCCTGAGTGGGAACGCCGACAAATACGACCTCCTGCCAGTTGAACCAGTTGTTGTCCGGCACATTGCCGTAGCCGACCAGCTTTACATAGCGGGCCTGCAGATCCTCAGGCATCGTATAAGATTGCCAGACATATTCTTCCTTTGTCTTCTCAGACTTGAATCTCTTGCCACCGCTGAGCTCAGTAAAGTTGACACCGTCCTCGGAAACAAGAATCTCAAAGGTGTAGATACGGGTCTTACACTGGCCAAACATAAAGTGGATGGCTTCCAAAGTGTACACTCTGCCGAAGTCATATACACCGCCGGCTTCGCCGAGATAACCGGCAAGTGCCGTGTAAGATGCAGAGGAATTATCCAGCGTGTTGACCAGACCGCTGCTGTCGGATGTATCGACACTGCCTGTACCCTTTTCATCTGTCAGATACACGTTCTCGACCTGGATTGCATTGTCGAAGTCGCGCTTTTCCTCGGGGATGTAGGCAGGGGCCTTGGCTGTGACATAGGCGCATTTTGAGCGGGCATTCCATTCTGCCTCGCCATAATCCTTGGTGATCAGCAGTCCCAGATCCTCAACGGGCAGGAGAATCTCATCGCCAACGACCTGCAAGGCGGAAACATCCACCTTCTTATCGTTCACAGTTGCGGTTTTATTCGCCGTGTCGATCACAATATGCTGCAAGCCCATGTACTCGATGGAAACGACTGCGCCCTCGCGGGTGATGACGCTGTCGAAAATCTCAAAGGTCTCGAGCACGGGAACCAGAACGGTATCGCCACTCTTTACGGGCTTGACTTCCGTGATCACATAGTTGCCGTTGACATTGTACAGCAGGATGTCATTCACGGGCTCACGGTGGTCCACCGTGTCAAAGGTCTTGTTGCTGTTGTCGTTCTTGCGGGTAATGGTAACCTTACCGGCAGGTGCATCGAAGTACAGCATACCGCCGTCCTCAGAGGCAACGCAGTCCACGGTCTTGCCGCCTGCAGACACGGTCCATGTGCCTGCCTTCATGCCAGCTACATTGACCTTAAAGGTGGAATGACCGGCGCTTGCAGGAATGGTAAAGCTAACAGTGCTGCTGATACGGTTGTTGCCGTCCATGTTGAACATCGCCACATGGTTGAGCAGCTGTGCGCCCATGACGCCATTGCCCTTGATCAGGGTAGCAGGCACCACCTCGGTGCTGCCGTCAGCATCGCTGACATACATGACGTTGAGCATATAGTCCGTCTGATTGGTGTTGGTGGTAGTGGTGGTGATCTCCAAACGACCCCAACCGGGCTCATACGCCATGTTATCCGCCATGGTACTTTCATTGGGGTGGTTCTTGCCGTTGTACCAGTATTCCTTATCCTCACCGCCGAGGCGCTTGATCTTATAGATGGGATCTGCAGCATCGGCAGCACCCACATACAGGACCTGATTCACCAGCTTGCCGCTGTAGCCTTCCTCGGTGTTTTCAATGATAATGGTATTGCCGTTAACCACCGGTCTGGTCTGAGAATGGAGCAGGAAGCTCTTGGTAGAGCCGGCCTCTGCTGTCTTGATCTGATCAAAGACAATGAACGCACCGGGATACTTCGTATTGCCGTCCAACTCCAGGTTCAGGAACAGCATACTACGGATCGCTTCCTGGGTATTGTCATCGTACGCACCGGCAACATCACCTGCGATGTAGGTATAGTCCGGAGTATAAATATTGGGACCGAATTCCTGACCTACGATCTTGGAGCGCAGATATTTGCTGCTGGGGTCTGGGTTGAGCAGATCATCCACAGAAACTTTTTGGACTTGTACGCCTGTGGGATTTGCCAGGGAGGAAATGGACAGAGTATTATGGGCAACGGACAGACCGTAATAATCAGTATCATGATCGCAGCCCATCAAGACATAGTAGCCGGAGTCACCGGTGAGCAGACCCTTGTAGTAGATCTGGAAGCTACCGGTATCCTCATGCTGGTGACCGCCGATCTCTCTTTGTGTCATCTGCATGGAAACTACGATGTCATTGGAGGTCTTACCCCATTCCCAACCGGTACGGGCGATCATGCCGCCGTAGGGCGTGGGCAGATATCTGGAAAGGGGCAGATTGCCAACCTCTGTATTGCCGGTGGCATTATCCAAAATGCTGGGATCGTTCAGGATCAGTGTCATAACAGGAGAGTAAATGGTCGTTCCCGCGCCGGGCTGTACTCCGGGATTTTCCCGCAGCAGCTCCTGATACAGAACAGGATCCTTGTAGAAGTTGGCTACATTGAATATGATCGATTTCATGGAGTCAAACCAGGTATCATCCTTGGTTTGGGTCATCTCATAGTCGTCGCCTTCGGTCATGATCTTACCGTCAGCACGGCGGGTGTAGATCCACTGATAGATGACCTGGGATGCCTCATCAATGAACACCCGGATACCGTCGGCCTTGCCGTCACCGTCCAGGTCGTTCTTGCCGCCGGTCATCTGGTAGATCAGCCACTGACCCCACATATCCGCATCAAAGCGGTAGGTGCCGTAGGCACTGCCCTGGTGGTAAGCCATGGACTTATACCAAACATTACGGGTATCGATGTACAGATCAAAGTACATACCGGCAATGTAATCGTAGATGGAAGGATAATCATCTGCAATTGCAATCGCAAAGGCCAGCCAGCACTGCTGGACCTGATACTCCGAGTCGTGGCCGTTATTGGCCAGGGCCTGGGTTGTTGTGGGTGGGAAGCCTGCTTCGATCATGGATGCCTGGATCTGTGCACCGGCAACAAGCAGGTCCTTCTCGTGATCGTCCAGCAGATCGTAGCACCAGTCATAGACCTCTGCAACGGTGAACAGGGTCGAACCGATATAACGGTAGTCCATTCCTTGGCCGGAGAAGGTAACGGTCTGCAGGAAGTTGATCATGGCTTCAACCGCTTCGTCACCGTGGGTCAAAGCGGTCCGCTTCTTCCACTCATTGTCGCTGTTCTTGTAAATGGCATAATCAAAGGCTTTTGCCTCAATGATCTGCAAGTAGCTTTCGCTGTAGTTGCTGGCCGCCTTCACATCCGGCAGCACACCGTCGAAGTCCGAACCGCGCTTTTTGTCGAAGGCTACCCGCGCAGCTTCGTTGTCCTCGTGTTCCATTCTCTCCAGAATGCTGGGGATATCCGCCTCGGTGAACATCACACGGGGATGCTGATTTGCTGTGGGGTAGATAAGAGGATCCGGGAATTCCTCTGTATCAAATTCCGTCACCTTATCCCAGACCAGCTGGCCGGGCAGTGTGCCCACGCCTGTGGGAAGATAGGCAACGTTATCGGTGATGATGAATTTGTCGATCTGACCGCCCATATGTCTGGAACGGATGCGGATGTCGAGTATGTCACCCGCCTCACAGTCAACTGTTGCAATGCGCGTCCACTTGAAGTCGCCCTCCTCAGGCACGACTTCCACCATACGGGTGTACTTGTACTCCTCGCCATTGGAGGAAACAATACAGCTGATCGCGTTACTCGAAGCATACATTCTTGCCCAAACAACATAGGTGCCGGTAGTATCCGTATGGATGCGGAAGCTCATCTGAGCAGCAAGCGTCTCGCTGTAGTCGGCATAGTCGGGCTGGCCGTCGCCGTCGTTATCCTCCGCGGCCTTGGCCATATGTGCTACCTTACCGCCGGAAGCATTGGCGTGATCCTTAACCACAATGCGCTCCTGGCCGGGCAGGATCTGATCCTCCGCCTCGAACATGGCGCGGCTGTGATCGGCCTCGTACACACGTACGCCATCCTCGGCTACCGTATACTTTGCCACGTAATCTTCATAGGTAAGGGTCGCTTTGAGCGTGACTTCCTTACCGGCAACAGTGATATTCTTGATGGCAACGACGGTTTTGTTCTCATCCGCCGCATTGACCTCCAGGGGCGCCATCATAGGGATCAGGATGCCGGCGCACAGAATGATAGCGATCATCGCCGTCACCTTTCTGCGCTTGATGAACACAAACACCACACCTGCGATGACCGCTGCACCCAGCAGTGACCACAGAATGATGTTCACGACGTTGACGCCGTCACTGGGCTCTTCCTCAGTGCCGGTGGCATCGTCTGAGCTGCCGGGCGTCTGATCATTGCCCGTGTTGCCGTTCTGTGTGTCCTCGACGACTGTGACAGCCTTGCGGAACCAAGTCATTCGGAATTCCTCATGAACACCCACGGAGAACGCACCGGAAACCGGCTCGCCCGTGGTAAACTTGACTCCATCCGGGAGTTCCACAGAATATGTAAAGGTCTTCTCTGTGTTGTAATTGTTGGTTACAGCCAGAGTCAGCCGCATTTCGTCGTATTCGCCAAAGGAGTCACTGGAGGTGATCCATTCGGCTGCAACGCCCTCTTCTGTGGTTGTCGCCGCGTAGGTCAGGATCACTGTGGAGAAAATCACAGCAATCATGAGCAACGCAGAAACAATACGGTTTAACGTGGATTTGTTTTTCATAGTTGTCCACTCCTTCTCTTCTTAGGATGCACCCATTGCACTTTTGTACAAAAGGTGCATCTTATAGATGCTTTCATTGTATCACATTCACCAATCAATTACTGTGCATATCTTGCATTGTTTTCTGCGTAAATTGCTAAAAATGCCAATAATACTAATAGCAATTATGCGCAATCGGCTTATTTTTTTGTATAATCTGCTTTTTGTGTAAAAAAAGCAGGCTGTGCAAGTTGCACAGCCTTCTTTTGCTATCAAATTTCCTGTCTGCCTTCCAATGCCCGGGACAGCGTAACCTCATCGGCATATTCCAGCTGACTCCCTACACTCATGCCGTAGGCAAGGCGCGTCACCTTGACCTCCATCGGCCGTAGGAGACGAGAGATGTACATAGCAGTCGCTTCGCCCTCCGTATCCGGATTCGTGGCCATAATGACCTCCCGTACCTCTCCGGATGCCACCCGCATCAAAAGCTCCTTGATGCGGATATCATCCTGGGTCACATGGTTCAGCGGCGAGATCACACCGTGAAGCACATGGTACAGACCGTTGAATTCCCGGCTGCGCTCCATAGCGATCACATCCTTAGGCTCGGCCACCACACAGATGGTGCTGCGATCACGCATTTCATTGTCACAAAGGGGGCAAATATCCCGATCCGTCAAATTCTGGCACACCGGGCAGGTGTGGACATCCTGCTTGGCTGCGAGGATCGCATCCGCAAACGCCTTGGCGTCCGCATCATCCAGCTCCAAAACATGAAACGCCAACCGCTGAGCGGTCTTTCCGCCAATGCCAGGAAGCCTTGCGAACTGATCCGCAAGCTCCTGCAGTGCTGTGGGAAAGTACTGCATCAGAACAGGCCTCCCAGGTTCAGGCCGCCGGTGAGTCGGGACATGTTGTTGGCAGCTTCTGCATCTGCAGCGCGCATGGCTTCATTCACGGCGGCGATCACCATATCCTGGAGCATTTCCACATCATCGGGGTCAACTGCCTCGGGATTGATCTGCAAATTCACAACCTCATGCTTGCCATTGACGGAAGCGGAAACCATACCGCCGCCAGCGGTAGCTGTGTGGATCTTATTCTCCTGCTCCTCCTGCATACGCAGCAGCTCCTGCTGCATCTTCTGGGCCTGCTTCATCATAGCAGCCTGGTTCATGCCACCGGGCATACCCCGGAAATTATTCTTTGCCATAATTGACTCCTTAATTATCCTTAATGTTTACAATATTGCTGTGGGTACGGCCAAAATCCATCAACCGTTCCATTTTTTTACTCACTTGGGGCTTTGCGGTCATATCTTCGGCCTTGGCGACAACATTCCTGCCCAGGATCGCGGACGCCTTCCGGGCGACCATATCCAATACATTGGGCTTATTGACCATTTCCATAGTAAAGCCGTTATTACACCGGAGCACCACTTGATTGCCGCGCAGCACTCCCTGTATCGGCGCATTCTCTCCGGTGGTAAAAAAGCCCACCAGCGGAGGCCGCATCTCCTGCCGGATGGACGCGACCAACTCCGCCCAAAAACCCACAGGGGTGGTGTCTGCAACTTGTGCCGGCAGGACCGACTCGTCCAACACCGGAGGTGCATCAGCATCATCCGGCATAGGCGGAATTTCGTCTTCAAATTCTGCAGCTGTTACCTGCGGTGCAGGGGTTGCGGTTACAAGCACACCGCTTTTCAGCTGTTCCTCCAATCGGGTCAGCCGGGCATTCAAACTTTGTGCATCCAACTGAAGCTCCGGCTGGCACAGGCGAATGAGACACAGCTCTGCATCCATCCGGCGGCTGGCACTGCGGGTAAAACCGGACATGGTTGCTTCCAAACTCTCCATGATCTGCACCAGTTCGCCACCGGAAAGACGCTTAGCCAGTTGCACTGCTTCTTTATCCGAGGCCACCCCGGACAGCATGGTAAGCCCTGCATCCGGCGCAGTTTTCAGCACCAACAGATCCCGGGCAAGACAGGCCAGCTCGTCCAGAAGCGCTCCCAGCTCCTTGCCTTCGGAATAGAGCTTGTTCAAAAGCTCCAGCGCCTTTGCGGTATTGTGATCCGCAATGTAGCCCATAAGCTCCGCAGCGCGGCGCTCACCGGCGATGCCCAAACAGGCGTAGACCCGTTCGGCAGTCAGTTCGCCCACGGTAGCAGAAGCACATTGGTCAAGCAGGCTCAGACCGTCGCGCATACCGCCATCAGCCATACGGGCCAAAACGCGGGCTGCAGAATCGTCCAAATCGATACTTTCCTGATACGCCACATACTGAAGCCGCTGAGCAATATCCTCCTGACTGATGCGACGGAAGGAGAATCGCTGACACCGGGACAAAATTGTGGCCGGAACCTTATGGAGCTCCGTAGTCGCCAAAATGAACAGCAGATGCTCCGGCGGCTCTTCTATGATCTTGAGCAGCGCATTAAAGGCGGAAATGGACAGCATGTGCACCTCGTCGATGATGTACACACGCATTTTCACCTGAGAAGGCGTATAAATGGCATCGTCGCGCAGGTCGCGGACATTGTCCACGCCGTTGTTGGAAGCGGCGTCGATCTCCAGCACATCCATACATGCGCCGGAATCAATGGCGCGGCACGCCTCACAGCAGTTACAGGGATTGCCGTCCTGGGGATTGAGACAGTTGACCGCCTTTGCCAAAATTTTGGCGCAGCTGGTTTTACCCGTACCCCGGGAACCTGTAAACAGGTAGGCATGGCTCATTTTTCCGCTGATCAGCTGGGTCTTCAGCGTTTGCGTCACCGCCAGCTGACCGGAAACGTCATCAAAGGTCTGGGGACGGTATTTACGGTATAATGCTTGGTAGGCAGACATTTCGTCCCCTCCTTTCAATGTGTAAAATAAAACCGGCTCATAACAAGATCGCACACCCACATTTGAACCTGCTGTGTACCCGGTAACAACGCAGCCAGCTCAGAACCGGCAACCCCGCGGCACACGGAAAGATCCGCTTAATGCTGCTTGGTTCCCCACCTGACATGGTTCACGGGATTCCGTTGCGCAAGACCGGTTCGTCAACACCGCTTGCGAAGGCCGGACGGCACGCAAACAAGCCCGGGTGTGGGAATTCATCCCTGCTATAGCGGATTGCAGGCAACAGGGCACCGCTATCTCCCCGATTAGTGCGACCTTGTTATAAGCCGGTCAGCCATAACAAGGCTATTTGGTTAAATTAGTTGAGCTTGGAGTCGATGAAGGCAGCCAGCTCACCAAAGGTGGCGATCTTCTGATCCTCCAAATCCAGTTCCACACCCAGTTCGGACTCCAGATCCATGATCATCTCAACGATATCCAGAGAATCAATACCCAGGCTCTCAAAGCTGCTGTCGGGAGTGATCTCACTGGGATCCAGCTCCAACTGCTTTGCCGCGTAGGAAACAAGTTTTTCGTACATAATCTATACCTCCAAATTACATTGGGTTTCTTCAAGTATTTTAGTATAAGATACGGAATTTGTCAATGCTGTATTTCAGCCGCCGCCAGGCCTGCCGCATAGGCCGTTGCCCAGGCGATCTGCAGATTGAAGCCGCCGGTATAGGCATCACAGTCTATGATCTCACCGGCAAAATACAATCCCGGCACCAATTTGGACTGCATGGTCTTAGGATCGATTTCCGAAACTTTTATACCTCCGGAGGTGATGATCGCCTCAGAAACCGGTCGTTTTCCCGTAATTTCCACAGAAAACGCTTTCAGAAGCTCCACCATGCTGCGGCGTTGCTGCCGGGTCAGAGAATTGGCCTGCAGCATGGGGTCAATGCTCAGTCTGCGCAAAACAACGGGAATCATACTTCTGGGCAAAAGATCCGTCAGCGCGTTTTCCATGGTTCGGTTTTGATACATCTCAAGATCCCTCAGAATGCGCCCATCCAGCTTTCCTTCATCCAGAGCAGGCTTCAAATCGATGACCAGACGGCAGTTGCCCTTCAAATGGGCGCTTGCGGACAAGACCGTAGGCCCGGAAACGCCGAAATGGGTAAAAAGCAATTCACCGAAGTCCTTAAAGAGCACCTTATTCTTCTCATTGACCAGCTTGACCGCCACATTGCGCAGGCTGAGTCCCTGCATATCCGGGCAGTCATCCCCGGCTGTCTCCAAAGGCACCAATGAACCAACAACCGGCGTCACGGTATGACCCAATTCCCTGGCCATTTCATAGCCATCGCCGGTTGAACCGGTGGTGGGGTAACTCAGTCCGCCGGTGGCCAGGATCACCCGGGATGCTTCATGAATGCCCCCATCTGTGGACACCCCGCAAACCTCACCATTTTCCGTAAGGATCTTACGAACACGCTCTGTTTTCACTGTCACATGATTTGTGCGCAGTTCATTGCGCAGGCAGTCGAGTACAGAACTCGCCTTGTCAGACACAGGAAACACCCGGTTGCCCCGTTCTGTTTTCAGCGCACAACCGTGCGCTTCAAAAAACTTCTTAACAGAGTCCGGCGGGAACGCTGCCAGAGCGCTATACAGAAACCGTCCATTCCGCGGAATGTTCTGCAAGACTTCCTGCACATCGCAGTCATTTGTCACATTGCAGCGGCCCTTGCCGGTGATCAGCAATTTCTTTCCCAAGCGGTCATTGCGCTCCAGCAAAAGCACCTTGCTCCCCTGCTGGGCTGCAGTGATCGCCGCAAGCATACCTGCCGGACCACCGCCGATCACAATCACATCAGCTTTCATCCGTTTTCTTCCTGCTTTTCGTAAACATTATACTCAGACCAAACATGCTCCAATTCCTGGAATGTTTTGGACAGTTCCTTTTCCTTCTTCGCGGCTATGGCCACGATCAGCGCATTGACTACGCTCAGCGGCGCAACCAGAGAATCCACCAAAGAAACCATGTCGCTCTTTGCAACCAACACATGGTCACTGCACTGACCCAGGGAGGACAGCTTTGTATCTGTCACGCCGATCACCGTTGCACCGGTGCTGCGGCAGTACTGAGCCGTTTTCAAGGTGGTGGCAGAATATCTGGGGAAGCTGAACGCGATCACGGCATCCTTGGAATTGACACCCACGATCTGCTCAAACATCTCACTTGCGCCGGAAGTCGTCAAAATGTGCACATTTTGGAACATATAGTTCAGGTAATAGCCCAGAAAATTTGCCAGGGGTGCGGCAGAACGCACGCCGATAATGTATACCCGCTCTGCTCCCAGCACAGCATTGACTGCTGCTTCAAATGCTTCCCTGTCCACGGTCTCCCCTGTTTGACGCAGTTTTTCCATATCGGACTGCAGCACCATGGACAGTACATTTTGCCCGACCATACGGTCATTGGTCACCTCGATCCGCTGAGCAGCGGTCAATCTGTTCACAACCATCTCCTGCAATGCTTTCTGCATGCTGGGATAGCCGTCATATCCCAGCTCCACTGCAAAGCGCACCACAGTGGATTCCGAAATGCCCACGGTTTTTCCCAATGTGTTGGCGGTCATAAAGGCGGCCTTGTCGTAGGATTCCAGAATGTACTGGGCGATCCGCCGCTGGCCTTTGGAAAAAGTAGCTTCTTTGGATTTCAAAACAGAAAGAATATCTTGGCGCATGTTCAACACCTCACAGAATTTATGCAATCACTATAACAGAACTCTTGCATTTTTGCAAGAGCAATTGCAGAAAAATGCAAATTGCAGGACTAATACAGTCCTGCAATTTCATCTTCTGTTAAATTACGCCATTTTCCGAGAGGGAGATCCCCTAACATCAGACTCCCCTCTTGGATGCGGCGCAGCCGTGTCACGGTCATTCCTGCGGCCTCGCACATCCTGCGCACCTGCCGATTGCGCCCTTCATGAATGGTAACCAGCAGCTTCGCTTTCTCCCCTTCTGCGCGCACAAGCTTCACCTGGGGCCGGCGAATCGGATAGCCGTCCAGTTCAATCGGTCGGCTCAGCAGCATCTGTGCCGCATCATGATACCCCCGCACTGTAACCTCATAGGTCTTATTCACCTCATGCTTGGGGTGCATCAGCCGATTGGCAAATTCCCCATCATTGGTCAGCAAAAGCAGACCTTCGGAATCCATATCCAAGCGGCCAACGGGATAGACGCGAACACTGCAATCCGCCACCAGCTGGGCTACATTCTGCCGACCCTTTTCATCCGAAAGGGTGGTCACATAGCCTCTGGGCTTATTGAGCATAATGTACACATGCGCTTCCATGGACGGGATCGGCTTCCCGTCCAGTAAAATCTCATCCATATCCGGGTCAGCGCTGTCACCCAGCTGTGCGGTGCAGCCGTTGACCTGCAACCGTCCATTTGCTATCCACTCCTCCGCCTTTCGACGGGAGGCAAGGCCTCTTGCAGAGAGGATCTTTTGTAATCTTTCTTTCATTTGCCGCCTCCAAATATACGCTCCCAAATGGTGGGCTTTTGGGGCTCTACCGTGCGCTCCACCGTTTCACCGTATATAAGCTTTACTTTGCCCACTGCACCATCACCGATACAGACATAGGCATAGCCTGCCGTCTTTCCCTTGACTACCGGTGCATAAACAAAGCCCGGACCGGACAAAACGATTTGTGCCTGCTCCTCTTTTGACAACGGAAAGGAAAAATCTTCTGCCGCGACCAAGGACACCTGTGCTTCCCTGCCTGAAAATACCGTGGCATATCCAAGGCAGTCCCCTTCGCGAATCAGCTGCTGCACGCAGTAGTTGGAAAATCCCTTTTCCAGCAACATACTGTGATCCGCCCAGTCGTTTCCGTCATTGACGGTCACACAAATCAGCCGCCGGCCATCCCGGGTGGCACTGGAGACCAGGATCCGACCTGCAGCCTTGGTATAGCCGGTTTTTACCCCGTCAGCTCCTTCCACGCGCCACAAAAGCTTGTTGTGGTTTTGCATGGTGCGGCTGCCTACCCGGACGGATTTGCTGGAAACGGTCTGATAAAAAATCGGGTTTTTCATGGCATAAGCCGTCAGCAACGCCAGATCCCGGGCTGTGGAATAGTGATTGGGGCTGTCCAGACCATGGGGATTTTCAAAATGCGTACCATCCAGTCCCAGCTGCCGGGCCTTGTCGTTCATCATGGCCGCAAAGCCTTCCACAGTGCCGCCGCAGTAAATCGCCAGCGCCACCGCCGCATCATTGCCGGAGCGGAGCATCAGCCCATACAGCAGCTCCTGGAGGCTGAGGATCTCCCCCTCCTGCAGGTACATGGATGAGCCCTCGATGCCAACGGCTTCTTTGGGGATCTTCATGCGATCCAAAACATTGCAGTGCTCGCAGACGATCAGCGCAGTCATGATCTTTGTGGTGCTGGCAATGAGGCTGCGGCTGTCCGCATCCTTTTCGTACAACACCCGGCCGGTCTGTGCATCCAGCAAAATTGCCTTTTGTGCCGAGATCGCACCCACCGGAAGACTTAAAAACAGGACGGCAGCCATTATAGCCGCCGTCCCGGCAATAAATCGTTTCATTTCTCTCACCCGGGGATAGTTTGACCCGGAATGAAAGAATTATTCTGCGTTTTTCTTACTGTGAGAGTCGATAAAAGCAGAAACCTTGTCCAAAGTATCGGGGATCATTTCCACCAAACGGTCAGCAGTGGTATTTGCAGGCGTTGCCACCGGCAGCATGCGCACATTCCCCTCTTTTACGATCAAAAATGCAATAGGGGTCACGCTGACACCGCCGCCTGCACCGCCGCCAAAGGGATTCTCCTGCTTGTTGGCATTCTTGGAAACATAGTCCGAACCGCCGCCGCCAAAGCCAACACTGACCTTGGAAACAGGAATGATGGTCACACCGTCAGCCGTGGTAATCGGTGTGCCGATGACGGAATTTACATCCACCATCTGTCGGATCTTCGCAATGGTATTCTCCAGCATATTGGGAATATTCTGACTCATTTAACAGCACCGCCTTTTCGTTTGTTTGTAATTTTCAAAAATTCTTTCAGGGCCCGCCAGCCATACCGCAAAAGCAGCCCCAAGAGTCTGCCCAGGGTGATGGTGATATCCGCCCGTACATAAACGGTCGTCGAGGTCTGCGTAAAATCACAGCAAACCTGCACATCCCGCTTTTTGATCACAAAAAGCCGCTCCAGCTGGGGCATCAGATTGCCCACCGCCGCCCAGGCTCTTCCGTAATTGATGGCCAGATCACAAGGATCGCCGCCGGCCATGCACAGCAGCAGTTCAAAACGTTTGACACGCAGCTTCCTGCGAAAATCCCCCAAAAAATCCGTAGCCACCCGGACCAACGGCAGAAAATCCGTAAGCTTTCCGCCCTCTTTCTTTTCGGGCGCAGGTTGCTCTGTCTGCACAGCCGCTGCAGGACTTTCCTGCTGTGCAGAACTCGCTTTTTCCTTCTTCTTTTTCCGGGGGTACACAGTGAGCTTCACCGGTCCGATAAGCAGCCTGGCAATCGGCCCGGAGGCTTCATAGATCCCGCTGATCCCCAGGGGCAGGCATCCCAGTATGAGCAGAATGCCCAGTGCGATCAGCCAGCCCATCAGACTTCCTCCGTTGCAGGTTCCTGGATCTCAGTCTGCTCCATAAGCTCGATGGGTTCTCCAAAATTGATCTTCTCAATGGACGGCAGTTCCTCTAAAGAGGAAATACCAAAGGTGCGAAGAAAATCCGCAGTAGTCTTATACTGAATGGGACGGCCAGGCACATTCAGACGGCCTGATTCCTCGATCAGCTTCTTGTTCATCAGTGCAGAAATGGAATAGGAGCTGTCCACCCCGCGAATCTGCTCGATCATGGCCTTGGTGGCCGGCTGATAGTAAGCAACGATGGTCAGTGTCTCCAACTGGGAAGCGGAGAGCTTCGGGGGTTTGCGGGTCTCCAGCGCCTTAGTGACGAAATCTGCCATCTCACCGGAAGACACCATCTGATAGCCCTTTTCCAGCTTCAGAATGCGGATGCCCCGCCGTTCAAAGGACAGTTCGTCCATCAGCTTGTCCGCCGCGGCCACAATATCCTTGGGATCCGCTTCCAGCGCCATGGCCAGCCGGCTTACCTCGATCCGCTCTCCTGCGGCAAAAAGGATGGCCTCAATGGCTCTTTGCAGTTCTGTTTGTTCCATCAGGTCATCTCCTCTACATTCACATTTGTGCTGTCAACCAGGCGGACATTGGGGTTCTCGCCGTTAACATCATCTTCCAAATTGACGGAATTGGTCTTGCACAGCTCCAGCACCGCCAAAAAAGTTGCCACGATCTCCGAACGGCTCTTGTTGCCCTTAAACAGGTTCTTCAGCCGCTCCACGCCACGCAGGATCAGCCTTCTGACCACTTCTGTGGCTTTCTTCGTCACGGGATAGCGTTCCTTGCCCACAATGCCCTTAAAGTTCACTGTCGGTGGCGGCAGACGCTGCTGATTTCGCTCTGCGATCTCATCCAAAGAACGGAGCAGATCGTTAACCTCATGCTGATAGCGATAGGTCTGATCCTTGCGCAGGGGTTCCGGCTCCTTGGTAAACAGGCAGCGACCTATCTCATTTCTCGGCTCCAGCCAGGTAATGGCAATGCGGATCTGCTCAATAGCTTCCTTGCGCTGGCGCTCAATCAAGGATTGACGCAGCAGATCCAGCTCGCTCTCCGCTTCTGCCTGTTCGGCGGCGGAAAGCAGCATTTTGGTCTTAATGAGCATCAAATGAGAGGCCATGGTGATAAACTCACTGGCGATCTCCATATCCAGCCGCTTCATCTCGTCCAAATACGCAAGGTACTGCTCCAAAATGGCCGTGATGGACACATCCTGGATCTCTATTTTATTTTTGCTGAGCAGCAGAAAAATAACGTCCAGCGGACCTTCAAAGTCCTCCATCCCCTCATTGCGGGTGCGGACGATTCCCTCCAGGCGGTATTGCGGTTCTCCCATAACGGCTCCTTATCCATACTTATCCACAATAATTTCGTTTATTATACCACCAAACGAGACAATACGCAAGTATTTCCATACAGAAAAATCCCCAACCATGCGGTTGGGGATCCTTATTAAGACAGCGGTTTGAATCCATCGCCTTGTATATCGTTGGTAGTTCCCACAATGACAAAAGCAACCGGATCGATCTGCTTGATCATCTTCTTCACCTTCACAGCCTCGCGCTTATCCATGACAGATATGATCATTCTCTTTTCATTGTTGGTATATGCACCCGTACAATTATTTACCACACTGGCACCACGCTCCAGATCATGCATGATGTAGTGCAGGATTTTTTCTTCCTTGTCCGTGATGATCATAAGGAACTTGGAGGAATTGAAGTTTTCAATCGCGCCATCCACCACAAAGGCACGGATGACGATGGCAAACAAAGAGAGAATACCTGTTTCCGTTCCAAAAGCAGAAAATGCCAGGAGGATCACGATGGAGTCCACCAAAAGCAGGGCCTTTCCCACATTGATCCTGGTATACTTCTTAAGGATCATGGCAACCACATCCGTGCCGCCGGAGCTGCCGTCCTCATTGAAAATCAGCGCCGCACCCACAGAAACCAGGATCATATCGATAAACAGCTCCACCACTTTCTGTCCGGTGAAGGGTTCCGTAACGGGCACAAGCTGTTCAAACAGATTCAACAGTAATGTCAGCAGCAGAGAGCAGTAGATCGTTTTGAAGGTAAATGCTTTGCCCAACACAATCATGCCAACAGCCAGCAAAACCACATTGAAGATACTTGCCAGCTGTGCAGGAGTCAAAAAGCCCGTCATTTCGCTGATCATCTGCGCCAGACCTGCCGTACCACCTGTAGAAAAATCGTTGGCAAATTCGAAGAAATACACACCCACTGCCATTAAAACCGTGCCAAGGGTTATCATCAAATAGGATCTTATATTTTTGAAATTCATCGCCGTGCCTGCCTTTCATATCAAGCTGTCGTCCATATTGTCAACAGTGATATTTTATCGAAGAAAATAAAAAAGCACAACTAAAGTTTCTTTCAAAAATCTCACAAAAATCTATGATTTTTTGCAGAGTGACCCCATCTGTACAAATTCAGCGGACATCCTCGAAAGGACTGTACCCAACGGCCAAAAGTATTCTTTCATACCGTGACTTAAGTCAAATCATTCCGCTGATCCAATAATCCAGCGCCAGATATGTAAAGTAAAAGGGTATACAGGACGCCAAACCCAATATCACATCCATCACCACTGCGCCGACGGATGCATTCTTCCGTCTGATTCGGCAGTATAAATATCCCAACATCAGAAAGATGCTCAAGCTGATCATGCCGACGCAAAGGCTGGCCGGGAAGCGTATCGGGTGTCTGGCCGGGTTCGTGAGGAAGAAGCAGGATAAAAAAGAAAGCATGCAATGAGCCCCCAGACTTGTCACTGCTGAGATCCCCAAAGTCACAGTGGTGGTCTTCCAGTTGCAATACTGCGCAATTCTTTTATGGAAAATCACACCGGCGATCCCGTACAGAATGGTCACGCCGCCCCCGGTCAGTGACGCAAAGGCGACACATTTGGCCACTTGCACCAGATGATACTCTGTGATTTTTTCGACCGGAAACAAAACTGGGCAAGTCAACCCGGCAGCAAACAGAACCACGCCAATCAGCAAGGTAGCAAAATATGTTTTCTTCATAGCACATCCCTCCTTATTCAGTATAGCATGGACTGCTCATAGATTCAAGACTTTGCTATTCGCTTCTTTTGCACAGTTGCATCTACATCCGTTCTAAGCCCCAACCTACTGTTTCCTATAAAAAAACACCCATCCGAAGATGGGTGTTTTATGGCGGAGAAGGAGGGATTTGAACCCTCGATACCCTTTTGGGGTATACACGATTTCCAATCGTGCGCGCTCGGCCAGCTACGCGACTTCTCCATGCGCTTTTGTTCAGCCTGCATATAATACTACATTTGACATGGTTTGTCAACCCCTATTTTTGGAAAATCGGGGCATTTTCTGCCCCGATTTTTACACCTGTGCAAACTGGCTGTTATAGAGCTTCGCGTAGAAACCATTGGCCTCCAGCAGAGCATCATGGCTCCCCTGCTCTACGATTTTCCCATCCTTCATAACAAGGATCACATCCGCTTCCCGGATCGTAGACAGCCGGTGGGCAACGATGAAGGAAGTCCTTCCCTCCATCATGGCATCAAAGGCCTTCTGAATCCGCATTTCGGTACGGGTATCGATGGATGATGTTGCTTCGTCCAGGATCAGCATAGGCGGCAGACACAGCATCACCCGGGCAATGCACAGCAGCTGCTTCTGCCCCTGCGACAGGTTGCCTCCGGATTCACCGATAACGGTATCGTATCCCTTAGGCAGCCTCTTGATAAAGCTGTGGGCATGGGATTTTTTTGCTGCTTCAATGATCTGCTCATCCGTTGCATCCGGCTTTCCCATAGCGATATTTTCCCGAATCGTGCCGGCCTTCAGCCAAGTATCCTGAAGCACCATGCCGATACAGCTGCGCAGCTGCCCGCGAGCCATGTGGCCGGTATCCACACCATCGAGTGCGATCTGGCCGCCCTGTGGGTCGTAGAAGCGCATGAGCAGGTTGATAAAGGTGGTCTTGCCACAGCCTGTAGGGCCAACGATAGCCACGCGCTGGCCCGGTTCAACCGATAAAGTGAACTCAGAAATCAGCGGTTTGTCCGGGGTATAGGAGAAGGTCAGGTCCTTGATTTCCATTGCGCCGCGAACCGTATCCGGCTTTTCCGGTGTTTGCGGCTCCGGAGTTTGGGCTGGTGCTTCAATGAGGTCGAATACCCGCCCGGCGCAGGCCAGGGCATTCTGTAATTCAGCGATCACGCCGGAAATTTCATTAAAGGGTTTTGTATACTGGTTTGCATAGCTCAAAAAGCTGGATAGATGACCCACAGAAATGCCGCCACCGATCGCCATAAACGAGCCCACAAGCGCAACGCCTGCATAGACCAGGGCATAGACAAACCGGGTGCTGGGATTGGTCAGGCTTGAATAGAAAATCGCCCGCAGGGATGCCTTTTCCAAACGGTCATTTACTTCATCAAAGGCATCCAGCGCAGCACTTTCCCGATTGAACGCCTGCACCACCTTGATCTGACCTACTGTTTCATCGATGATGGCCGTTTGCTCGCCCCGGGTCTTGGCCTGCAGCGCAAACAGCGAATGGGTGCGCCCGGCAATGAACGCTGCCACCACCAAAGACAGTGGCGTAAGCACAATAACCACCAAAGCGATCTTCCAGTTGATCAGAAGCATCAGCACCAGTGTACCCACAATGGTCATCACGCCGGTAAACAGTTGTGTAAATCCCATAAGCAGGCCATCGGCAAAGGTATCCACATCCGCGATCACCCGGCTGACAGTATCGCCCTGGGGGTGCGTGTCCAAATAGCTTAGCGGCAGGATCTGCAGATGCCGAAACGCCTCATTGCGAATATCCCGGGTAACACAATAGGTGATGCGGTTATTGATCAGCGTCATCAGCCATTGGGCAAGGCCACCGATTCCGGCGCACAGAGCAATGGTAACAAGCTCTGCAGACATAGCTGCAAAGTCCACTTTTCCGGCATCCACAATGCAGTCGATAGCACGGCCCACCAGGATGGGAATATACAGGCTCATGGCGACATAGGCGGTTGCCATCACCAAAGCGGCTACAGCCGCCGGGATATATCTGCGCAAGCGGCGCAGAACTTTTCCAAGAACAGTGGTTTTCTTATGCATGGTCTGCCACCTCCTTGGGGAACTGGGAGTAGTAGATCTCCTGGTAAACAGCGCAGCCGGCCAGCAATTGCTCATGTGTTCCCTGCCCCGCCAATACACCGTCGTCCAGCACAAGGATCAGATCCGCACAGCGCACAGATGCGGCGCGCTGAGAGACGATAAAGGTTGTGGGCGGATTCTTCATACGCCGAATTGCACCGCGCAAAGATGCGTCCGTGGAATAGTCCAAAGCCGATGCGCTGTCATCCAGAATCAAAACGGATGGCTTTCGCACCAATGCTCTTGCAATTGTCAGCCGTTGGCGTTGTCCACCGGAGAAATTCGTGCCACCCTGTGCCACTTCCCCATCCAGCTTGCCTTCCTTATCTTTCACCACATCTGCAGCCTGGGCGATCTCCAAGGCCTGCCAAAGCTCTTCGTCCGTGGCATCTTCCCTGCCCCAAAGCAGATTTTCACGGATCGTTCCGTGGAACAGCACTGCCTTTTGAGGCACGATGCCAATGCTCTGCCGCAGTGCGTGCTTGTCCAGCTCCCGGACATCCACGCCATCCAGCAGAACCTGTCCGGAAGAGGCATTATAAAGTCCGGGTATCAGATTCACGAGGGTAGTTTTGCCGCTGCCCGTGCCGCCAATAATGCCGATAGTCTGCCCCGGCTGAGCAATGAAGCTGATATTCTCCAATGATGCCTCTGCCGCGCCCTCATAGGTAGCAGAAACATTCCGAAACTCCACCTTGCCACGGCAAGAGAGAGATTTTTCTCCTGTTACAGCTTCCACCGGAATCTCCAGCACGGACTCGATCCGGTTGGCACACACAGCCGCCTTGGTCATGGTAATGATCAGATTGGCCATCTTGATCAGCTCCACCAGGATCTGAGACATGTAATTATACAGCGCAATGACCATGCCTTGGGTCAGAATGCCGCCGTCCACCTTCATTGCGCCAACCTTGATCAGCACGACCACAGCAAGGTTCACAATCACAAAGGTAACGGGATTCATCAGCCCTGAGATGCGACCTGCAATCTGCTGACGGCGAGTCAGCTCCTGCGTGCACTGCTCAAAATCATGCACTTCATTATCTTCCCTGCAAAAGGCCCGCAGAACCCGCACGCCAGCCAAATTCTGACGGGTTGCAGCTGTTACACCATCCAGCCCCTCCTGCACCTTGCGGTACATGGGCATGGTGATCAGCATAATGCCGAACACCACGATGCACAGCACCGGGATCACCCCGGCGAAGACAAGCGCCGCATCAAAATCGATGGTAAAAGCCATTACCATCGCACCAAACACCACAAAGGGCGAACGCAGTAACAGCCGCAGCGCCAAATTCACACCGGTCTGCACCTGATTGATGTCTGAAGTCATCCGGGTGATGATGGTGGAATAGCCCACATGATCGATCTGGGTATAGCTCAGCCCCAGCACCCGCTCCATCACATTGTGACGCAGGCGGGCTGCCACACCCACTGCTGCCTTTGCTGAGAAATATTGGGCCACGATGGCGCAGATCAGTCCCACAATGCCCAGCGCCACCATAACGATGCACATTTTAACGATATAGGACCCATCTGCATTGGCGATACCGATATCTACAATGGCCGCCACGACCAAGGGGATCAGCAATTCAAAGGTTGCTTCCAGCATCTTAAAAAGCGGTGCCAGAATACTTTCCCTGCTGTACCCTTTCATCAATTTCATCAAAGTTTTCAATGAAATATCTCCTCTGTTTGCATTTGCATTATCATAGCACAACTGTCAAAAATAAGCAAGAAAAACACATCCGCCGGGGTTTCGGCGGATGTGTTACAGAGCACAGCAGCGAAGCATTTCATTACTCCCGCAAAGCTCACCTGCTTTATTTTCCGTATATATTCTGCACATCAATGCCATTGGTGTGTCTGGCATCATTGAGTAATTCCATAGCCGGGCAGATCAGTGCCCCTTCGTCGCCCTCCAATGTGACAACAGAGATCGCAGTGAATTTCGGTTGGATCGTCTTGCACACAAAGGGAAACGGAAGATTGAAAAGATGGGACAGAACCGCCGACGAAGCTCCGCCGTGGCTTGCCATGACGACTGTCTGTGAATTGTTCTCCTTGACCCGATAATAGTTCCCCTCGCGGACATATCCCAATTCTGCAAGCCAGGGATCGAACCCACCTATGACTCTTTGCACGCTCTCGATTATTACATTATTTTGGAAAACCGGGTGCTCCATCCAGTCAGGAAGCATCACATCCTCTCCCCGGGAAACCATGGCATTGGTGGTCGCCCATGGCTGCCCAAAAAACGGGATCTCTTCGCCGTTGGCAGACCCCCAGTTCAGTTCCCGCATAAAATCACATTGGTGGCAGGAAAGTCCAAGCTTTGCTCCAATATGCTGGGCGGTTTCCACCGCACGACCGGACGAGGAGGTGAATATACGGTCGATTCCCTCATTGCACAGTCTTTCCGCTGCGGCCTCAGCCTGCAGGTGACCCAACTCAGTAAGACAGTCCTTTTCGTAGTTGGGATGTCCATGCCGGACAAAAATCAATCTCATTATACTTCCTCCAAACTATGTCCTGCTTTTTCACCGTTGCGCGCCTGCACCGGTGACATGCCGAACTTTTTGCGGAATGCGGTAGAAAAATAGCTTGCGCTCTCAAAGCCCACATTACGGCCAATTTCCACAACATTTTCGCTGGTAGTACGCAGCAATCGGTATGCCGTTTCCAGTCTTTTGGAGGTAATGTACTCCTTAAAGCCAACTCCCGTCTTTTCCTTGAACAGACGGCTTACCGCATAAACTGACATGTTCATGTGGTCTGCGACAGACATCAGGCACAGCTCACAGTTGGTCAGATTCTCATTCACGTAATCCATAAGCTTCATCTGCAGCTTTGCGCTGTTGAGCTCCTGGGTGGATGCTACGGTATCGCAGTATTTTTCCACCGTAGTCCGCAGAAGGGCAAACAGTCTGGTGGGGTTACGGAAGGTCATCAGTGCATCGATCTCTTCCTCCGGCAGCGGCACCTGGCTGTCCTTAACACTTGTCAGAAATGTTGTCAGCAGCTTGTAGCAGTAGTACAGGCGGTATGCAGGACGGATCCTTCGCACCGCCAAAATCACCTCGATCTTTTCCAGGGACAGCAGTGCCTTTTCCTTTTCACCTGTACAGACCTGCTGCACAAAATACTGCACTTCCTTCACCGGATAATCACCCACGGGGGTAACATCCTCACTCTCCTGCTGATACACCTGCTCGGAGAAGGAGCTGTAATAGGATTTACGAAGCTCCTGCAGATTCTGCACGACTTCACCCATGCGCACATCACCCTCGCAGTTCGCGGCATCCCGCAAGCTATGGTGCATATTCATTTTTGCAAGGATCGGGTCAATGGCACTGGGCGAAAGTAAAATAAACAGCACATGAGGACGGTTTGGCATACTGGTGGTATACACATCCACATTTTCCATGCTTTTGCTCAGGTGGTCCGCCACTGCATTTGCCTGACTGGCGGTCAGCTCCACGGAGCTGACAGTGATCACCGCAAAATACCGCAGACGGTCGCAGTCGAACTGCTTATTGAGCAGATCATCTTCCACCGGCGAACCGTAGATCAGGTCGCCCAGCACAAAGCTGGCCAGCAGTGCCTGTTGGTCAGATATCTTGGCATCCCGGGCAAAAAATGCCGAATCCAGGAGCTCCAGCTCCGAAAGGTTGCTTGCGCCCAGAGCCGCTGAGTGGCGGGAGATCAGCCGTTTCACCGGGTTGTAGTTGATATATACCGCCGTTGCAAACAGGACCACAGTCAGCATCAGTGACACGGCAATGAAGCCCGCCATGCGGTTGACATACTCTGTCATTTCCTTTCTGGAATCCGCCTGGGTAACGGATGCCAGGAAAACATTGCCCGTGATTTCATCGGTGTACTTATAAATATCCAGGCGTTCCTGGTCATAGGTCAATTCAAAGTAGGGCTGATCATCGTCTCCCAGGAATGCGGCAAAAGCGCTTCCCTCGCAGGCCGAGACCGGGAAGCTGGCATTGTGCACCAACCAGTCCCCCTCTTTGTTCACAATGGCCAAATTCGAGCCGGATGGGATATTTGCCTGGAAGGTTCGCAGAAGATTATCCGCATCCAGAACATAGATCACCACGCCCTGAAAGGCGGTCCAGGATTTCAGATACACCGGCTTAGCGATGAGAAATCTGCCGTAGGTGTTGGTATTTTTCACAAAGAAGACATCCATCTGCGTAAGCTCGTTCAGGAAAGCCATAAGGCTCTGCTGCACCTGCTCTTCCTCAGCGCCAACGTTGCTGAAAAACAGCTCCTGTGATGGGCGGTAGCCGCTCATAAGCACGCAGTCCTTGCTGGGATAATAAAAACCGATCTCCTCCACGGAAGGCAATCCCACACTGTAGTTCTTGACCACCTGTGCGGCCTTGAACAGATCATAACCGGTGGCCTTGGGGTCCAGCGGATCGCACATTGCGGTGTCGGCGCTGATCTTCAGGGCATTGTAGTCCAGCATTTCCAGCTGGGCGTTCCAGGAGTGGGCATTGCTGCGCAGGGCGGCCACAAATGCATCGGTATTGTTGGCGCTGATCTCGGTAGTGGATTGTCTGACCAGCCAAAGCTGCACTGTGACCAGTGGGATGCAGATCAGGACAATAATGGAAACGATCATCGTCAGAAGAAAAGATTTTCGAATAAACCAAGGTCTGTGTTTGAGTTTTCCGGTCATACCGTCCTTGCTCCTCTCCGTACTTGTTTGTTTATTTTAGCACAATACGGCTTGTTTTGCAACGGACAAAATACGCAGAAAAAACAACGCCCCAGCCGGATAACCGGCTGGGGCGCCCTTCTGACCTGTCACACAGCAGCCCTATGCGGCAGAGAAGAAAATCGTATTAGTTAGGGAAACTCGTCAGGGGGAAGAACAACACCGTTGTCGCCGTCAACGAGATCACCACTGGTGGTGATAACGTCCTCGACCCGGAAGAGCAGCACATTCAGTTTGGGTTCCAGAAAATCTTTCATGTGTATTACCTCCTTATCAGGATGCGTAGGCTGCGGCGCTGTCGCCGTACTTCATCATAGCCTTGACCAGGTTGCCCAGATTGGTAGCCTGCTTGTTGTAAGCATAGGTCTCGACGCTGTAGAGCAATGCACAGCTAACAGCAGTATCGCCATTGTTAACTTCTGCATAAATCTCTTCGCTCATCTGTGCAGCATTCAGACCGTTGAAGTCAACATAGTAGGTATTCTCCGCACTTTCGTCCTTAACGGGAACCAGGTTCCAGGTGTTGCCTGCCGCCTGGATCTCCACAGTAACATTGGAAATATCCAGCTCTGTCTTGAAGGTCAGACGAACGGTAACCGCATCGTTCAGGATCAGGGAAGCGGACTTCCAGGTAGCAGCATTGTCCGACTCACCGACAAACTCCAGCTCGCTCACCAGCTCCCGGTCAGTTGCGGTAGCGGCGCTGAGATCCAGGTCTGTGGTATCCAGAGGTTCCTGGCCCAGGGCCTTCTGCAGCTCCACGCCGTAGTTGATCAGGTCAGCCAGCAGGGTGTCCAGCTTGGCATCGCCCTCGCCCATCTTGTTCTTGCAATAGGTCAGAACACTGTAATCGCGAGTGTCCAGCACTACATCGACACCATTGAAGGTGGCGTGCAGGGTGGCGGTGATATTGTCAGCGATCTCGTGAGGAGCAATGTTCTTAAACCAGAAGACATAGCTGTCACCATCTGCAACACCCTCAACGGTGGTTTCCTCGCCGTTCATGGTGAAGACCACATAGGGATCGGTGAAGTCTGTGCCAAACTTATCAGCCAAAGCGGTGTACTTGATGGCCAGATTGTTCTGCAGAGCCAGAGAAGCATTCTTGATGGTGGGCTCATCCAGGCCGGCCAGTTCAAGCTTCAGAGGAACCAGTTCAAAGTTGTCCACGTATACAAGGTCATTTGCGTGACCAGTACCTGTCATGATGATCTTAAACTGGAAATGCTTGTCAGTTCCGTCAAGGTAACCGGACGCGCCGATCTTAGTCCACTCTGTATTGCTTACATTGATGTACTTGCGATCTGTAATTGTCCGAGTACTATCAAAAGAGGCCGAACCCGAAGTATATTCTGTCGTTGTCCGAAGCAGTGATGCATAAGCAGACATGGCAGAAGCAGTGGCATTGGCATCAACAGTGTCCTCACCGCGCATCAGGGAAAAACCAAACCAATAATCACCCGCACCCTTCTCTGCTACCACAGCCGGCAGAATGTTGGAGTAATTCCAGTTTGCATGGCTGTAAAGGTGCTCATGTCCACCGCCATCCGCGCGGGTGCTCTTGACGATCTGATAGGCAGCATACTCACCGTGACATACGGGATCGGTAACAAAACCGGGTGCGTAATTTGCAACTGGATCGTTCCATGCCCAACCGGTAGAAATATTTTCAAAACTGCCGCCGTAGTATGCGGATGCCAAATTCTCATAAGGATGGACATAGATGACCTGCTCCACGGTCAGCTCACCGGTAATAATGTACTCGTTGGAGCTGACAGTACCGGTCACCACATAGCGGCCCAGCTTGGACACATCCAGAGTAGTGAGATCCCAGGTCACATCAGCCTTGCCGGTGGTGCTATTGCTCAGAGCTACATCTACCTGCGCGGGCAGAGCCAAAGCGGTCTGCCAATCTACGCCTGCGTAGGTATTGTAATCCTTGATCACAGACAGAGCAGTCGGCGTGGAGGTGACCTTGGTAACGATTGCCGGAACCTCAGCCAGCTCAATCTTCAGAGGAACCAGTTCGAAGTTATCCACATATACGCGGTCATTTGCGTGACCCTGACCTGTAATAGTAATCTTGAACTGGAAATGCTTATCGGTTCCATCCAGATAGCCTGTCAAACCGATTTTTGTCCACTCTGTATCGCTCACCGGAATGTACTTTCCATCTCTGTATCGGCGAGTTGAATCAAAAGAGGCACTTCCACTGGTATACTCTGCTGTAGTACGTTCCAGCACTACCAAGGCAGAAAGACTGGAAGCTGTAGCATTGGCATCAACAGTGTCCTCACCGCGCATCAGGGAAAAACCAAACCAATAATCACCCGCACCCTTCTCTGCTACCACAGCAGGCAGAATGTTGGAGTAATTCCAGTTTGCATGGCTGTAAAGGTGATCAGATCCACCGCCATCCGCGCGGGTGCTCTTGACGATCTGATAGGCAGCATACTCACCGTGACATACGGGATCGGTAACAAAGCCCGGTTTGTAATCTGCAACCGGATCGTTCCATGCCCAACCGGTAGCAATATTTTCAAAACTGCCGCCGTAGTATGCGGATGCCAAATTCTCATAAGGATGGACATAGATGACCTGCTGCACGGTCATGGGCGCTCTCATAATATATTCGTCAGAGGTCACCTTACCGGTGAGCACATACCAGCCGGGGGTGGTCAGATCCAGCTTGGTGTAATCCCACTCCACGGAAGCCTTGCCGGTGCCGCCGTTGTCCAGAGTTACATCCACCTCAGTGGGCAGACCCAGAACCTCTTTCCAATTCTCACCTGCATAGGTATCGTAATTCTTGATCACGGAGTAAGCAGGAATCTCAGAAGTGACAGCGGTGATGACGGGAGGAAGCTCGGTCAGCGCCAGCTTCAGAGGAACCAGTTCAAAGTTGTCCACATATACGCGGTCATTTGCGTGACCCTGACCTGTAATAGTAATCTTGAACTGGAAATGCTTATCGGTTCCATCCAGATAGCCTGTCAAACCGATTTTTGTCCACTCTGTATCGCTCACCGGAATATACTTTCCATCTCTGTAGCGGCGAGTCGAATCAAAAGAGGCACTTCCACTGGTATACTCTTGCGTAGTACGGTCTAACACTACTAAGGCAGAAAGACTGGAGGCTGTAGCATTGACATCAACAGTGTCCTCACCACGCATCATAGAGAAACCAAACCAATAATCACCCGCACCCTTCTCTGCTACCACAGGAGGCAGAATATTGGAGTAATTATAATTCGGATGGCTGTAAATGTGATCAGATCCACCGCCATCCGCGCGGGTGCTCTTGACGATCTGATAGGCAGCATACTCACCGTGGCATACGGGATCGGTAACAAAGCCCGGTGCGTAATTTGCAACCGGATCGTTCCATGCCCAACCGGTAGAAATATTTTCAAAACTGCCGCCGTAGTATGCGGATGCCAGATTCTCGTACTCCCGAACCTGCACCGGGAAGTAAACAGCCTGCGCAACGCCGTTTACGGTACCGGGAACAAAGTAGTAGCCGGGAGTCTTCAGGTCAACATACTTGGCAGCATCTGCCCACTGGACATCGGCCTCGCCGTCACTTGTGGTGACCTTGGCAGGCATGCCCAGCTGTGCGACCCAATCCTCGCCAACGTAGCTATCATAGTTTTCTACGATAGAAACGCCTTGCGGCTGGGTAATGGTCGCCTCAGTTGCCTTTGCCGTAAATACTACGCCGGGAATGCAGGAAATGAGCATCGCCAGGCACAGAAAAACGGCAAGTGTTTTGCTGAGTCTTTTCATTTTTGTTTTACCTCCTTAAATATTTACCCGGGGCAGGGCTGCCACCCCGTAGTATACAAAAATGCAGTTTGGGGCACGATCGTTTCCGTCGTTATCCCCGGTTGGGGAGGCGTGTCGCCTCCCCTATCCGCTTTTGGTCATTCTGCCAGAGGCAGCTTCAGGGGCACCAGCTCAATGTTATCCAGATACAGGATATCATTGGCAACACCCTTGCCGGTGTTGACGTAGAACCGCAGGTGCTCATCCAGGCCATCCATATTGGCAACCATACCCACACGCGTGAAGCCGTCCGCATTCAAGGTCACATCAGCGGTGGTCAGTTTGCGGCTGCTCTCGTATGCCACGGAGTTGTTGTTTTCACCCAACTGATCCAGTCCGGGCACCAAGGTGGTGGTTCTGTGCATGGCCATGTTGATGGTGAAGTTGTCATTCACCTCACCGGTCACGGTGTTCGCACCGATCATTGCCCATACACCAAACCAGTATTCGCCGGCCTGTGTCACCGTATTGGCGAACATTTCGGAATACTTGTTGTAGGAGTATGCGGGCTGACCACTAACCGTCGTCCAGCCGGAGGGCATGATCTGCTTGGTGGCATACTTGCCGTGGTATACGTGCTCCGTGGTAAAGCCCTGGTTGCGCAAGGACCAATAATTGGGCTTATTCTCCAGGCTGCCGTTGTAATTCTCCAAAAGGTTGCTGTAGGCACGAACCTCGACCTTGAAGTAAACCGCCTTTTGCACGCCCTTTACTGTGCCGGGCACTGCATAAGAGCCTACCACATCCGGGTTGACGTAGTCTGCTACGTTCTCCCACTGAACATCCACTTCCACGCCGGCTACCTTCACCTTCGTGGGCAGGCCCAGCTTGGCGATCCAGTCTGCGCCCACATAGCCGTCGTAATCCTCGACGATGGAAACGCCGGTGGGTGTTTCCAGATCCTTCAGCGTGCTGCAGACAGTACATATGCCGTCTTCGAACCGGTGCTCTTCATATCCCGGCTTCGCGCCGCAGATACATTCGTGCCAGTGGTGGGTGGTATTGGAATGCCATGCTTCATCCGGAGTACACACGTGAGCCGGTCTCTCGTAGCCGCAGACATCGCAGGTCCTGTCAAGGACATTCTCGAAGGTATGCGCATCCTTGTCACGGAACAGCTCATCGTGGCCGCAGTCAGCCTTGTGCCAGTGATCGTTCTCGTCAGACTCCCATTCGGTGCTGTAGGTATGCACATGGGGGATGTCGTTGGGATCGTTGGTGATGTAGATCTGGTCGATCTCGACATTTTCCGTCACAGACCGGAATCTCAGCACGTAGGATTTGCCGGCAGTCCAGTTATAGACCTTCTCAGCACCATAGGCGCCTTCCTTATTACCAAGCGTCTGCATGTGGTACGCCTGTTTCAGCCGCACCCAATAGAAATCGTCCTCCGCCACAGAGTAGGTTCCGTCTGCCTTCGCCAACGGCTGACGCCAATAGTAGGTGTCCGTTCCGTTGTCATCCTCGATCATGCAGAAGATGCCATCCTGGTAATTGACGCTGTTTCGCTCAGACGTGGAAACCTTCAGCCAGATATAGACCTCAGATGTCGTGTCAGAGTGAGCCGCATAGACCAGGTGTGCATTGGGCCTGTTGCCCTGATTCATCATAGCGTAGGTCAGGTTGAAGGTCCATTTTGTCTGCATGGTCAATCCGCCCGAAGCTGCGCTATTGGTCTTCACGCCCATGGGATGGGTGGTCACGATCTTGTTATAGTGATTGGTGTTCACATAGTATGTGTTCAGGAAATTCTCCTGACCGATGGGTGCGATCGCGCCCTCCTCTGCCTCAATGGTCAGCTTGCCGCCGGTCATGTTGTACGCAGTACGCATACCGCAGGCGCTGCAAACGCCGTCCACAAAGGTGTGCTCCGCCGTATCCTTCTTGTGGCCGCAAGCACATTCATGCCAGTGGCTGTATGCGTCGAAGCTCCACAGGTCGCTATAGGTATGCTCGTGAGGAGGCCGCACATAGCCGCAGTCATTACAGGTGGTATCCAAAAGATCGTTGTAGGTGTGTGCTTCCTTTTCGGTAACCAAACCGTCATGGCAGGAAGATGTCCACCAGTGGTGATTCTCATCAAAGCTCTTCAGCGAATTCCATTCATGGCTATGCGGAATGTCGCTGGCACTGTTGGTGATGTAGATCTGATCGACCTGAACATTGGCAACCGCACCTCTGAGGCGGATCTTATAGGTCTGGCCTGCAGTCCAGTTGTAGGCGTGGTCTGCCTGCTTTACAGTCTCAGAGCGCCACTCCTGATTCAGGCACACCCAGTAGTAGTCGCCTGCGCCCTTGGAAATGCCATTGAGATCCAACGGCTGACGCCAGTAGTGGGTATCTGTGCCACCATCGATATAGGCGTAGATCTTGGCACCGTAGGTCAGGTTTGCAGGAGAATAGACCCTCAGCCAGATATAGTACTGTCCGGATTTATCCGGGGTCACCAGTGCGCTGATATGGGGGATCGGTGTTGTACCGGCCTCCAGGAAGGTGTTCCAGCCAGAGTTGGTATTGATGATCTGAACCGCCTTGCCGGAAGAGGCATTGGTCTGCTCCACCACCTTGACAACAGGCTTGTTGTGCTGATTCGGAATGTGGTTTTCCTTGTCATCCGGAGCCAGCATCAGATCCTCTGCTTCCAAAGTCAGCTTGCCGCCGGATGTTGCAAAGGGCGGTAAACCGCCGCAGATCGTACACTTGCCATCCACATAGTTGTGGGGTGCGTAGTTGGGGTTCTTGCAGCCACAGGTGTTGCATTCGTTGTCGGTGTGGTCCTCAAAGTAATGCTCACCGTAGAAACGCAGGGGGGCATCCGTACAGCCACATACAGGCTGATACCAGTGATGGGTGTTATCATGACTCCAGGTTTCCGCATACTTGTGGTTGTGAGGTGCTTCGCCCGGATCATTGGTAATGAAGATCTCGTCCACCTGCACACCTGCATACATACCTCTGAGATTGATGGTATATACACGCCGCGCGGTCCACTCATACAGATGCTCTCTGGTCAGCTTTACGCCGTTCTGGCATTCCTGATACAGTCTGACCCAAATATAGTTGTCCGCATCTGCAGAATAGGTCTCCAATGTCAGAGGCTGACGCCAGTAGTAGTAGTCATCGCCACCCTCGATCCAGGCATACAGACCGGTCTCCTTCTGGGCGTACACCTTTGCCCAGATGTAGTACTCACCGCTCTCGTCGGGCATGACCCGGAAGCTGAGGTGCGATGATGCCTCGGAGGTGACACGCATCAAATTGTACCAGTTGGTATATGTCTTCAGGAACTCGACCGCCTTACCGCCGGCAGCGCTTTCCCGTTCGACGATCTTGGAAATATCGCCTTCGTAGTACTGATTCGGATTGAACTGATCCGGAATGATCTCCTCCACGCCGGGTCCCTGCAGCTTGGCGTCCTCTGCCTGTACAGTAACGCTGCCACCGGTCATGAGATGCACACCGGTGATCGGTCTGCAGGTAGTGAAAATCTTGCCAACAGTCATGCCCTTGTCACAGGTCTTGATCCGAACGTAGATGGATTCACTTGCCTGGATCTCGATCTCACCGAGCTTCACCTTCAGGTAACCGTTTTCGGATTCGGTCTCCATTTCGCTCAGGTCGCCCAGAGTATACTCGAAATCCTCGTTATTGGCAGAAACAGCATAGAAGAATCTGTCAGCAGCTGCACTTGCCGCCTTCAGGGTAGCCCAAACGCTGAACGTACCGCTGGTATCCGTGATGATATTCAGGGTGATATCACCGGGCATATTCTTGGTGTTCAGCACATAGTCGATATAGGCCTGGCTCACGCTGCCATCTGCACTGACACTCTGCAGCTTTGCTGCTGTGCCGGAGGGCTTGGCCATGGAATACTCATAGATCGCATCCTTGGCATTCACAGACACCTCACCGCTGATATTGGTCTGCTTGCTGTAGCAATCCTCATAAGGAACATAAGAAGCCTCAGGCGAGATCACGAAGCAGTCGATGATCAGACCGTCGCAACCGGAAATAACCGAAAGGTCATACTCTTCGTTTGCGTTCCATATTGCACCGACTAACTGGTCTTCGTACTGACCCAGCTTGATCCATTCAAAGCCATCCTTGTCCTTCTTGCCAACGTTGACCTTTTCGGCGTAATAGGTATCACCGGTCACGCCTTCAATGTTGACCCACAGGCAATCTCCGGAGGTCACCTTGGAGGTGTTGACCTTCGCCCAAATATAGTAGGTTGCTGTCTTGTTGGGGATGAAGGTCGCCCACAATTGCGGCTTCGCGGCTGTCACCGTGCCGGGATTGGTGGTGTAGCCCACCTTCATGGTCACGCTCTCCTTGCCGGAGGCCTGTGTATTTCCTTCTGCAACAGCAGTATCCTGCATATGGAAGCATTCTGCCTCAGCCAGCAGCTTATTGCCGATGATCTCAGCGCCATCGGGGTCGATCACAGACTTCTGCAGGAACAGAATTTCCTTAATGATGGTCCAGCCGTTGTCCACAGAAGCATTGGGCTTGCCGGCATTGGTGTATCTGTAGCGTCCCTGACCAACGATCTTGACAAATCGTGCATCATTGTTCATGGGGAAGCTGATATAGGTGTTCGCAGTTGTCTTGTAGGCGATCTCACCGGAGCGGGTGTTCTTGTATACCTCTTCCCAAGTCACTCCATCTATAGAAACATAAAGATCAAAGATGTAGTCACTGTACAGGGTTTCTTCCGTGAAGAACATGACCAGCATATCCGTAAGCGGTACGACCTTACCGAAGTCAAAGATCGCTTCACAGATATTGTTGCCGGACTTCTGACTGGTCCAACGGGTCGTAGCGTCGCCATCCAGACAGTTGCTCAGAGGCATGGTAGAGTAGCCATTGTCAATGATTGCCTCCACCTGAACAGCGGTGGGGTATTCATAAAGTACATCCTTGGAAAGCTCCGGGATGCCCACCTGTGCCTCCACGTTAATGCGGATCCGGTTGATGAAGCGGTCGTAGTACATCTTGCCGCTTTCACCGACCAGCGCCTGCATGGTGGCCATGTCCACCAAAAGATCGCCTGCTTCCGCACGGATCTCCTTGAACGCAACAGCTTCCCCATTCTTGGTGATGGAGGTGGCTGTCAGTTCATAGGTGACGCCTTTGTAAAGCACGGAGTACTTGGAACCGTCTCTGCTCCAGGAACCCTTGCCGTTAAGTGCATCAAATACCAAAGATGCGGGGATCAGGTAATCGTCACCGGATTGCACGGGGTGTGCATCGGTGTAGTAATAGAAGTTGTTGACCATGATGCCGATGGGTTCTTCATCGGTATTGGGTGTCTCATCAAAGGTCTTGTTGCTGTTGGCATCGGTGTAGACCAGCTTCACAGTACCGGCAGCTGCCTCGAAGTAGATCATGCCGCCGTCTTCGGAGGCGATCTGATTTCCAATGGACTTACCGTTCACATAAACAGTCCATGTACCTGCCTTCAGGCCGGCCACATTGACCTTAAAGGTGTTGTAGCCCTCATTGGCAGGAATGGTAAAGGTGGTTGTTTCTGCGATACGGTTGTTGCCGTCCATATTGAACATGGCAACATGGTTCATCAGCTGTGCGCCCATCAGCACACCCTGACCGTCATAGATCAGCTTGGCGGGAACGAGCTGTGCATCGCTGTCACCGTCACTGACGTACATAACATTGAGCATGTAGTCAGTCTGATTTTCCTCGGTAGTCTTGGTGGTGATCTCCACACGGCCCCAGCCCTGCTCCTGAGAGAGTGTGCTGGCGATCGTGTCATTATGTGCATAGTTGTACTGGCCAACCAGGAACTGCTTGCCATCGCCGCCGATCACACTGATGGTATAATCAGCATCCGCCTTGGCAGCAGTACCCATATACAGCACCTGGTTTGTCAGCTGTCCGTTATAACCGTGTCTTGTGTTCTTGATGGTGATCACATTGTCATCCACAGTGGGTTCCTGCTGCATATGTAACAGGAAGCTCTTCTTGGAGCCCACCTGGGTGGTCTTGATCTGGTCAAATACCACGAATGCACCGGGGTGCTCGGTATTGCCGTCCAGCTCCAGGTTTAGGAACAGCATGCTTCTGACTGCCTCCTGAACATTGTCATCGTAGGACTTTGCAATGTCACCGGCCAGGTAAGAATATTCCGGCTTGTAGGTATTGGGGCCGTACTCATGGCCAACAACGGTGTTGACGATCTCCATGTAACCCGGAGTACCCCAACCTCTGACTTCTGAATTGTTCTGAACACCGTAGCGGTTCTGAACCGAGGTGATCGACAGGGTGTTGTGCGCAATCGAAGACTTGGTGTAGTTCAAATCGTGGGGTGTGGCATAATTCACATAGTAGCCGCTTTCGCTGGCCAAAATGCCCTTATAGTAGATCTGGAAGTTACCTGCGTCGTGGTGCTGGTGGTTGTTCACGTACACCTGTGACAGCTGCATCTTCGCGATCACATCATTGGAATCCGTACCCATGTCCCAACCGGTCCGGGCGATCATGGAGCCGGACGGTGTACCAAAGTACTTCGTGTAGGGCATATTGTAGTAGGACTCAGTGTCCACCTCGGTATCATGGGTCACCAGCAGATAGAAAGCATCCGTGCCGGTGAACTTCAAGTTCTTCAATTCCAGGGCCAAACGGCGGTATACACCGTTCTTATAGAAATTAGCACGCCGGGCAAATGTGTTTGCATTCGCATCCCAAAGCTCCGTTCTGTCGGTCTGGTTTTCTTCCCAGGTATCGCCTTCCCGGAGGAACTGACCGTCCGGACGCAGGCTGTACAGCACCTGATCCGCAGATTTTTCTACGATCGGATCCAGAGAAATGAAGCCGTCGTCCTTGCCGTCACCGTCCCGGTCATTGTCACCGCCGGTCATGGCATAGATCAAATACTGGGCGTTCAAATCCGCATCACCACGGCCACCGACGCCGTAGCTGATGCCCTGGTGGTGAGTTTCGGAAACATACCAAATATTTCTGGGCGCCAAATACAAATCGAAGTATGCGCCGCCCACATATTCGTAGAAAGTGGGATATTCGTCGTACATGGCGATGGCGATTGCCAGCCAATACTGCTGGACCAGATTGCCGCCAATGTGGCTGACAACGGTATCCTTGGATTCGCCGATCTTGATAGGCCAGCCTGCCTCGGAGGGCGCACCGACTCTGATCGCACCGGCTGCGATATTCTGCTTGTCCTCATGGGTCAGCAGATCATAGCACCAGTCATAGACCTCGGCTGCTGCCAGCTGGCAGTCACCGCGATAGTAAATATCGTAATCATTAGGAGCAAAAGTTACTGTCTCCAGCGCCTTCTGAATAGCACGGACAGCCTGTTTGCCGTAGTAGCCGGCCATGTGGGCGTCCTTCTCATTATCACTGTCCTTAAACAGTGCATAATACAGTGCCTTTGCACGAATGGAATACAAATTATCGGCACTATAGTTTCTCTCGATGACCACATTTCCGTTCTCGTCAACAGTCTCCTTGGGTGTGCCAAAAGAACCGTTAAAAGTAATACCCAGGTAGCGATAGAACGCGCTGACGAGCTCTGCGCACTCCTCAGACTCCATTGCCTTGATGATACCGGGAATATCATCCTTGGTAAACATCAGACGGGGGTGTTCACCAATGGTTGGGCTGATCGTGGGATATTTATACTCCACCCAATCAAGAACGGACATGGAGCTGTGCATGGCTTCAACCACGGTCTCGGTCTGATCAGCCATCTCATAGTTGATGGTGGCAGTAGCCTCGTATTCCTTGCCGTCGACAATGAACTTGACCGACGCGTTCATGGTGTTACCCTCACCCACGACGATCTCACCGGAATTCAGCTCGACCGCGCTCACATCCACCGCAGGGATGCAGGGCAGCAGCATACCCAGCACCAGCACCAACGCGATGCAGGAAATGATGCCTCTGCGCTTAAGGATAAGAAAAACGATGCCGCCAATGCCTGCAAAAGCCAGGACGATCAGGACGATCAGCACAACGACCGTGCCTACAGAGGGGCCTTGCTCCTCCACATCCGTATCCACAGGCTCAGTGGGCGCCGGTTCCGTTGCGGGAGGTGTCTCCTCCTCGGGAGGATTGACGACCTTCATCATCCGCAGATTGATGGCCGCCCGCTCGCCGACCTCAACCACTTGCGCGCCTTCAATATCACCGCTCATCAGCGTCAGCTCGTCCATGGGGACCTGCGCTGTCCAGGAAATATTTGCCAGCTTCATATTCTGGTTGTAGTTTTTCGCCAGCAGGATGATCTGGATCTCTTCATTCACACCATACTCAGCTTTGGATGTGACGATCTCAAAGGTCATTCCGTCTCCGGCAGCATATTCTGCGGCGATTGCAGAAATCGCGCACACAGCTGCCAGTGCCAGGACCAAAGCGATCAGAGATCTGAGAAGCTTACTTTTTTTCATATCCGGGCCTCACTTTCGTTTTCTTGCAGAAAGGTTCAATTTTTTACAGCCGCAAAAAATCAAAACCCACAATAATTTTACAACATGAATAAAAAAATTGCTGTGCATATCCTGCAAGAATTTCTGCGCAAACAGCTTTCTTGTAACAAAATGGACAAAATGCCGCAAGAAATTGAAAATTCCTTGCGGCATTTGCACCAAAAAATAGCCGGACTCGGCATACACCAAGTCCGGCTACTGGGTAGATTATGCGTTTGACATCGTTGCAGCTCGCGCTGCCACGATCTCATTAGAAATGCATCTCAATTCTCACTAAGGGGAATGGATACAAATATGTTCATGAAAGCTTAGTTGTGACGGTCGTAAGCAGCCTGATAGGTGTCGATCAGGTCGATAGCGCCGATGCTCTCCAGACCGTTCATGTACTCAGTCCAGTTGTTGGCAACGGTCCACTCACCGGTCATGAACTTAGCAAAAGCGGATTCCATGTACAGGTTCAGCTCGGTGTTGACATCAGCAGCATCCAGGGACTCGTCCTCAGTCAGGAACAGACCGGAGGTGCTCCAGCGCTCCACCAGGTGGGGCCACAGCTTGTCGCGGACCTCAGTCTGCTTGCAGTAGAAAGCAGTGTTGGCCTTTTCGACATCCTGGAACCAGCTGAGGTACAGAGCGGTGTTGCAAACCTCGTTGTTGGCCCATTCACTGGGGGTCTTGTACTCTTCCCAGTTGATACGCTCGTAGTGGCCATCGCCCAGATCTCTCCAGTGAACGTTCTTCTCGCCCAGGTAGAGGTAGTTACCGTAGATGGTTCCTTCCTCGTTCAGAGGATCTTCAGCGGTAGCGTAAGCAGCGTCGAACCACTGTACCAGAGTGATGATGTCTTCCTCGGGCAGCTCAGCATTGATGCAGTTGAGCATCCAGCCGGGCACGGTGTTGTTGGTCCAGATCAGCTGGTCCTGCCACTGAGAGGTCAGGGGCTGGATCAGGGACAGCTCCACAACGCCGGACTTGAAGTTGTTGGCATTGACGCTGGAGGCAGGGAAGATAGCAGCCTGGTTGTTGGCAGTCTTAGCCTTGTTGGCAGCGGTGCAGTCAGCAGAGAAGATGTCCTGCTCGCAGGCGCCGGAGGCGTAGACCCAGGAAATGAACTCGATGTAACGCTTGTACTGCTCGGTGGTGCAGCCCAGGACGACCTTGCCGTCCACCAGGTCATAACCGGTCTGCAGAGCTTCCTTACCGAAGACGGGGAAGAAGAAGTTGTCCATGTAGCCGTTCCACTCGATGTAGCCCCATTCGCCGCCCATCAGGAAGTTCAGAGCCTTGAAGCCATCGATCTTGTCCTCGTAGTAAGCCTGCATATCCAGAATGAACTGCTTGAACTCGTCGATGGTGGTGGGCATGGTCAGACCGGCCTCTTCCACCATATCGTCACGGACATACAGCAGGTTAGCAGGAGAACCAACGCCTGCGGACTGAGCAGGCAGGGAGTAGAAGGAGCCGTCCTCATTCAGATAGTTGGTCAGAGCCACGGGATAAGCCTGCAGCATCTTCTGGAAGTTGGGCATGTACTGCAGATACTCAGCAAAGTTGACCAGCTTGCCAGCCTTGCCGTATTCGTAAACAACTTCCTTATCTACGCCCCAAGAGATGCAGATGGCATCGGGCATATCGCCGCCGGCCATGACCTGGGACAGCTGGTCACCCTTCAGGTCGATCCAGTTCACATCGACGCCGGTGACCTCGTTCCAGCCGACCATAACTTCACGCTCGTTGGGTGTTTCCATACGGTTTGCGATGGTGAAGGTCTTGCTGGATTCCAGGGGGTAGCGCTCTGCATTGGACTTGCCGACAAGGCTGGGGTGGATGTCGACGTTGTTAACAGAGGGCTTGGTGCCTTGGGTCTCATTTACGTCCTCTTGTACACAACCGGCAAACATGCCCATGCACATGACCAGCGCCAGCATCAGAGCAAGCACTTTCTTGACATTTTTCATAGTTTTTTCCTCCTATTTTTTATATGTAGTCAGGTTTCCCTGTTGCTACTGTGTTTAGCCCTTCACAGAGCCAAGCATTACGCCCTTGTCGAAATACTTCTGGACGAAGGGGAAAATCACAAGCATCGGTACGGATGCCACAACGATAACAGAGTACTTGATCTTGTTCAGCAGCTCTGCGTAGTACACTGCGTCTTCACCCTGCATGGTAACCGAGTTCTGGGCACGCATGATCAGATCACGCAGCACCATCTGCAGAGAGTGGTACTCCGGAGTCATCGTCTGGTAGTACAGGCTGGGAGTAAAGCCGTTCCACTTTGCCACTG
>SVMG01000010.1 GCA_015067545.1 Oscillospiraceae bacterium
GCATTCTGGTGCTTCTTTACTGGGTCTGTTACTTGGTGCTGAAAAAGAAATATTGATACCGTTTTATACAGCGCAGGCGGCGATATACCGCTTGCGCTGTTTGTCATTCTAGAAATTAACACTTGCGTTCCCCCCAAAATCAGAATTTGTTGAAAACGCAAGAAGTCTTAAAATACGGTATTTTCGACATTTCATCTATGTCAAGTTAAGGACTGTGGGTGCGGTGTGCCAAAACCTGCCTGTTACTTTCGCGCATATTTGCAACCTGTAAGGACAAGGCTTTCATCAGAGCCTGACGCGAAAGATCTGCAAATTGGCATTCCAAACGAAATAATAATGAAAAACCACCTGAATTTTATGCTCGTACGCTTACAACTGTAATTCCTGCGTGAATATATTAAGTTTTTGTTAAAAAGAGGTTGACATGAGGACGCGGACGCGATATAATTAGCCTATCTTTATATTCACGCGGCCCTTTTGTGCTGTCATGCAGGTTCTGACGTTATAAATTGCAAAACGCCCCGTGAGTACAAGACAAAAAATCCATAATATGGAGGAGAACACTATGAAAAGAAACATCAAGTCCGTGTTTGCACTGGTTCTGTGTTTGGTTCTTGTCGTGGGTGTGTTCGCCGGCTGTAAGGAAGAGCCTGTTAAGCAGGTCGAACTGAAGCAGGCTGCTTATAACACCACTACAAAGGTTATGCCCAGCAACTGGAACGAGTTCACCTATGCGGACAACAACGACACCCAGATCATGAGCTACATTGGCTCTTCTTTCTTCGAATATGACTACAAGTTCGAAGGCGACAAGAAGTACAATGCAGACGGATCCGTCAACAAGGCAGGCATCGTTCCCGGCGCCTACACCACCAACTACTCTGCAGCAACCAAGCTGGAGGACGTGACCTCCCTGGTAGATGCCAAGTGGGGCTACACTGCTGAGCAGAAGGAAGAGGGCGGCTACGCTTGGAAGATCACCCTGCGTGACGACCTGAAGTGGGACGACGGCACATCCATCACCGCTGCTGACTTTGAATGGTCCATGCAGCAGCTGCTGGATCCCAAGTTCATGAACTTCCGCGCAAACACCTACTATGACACCCTGATGATCAAGAATTCCAAGGATTACTTCTTCTCAGGCGCTCCCATCTATGCTCCCATTGTTCCTGCGTATGGGGAAGGTGAGACTCCTGATTACTCCTTCGATATGAATAGCAACGAGGTCTATATGAGCGTGACAGATGCCGGTATGACCCTCGCTCCCTATTCTCTGAACACATTGATCAATGATTATGTTGGCTCTGCTGAAGCTAAGGCCGCTCTGAAGGTTATCGCTGACGCAGCCAATGAGTATGGCTACACCCTGATCACTGAGGACAACATGGAAGCTGCTAAGGAACTGATCTCCTATGCTCTGAAGCCCTTCGGTCTCGACTGGAGTTCCATGGATGCCGCTGCTCAGAATGAGCTGTTCATGGAGACCCTGTTCTACGTTTCCGGCTACGGCGACGAAGTGGAATGGGACACCGTTGGTATCTACGCTGTTGAAGGCGAGAACGCCATCGTTCTGTGCCTGGATAAGGCTTACTCCTTCCTGAAGGAAGACGGCAGCCTGTCCGTTTGGGCTCCTTACTACTTCTCCAGCCTGCCCGTGGTACATAAGGCTAAGTACGAGGCTTCCAAGATCGCTCCCGCTGAGGGCGCAACTCTGTGGACCTCCAACTACAACTCCTCTCTGGCTACCACTGCCAGCTGGGGTCCCTACAAGCTGGTTGAGTTCGAGGCCGGCTCTCACTACAAGCTGGAAAAGAACGAGTACTGGTACGGCTGGAACCTGGAGCAGTACAAGAATCAGTACAACATCACCGCTATCAACTGCCGTAAGGTCGAAGAGGCTTCCACCAGCTGGATGGGCTTCCTGAACGGCGAGTACGACGACGCTGTTCTGGATAACGACAATGTTGCCGAGTATCTGGACTCCAAGTACGTCTACTTCACCTCCACCTCTACCGGTACCTTCGGTATGCAGCTGTACTCCAACCTGGATGTGCTGAAGAACAGCGAAAACAACAACGGTATCCTGGCTATCCAGGAGTTCCGTCACGCTTTCAACCTGGCTCTGAACAGAAGCGACATCGTTGAGAAGATCTGGCCCGGTTCCTCCGTTCCCTGCTTCGGTCTGCTGAACGTTGCTTACTACTACGACATCGAGAATTCTCCCGACCTGGAAGACGGCGGTCAGTACCGTAACACCACCATCGCCAAGGAAGGCATCCTGCGTGCCTACGGCTTCACTCAGAATGCTGACGGCAAGTGGTCCAGCGGCGATCTGAAGGATCTGTCCACCGACGATGCTTACGACGCTCTGACCGGCTACAACCCCACTCTGGCCAAGGAGAAGATGAAGGAAGCTATCGCTATCCTGACTGCTGATCCTGCAAAGTATGGCTACGATGCAACCAAGGACATCACTCTGATCTACGGTTCTTCCGTCGACAACGACAAGCAGAGATTCCGTGCAGAATACGTCCAGGGCATCCTGAACGATCTGACCAAGGGCACTTCTCTGGAAGGCAAGATCAAGGTCGTATTTGACGCATCCGCTGGTAACAAGTGGTCCGAGGCTTTCCGTTCCGGTGCAACCCAGATCGGCTTCGGCTACGGCTTCTCCGGCAACGGCTTCAACCCCTTCGACATCGTGGGCGCATTCGTCAACCCCGACGATAGCCTGAACTACCATATGTACTGGGATACCTCCGCGATCGATCTGACTCTGACCATGCCCGCCGGTGACTACGAGGGCGCTGGTGAGACCATCACCATGAGCGTGCAGAACTGGTACTTCTGCCTGAACGGTCTGGCTGAGACCGAGGATCAGGCTAAGACCTACAACTGGGGCGAAGGCTTTGCTCCCGTTGAGGCAAGACTGATGATCCTGTCCGCTCTGGAAGAGCTGGTCATCAAGGAGAGCCGCTCCGTCATGCTGATCGCTGACTCCGGCGGATCCTTCCTGGGTGCTAAGTTCTCCTACTTCTCTGAGGATGAGCACACCTTCATGGGCTTCGGCGGCATCCGTTACATGGAAGTCAACTACACCGACGCTGAGTGGGATGCTTTCGTTGCTGCAAACAACAACAACCTGGCAAACGAGTACAAGAAGTCCGAGTAATTTCGGGATTCTGAACCACTGAATTAAACTAACGCAAACGGCGGTGAGCCACTGTGCTCACCGCTAGTTTGCCATTTATGCGAAATTCTTTAAAACGGAGCGCTTTGCTCCAAAACCCAGCAGTAACTACCACACTGTTACAAAGATGAATAATCGCAAGCGACCGGTTTTATAATAGCTGAAAAGGAATGCTATTACTCGATTCATTATGATTGGTTTTTTGACCGTCAGTTTTGACGGCGCGCAGTCTCTGCGCGCCCAGAGCCCTGCATAGCCATGCTTTCGGCTCGAACACTATGAATTGGAAAACAACAAAACAGAGGAGAAATACCTATGTATATGTTTAAATATGTGTCGAAGCGCTTGGGCCTGATGCTGTTCACATTTTTCCTCATCTTTACGATGTGCTTTGTGCTGATCAAGCTTCTGCCCATTCCCACGAATGCGCTTCCCGGACAGGATCCCAAGATCGTTATGAAAACTCTGGAAGGCAGAGGCTGGATCACCAACATCAGAGAGGGTGCGAACGGCGTCTGGGAGTATGACAGAGTGCCGATCCTGCAGCAGTACGGAACCTATATCAAGAGAATAGTGACCAAGGGCGATTTTGGCATCGTGACAACCTATGGCGAATATATGAACATGAATATTTGGGAGGTATTCGTCAGCCATCTTCCGCCCACGATCTTGATTAATATCTATTCCACCCTGATCGGCGTGCCCATCGGCCTCGCCTTGGGTATCTTGGCTGCGCTCAAAAAGAATAAGTGGCAGGACCAACTGATCAATATCTTCATTATTCTGTTGATATCGGTTCCCTCCATCGTATTGGCTCTGATGATCCAGTATGTATTCTGCTTTACCCTGGGCTGGTTCCCGCTTACCATGTCCACAAGTGACGACTATTTTACATGGGAAGTGTTCCATTCCATGCTTCCTGCCGTGTTTGCCCTGTGTCTGGGCTCCATTGCAGGCTATGCCCGTTACACCCGTGCGGAGCTTTCCGAGGTGCTTACCGGCGAATTCATGCTTTTGGCCAGAACCAAGGGCTTGACCAAGAAGCAGGCCATCTACCGCCATGCAATGCGCAACTCCATGGTGGTCATCTTCCCCTCGATCCTCAGTGAGTTTATTTCCGTTCTGTCCGGCTCTCTGATCATCGAGAAGATGTTTGGCATCAACGGCGTCGGCGGACTCTACCTCAACTCTATCACATTCCAGGACTATGACTTCTTTATGTTGCTGTCGGGCTTCTATACATTGGTAAGCCTTACTGCGGGTATCGTGATCGATATCAGCTACGGCTTCATTGATCCGAGAATTAGAATGGGAGCGAAATAATTATGGATAATAAATTCAATAATATTCCCATTGAGAAGTTTCAATTTGCCAAGCGGAACGACCTGTATCACGACAGCAAATTCGAAACCAAGCCCGTAAGCTATTTCCAGGGTGCGTTCCAGCGCTTCAGCAAGAACAAGGGTGCTGTGGTTGGCGGTATCGTGATCGCCATTTTGGTGCTTTTTGCTATCCTTGCCCCCTTCTTTACCCCCTTCCAGCCTGCGTATTACGATATGATGTATGCCCATGTGACCCCCAAGCTGGATCTGTTTGCCGACAGCGGGATCGATTTTTGGGACGGCTGCAAGCAGAAGGACACCAACTATGTGGGCTTTCTGAAGGATACGGCACTTGCTGCCGAAACAGGCCGGGAGATCATCAAAAACGGCGAATATACCGTCAGCGAAGACGGATCCAGCTATTCCTACCGCTATGACACCTATTACGGCGTTGGCTTCGGTAAGTACAAGATCATCTCTGCGCAGGAATTTGAAGACATCCAGAGATATCAGAACGAAACCGGCCGCCAGGTGCTGTATCCTGTGGTCAAGTATGCGGACAGACCCACTCTTGAAAAGAACAAGTACGATGCAAACATCTACTACAAGGTAGAAAACCCCAAGGCCTCCATAATCCGCCCCAAGCTCAACAGCAAGGGCGAGATTGTTCCCAACTACTGGAAATATGAGGCAGGGGAAACCAATAACCTCATTCCGGAGTACAACTCCAGCAGAATCGAAGGCGAAAACGGCATTCAGGAAAATGGCAAGCAGTATTTCTATGCCTACGGCCGGCGCGTTGACGGCGGTATCGAGGTAAGAGCTGAGTACTACGAATACTATATCTATCAGCACAACGAGGTCAAAAAGGACGGCATCGAGAAGCCCCTGTTCCTGTTTGGTACGACCCAGACCGGTAAGGACATCTTTGCCTGCCTGGCCTACGGTGCAAGATTCTCCTTTATCTTTGCTACCGTTGTTGCAGTAGCAAACTTCCTTGTGGGCGTGATCTGGGGCTCTATTTCCGGCTATTTTGGCGGCAAGATCGACCTGTTCATGGAGAGAATTGCCGAGATTTTGGGCGCCATTCCCACCATAATCGTCATTACCCTTTTGAAATACCATATGGGTGCATCCAGTCAGGCGCTGGTCCTATTTATAGCGTTCTTCTTGACCGGATGGATCGGCATGGCGGGCAGGACCCGTATGCAATTCTACCGGTTCAAGAATCAGGAGTATGTCCTGGCTGCAAGAACCCTGGGCGCCCGGGATACAAGAATTATGTTCAAGCATATTTTCCCCAACGGCCTGGGCACCATCGTAACCAGTTTTGCCTTGGTGATCCCCTCCATGATCTACTCGGAGACAAGTTTCACCTACCTGGGCATTATCAACCTGGAAGCGGGCAACACCACCAGTGTCGGTACACTGATCGCGGCAGGCCAGAAGTCCATCATGGCGAACGCCGGATATGTGGCGCTGTTTCCCTGTGCATTTTTGGTCCTTTTGATGCTCAGCTTCAATTTGTTTGGCAACGGATTGCGCGATGCGTTTAATCCATCCCTCAGAGGAACGGAGGATTAAGCATGAATAAAGAAATAAAATTATCAGTCAATGATCTTAAGATCTCCTTCCGTACAGATGCCGGCAAGGTACAGGCAGTACGCAATATTTCCTTTGACCTTTACAAGGGTGAGACCCTGGCCATCGTGGGCGAATCCGGCTCCGGCAAGTCCGTTACCTCCAAGGCCATTATGGGTATTTCCGCAGGCAACTCCATCTATGAGGGCGGCGAAATCCTCTATGACGGACAGGATCTCATGCGCATTCCCGAGGAGGAGATGCATAAGCTCCGCGGCGACAAGATCGCCATGATCTTCCAGGATCCTCTGTCCTCTCTGAACCCCATTATGCGAATCGGTAAGCAGATCACAGAGGCTATGCTGCTGAAGAACAAGGCAAACCGCAAGGAAGGTCGCGTGACCTTCAACAAAACCCTGGCGGAGTTGTCCGAATTGATCAAAAAGGCACTTGCTGAGAACCCCGATGTCAATGTTTCTGTGGCAGAGGTGGATAAGTTCATCAAGACCTTTGATGACTTCAACATCCAGGCTATCAAGCTGGAAAACAGCTACAATGCAGCACGTACCGCCACTGAAGAAATGATCGCGGTGATCGAGGATCTTCTGTTCCTTACCGAAAACAAGCAGAAGGTGGACGTGGTGTCCATGCTGGGTCTTGTGAAGCGCAGACTCAAGGAGATCAACGACAAATACTTCGCCTCCAAATACGAGGATGCCCTGAAGGCGCATGCAGCGGCGGTCGCCTCCGTCACGCGTGCAGAGCGGAAAAAGGCAGGCATTTTGGATGTGGCCAAGAAGCTGGCCGGTGGAAACGCCTCCAAGAACGAGGCATCTGCCGAAACAGTTGAGGTGCTGAAGGAGCTGGAGAAAACAGCCAAGCAGATGCTTGAGCAGCCCCAGTACAACTTCTTCAGAATCGGTTATTATGTGTATAAGCATCCGCAGACGGATCTGAGTCAGATGTCCGCGGACGAAGCCAATGAGATGACTGTAAAGTTCCTCAATGAGGACTTTATGGATGCATTCCTCTCCCTGGTGAAGATCGCGGTGCAGTATTCCTTCGACAAGACCGTCCAAAACAAGAAGGACGCCATCGAGGTATTGGAGAATGCGGTCGCATTCTTCAGAGCTGGCACATTTACCGCACAGGAGGCGGAGGAGTGCTGCAAGAACGTGAACAAGAGCGTTCTGGCTGCCATCGATCCGCTGGCTATCGTCAAGGACAGCGTTGCCTACACCTTTGGACAGGCGCTCCACAGAGAAGTGGAGAAGTACTTCTTCTATATTAAGAACAATCCCAAGGAGGAGGCTCGCTTTGCGCGGCAGACCGCGCAGAGAGAGGCACTGCTTGCCAAGGGCAAGAAGGTGGACTGGAAGATCGTTCCCAAGTCTGTCATTGAGCCTGAGGTGCAGATCGAGACCATCGTTTCGGTTCTGAACCGCGTCGCGAACAAGTTTAAGGCAGACCTTGCGGCTGCAGAGAGCTTTGACGCAGAGAAGCGCTGTGTGGAAATTATCGATTACCTCAAGGAAAAGGCCTCCCAGGTGGTGTATACGCTCACCAAGCGGATCGCAAAGGAAAAGGCCATCAAGCTCATGGAAGAAGTGGGCATCCCCGAGGCGAGAATGCGTTACAAGCAGTATCCGTTCGAGTTCTCCGGCGGTATGCGGCAGCGTATCGTTATTGCTATTGCCCTTTCTGCCAACCCGGACATCCTCATCTGTGACGAGCCTACCACGGCACTGGATGTTACCATCCAGGCGCAGATCCTGGAGCTGATCAACCGGCTCAAGCACGAGCATAACCTTTCCATCATCTTTATTACCCACGACCTGGGTGTTGTGGCAAATATGGCGGACAGAATCGCCGTTATGTATGCAGGCAAGATCGTCGAGTACGGCACGGCGGAAGAGGTATTCTACAATCCTCAGCATCCCTATACCTGGGCGCTGCTTTCCTCCATGCCTGACCTGGATACCAACGAGAAGCTGGATGCCATTCCCGGCACACCCCCGAATATGATCTATCCTCCCGTTGGTGACGCGTTTGCGGAAAGAAACAAGTACGCAATGGAGATCGACTTTGAGATGCAGCCTCCCATGTTTGAGGTTTCTCCCACACACTATGCTGCAACCTGGCTGCTCCATCCCAACGCACCCAAGGTGGAGATCCCCAAGATCATCACCGAACGTATTCGGAGAATGAAAGAAAGAGGTGGCAACCATGGAGAATAATCGTGAAGTATTGTTGAAAGTGGACCACCTTTGCCAGTATTTTCGTCTGGGACGCAAGGATCTGAAGGCTGTGGATGATGTAAGCTTTGAGATCAGGAAGGGTGAATCCTTCGGCCTCGTGGGTGAGTCCGGCTGCGGCAAGACAACCACCGGCCGTTCTATCATCAAGCTGTACAACATTACCTCCGGTAATGTGTATTTCAAGGGTCAGCGGATCAGCGCAGGAACGCGCTCCTATCAGGATGCCATTTCTGCAGCCCGTTCCGAAGCCGCCAAGAAGATCAAGCTTCTGCGTTCTGAAAAGAATGTGGACGAGGTAAGAAAGGCGGAGATCCGGGAAGAGATCAAGAAGATCAACGAAGAGCTGGGTGCGATTGTTGACAAGAACCGGGCGCTCATCAAGGATGCACGCTCTGACAGCAAGGAAACCGACAAGCAGTATGTGCAGTCGCTTCTGAAGACGCTGGAAGAGGAGTATGCGCAGAAATTCCGCGCAGCAGAGGGTGACGTCGAAAAGCTCAAGTCCCTTAAGAAGGAATACAATAACCGCTGCCGCGTGGCAAAGAAGAGCAAGCTCATCACCCAGATCCAGATGATCTTCCAGGATCCCATTGCTTCGCTTGATCCGCGTATGACCGTGCGCGACATCATCGCAGAGGGCCTGGTGATCAACGGCATCACCGATAAGGACTATATCAACGAGAAGGTCTACGAGATCCTTGAGATCGTTGGTCTTGTGCGCGAGCACGCAGACCGCTATCCCCACGAGTTCTCCGGTGGTCAGCGTCAGCGTATCGGCATCGCCAGAGCAGTTATTATGCAGCCTGAGATGATCATTGCCGACGAACCCATTTCCGCTCTTGATGTGTCGATTCAGGCGCAGGTGATCAACCTGCTCAACGACCTGCGGGAGCGCATGGGACTTACCATTTTGTTCATTGCCCACGACCTGTCGGTGGTCAAGTACTTCTCCGATCGGATCGGCGTTATGTACTTCGGCAAGATGGTGGAGCTGGCTGATTCCGATGAGCTTTTCAAGAATCCCCTGCATCCTTATACAAAATCTCTTCTCTCTGCAATTCCGCTGCCCGACCCCGTGTATGAGAAGCAGCGTACGAGAATTCTTTACAATCCCATTGCAGAACACGATTATTCGGTGAGTACGCCCTCCTTCCGCGAGATCACCCCCGGCCATTTCGTACACTGCAACGATGCGGAATTTGAAAAGTATAAGCAGCAGGTCAAGTAACAGGACGGTTATATACAGTGAAACAGGAAACCAAAGTAAAGTTAAGAAAATATGGGATTTGCGTGGCCATTGAGGTACTGATCGCATTCCTGGTGATTTGGTCAAGAGGCTTTTTTACCCAGAGCGTGGCGGTAAACATCCAGATTCTATCGGATGCCTTCTTTGTGGCGGGCATATTGATGACCCTTTTTGCAGGCATGCTGTATGTCAGCGGCGAGGGAGCGCTCATTGGTATTGGCTTCGTGCTCAGAAATGCGGTGCTCACCTTTGTTCCCATGGGCAGAGCGCGCCACGAGCGATATGCCGATTACCGCGCGCGCAAGCTTAGCCAGGCCAAAAAGCAGGACAACCGCCATATTCTTGTGACAGGGCTTATTTTCCTTTTCATTGGAATCGTGTTGACAGTTATTTGGAACGCAACATTTTATAACCCATAAGCTTATCCCCGTGCAGATGCACGGGGATTTCTTTGCCCTTCCGCGCTGCTATTGCTTTTTTGTAAAACCTTTTACATAACGGGCGAACGGCGTTCGCCCGTTTTTCTTGCTTTTTTCGACAGGATGTGATAGGGTAATCTTACCAATAAATGTTTGGGAAGGATCTATGATGAAAAAACGAAAAACCAGATTTCTTCTTTTCGCTCTGGCACTGGTGCTTCTTGCCGGATGCACACCTGCTCAGGGGACGGAGGTGCCGGCCTCGTCTGCCCATGTCCACAGCTATGCACAGACGGTTGTAAACCCAACCTACACTTCCGAAGGCTATACATTGTACAGGTGCGCGGATTGCGGTGACGAATATAAGGATTCCATCACGAAAATGCCCACGGAAGTGGTTTCTTCTATGGCGCAGAAGGATTATTTGCTGCCCTTTGCGGATTTTTCCCGGGAGCGGACGCAGAATCCGGAATTCGTGATGGTGCATTTCACCAGCGCGGTGGTGCTGGATCGCAATGACCCCTACAATATGGATACCATTCGCTCCATTTTTGTGGACTACAAGGTAAGCGTGCATTATATCATCGGCCGGGACGGCACAGTTTCGTGCTACATACCGGAAGATCGGGTGGCCTACCATGCCGGGTACGGAACATGGAAGGACGATCCCAAATATACCGACAATCTGAACGACTATGCCATCGGCATTGAGGTGGCGGCCATCGGCTCGGCATCGGATATGGCGCAATATCTGACGGCGGAGGAGTATCGGGAGCTATCCCCGGAGCTGATCGGCTATACGGATGCGCAGTATGCGGCGCTGAAAAATCTGATCTCGGATATTTGCGCGCGCAATGCGATTCCCATGGACAGGGCGCACATCATCGGCCATGAGGAATACTCTCCCAAGAAGACAGATCCCGGGGAATTGTTCGACTGGGAGCGACTGTTTTCGTAATTTATAGTTATTGCATTTTGAGCACGTTATGGTATGATAGAGGAAAAGGAGGGTTTTACCATGGCTAAAGAACAACTGTCACAGGAATTGTCGGCTCGCATGGAGCGGGAAAAAGCTGACCGCTCCTATGCAGATCAGTCCTGCGCTGACAGCATGGCGCATCGCCGTCACAGCAGCAACAAGCCGGGCAGCGTCTGGCGACCCAGGTTTGCAAAGGACATTGACCGCATTTTGTACAGCCCCTACTATAACCGTTACACCGACAAGACCCAGGTGTTTTCTCTGACCAGAAACGACGACATCACCCGTCGGAGTCTGCATGTGCAGCTGGTGTCCCGGATCGCCCGTACCATTGGCCGGGCGCTGAATCTGAATCTGGATCTCATTGAGGCTATCGCTCTCGGACATGACATCGGTCATACCCCCTTTGCCCATTGCGGTGAGGTGTATTTGAATGAGCTGTATAACAGTCATACGGGCCGGTTTTTCAATCACAACATCCATTCGGCCCGGGTTCTGGACAAGATCTTCCCCCTGAATTTGACTCTGCAGACCCTGTCCGGCATCGCCGGTCACAACGGCGAGATCGAGCTTGCGGAATATCATCCCGTGCCCATGGACAGTTTTGAGGACTTTGAGGCAGAGCTGGAAAAGGCTTACACCATCAAAGGCTATGCCAACAAGATCCAGCCCAACACCCTGGAGGGCAATGTGGTGCGTATTTCCGACATCATTGCCTATCTGGGCAAGGATCGTCAAGACGCAGCCAGCATCCAGATGGTGGACAACCGCCAGTTCTCCGATTCCGTGATCGGAAGCGTCAATTCGGAGATCATCAACAATTTGGTGGTCAACATCATTGAAAACAGCTACGGCAAGCCCTACATCAAGCTGGACGAGGAGCATTTCAAGGCGGTGCAGTCCTACAAAAAGGAAAACTACGCCATGATCTATGCTACCGAGCCGGGACGGGCGATCCTGAACCGGGTGGTCAAGCCCATGATGCAGGAGATCTACGAGCAGATGCTGGATGATTTGATCCAGGACAAGCAGAATTCGCCAATCCTGCTCCATCATGTGGATTATGTAAACCAAACCCGGTATCCCCGGGTGGTGCGCTACGGCAGGGGAGAGCCCAACGAGATCGTGGTGGACTACATTGCCAGCATGACCGATGATTATCTCATTGATCTGCACCGCTATTTGTTCCCCAACAGCAATTACTATGTGGAATACACCGGATATTTTAACGATTTGTACGAGCAGCGGGGCCGTATCAGCGGCCAGCTGACCATGGATCAGCCGATTTAAGATTCTACGAATGCACACAAAGGCTCCCCTCTGAGGGGAGCCTTTCTAAGGACAACAGGACTGGTAACAGTCCTGTTGTTTTAGGTTGTTGCACTACATGAATTTTCTATAACTAAAATTTTTTTCAAAAAATGGAAAATACTACTTGCATTATTTTGGATTTGTGCTAAAATAGGATTAGTACAAATTAGCAACAATCCAAAACTAGCAATCGTCCTAATTTTAATAAAGAACAGGAGGTGAAAAGTGTGGCGCGAAGACGTGTAAACACCACAAAATATGAGATCATTCAGGAAGCGACCCGGCTGTTTCTAACGAAGGGCTATTCCAATACCACGCCAAAGCAAATATGCGACACACTGGACATCAGCACCGGAAATCTGACCTATTATTTCCCAACCAAGGAGCATCTTTTAGCCGTGCTTGTGGATATGCTTTGCAGATTCCAGGCCAAGACCATTCAGGATATGGTGGAGGAGGATGGTGTCACATCCCTGCTGGCGGTGTGCACGGAGCTGACAAGCATGGCTGCTATGAGTGAGGACAGCCAGATCGCAAAGGATCTGTTCCTGTCTGCCTACTCCAGTCCTATTTGTCTGGAGATCATTCGCAGAAACGATGCTAAGCGGTCGCAGATCATCTACAAGGAGTTTTGCCTGGATTGGACCGAACAGCAGTTCGTCGAGGCGGAAACACTGGTTTCCGGCATCGAATACGCAACACTGATGACCACGGGAGATTCTTCTCCTTTGGAGGTTCGGATCGCAGGCGCGCTGAGCAGCATCCTGATGATCTACAATGTGCCCGAGCAGCTGCGCAAGCAGAAGATCACAAAGGCCCTTGCGATTGACTACCGTACACATGGCAGATATGTTTTGGAAAAATTCATTGAATTTGTAGAACAAACCAACGAGCAGACCTTTGAGGCACTGCTGAACGGAACTTGTCAAGAAATGTAAACTATCCAGGGAGGTAACGCTATGAACAAGATTTTGAAAAGAGCACTGAGCCTTCTCGTATGCCTGGCTATGCTTTTGGCATATCTTCCGGAAGGCATGCTGAAGGCATCTGCCGATGACCAAATCCTGGACATCGTTGCAGGCAGCAAAAAGGCTGACCCCAGCACCCTGAACGGCTGGGAGGCATATTTTGGACCCAATAAGCTGGACACGGAATTTGCCGGCGCGGTTTGGACGGATAAATCCGTTTTCACCGGTACGACAAATGCATTGCCCGGCGTTACGCTGACAGGCAAGAACAATTTCCTGGTTGCCCTGTCTGCCATCGCGGCGGATCTGTCCATCACAGGACACACCTCCGCACCCACGGACACCATGCTGGTGCTGGATCTGTCCGGCTCCATGGTGGATGGCACCTACGAGGTAGGCACGATCCGCCGGGGCAATAATCGCTACGGCACTGTGGATGGAATTGATATGACCTTGATCAATGCCATGATCGAGGCTACCAACGCCACCATCCATAAGCTGATGACCCAGAACACCAACAACCGGGTCGGCGTGGTGCTGTATTCCGGCAACACCTCCACCAGCCAGGCGGCAACCTCCTCGACGGCTACGGTGGTGCTCCCCCTGGGACGCTACACCGGTGTGGACGATGAATATCTGTCTGTGGACACCACCTGGACCACCTCCACCCTTTACACCCGAACATGGGGAGGCTGGCAGGCAAGCGGAGAGGCTACCTATGTTGAAGAGGACACCCCCATCAGTGTCTCTGTGAAGGACGGCGTGACCACCGAGGACAAGGACATCTCCAAGCGGGTAAACGGCGGTACTTACATTCAGAACGGTCTGTATTTGGCCATGGAGCAGTTCCTGGCAGTGACCGACACCGTGGTGCCCGAGGGCAAGCCTCAGGCCGGTGTGGAGCGTATGCCCGTGCTGGTGCTCATGAGTGACGGCGCGCCCACCATCGCAACCACGGACTATGCCAATGTGGGCCAATCCAATACCGGTACCGGCAGCGGCACCAATGACCGCATCACCTTCCTGACACAGCTGACAGCTGCCTATGTCAGAGGCCGCATCGCGGAAAAGTATAAGGATAATGATTCGGATAAAGGCGAAATGCTGTTCCTGACCCTTGGCCTGGGCACGGAGAACAGCTCCGCAGCCACCAATACGCTGTATCCAGCCGGTTCCAATAATACCCTGAAGGGCTATTGGGATACATATCTTGCCGCACAGGCAGGCAGCGATGTAACCATCATTTCCGGCAATGACGGATTGAGCGTGGAACGGGATGCTGCCGTTACGGCCATGAACTATGTGGATAAGTACTTCTATGCCACCGACGGCCAGGGCCTTGTGGAGTCCTTTGAGAGCATCGTCAGCGAGATCGCGCTGAAGGCAGAGTCCTACACCACCCTGGTGGAAAACAGCAATGCGGATTTCTCCGGCTATGTCACCTTCGATGACGAGCTGGGCGAGCTGATGCAGGTGTTCAATGTAGCGGGCATCATGGTCGGTGATACCCTGTATACCGGCATGGAGCTGGCAAAGGGCATGACCGACGGCAACCTGGGTACGGTGGACGGCCCCACTGCCAATGGCGATGAGCTGGTCCGCACCGTCAAGGAGCGCATCCCCGGCACGACTACCACCCAGGCACAACAGCTGATCGATAACGCCTACAATGATATGCAGCTGTATTATGCCAGCAACAACAGCTGGAGCAACTACATCGGCTGGTACGCCGATGCCGACGGCAATTATGTCGGCTTCTGGGATAAGGATTCCGGCTACACCAATGCCCCTGCGGATGCCGTTTATGCCAACCGCTCCTATGGCTATCTGGGCGAAAACGGCGACAGCAATATGATGCACGTGGTAGTCATGGTGCGTACCAATTTGAAGACATTGCACCAGACTGTGCTGTTCAAGATCCCCGCAGCGCTGCTGCCCACCGTGCAGTACCGGGTGACCCTGGATGAGAGCGCTCCCAATGCTGTGGAGGAGTTCATCCGTGAGGATGCCCAGCCCATGCGCCTGATCTTCGAGGCAGGTCTGCGCGAGGACATCAATTCCATCAACATGGATCAGAAGATCCAGGAGCATGTGGCCAAGGGCGGTCATGTCCACCGCAATGCCGACGGATCTGTAACCTTCTACACCAACCAGTGGAAGATCGGTAACGATACCAACGGTAACGGCATCCCCGATGCTTCAGAGGTGGAAAATGCCGTTGTGACCCAGGCGCACTTCCACCCGGCACTGGACAATTCCCGTTTCTACTACACGGAAGACACGCTGATCCTCACCGGTAACGACAATTTGGTCACCGGCAGCACCCGTCCCACCGACGGCGCCGGCTGCTACTACAACCGTTACATCTACAGCGAGAACGGCCGCCAGGTTATCAAAACACCCATTGCGGCCATCACCCTGACAGAGGATGCCCAATATGATGCAACCAATGGCTGCTGGTATATTCCTGCCGGTACGATGTACCGCAATCTGGCCCGCTTCCAGACCAATAAGGCAGAAAACACCACCGATTCTTTGGGCTATTCCTTCTTCCCTGCAGTGTTCGATAATATTTCCAAGCAGGATGTGTACATGTTCCTGGGCAACAACGGCACATTTACAGTAAAGCCTGCTACGGGCATCGTGCTGAACAAGCAGGTTCAGGGCGTGATCCCCGGCGTGAGCCAGTACACCTTCCGGGTGACTTTGAGCGGCGCTTCTGCAAGTGAGGCTGCGCCCGTGCTGACTGACGGCAACGGCGATACGCTTGCAAATGTGACGATGTCTGCGCTGAGCGGCGGTCAGTTCACAGTGACCATGCCTGCAGATGTGGATGCGTATATTTCCGGTATTCCCGCAGGCACTTCCGTGACCGTGGAAGAGCTGATCGATGGCGATTACAGAGTCGTTGATGTGGATGTGGCCGGCGTCAAGCAGAGTGTTACTGCACCTGCTGCCCTGACCATCCCTGCCTATTCTGAGAATGGCTCTCAGATGGTGAAGGTGACCATCACCAACGCCCCCAACGGCTACGGTGATCTGGTGATCAGCAAGGATATCGTGCATGATCTGGCATCCGACCCCGCAGCCATGGCAAATAAGGAATTCGCTTTCCGGGTCAAGCTCTCCGGCAGCAAGATCACCGCCGGTATGACCTTTGCCACCAGTGAGAATGGCACTCTGACCGTGGGACAGGATGGCTATCTGACCTACGCAGGCGGCGAGCCGGTCAAGCTGAAGAATGACGAGTCCGTTACCATCTACCGTATCCCCGAGGGTACGATCTACACCGTCACCGAGGATGCACTGCCCGGCTTTACACTGGACAGCATCAATGACGATACAACTGCCACCCAGGCAAGCGGCGTGATCAGCGCCAATGTCCAGAGCCTGGAGGCCTTCTACAACCGTTATCCCACTGTGTTTACGCCTGTGGAAGTGCCGGTAACCGTGGATGTGAGCAAGGTCCTCAATGCGATCTCTCCCTACACCGGCAATGAAGTATTCACCTTTGCGCTGCAGATGCTGCTGCCCGACGGCACATATTCCAACATTGCGGCTACCAATGGCGAGGAATATCTGAAGGTGGGTGCGAACGCTACCGAGCAGGGTGCATTCAAGCTGACCTTTGATGAGCTGGGAACCTACTTCTTCCGGATCGTGGAGCGGAGTCCCTCCCAGCAGACCCCTGCCGGAACAGATACTCCCGGCATGAACTATTCCACCATGCAGGCTCTGTTTGCTGTGGTCGTGACGGATAACGACATGGACGGCGTGCTGGAAGTGGCTGTTCGCGAGGAAGCCAATGTGACTGCAACGCCTCAGTATACAGGTAACGATACAGAGCAGATCCAGTCCGTTGCCGTGGCGGCGACCTTTACCAACATCTATCAGGTCAATGCAACCAGCACCACATTGAATGTGCACAAGACCCTGAACAACGATACCGGTGCAAACATCTCCCTTACTTCCTTCCGGTTTAATATGATCCCCTGCGATTCCAACGGCGTTACGCTGAGCGGCGCATCGGTGATCACCGCAACCACTTCCGCGCTGGGCGATGCTACCTTTAATATTGAGCTGAGCAGCCCCGGTACGTACTACTACAAGGTCTATGAGGAGATCCCCGAGGGCGCAAAACAGCAGGAGATCGGCGGCAAGTACATCCTCAACGGTATGTACTATGACCGTTCCCTGTACTGGTATACTGTGGTGGCAGAGGTAGATCCGGTCACTTCCAATCTGGTAATCACCAGCCGCAGTCTGAGAGAACTGCACAGCCAGGCGGATATTGCTCCCGTCAACGGCGTCTACACCGCAAACTTCGTCAACGATTACAAGCTGACCCCCACCGATGTGATGCTGCCCTTCTCCAAGAAGCTGGTTGGCCGCGCACCGATTGCCGGAGAGCGGTATGAAACCCAGTTGGTACCCACGGACAGCTACTTCAATACGCTGACCGGCGCAAGCGGCGATTCTTACCTCATTGATGCCAACAACAGCAGCAATGTGGAGCTGACCTTCCACAAGGTGGGCACTTACCACTACAAGTGGACAGAAATTGCTCCCGCAGGTGCAGTATTGGATCCCGTGACCGGCAAGTATACCTTGAACGGCATCAGCTATGACAATGCTGTATACCATATCACCGTTACTGTTTCTGACAATGGCGCCGGCGGTTTGACCGCCCAGAGCGTCATGCACAAGGTGGGCATGCAGAATCCTGTAACTTCTGCTGATTTCGTCAACACCTACACTGTCACCGGTTCGGGCAATGTGACCATCGGCGGCAAGAAGGTTTTGGTCGGCAGAAGACTGGTGGCCGGTGAATTCACCTTCGGCCTGTACAGCGATGCGCTGTGCCAGAATGAGATTGCTACCACCACCAACAAGGCAGACGGCAGCTTTGCCTTTGTTCCGCTGAGCTATACCGCGGCGGATTTGGGCGCGGACTATGCTGAGAAGACCTACACCTACTACATCAACGAAGTGCCCGGAACCAAGGGCGGCGTGACCTATGATGCAACGGTGCACACAGTTACTGTGAAGGTCAGCCATGAAAACGGCGTTCTGATCGTGACACCGTCCGGTAATGCAGCAACCCTGCAGATCACCAACACCTACAAGGCTGAAGGTGTGGATGTGACCCTCAGCGGCAGTAAGGCTTTGGCCGGTGACTGGACCAGCGTTGCGAACAAGAATTTCACCTTCCATCTGTTCCAGGCAGATGCAGACTTTGCTATCACCAATACGACCCCGGTCAGAACTGCAACCGTCGACGGCAATGCAGATTTCACCATGAAGCTGCGCTACGAAGACGGCCAGGAGGGCATGTACTACTTCGTCCTGAAGGAAGACCTGTCCGTAAAGGCAGACGGCATTGGCTACGATGCCGGTGAATACCACATCACCGTCAACATTTCTGATCCCGGCAATGGCCAGCTGGTGGCAATGGTGACCATGTACCGTCCCGGTACCGGCAACACCACCACCGCAGTGTTTACCAATGCGTATTCCGTAGAGCCCATCACGGTGACACTGGTGGGCAGCAAGAGTTATATCAACAGTGTGACCAATGCCCCGATGACCATGACTGATGGCATGTTTGCCTTCCTGGTCATGGAGGGTGACAGCTTGGTGGCTACCGGCAGCAATCTGGCCGATGGCACCATCAAGTTCAGTCCCATCCGCTATACCAAGGCAGGTGAGCACACCTATACCGTAGTGGAAGATCCGGGCAATGCCGGCGGTATCACCTATGATGCAAAAGAGTTCACCGTGAAGGTCACTGTGGTGGACAACGGAAACGGCACACTGACTGCCAATGTGGATTACAATGGCACTTCGGTGGCGTTCGAAAACAAGTACACCCATGCATCCGCACAGGTGACCCTCAACGGCAACAAGGTGCTGTCCGGCGACTGGAGCAAGGTGGCTGCAGCAAATAAGATCTTCGATTTTGAGCTGTATGAGACCGGCGCTGATTTCGCCGTCAGCGGCAACGCCAAGAAGACCGTTTCCAATGAAACCGACGGAAGCTTCACCTTCGGCGCAATGACCTACACCACCGAGGGAACCCACTATTATGTGGTTCTGGAGCGTGCCGGTGCGGCAAACAAGGGCATCACCTATGACAGCACCAAGTACTGCATCACCGTCAAGGTGGAGGACGACGGAAACGGTAATCTGATCCCCACCGTTACATCCACCAATACCGGTGTAACAATTACTCTGGATGCGCAGAACAGCCGTCTGATGACCGTCAGCGAGCTGGAATTCACCAACAGCTATGCAGTCAAGCCCGCGCAGTACACCGTCGAGGCAAAGAAGGACTACAAGGGCGATGCTATGAAGGAATTTGACTTCGTCCTGACTGTCAACGGAGGCAATCAGCAGATCAAGAAGAACGATCTGACCACCGGAGAGGTCACCTTCGATGCTCTGAGCTTTGACGCGGCAGGCACTTACGAGGTGAAGATCCGTGAGCAGGAGAACACCCTGTGGGGTCTGATCAGATGGGATACCAATGTGTATACTATCAAGCTCCAGGTGGAGGACAACGGCGAAGGCCAGCTGTTCGTCAACGAGAGCAAGACGGTCATCACCAGCGAGAAGGGCGATGATGATCTGCTGTTCCGCAATGTGCATCACGACATCATTACCAATAAGGATGTGTTCCTCTATGACCAGCCGGACATCAGCATCGACGGCGTGGCCGTGGAAAAGAACGACATTCTGCTCTACAAGATCTCCTACACCAACTTTGACAGCGTGCCGGTAAATGTCACCATCACCGACAATATTCCGCAGTACACAGTTTATGTGGACGGCTCTGCTGACAAGGGCGGCGTGCTTGCCGGTAACATCCTGAGCTGGACGCTGACAAATGTGCAGCCCGGTGAGACTGTGACGGTCAGCTTCTGCGTAAAGATCGCAGACGGAAATGTGACCGTGTCCAACACCGCAACGGTACTGGAAGGCATGAACGAGTACCGGACGGAAGCAGTGGGCAATCCTGTCAAGGACGACACATCTCCCGAGGAGCCCGACAAGACCGGTGACGAGATGAACATCGCGCTGTGGATCGGCGCCATGACCGTCAGCGCCATCGGACTGGCCGCAACCGTTGCTGTGGACAGAAAGCGCAGAGCGTTTGAGGCCGAATAAGCAAAAAACATAAAAAAACAGCAGCAGGCGAAAGCCTGCTGCTGTTTACGAAGAAAGGGCGCGTTCGACTGAACGCGCCCTTAGTGTAATTATTTAGAAGGGCCGGAGCGGAGCTGCACATCATGATAGCCGCCCTCCACGATGGAGGTGGCGGAGACCAGAGTCAGCTTGGCATCCCGCTGCAGATCGGGGATGTTGATGACACCGCAGTTGCACATGGTGGACTTGACCTTGTACAAGGAGGCTTCCACATTGTCGTGCAGAGAGCCGGCGTAAGTGACGTAGGAGTCCACGCCCTCTTCAAAGCTCAGCTTTGTCTTACCGCCCAGGTCGTAGCGCTGCCAGTTCCGGGCACGGTTGCTGCCCTCACCCCAGTATTCCTTCATGTAGATGCCGTTGACCAGCACCTTGGGAGTGGGAGATTCGTCGAACCGGGCGAAGTAACGGCCTAGCATCATGAAGTCTGCGCCCATGGCCAGAGCCAGAGTCATGTGATAATCATGGACGATGCCGCCATCGGAGCAGATGGGCACGTAAATACCGGTTTCCTTGAAGTATTCATCCCGGGCTGCGGCAACCTCGATCAGTGCGGTAGCCTGACCGCGGCCAATGCCCTTGGTTTCCCGGGTGATGCAGATGCTGCCGCCGCCGATGCCGACCTTGATGAAGTCTGCGCCGGCTTCTGCCAGGAAACGGAAACCGTCCCGATCCACCACGTTGCCTGCGCCGATCTTCACGGAGTCGCCGTAGTGCTCACGCACCCAGGCGATGGTCTTGGACTGCCAGCAGGTGTAACCCTCGGAAGAGTCGATGCACAGCACATCTGCTCCGGCCTCCAGCAGGGCAGGAATCCGCTCAGCGTAGTCCCGGGTGTTGATGCCTGCACCCACCAGATAGCGCTTCTTATCGTCCAGCAGCTCCAGGGGATGAGCCTTGTGGGAGGAATAGTCCTTGCGGAACACGAAGTACATCATGTTGCCGTCCTTGTCCACGATGGGCAGGCTGTTGAGCTTGTGCTCCCAAATGATATCGTTGGCTTCCTTCAAGGTGGTCTCTGCGGGGGCAGTGATCATTCTTTCAATGGGGGTCATGAAGGAAGCAACCTTCTCGGAGGGATCCATGCGGGAGACCCGGTAATCCCGGCCGGTGACGATGCCCAGGAGCTTGCCGTTTGCTGTGCCGTCGTGGGTGATGGCCACGGTGGAGAAGCCGTTGGCTTCCTTAAGTGCCAATACGTCGGCCAGGGTGTTTTCGGGGGTCAGATTGGAGGCAGAGACCACAAAACCGGCCTTGTAGCCCTTGACCTTGGCTACCATGGCGGCCTGGGATGCAATGGACTGAGAGCCGAAAATGAAGCTGATGCCGCCCTCTTTTGCCAATGCGATCGCCAGAGAGTCGTTGGAAACAGACTGCATAATGGCGGAGGTCATGGGGATGTTCAGACAGATCGCCGGTTCTTCTACGCCCTTGCGGTATTTGGTCAGAGGGGTGCGCAGACTGACATTATCCGGGATGCATTCTTCAGAAGTATAGCCGGGGATCAGCAGATACTCACTGAAAGTGCGGCTGGGCTCTTGCATGTAGTGGGCCATTGGAATTACCTCCTAAAATGTAAAATGGGGTCACAATTTATATTTTTATAAATATATCACAGCATGGGAAAAGGGTCAAGGGTACAGGCAAAAGAAAAACCCACAAATTTACATGGGAAAGTACGAAATTCCTTGGCGAAATAGCAAAGGCGGAGCTGCCGGTTTTACGGCAGCTCCGCCCGGAAAATCATTCTCCCACAGGTGCGGCTTCTTTCGTGTTTTCTTCTTCTGCGATCTCTTCGACAGGAGCTTCCTCTTCGACGGGAGCTTCCTCTTCAACCTCTTCTGCGGATGCTTCTTCGCAGACTACCTCCGGGGCAGTCTCTTCTGCGGGTTCGGCAACGATCTGCACAGGGGTCTCATCCACGATAGCAGCAGCCAGCTCTTCTGTCTCAGCTGTGGCAGGGATGGAAACGGGAGCATCCTTCTTGGGACGCAGGACGATGCTCAGCACGATACCGGCGACGAACAGCGCCAGACCGGTGCCAAACACGGCAATGTTGACCACAGCAGTCTGCAGAAGAATGTGGCGGATCAGCTTGAGGATGGGGTTAATAAAACCGCTGACGGAATCGCCGATCATCAGCAGAAGATTGACAATCAGATTGGAGGATGCAGCCGCTGCGTCGCTGTTGATATTGATGGCCCACAGATCCGGCACATATTTTGCCAGCAGATTCAGGATCACCATGCCGCCGGCAAGCATCAGGGGGTAACCTGCACGGCGCAGGCCCTTGCCCAGCTGACGGCAGTTGATGAGGATGATAGCAGCGATCAGCACCAGGCAGATCAAAATGCCGAATATCAGATTCGGAACGGATGCGATCTGACTGACAGTGTTCACAGCTTTTTTGACAAAGCTCAGAGGATTGCTGGAGGAATCCTTGGAGATGTCCGTGTCAGGGGAGTCTTCCGCGTCAAGGCCGGGGCCCTCATTGCCCAGCATTTCCATGAAGCCGGCAAGGCCTTCTTGCTCCACCTTTACGACGATCTCATTCTCGTCAAAGACCTGGGCCACCTGCTGAGCAATGTCATCGGGCAGAGGCGCACCGGTGATGGACTCTATGAGCGCGGAGTTTTCGTTGATCAGCTGGACGATCTCCTCGGGCTCGAAGGTGGTGGTGATCTCGTCGTTAAAGAAGTCGGTGACCAGGGAAGCGGCTTTGTCTGCGATGTAGTCCTTGACGGTGGACTCGTTGATCATTTGCGTGAATTCTTCCTTGGAAACGGGAACATCCTCGGTGAATTGGTCGCCCAATTCGTCGTAGAACATCTCGATTATCTGATCGATGAGGCCGTCGGCTACATTGTCGGGCTCTTCCCGACGGGGCATCTGATAGGTGCGAAGCCGGGGGGCGATACGCAGGCCGCCTTCACCGGAGGTGACCGGTGCTTTGGGGCGAACATGGGCGGGCGCGGACATCATGACCTTAAACATGCCACTGATGTTATCCTCGGAGGTGACGATCCGGATGTTGGCGATCAGCGAGGTGGCGATCGCAGAGACGAACAGCAACAAGCCCAGCACGAAGGACGCAACAGACAATCCAAACCGGGCACCAAGGGACAGCTTCTTCTGCTTAAACATACTATGTATCTCCTTTTTGTTCACAGGATGTTTACATTTTACTCCTGTGAAAGGAAAATGTCAATTCTAATGCGTGTAATTCTTGGATTTCACGGAAAAAAGCGGCAAAAAGGGCGTGTTGCAGTGTTTGCAACACGCCCATGGTGAAGGATTATTACTCCCACTGTACGGTGGCGTTGGTGGGAATGATGGCGATATAGGTCTTGCCCACACCGAAGGTGACGGGCGTACCGTCCTCCAGAGTGTAGGTGAAAGGATCATAGACACTGTTGCGGCTCCATTTGATGGGGATCACCTGGCCGCCGCAGGCATAGTAGCCCGTTCCTGAGCCCTCGAGAGTGATGATCATATGGGTGGTGGTGTCATTTTTCTTTGTGGGGGCCTTCAGCGCCAGCACATTGCGGTAGGAGATGATCTCTCCGGTGTTACCGTCGATATTATCCTTTCCGTACTGGAAGGACCGGTAGGTCTTGCTGGCTTCGTCGTAAGTAAACTTGGTATATTTGTGCCACTTATTGGGCTTGCCGCCCTCATTGAACCAGACAGTAAGCGTGTTTGCGGTATCACCCGTTATGGTGTTCTCGTCGTCAAAGCGCAGACCGTAATCAAAGGGCGTGTCCCGCTGGAGGGCAAAGCCTTGGCGCTGGGCATAGTCAATAGCCCGCTGACCCACCAGGAAGTGGCTGGCGTCCAGGCTATAGCCGCTGTTCAGGCGATTCGTATTTTCGTAGAAATAGGAATAGGCCTTGTCAATGCCGTCTATATGATCCCAGCCCATCTGCTGCATATATTCCTGAGCACCCACTTTGCCGGTGCTTCTGCCGAAGTGGACGTAGATGGCATCATACGCGATGGCCAAATTAACAAAGTGCCGTCTTGCACTGCGGATGCAGCCCAGGTTTTCCACAGATGCCAGGTCACTGTAAATGCCCATGCAGCGGGTCCAGCCGCCTTCGGTAAGCGCTTCGTAGACGATGTCAGCCTCGGAAGATCCATGCAGGGGCATGCCGGACTCATAATTATTGAGCATCACGGCGAAGGGCCGCGCAGTCATTTGCGTGTAGGACGGTTCGCCGGTGAGGGGGTGGATATAGGGAGCAGGCGGCTCAGTAGGGGGCTGCGTTGGAGGCTGTGTCGCAGGCGCAGAGGTTTCCGCAGGGGCGGAGGAGGCTGCCGTGGACGCAGGAGCCTGCATTTGCGTTGCCGGGGTGGATGTGGTGGGGGGTACATCCTGGACTTGAGGAGAACAGGCGCAAAGAAGCGCAAGCGCTATGACCAATGTCAGTATCATCGTTTTTTTCATGGATAGAGACCTTTCCCGGCTTCGAATCCGACCGAAACCGACAGGATTTTACATGAAACATTATAACATATCCTAAGAAAAATGCAAGAAATAGATATAATGCGGCCAAATAACGCAATATGTTGTGGTTGCCCGGAAAGAATGGAAATTTTGCGGAAATTTCTGTTGACAAATGTGGCAAAAATGGCTATAATACACTAGTCCGCGTATGCGGATAATCCTTGCTCACGGCGCGACCGTGGGCCAAAAGTCCAAAAGGAGGTGCAATCAACATGGCTAAGATCACCGGTAAGTATGAGGTGCTCTACATCATCGACCCCGCTCAGGGCGAGGAGGGCATCGCAGCACTTGTGGAAAAGTTCAAGGCAATGGTGGAAGCGGAGGGTACCCTGACCAACATCGATGAGTGGGGCAAGCGTCGTCTTGCATACCCCATCAACGATCTGCCCGAGGGTTACTACGTTCTGATGAACTTCGAGTCCAAGCCTGCGTTCCCCGCAGAAATGGAGCGTGTGATGAAGATCACCGAAGGCATCATGCGTTGCCTGACCACCGTAGTGGAGGGTTAATCTATGCTCAACCACATCACCATCATGGGTCGCCTGACCCGTGACCCCGAACTTCGCCGTACCGGCAGCGGCGTTGCCGTTGCCAGCTTCACACTTGCAGTCGACCGCGACTTCGGCAAGAACGAGAACGGCGAAAAGGAAACCGACTTCATTGACTGTGTCGCTTGGCGTCAGACCGGAGAGTTCGTCTCCAAGTATTTCACCAAGGGCCGCATGGCAGTGGTTTCCGGACGGCTCCAGATCAGACCCTGGACCGACAAGGACGGCAACAAGCGCCGCACCGCTGAGGTCGTTGCAGACAATGTCTACTTCGGCGACAGCAGACGCGACGGCGACAATGCAGGCGCATACAGCGCTCCTGCCGCAGGCAGCTTCGGCGGCTACTCCGCTCCTGCCAGCGCTCCCGCATCCGATTTCGCGATGCTGGAGGACGATGACGCACAGCTGCCCTTCTAAAATCTGAACTTTTCTTCAAACTTACAAGGAGGTAATCGTTATGGCTAACGAACAGCGTGTTCGCCCCCGCAAGCGCAAGAAGGTTTGCGCATTCTGCGTGGATAAGGTGACCAGCATCGATTATAAGGACACTGCAAAGATCCGCCGTTACCTGTCCGAGCGTGGCAAGATCCTGCCCCGCCGTACTACCGGCACCTGCGCAGCTCACCAGCGTGACCTGACTACCGCTATCAAGCGCGCCCGTCAGATCGCTCTGCTGCCCTACGTTGCTGACTAATCAAAAACGTAACACCCCCAAGGCGATCGCCTTGGGGGTTGTTTTATACCTCCCCCCAGGGGAAGGCTTTTCGGGCGGATGATATCCGCCCCTACGATTTTGACGGAAATGCAGGATAGAATATGTAGGGGCGGTCTGTGACCGCCCGCGGGCGAACGCAGTTCGCCCCTACCTAAACTCAGCACCGTAACGAAACATGCGTTTTCCCACCAATTCGCCAATGCGCAAGAGAGAATTGATAATCAGTTCTACATCCGAATCCTCTTCGACACCCAATCGTTGGCATAGCCTGAGATTGGCGGCATATACTTGGTCGTAAAGCTGTGCGCATTCTCTGCCGATTGCAAAAAGGTTTTCCACTTCCGGGTCACCGGGTTGTCGGATGCGTGTTCCGTTAAGTAAGTCATAAACAATATCCATATATTTTTCGTTCATAGATATCCCCTCCATTTGCGAGTATATAACATTTTGTTATATATGTCAACATAACAAAATGTTTTAGATATACTAAAACAAACAGGAGGTGGGAGCATGTACGAACGGATTCGGAATTTGCGCGAAGATCGGGATCTGAAGCAGGAAGATTTGGCGAAGGTGCTAAATTGCACACAAGCGTGCTACTCCCACTATGAAAGTGGGAAACGGGATATTCCCACAGATGTATTGCAAAAACTGGCGGATTTTTATGGCGTCAGCGTAGACTATCTGTTAGGCCGGACAAAAGAGAAAAAGCCGTATCCGCAATAATTTTACCCCCAAGGCAATCGCCTTGGGGGTTGTTTTTCTGAAAGCCTCCCCTTTGAGGGGAGGTGGGTGTGCGCAGCACAGCCAGTGGGGGGTGACACCCCTCAGTCAGCCTGCTCGGCTGACAGCTCCCCTCGTAGGGGAGCCTTAACAGAATTATTGATACATGGAAAGGCCGGGGGCTTGGGAGGAAAGGCGGTTGGCCTTATAGAGGATCACGGCCACCTGTCCACGGGTCAGGGTGGATGTGCCGTCCATGGGGATGCCATTGTCATTCATGGCCATGACAGCGGATGCTGCCCAGTCGGGGACTTCCTTGTCCACGGGCTTTGCACTGGCAGAGACGGACAGATCCATGGCATTCTGAAGCATGACTGCGGCCTCCGCACTTTGGATGGGCTCGTCAATGCCCAGTGCGCCTGTCTCGCTGATGGGCAGGCTGGCTGTCAGACCGGCCCGCATAGCGGCGGCCAGGTAGGGCTGAAGCCACGCGGGAACTTCATCGGTATAGCCGGTATAGGTGGCGTTATCATCCACGGGGATGCCCAGCGTTTTGACCATCATGGCAAGAAAATCTCCCTTGCTGACGGTCTTTTCCTCCCGGAAGCACTGACTGCCGCCGATCTGCTCACCTACGAACAGGCCGGTGTTTTTCAGCCACTCTGCCTCAAAACGGCAGGAAGAACCTACGGTATCGGTGTACTGGGTGGCGTCGCTGGGCTTGAGGATGCTCACAGTCACCGTTGCCTCCCGGGAGACATTGCCTGCAGGGTCTGCGGCGGTGAAGGTGAAGGAATCCACGCCCACCTTATTCTTTTTTGGCGTGTAAAGGAAGGTGCCGTCGGCCCGGACTTCCACTGTGCCCCGCTTGGGCTGGCGCATGACGGAATAGGTCAGCTTTTGCCCCTCGGGGTCAGAGACCTTCAGCGTGCCCTGATTGGGCAGATTCTTGTAGGTCTCCACGGCACAGTCCTCTGCGATAGGGGCTTGATCCAGCTTGCCCCGGACGGAGATCACGGTGCTGGCGGCTTTGTCCACCCGGTTTTCATAGATGGGCAGGTATGTGACCACAGCCTCCTGATCCTGCTGGGTCTTCAGTGGGGAGAAGGTCATTTTGGCCATCTGGTCGGCGGTGAGGATGTCGCCGGGGCGCAGTACCCGGGCTCCCAGCATGACCGTGCCGGTGTTCGCATCGGGAAGACCGGTGATGCAGATGCCCACCAGGGGCTCTTCTCCTGCAAAGTCGTCAGCACTGAAGCAGTAGGTGCTGTCGCAGTCCACCTCCAGCGCAGTGACGCTGAGAGTCAGCCCCAGCAGGCACAGCACCAGAGCGCAGGTGCGCAAAAGGGATTTTGAGAACATGAAAAAACCTCCTTGGATTTGTGTTCGGAGGTATTGTTTGCCAAGCGGGGGAATTTTATTCACAAAAGACAGAAATGTGCAAAGTGGTTGCGTCAGTGCGGTTTTTGTGGTATGCTGAAGAAAAAGGAGGGAGAAGCATGAAACGAGTCAGATGGATCGCGCTGGTGTTGGCGCTGGTGATGCTGTTTACCGGCTGCAGCGGCATGAGCTTTGAGCAGCTCATGGGGGATCTGGCCGCCCAAAGGGTAACGCCTTTTGATCAGATGCAGTATTCCAGGCCGGATCCGGGGAAAATGGAAATGGCGCTGGAGGAATGCTGCGCTCTGGCGGAAAAAGCAACGGACAAGGATGCTTTGATGGAAAAGGTATGGGAGGCCTATAACCTTTACAATACCTTCTACACCCAGTACAACCTGGCAAGCATTTACTATTTCCGGGATATGACCGATGCCTCCTGGGAAAAGGAATACAATTACTGCGCCCAGAATGCCGGCTCTTATGAGGCAATGCTGGAAGAGATGTTCTATACCCTGGCAGACTGCCCGCTGAAGGATGAGCTGGAAGCAGATCCGGCTTTCGGTGAGGGCTTCTTTGACGGATATACCGGTGAATCCATATGGGATGAGACATTTTTGGAGCTGATGGACCGGGAAACTGCGCTGGAGGAGAAGTATTACGAGCTGTGCACGCAGGCTCAGGCGGTGGAATACTACTCCGATGCCTATTTTACCCAATACGGTGCGCAGATGGGTGAGGTTTTTGTAGAGCTGGTAGAGCTGCGGCAGGATATTGCTGAGTATGTCGGATATGAGGATTATCCCAGCTTTGCCTACGATTTTTATCACTACCGGGATTATACTCCCCGGGAGGCGGAGGGCTATTTGCAGGAGATCTGCACGGAATTGGTCCCTCTGTACCGGCAAGTGGAAAGCCGTGGCGGCGCGGCTGATGCAGAAAAGATTTGTACTCAGGCAGAGGCGTTTTCCTACGCCAAGAGCAGTGCCCAGGCCATGGGCGGCATGGTGCAAACCGCATTTCAGGTCATGGACGAGGCAGGGCTTTATGATCTTACATACAGCCAAAAGAAATATGAGGGCTCATTTGAGGTATATCTGACGGATTATTTTGCACCGTATGTGTTCGTCAATCCCTCCGCGACCCAGCTGGATAAGCTGACCTTTGTCCACGAATTCGGTCATTTCTGCAATGACTATGCCTCCGGCGGAAGCTATGCCGGTGTGGACGTGGCAGAATTTTTCTCTCAAGGCCTTGAATATCTGAGCCTTTGCTACGGCGATGAGGCCGGGGCACTGGAGGAGATGAAAATGGTGGACTGCCTGCGCATCTATGTGGAGCAGGCTGCCTATGCACTGTTTGAGTACCAGGTGTATGCCCTGGAGGACGAAGAGCTGACGGCAGAAAATGTGTATGCGCTGTATGAGCAGATCGGCACGCAGTTTGGCTTTGACAGCTGGGGCTGGGACAGCCGGGATTTTGTGATGATCAGTCACTTTTACACCGATCCCATGTACATTATCAGCTATGTGGTGAGCAATGATGCGGCGTTTCAGCTGTACCAGATGGAGCAGGAGAAGACCGGAACGGGGCTTGCTCTGTACGAAGAACAGCTAACTACGGAGGAGACTTACTTCCTGAGCTTCGTCCAGAATGCGGCTCTTGCAAGTCCTTTTGCGGACGGTCGTGTGGCCCAGGTGAGAAAGACACTGGAACAGGTGCTGAATTAAAAGAAAAGGACACTCGCAAGAGTGTCCTTTTTGTTATGCATTTTGCTCCAACCAGATCAGCAGAACGGCAATGTCCGAGGGGCTTACGCCGGAAATTCTGCCTGCCTGGCCGATGGAAAGTGGCCGAATTTCTGCCAGCTTCTGCCGGGCTTCTAAGCGCAGGCCGGTGATGGCGTGGTAGTCGATGTCTGCAGGGAGCAGGCGGGATTCTTCCTTGCGGAATTCCTCCACCTGGCGCTGCTGGCGCTCCAGGTAGCCGGCGTACTTGATTTGTATTTCCACTTCATTTGTGATGGCCTCGGAAAGCGCCGGGCGGTCAGAATCAAAGGGGGCGAGGTCGGCGTAGCTCACCTGGGGGCGGCGCAAAAGGTCTGCCAGGCGGGCGGAATTGGCCACGGGGGCTGTCTCCCGGGCGGCGAGCATTTCGTTCAGCGCGTCGCTGGCGGGAATGCCGTTGCTTTCCAGACGGCGGACTTCCCGGCGAACGGCCTCGTACTTTTCCTCCACCTGTGCCAATCGTTGCCGGGGCACAAGGCCGATTGCCGCGCCCATGTGGGTCAGGCGCTGGTCGGCGTTGTCCTGCCGGTGGAGCAGACGATACTCAGACCGGCTGGTCATGATCCGGTAGGGCTCTTCCGTGCCCTTGGTGACCAAATCGTCAATGAGTGTACCGATATAGCTGCTCTCCCGGGTCAGGACGAAAGGCGCTTTGCCTTGGATTTTCAATGCGGCATTGATGCCGGCCACCAAGCCTTGGACGGCGGCTTCTTCATAACCGGAAGAGCCGTTGAATTGGCCCGCGCCGTACAGGCCGGAGACGGCCTTGACTTCCAAGGTGGGGAGCAGGGCGGTGGGGTCAATGCATTCGTATTCGATGGCGTAGGCCGGGCGCATCATTTCTGCATTTTCCAGGCCGGGGACGGTGTGCATCATGGAAAGTTGCACATCTTCGGGCAAACTGGAGGAAAAGCCCTGGATATAGAGCTCCTCCGTGTCCAGACCGCAGGGCTCGATGAACAGTTGATGGCGGGGCTTGTCCGCAAACCGATCGATTTTTGTTTCGATACTGGGGCAGTAACGGGGACCAACGCCGGAGATCGTGCCATCAAACATGGGACTGCGGTGGAAATTGGCCCGGATGATCTCGTGGGTCTTTTCGTTGGTATGGGTCAGGTAACAGACGGCAGAGTTGTTTACCGGGGTTTCCGTGCGGAAGGAAAAAGGCTCGGGAATGTCATCGCCGGGCTGGAGTTCCATTTTGGAAAAGTCCACGCTCCGGCGGTTGATGCGGGGCGGTGTGCCGGTTTTGAATCGGCGCAGGGGGAGTCCCAGCTCCCGCAAATTGTCGGCAAGACCCACAGAGGGGTGCATACCGTCCGGGCCGGAGGGGATGACGGATTCGCCTGTGATGATGGTACTGTCCAAATATGTGCCGGTGGCGATAATGACCGCTTTGGCAGTATATTGCGCCCCCAGCTGAGTCTGCACGCCGGTGACGCCGCCGTTTTCTGTGAGGATCGCGGTGATTTGCGCCTGTTTCAATTGGAGATTTTCCTGGAGCTCCAGGGTGTGCTTCATCACCTGCTGGTATTTCCGGCGGTCAGCCTGGGCACGCAGAGAATGAACTGCCGGACCTTTGCCCCGGTTCAGCATCCGGTACTGGATGCAGGCTTTATCGGCGGCAACGCCCATTTCGCCGCCCAAAGCGTCCAGCTCCCGTACCAGGTGGCCCTTGCCTGTGCCGCCGATGGCGGGGTTACAGGGCAGGTTCGCCACGGCATCCATATTAATGGTAAACAGGATGGTGCTTTGGCCCAGCCGGGCAGCGGCCAGTGCCGCTTCGATACCGGCGTGGCCGGCACCGATGACGGCTACATCACAGCTTCCTGCGTGATAGGTGGTCATAGAGATTCCTCCGTTAGATAAGTGCAAGGCTCCCCTTCGAGGGGAGCTGCCGAACAAAGTGAGGCTGAGGGGTATTACACCCCTCCGTCTTCGCCTTGCGGCGAATCCACCTCCCCTCAAGGGGAGGCTGGGGAGAACGGATTGCCACACCAGTTTGAGAACTGGTTCACAATGACAGCAAATTATTCTTCCTCCGAAGTTTTCTTTTCCACAGGGGGCAGAATGAAGGGCTTGCAGACGATTTCACAGCGGTTGATGGGTGTGCCCAGGGCATGGAATTTTTCCTCGTAGCCGGTCATGATACCCACGATGCCGTTTTCGTGCAGATTTCGGGTCAGGTTCTTGACTTCGAGGCCGCAGGCGGCGAATTCCTCCACGGAGAACTCAAAGAGGGGAGCGTTGTCGGTTTTGAAGTGGATCTCGCCGTTTTCTTTCACAACGCGGCAGTATTTGTCCAAAAATGTCCGGTAGGTCAGGCGGCGCTTGGCGTTCTTCTTCCGGGGCCAGGGGTCGGGGAAGTTGATGAACAGCCGGTCGATCTCAAAACCTGCGAAGATTTCTTCAATGTTTGCAACATCCATATCGATATAGAACACATTGGTAAGACCCATGGCTTTGGCTTTCTCCATGGCCACCACCACCGCTTCCCGGCAGCGCTCCACGGCAATCAGCAGGACATCGGGATTGGCGGCAGCGGTTTCGGCGGTGAATTTACCCTTGCCGCAGCCCACCTCCACCCAAAGGGCGGTGCAGTCCGGCTTCAAATTCCGCCATGCGCCCTTATGGGCGGCAGCATCTTCAATGCGGTAGGCACTGCAGGCGGCCATGCGGGGCTCCAAATTACGCATTTTTCTCATTCTCATAGCAGTTTCCTCCAATGGGAGACAAAAATTCAAATTTCAACACAGTATTATAGCAGAAAACGCGCTTGCCGTCAAAACATTTTGTAAATATCCCCCCAGTGGGCTTGCAGAACCTGTTTTTTTAGAGTATAATGCGAAAAAAGAGCGAAGGAGGGCTGCCAAATGAGCGACCATCATCACGAACACGACCACGCCTATATGCACGCCCATGGCATTGCCCATCATCACGGTCATGTCCATGAGAATCAAAAGGCGGTAATCAACCGGCTGGCCCGGGCCATCGGCCATTTGGAAAAGGTAAAGCGCATGGTAGAAGACGGTCACGACTGCTCCGAGGTTTTGGTTCAGCTGGCGGCGGTGCGTTCGGCCATCGAGAACACCGGCAAGGTGATTTTGCAGGATCATATGCGCCACTGCATGGTGGACGCAGTGGAGGCCGGGGATCAGGCGGCAATCGACGATCTGTGCCAGGCTATCGATAAGTTTATGAAGTGAAAAAAGCCCTCCCGTTTGGGAGGGTTTTTATACCTTCCCCCGAGGGGAAGGTGTCGCCACCGCAGGTGGTGACAGAAGAGGAATACGGGCGGAAATCTGCGGATCCGTGGAGCGTATAGGCCTAATTCTATGCTGGTTCTGCCGCCATTCCTCTCCCGATCTCGCTACGCTCGGTCACCCTCCCCCGGGGGAGGGTTAACGGACGTGCAATGCACGCCCCTACGATGAAAAATACGGTTATTTTGAAAGTTGCATCTTCGGATGCAACTTTCTTTTTTTCTGCCCTCTTGGTTGAAAGGAAGGGGTGCTATGGGGACAAAAAGTGGGGATAAAGGTCTCAAAAAGCGCATCAAGGCCGGTACACTTACCCGGTCGGATGTGGCTCGCCGGTTGGCGGAGCTGGCCTTCGGCAAGGCCAATGACTGTGTGCAGCTGGTGCTGGGGGAGGATGTGCAGATCGAGGGGCTGGATTTGAGTTTGCTGACGGAGCTGAAGCGCAATGACAAGGGGACGCTGGAGATTCGTCTGGTGGACAGGCTCAAGGCCCTGGAGTTGCTTGCCGGTCTTGCGGCGAATGAGGGGACGGATCTGGAGTCCTTTTTACAGGCCATGCAGGGAAGCGGGGCGCAGGGATGAAATACCGCGCCTTTTCAGAAAAACAGAAAACGGTGCTTTCCTGGTGGGTGCCGGGAAATGTGCATTTTGACCGGGAGGCCATTGTCTGCGACGGGGCGGTGCGTTCGGGCAAAACGCTGGCTATGGGGCTGTCCTTTTTCCTGTGGGCGATGGTGAGCTTTGACGGAATGCGCTTCGGCGTCTGCGGAAAGACCATTGCATCGCTGCGGCGCAATGTGTTGTCGGAGATTCTGCCCCGGCTTTCCGGGATGGGGGCGACCTGGAAGGAAAAACGGACGGAAAACTTAGTGACGGTGAATTTCCAGGGTCATGAGAATCAGTTTTACATCTTCGGCGGTCGGGATGAGAGCTCGGCAAGTCTCATCCAGGGCATTACCTTTGCCGGGGTACTGCTGGACGAGGTGGCGCTGATGCCAAAGTCCTTTGTGGAACAGGCCTGCGCCCGCTGCTCCGTGGCAGGCAGCCGGCTGTGGTTCAACTGCAATCCGGCGGGGCCCAGTCATTGGTTTTACAAGGAGTGGATACAGGATGCCGAGAAGCGAAACTGTCTGCGTCTGCACTTTACCATGGCGGACAATCCGTCCTTGACGGATTCTATCCGTGAGCGGTATGAGCGGCTGTATTCCGGGGTGTTCTACCGGCGGTTTGTGCTGGGGCAATGGGCGCAGGCAGAGGGACGGGTATATGATTTCTTTGAACCGGACATGGTCAAGCCTGTGCCCCAGGGAGCGTTTGAAAAATGGTACATCTCCTGTGATTACGGCACGGTCAATCCCACCTCTATGGGGCTTTGGGGGCTTCAGAAGGGCGTTTGGTATCGGGTGAAGGAATTTTATTTCGACTCCCGGGCCAAACACCGGCAGATGACGGATGAGGAATACGCGGTGGCTTTGCAGAAATTGGCCGGAGACAGGCCTATTACAGCGGTGATCATCGACCCGTCGGCGGCCAGCTTTATGGAGGTTCTGCGTCGGCATGGCTGGGTGGTGCGCAAGGCGGAAAATGAAGTGATCTCCGGTATCCGGCTGACAGCGGATCATCTGAAGTCGGGGAAGCTTGTGATCTGTGAGGGCTGCAAGGATATCCTCCGGGAAATGGATGAGTATGTATGGGATCTGGACAGCGCGTCCAGGGATCGGGTGAAAAAGGAGCATGACCATGCCATGGACGAGATGCGGTATTTTGCCGCCACAGTGCTTGGAAAAAAATCCGGCGGCTTTGCGGTTACAGCTGTGGAGCGGCGGAAATAAGAAAGGAGCGTTATCAATTTGAAACGAAAACAGAAGGACACGCCACTGGCAGCAACAGCCTGCCAGCTTCGCAGCGGTCAGAGCCATCCCTTTGGCGCGCTGAAGGGTTTTGTGCCCCTGGGCACCGGGGAGGAGCACATTTATCGGCAGCTGCGGGAGGCAATCCCGGTGCTGGATGCGGCAGTGGGCAAGTTAGTGCGGCTCAGCGGAGGCTTTCAGGTACACTGCCGGAGCAAGGAAAGCCAGCAGAGGTTGGAGAAATTTCTCAAGGACATGCCCTGCGGCCGGGGGCAGGTGGGCATTGACAGCTTTCTCAGCGGCTTTGTGGACAGTCTGCTGGTGTATGGCCGCAGCGTGGGCGAGATGGTCGTTGACCGGGGGCGTCTGAGAGCGGTGTGTTGGGGAGATGTGACCCAGCTGGAGGTAATGGAGGGGAAAAATCCCCTTGATGTGGAGCTGTGGGGGCCGGACAGCAAGGGGCGGATGGCGGCACTGCCGTACCAACATCTGCTGCTGTTTACCACACTGAACCCCGAGGCAGCGCATCCTTACGGTGTGAGCTTGTTCCGCGGGATGCCGTTTTTGGCGGATATTCTCATGAAGATCTATGCCACCATCGGCTCCAACTGGGAGCGGGCAGGGAATGTGCGATATAGCGTGATCTGCAAAAACAGCGACAGCATGGATCCCGGCATGGTCCAGGAACGGGGCAAGCAGGTGGCACAGGAATGGAGCCGGGCTATGGAGGATGCCAAGAGTGGTACAGTCCGGGATTTTGTGGCCGTTGGCGATGTGCAGATCAAGGTCATCGGTGGCGATGCACCCATTCTGGATTCCCAGGTGCCCGTACGGCAGATCTTGGAGCAGCTGGTGGCCAAGACCGGTCTGCCGCCCTTCCTGCTGGGCCTGAATTGGAGCACCACCGAGCGGATGAGCACCCAGCAGGCGGACATTTTAACCTCGGAGCTGTGGGCACTGCGGCGGACGGTGGAGCCGGTGCTGCGGAAGGTCTGCAAGACCTATCTTGCTTTGGAGGGGCTGGATGACCGGGTGGAGATCGAGTGGAACGATATCAGCCTGCAGGACATCACCGAAGAGGCAAGGGCGGAGCTTTACAAAGCCCAGGCCATGAAATACCGCATGGAAGCAAATGAAGGAGGAAAGTGATGAAAGTTCAAAAGGAAACCAAGGTGGCATCCACAGGTAACGCAACGGCGGCGCAGCTGGAGGCTATCAATGCCCAGGCGAAAGCGGAGCTGACAGCCGAACAGGTGTATGTGTTCTCTGTGCGCTTGTGCGACGATCAGATCGACCGGGACGGGGAGCGGTTTGATACCGCGGCGCTGCCGGTGTTGGCAAAAATGTTCGTGGGCAAAACCGGGATCGTCGACCACAAGTGGTCTGCCAGCGGCCAGGTTGCCCGGATCTTTGAGACCCAGGTGGTATGTGAAGACGGTGTCAGCTACATCAAGGCCTGGGCGTACATCCGCCGGGGAGGCAATGCCGAGGAGATCATTGCCGACATCGAAGCCGGCATCAAAAAGGAGATCTCTGTTGGTTGCGCCATGGGCCGGGCTGTATGCTCCATCTGCGGCAGCGAGTACGGCACCTGCGGCCATCAGAAGGGGGAGTATTATGACGGAATGCTGTGCTGCGTCATTCTGAAAGAGCCCATGGATGCCTACGAATTTTCCTTTGTGGCAGTGCCTGCCCAAAGGGAGGCGGGGGTCATCAAGGGCCTGGGCGAGGGCCACCGCTGCCTGAAGGATTTGGCAGACGAATTTGGTGCGCAGGGTGAATATCGGGCGATGTATATTCAGGCCAAGCTGGGCCAGAAGTATGAAAAGCAGCTGCGCGATGATGTGGTGCGGCTGTTTCTGAGCCTGGACATGGGCCTTACCGAGCCGGTGCTGCGCTCCATCACACAAAAGGTCAGCGCAGAGGAGCTGCTGCAGCTGAAAGAAGCACTGGAGGAGCGCGTGGCGGAGTATCTGCCCGTGCAGACTCAGCTGCATCCGAGAAACAGGGAGCAGGAGCTGGAAAGCAGCTTTTTGATATAGGGACTACCGGAAATTCCGGTGACCATAAATTTTTACTTTAGGAGGAAACGAAAAAATGGGTTATGACAATCTAAAACTGGAAAAAGGCATGTACCGTCAGACAGGCATGAGCTTTACCCAGGTGCTGGAATCCCTGGATCCCAGCGAAAACTATCGGGGCACTGCGTTGGAGGGTACGGACGCATTTCAGCGGCAGCTGAAGCGTTTCGGCATTCGCGCCAAGGGCGCGGGTTCTTCTCCTGTGGAGAAGTTCTTCAGCACCATGGATTCTGCGGTGCTGTTCCCCGAGTACATTGCAAGAACAGTCCGTCAGGGTATGGAGGAAAACAATATCCTGCCCGACATCGTGGCGACCACTACGGTGATCGACGCCATGGATTACCGTTCCATCTGCTCCAATCCCACTGACAGCGAGAAGGAGCTGAAGAGTGTGGAAGAGGGCGGCGAGATCCCTACCACTGAGGTCAGCACCAAGGAAAAACTGGTCAAGCTGACAAAGCGCGGCAGAATGCTGGTGGCCTCCTATGAGGCGCTGCGATTCCAGAAGCTGGATCTGTTCGGCGTGATGCTGCGTCAGATCGGTGCGCACATTCAGAATCAGCTGGTACAGGACGCTGTGGATGTGATCGTGGAGGGTGACGGCAACGACAATCCTGCGGTGCAGTATTGCGTCGGCAATTCGCCCATCTCCGGCACGTTGGGCACATTGGGCTATGATCAGATGGTGGAATTCTGGAGTCAGTTTGATCCTTTCACTATGAACACCATGCTCTGCTGCAACAAGACCATGACCAAGATCCTCAAGGTGCCGGAATTGCAGAATCCCCTCACCGGGCTGAATTTCCAGGGCACCGGCAAGCTGACCACGCCTCTGGGAGCAAAGCTGTGCCGCTGCAATGCTGTGGACAGCGGCGTGATCATCGGCCTTGACAACCGCTATGCGCTGGAGCTGGTGCATGCCGGTGATGTCATGGTAGAGTACGACAAGCTCATCGACCGTCAGCTGGAGCGTGCGGCCATTACCTCCATCTCCGGCTTTGGCAAGATCTGCGACGGCGCGTCCGCTATTTTGAACACATGAGCCTTGCAGAGCAGATCTATGCCCAGGCGCTGGTGCTGACCCAGGATTCCACACAGATGAATCTGCCCATGCTGGAGGTGCTTTGCCGCAGTGCAGAGAACACTTTGCAGCGAAAGCTCCGGGAGGGCATCACTCCGGAGGACTGTAAAGCCGATTTTATTGCCGCTGCCAGCCTGCTTGCGCTGGCAGCCCTGTCAGAGCAGGATGAGGTGGCGCAGGTGGAACAGATCCAGACAGGAGATCTGACCCTGCGCCGGGGAAGTCCCGATACTGCTGCCTGCTGTCTGCGGTATCAGGCGGAGCTCATGATGGCACCCTATTTACAGGACAAGTTTCTGTTCGCGGGGGTGTGAGCCTTGAGAAAACTGGTGGACAAGATCTTTCAGCGGTATGGCGTGCCTTTGACGGTGCAGGAGACCTCAGGTGTTTCCACCGTGCGGGGCTTTGTGCAGCACACGGCTACCTCTGCCAGAAAGCATCTGCTTCCGGAATATACTCCATTGGGAGAGCTGCCCCAGGGGCATTACCTGATGCTGCTGCCGCTCAATGCAGTGCGGGTGGGAAAACAGGTGATGTATAACGGCAGATGGTATATCGTGCGCCGGGTGGAGCAGGTTTGGCTGGGAAGCACAGCCCTGTACGACTGGTGCTTATGCGAGGAGAGAGGGGTGACGGATACATGGGGACAGTAAGCATTTCACTGGTGGTCGCAATGCTCAGTGCGGGCGGTGTGCGCGCAGAGGCGGCCTTTCCTGCTGAACGGATCACCCGGATCCTGACCCCGGTCGCGGCAGTGAGCATCGGCCAGGTGGATCAGAGCAAGGGCACGGTCACAGTGCTGGTGGAGATCCTGGGGCCGAAGGAAAGCGGCGGCTACGCCTGCCAGCAGAAGGCGCTGACAGCCTGCGATATTTTGGCAGAGAGCGGAGCGGTGTGCCGGCAGGGAAAATGTGAATTTTTGAACAAGAGCAACGTGTTCCGTGTGCCGGTAGAGGCAGTTTTTTCCGCGGTGGAGGCATTTACCGTTGCGGTAGGCGGAAGAACGCTTCCCTATGCCTGCGGCTTTTCGGCCCAGCAGAAGGCAAGCTCTGCAGACGGCGATCTGCAGGGCGTGCCCTGGGAGATCACCGTGGAGGAATTTATCCCCTGGGGCGTTCAGGATACACAAGGTGTTACGGAGGCCTTCCAGCTGGATCTTTGCTGTGAGGGGAAGACCGAGCGGTATGAAGACTGCACCTGGACCGAGGTCAGGCGGGTGGCGGAGCAAAATGGCATTCGCCAGATCCGCAAGGCCAAAGCGATGAGTCTGATTTATACATCGTAATAAGCATGAAGGCGGCCACCCCGGAAGGGGTGGCCGTTTTTTGCTGCTTAACAGGAAAAAACTTTATATAACCCCTTGCGTTTGAGGCTGTTTTGCAGTAACATATAGGAAGAAATTCAAAGACTGAAAGGAATTTTCCAATATGATCAAAGTAGATATTTCCAATGTATGGGGTCAGCTGTCTCTGCCGGATCTGCTGGCTGTGGAGCATGAGGTGGCGGCTGCTCATCAGACTCTGGCTGAGGGAACAGGCGCAGGCAACGACTTCCTGGGCTGGCTTGACCTGCCCGTGGCAGAAGAGACCGAAGAGATGAAGCGCATCCAAAAGGCTGCGGATCAGATCCGCACAAACAGCGATGTGTTCGTGGTTGTCGGCATCGGCGGCAGCTATTTGGGCCCCCGTGCCGCCATCGAGCTGATGCAGGGCTGCAATCACAACATCGGAAAGGGCAAGGGCGATCCTCAGATCTATTTTGCAGGTAACACCCTGTCCACCCGGGCATGGAACGAGTTGCAGCGACTGCTGGAGGGCAAGGATTTCTCCCTGGCTGTGATCTCCAAGTCCGGCACCACCACCGAGCCTGCCATCGCATTCCGGGCACTGAAGTGGATGCTGGAGCGCAAGTACGGCACGACTGAGGCCGCCAAGCGCATTTACGCCATTACCGATCCTGCCAAGGGCGCGCTGCGTCAGATGGCTACCGAAGAGGGCTGGGAGAGCTTCATTATTCCCCCTGCCGCCGGCGGTCGTTTCTCCGTGCTCACCGCGGTGGGCCTGCTTCCCATGGCTGTGGCCGGTATTGACATCCGTAAGGTGATGAAGGGCGCATACGATGCCAAGGAGCAGTATCATTATCTGCGCTCCTTTGAAAATCCCGTGTGGCTGTACGCCGGTGTCCGCAACCTGCTGTACCGCAATGGCAAGACCACCGAGATCATGGCTTCCTGGGAGCCCGGCTACAAGATGATGGGCGGCTGGTGGCAGCAGCTGTTCGGCGAATCCGAAGGCAAGGATGGCAAGGGTATTTTCCCTGTTTCTGTTGAGTTCACCGCCGATCTGCACTCCCTGGGTCAGATGATCCAGCAGGGTGAGCGGAACATTTTTGAGACCATGATCCGTTTCGACGCTCCTGAGAAGATCGCCACCGTCGGCTCCGATGCCAAGAATCTGGACGGACTGAACTATCTGGCCGGCAAGCAGCTGGATTTCGTGGATGAGCAGGCATATCTGGGTACTCTGGCGGCCCATGTGGATGGCGGCGTGCCCGTGATCACTGTGGACATGGGTGAGCTGAACGACGCAAAGCTGGGCGAGCTGTTCTATTTCTTCGAGCTGTGCTGCGGCGTTTCCGCCTATATGCTGGGAGTCAATCCCTTTAACCAGCCGGGTGTGGAATTCTACAAGCGCAATATGTTCCAGCTGCTGGGCAAACCCGGTTACGAAAAATAATAAAAAATTGCCGCAGAATTCATAAATACCTCTTGCAAAATGCGGCGCTAACTGGTAAAATGACCATACAGCCAAGAAACAGGCTGAGCAAAGGAGGATGTTTCCTATGATTAAAGTGATTATGGGCCTGAAGGGCTCCGGCAAGACCAAAAAGCTGATCGATTCCATCAACGAGGCTGTCAAGCAGGCCAGCGGTGATGTGGTGTGCATCGAGTACGGCAAGAAGCTGACCTATGATGTGAACTACCGCGTCCGTTTGGTTGACTCCGAGGAGTATGCCATTTCCAACAGCGATATGCTGAAGGGCTTCCTCAGCGGCCTGCATGCCGGTAACTTTGATATAACCAACGTTTACATCGACAATCTGTACAAGACCATCGGCACTGACCGTGCAAATGGCGAGGAGTTTGTGGCATGGTGCGCTAAGTTTGCAGAAGCAAACAACATGAACATCACCATCACCATTTCCGATGATGTTGCCTTGGCTTCTGAGGAAGTTAAGAAGTACCTGTAAGAAACATAAGAAGAGTCCGCTGCGAGAGCAGCGGACTTTTTATTTTTTTATTGTAGGGGCGAGCATTGCTCGTCCGCTTGTAGGTGTAACAATGCTGTAATGGACGGCCAATGGCCGCCCCTACATATATTCCATGGGACACCTCTTGCAAAAAGGGCAAAAATAAGGTATAATGTTATGGTTTGAATGTGTTTATGTCGAAAGGAAACGAAATGGAAAAACCAAGCAATGCATTAAAAGAAAACAAAATGGGCACGATGCCCCTGGGCAAGCTGCTCGTCAATATGGCCGTTCCCATGGTGATCGCCATGCTGGTGCAGGCCCTTTATAACGTGGTGGACAGCCTGTATGTCTCCCGTATTTCCGAAAGTGCGGTGACAGCTCTGAGTCTGGCCTTCCCGGTGCAGAATATTCAGATCGGCTTTGCCACCGGTATCGGCGTAGGTGTGAACTCCATCCTGTCCAAATCTCTGGGTGAGGGAAATCAGGAAAATGCCAACCGCTCCGCCGGTAACGGCATGGTGCTGGTGGGCATTGTGGCAGTGGTGTTTATTCTATTCGGTGCGTTTGCCACCCGGCCCTTCTTCCAGATGCAGTCCAGTGTGCAGGAAACCGTGGACGGCGGTGTGGCTTATTTAAGTATCTGTTGTATGCTCAGCCTGGGTATCTTTGTGGAAGTGCTGGGCGAGCGGCTGCTGCAGGCATCCGGACGGACAGCCTACACTCTGCTGACCCAAGGCACCGGCGCGGTGACGAATATCATTCTTGACCCGGTATTTATTTTCGGCTTTGAGCCATTGGGCATTCCTGCTATGGGCCTGGCCGGCGCAGCCGTCGCAACGGTGATCGGCCAGTGGCTGGCGGCAATCCTGGCGGTGATATTCAATCTCAAGTGCAACCCGGATGTGCAGTTTGGCTTCAAGTATTTCAAGGTGAAAAAGGAAACCATGAGGCCGATTTTGACGGTGGGCATCCCCTCTGTCATCATGGTGGCCATTGGTTCTGTGATGAACTTCTCCATGAATCAGATCCTGCAGGGCTTCAGCGAGACCGCCACCGGCGTATTCGGTATCTATTTCAAGCTGCAAAGCTTCTTCTTTATGCCCCTGTTTGGCATCAACAATGCCACCATCTCCATCATGGCCTACAACTATGGCGCCCGGGATCCCAAGCGGATCATGGGTACACTGAAGCGGGTCGTGATCACAGATGTGGTGATTATGCTGATCGGACTTGCGGCATTTCAGTTCCTGCCGGATCTGCTGCTGGGTATGTTCAATCCCTCCGACGAATTTCTGCGCATTGGCCGGGGCGCGCTGCGGACCATCAGTCTGGCGTTCCCGCTGGCGGCCATTGGCATTTCTGTCAGTGCCAGCTTTCAGGCGTTGGGTGACGGCATTTATTCCACCATCACATCCTTGTGCCGACAGATGCTGGTACTGCTGCCGGCAGCCTATCTGCTGAGCCTGACTGGGGAAGTCACCATGGTCTGGTGGGCTTACCCCATTGCGGAATGCATCAGCGTTTTTGTGACGCTGTTCCTCTTCTCCCGGATCTATAAAAAGAAGATCAAGCCTTTGACCGTATAAAGAAGCGGCCTGCTGAATTTCAGCAGGCCGTGTTTTTATTCCACATGGGTATGATTGTTGATATGCTCGATGCAGTAGCAATGGTAGCCCTGGCACCGGGAGCAGTAGCGGAATTCCATATTGGGATCGTCCACATCGGTGATGCCGCAGACGGTGCATTTGTGGGTAAAATCCTCCTTTTTAGGTGCAGGGCGGTATGGTCCGGCAGTTTCAAACCGGATCACTTTGGGGCCTTGGGCTTTTGCAGGCTTTTTCCGAAACAGCCGGGAAAGCTTCAGCCGCCAGGTCAGAGGGAGGATGTTGACGATATCCGTGCCTGTGAACAGGAAATAATTGGCCAGTGCCACAAGGGGGAACAGACAGTGGGGGAACAGGCCGATGCTTGCCAAATTGTAAACCTCAATGGCGGTCAGCACCAGGTAGATCAGTGCGATCAGCCATGCCTTGACGGGGATGAGGAAGAAGATCATAAACTGGCTGTCCGGATGGGTAGTGGCGAAGGTGAGGATCAGACTCAAATGCAGATAATAGGCCATCTGCCAGTAGACAGGAAGCACATTGGTCAAATAGACATATTCTGCCTGGGTGATCGCACCCTCCGGGACGATGGGGCAGAAGATCATTGCGAAAATATCCATCAAAAGCACGCCGGAAAAATAGAACATGTTGAATTTCAGCGTGCCCATACTCAGCTCCACATGCCTGCCCAGCATATAGAAAAAGTACAGGAAGATCAGCTCCAAAAAGCCGTCCCCGGACTGGGTGAAAACATAGGTCACCAGCCGCCATACCTGACCTTGAAGGATCTTTGTTTTATCAAAGCACAGCAGTTCGTAAAGCACGCCGCCGCCGTTGATCATGGACATCAAAATGACAATGGCATTGCCCAGGGCAATGTACAGCATCAAATTGGGGATACCCTTGTCACGGTTGCGCAGGCAGAACCGGTTGAATCGGGTGCGAAGATTTTTCATCATGTGCCTCCTCAGTGAAACTTGCCACTATTGTATCATATTTATAGGAAAAGTCTACCACAGAATTGTGAACAATAAAAGAGAAAAAGGAAGAAAAACACTTGACAAATACAGAAAAACCGATATAATAACCTAGCAAACTGCATACAAGCCTTATCAAGAGTGGTGGAGGGAACGGCCCGATGAAACCCGGCAACCTGCGAAAGTGTGGTGCCAAATCCGGCGGCAAACGAGAGATGAGGATTCGATATACGCACATCGAGTCCGTCGGTGTGCGGTTTTTGTTTTATAGTGTCATTGCGAACCAGTGACCCGAGGTCACTGGCTCGGAATGACAAGGGCTGATTTAGAGAAAGGAAAAAGACAATGGAAAAAAGACTATTTACTTCCGAATGCGTGACCAACGGACACCCCGACAAGGTGGCAGACTCCATTTCTGATGCGATTTTGGATGCCTGCCTTGCCCAAGACCCCAATTCCCGCGTGGCCTGTGAGACCATGGTCACCACCGATTTCTGCCTGATCTGCGGCGAGATCACCACCAAGGCCAATGTGGATTATGCCGCAGTTGCCCGGGAGGCTATTCGCGCCATCGGCTATGTGTACGAGGGCGACGGCTTTGATGCCGATACCGTGGAGATCCAGTGCCGCATCCACACCCAGTCCGCAGATATTGCTCTGGGCACTAACGACGAAGTGGGCGGTGCAGGTGACCAGGGCATGATGTTCGGCGGTGCTTGCACCCAAACTCCCGAGCTGATGCCCCTGCCTGTGGCCCTGTCCCGGGCGCTGGCCAATCGCTTGACCGCGTGCATCCACTCCAACGATCTGCTCCGCGCTGACGGCAAGACCCAGGTGAGCGTAGAGTACGATGAGCAGGGTAATGTGTTGGGTATCGATACTGTGGTGGTGTCCGTTATGCACAGCAAGGACTTTGAAATCGGCGAGCTGCGCCGCTACATCCGTGAGGGCGTCATCGCTCCCGTGCTGGAAAGCTACGGCTTTGATATTGCCAAGGTTTCCAATATCCACATCAACCCCACCGGCAATTTCGTCATCGGCGGTCCTAACGGCGACACCGGCCTCACCGGACGGAAGATCATCGTGGATACTTACGGCGGCTACTTCTCCCACGGCGGCGGAGCGTTCTCCGGCAAGGACCCCACCAAGGTGGACCGCAGCGGTGCATACATTGCCCGTTACATGGCTAAGAATTTGGTTGCCGCTGGTCTGGCTACCCAGGTGCAGGTACAGCTGGCTTACGCCATCGGCGTGGCACAGCCGGTGTCCGTCCGGGTGGACAGCTACGGTACCGGTGTGATCTCCGATGAGAAGATGACCGAGCTGCTGCGCAAGACTGTGGATCTGACCCCTGCGGGCATCATCCGCAAGCTGGATCTGCGCCGGCCCATCTATGCGCCCACGGCGGCAGTTGGACACTTCGGTGTGGAGGGTCGTCCCTGGGAGGAGACCGATCTTGCCCCTATTTTGAAGGAACTGGCCGGAATTTGATAAAAACGAAGCAGGTCTGTGAAAACAGACCTGCTTTTATAAACCTTCCCCCGGGGGGAAGGTGCTGAGCGATAGCGAAGCGGATGAGGAATGCGGGCGATAATCTGTAGAATTCTGGAATGTATAGGCATACTCCAGGCTCTGTTCTGCCGCCGTTCCTCACCCGTCTTTAAATTCGGCTCATAAGCCGAATTTAAATCCACCCTCCCCCCGGGGGAGGGTGTTTGGTAATCAAAACTCCGGAATAAAGGCGGTATCCGCCGAATCGGATTCCTGGGTAAAGCCTTCCAAATCGTTGAGGTACATCCAGCTGAGAACAGAATCGTACTCTTCCTGGGTGATTTTCCGATCCATCGGTGCGCGCAGAGTGCCCATAGGGGTGTACTGGCGCATGAGGCTCACCAGTACCTGTCCGGGGACGAAAGTTTCGCCGATCCAGTCCAGAACCTTCAGAGAATTTTCCACATGGCCGGGCAGGATCAAGTGGCGAATGATGACACCACGCACCACTTTGTCGCCTTGCCATTGCACAGAACCCACCTGCTTGACCATCTCCTTGATGGCGGCGGTGGCTATCTCAAAATAGTCAGAAATGCTGGACAGCTCCTTGGAAAGAGTATTGTCGGCATATTTCATGTCGGGAAGATAAATGTCGATTTTTCCCGAAAGAGAGTGGAGGGTCTCCACCTTTTCGTAGCCACCGCAGTTGTAGACGACGGGAACGCCCAGCGGTGCTTCCAAGGCTGGAAGGATGGTGGGCAAAAATTGTGTGGGGGTCACCAAATCGATATTTTCCGCCCCCTGGGCGATGAGCTTTTCCATTTCCCGGCGAAGCCCTGTGCTGTCCATAGGCGTGCCGGTGGGCACATGGCTGATGGCGCCGTTTTGGCAGAATTTGCACCCAAGTGTGCAACCGCCGAAAAAGATCGCACCGCTTCCACCCGGCCCGGCAAGAGCTGGCTCTTCCCAGTGATGGAGCATGGTTTTGGCAACCAATGCGATGTCCGGGCAACGGCAAAATCCAAATTGACCGGCGGTGCGGTCGATGCCGCATTCCCGGGGACAAAGGGTGCAGTTGGTGTAGGTCATAAGATTCATCCTTTTTTCAAATGGGCAACAAAGCCTTCCCCTGGGGGAAGGTGGCCGAGCATAGCGAGGTCGGATGAGGGTAGTTACTGCGACGCAAGTCGCAAAAAGGCGTTTCTGCCTTCGGCAGGGTTCACCCTCATCCGTCACCACCTGTCGGTGGCGACACCTTCCCCCAGGGGAAGGCTTTTATTTATACTACCACAACACAGCCGGGGTTGCAAGATGGGCAAGCTTCGTGCTATAATAAAACAAATGCAGCAAGGAGAAATTGCTATGCTGGAGAAGAACAAAATTTATGAGGCCCAGATCGTGGACTACACCTCCGAGGGGCAGGGAATTGCCAAGGTGGAGGGCTGCGCGGTGTTCGTGCCCAATGCCATTGCGGGGGAAATTTGCCGCATCCGCATCGAAAAGGCTGCCAAGACCTGGGCATCGGGCAAAATCGTGGAGATCATGGAGAGATCAGAGCATCGCATCAACCGGGCGTGCCCGGTGGCGAAGCTCTGCGGCGGCTGCGCCTTTCACCATATGGACTATGAAGAAGAGACCCGGATGAAAGCTGAGCGTGTCCGCACCTGTTTGAACCGCATTGGCGGCGAAAATCTTCCCAATGTGCCGATCATGGCCGCGCCCACCTGTGAGGGCTATCGGAACAAGGCGCAGTACCCCGTTTCCGTGAAAAAGGGCAAGGCCATTGCCGGATTTTACCGGGCGGGAAGCCATGACGTGGTGGAGAATCAGCGCTGTCTGATTTTGCCCCCGGAGAGCGATGCAGTCAAGGATATTGTTATAGATTATGTAAACCAATATCGGGTGATGCCCTATGATGAAAAGACCCACAAGGGGCTTCTGCGGCATATTTACGTGCGCCGGGGCACGGTGTCCGGACAGATTCTGGTGTGCCTGGTGCTGAACGGACGGCGGCTTCCCAAGCCGGAGGTGCTGATCCAGCGGCTGAAGAAAGTGCCCGGATTTACCACTTTGGTGGTGTCCGTGAATACGAAAGTGGGCAACTCCGTGCTGGGTGACGAATTTATCACCCTTTACGGCCCGGGGTATATTGAGGATACCCTGTGCGGATTGAATTTCCGCCTGTCGCCCCGGTCATTCTACCAGGTGAATCACCACCAGGCTCAGCGGCTGTACGAGGCGGCTATTGCGTGTGCGGAAATCACAAAAAACGACACGGTTTTGGATCTATACTGTGGCGTGGGTACGATTACCCTGGCCATGGCCAAGGCGGCGGGGAAGGTCATCGGTGTGGAGGTCATCCCCCAGGCGGTGGAGGACGCCAAGGATAACGCGGCGCGCAACGGCATCGAAAATGCGGAATTTTTCTGCGGTGATGCAGGCCAGGCGGCATTGGAACTGGAAAGGCAGGGCATCCGGGCGGATGTTGTGGTGGTCGACCCGCCGAGAAAGGGCTTGAACGCAGATACCATTGAGGCGCTTTCCCGTTTTGCCCCCCGGCGGATCGTGTATGTTTCCTGCGACCCGGCGACCCTGGCCCGGGACGTGGCACTCCTGAAGGAACGTGGCTACCAACTGAAAGATGCCATCGCCGCAGACCTATTCCCACGGTGCGCGCACGTCGAAACGCTCGTTTGTCTCACTCGAAAATGAGTCAAAATCGGCTAAATATGGGCTAAACAAAGCCGTTTTGAACGATTTTAAGATAAAAATTCCAAAAATCGGTGTTCAAAATCAAAAAATGCCCCAATTTTACGTTGGGACAAATAATGATTTTGAGCGAAACTCGAAACTTCAATTTGCATCAGTTTGGTATAACATATCGAAAGGAGATTACCCAAATTGACTTATGGAATTATAAAAAACAAAGACGGTTCGACCTATGTGTCACCGATATTTGCTTTGAAATATGCAGGTTGGAAATCAGAGGCGATTGTCTTTGATGAAACATTTGAAAAAATCAAAAAGATTGAAATGTGGAATTCTGGTTTTAGTGGAATCCACAGAATTATATTTGTGCTTGAAAATGATTTTGACACAAGCGGTGGAGAGTTTGCCGGATATGATTGGGTAATCAACGATAAAGCTCTTTTCAAGGCACTTCGGTCAAAGAAAGGTGCAAATATAGAGGATTTCCCTTTATTCAAAGAGTATTGCAAGGATATATGCGTGCCTGATCTCTTTGAGATAAAAGATGAGAAAGATATCGCTGCTCTCGAAGATGTTTCATTTGGATTTCACGATTCCCTCATACAGGAGTATGAGGAAAAGGGCGGCAGTATTGTAATACGCTTTGATACAACGTGGGATTGCTACATTACCGTAACCTTTGACGGAGTTGTCGAGGCTGACTTCAAAGAAAAAGTAGGTCAGATATTAGAGTCGGAAATCAAGAAAACGGACGAAGGTTTTTCATTCACGGTATTAGGCGGATTTGCAGGTTGGATTGACGGCTGTGATTACGAGGCCGAGATGAGAGAGCCGTATATCAAGTGCAAAAGAATTTTTTGGCAAATTGAAATTGCCTAAAATATATTTTTGAGAAGATTTACGATAAAAAGTGAGACTTTAAGGTATTACAACCCCCATTTTTCGACCATTTTGAGACCTTTTGGAGTCTTGACGCACGTCGAGAGTGTCGTTTGTCTGACAAGAAAAAGAGCCAAAATCGCCTTGAAATGGGCAAAATCAAGCCTTTTAGAGCGATTTTGAGATAAAAATTTCAAAAATCGGTGTTCAAAATCAAAAAATGCCCCAATTTGATATGCACCCCAAAAGTGTCTAACTTTTGGGGTGCATATCATAGGGTACGCACTTTTTTCATATGGGCGAGAAAACGAATTTTTGGGTCAAACCGTCGCAAGAGGCGTATACCGTCACTGCACCGTCCGGCCCGCTGTCCGTGGTCAGCTCCACGATTTTACCTTTGAGAAATTGCCGGACATACTCTGGCGGATCGTCCGTCTCCACCTCTTTGAAGAAAATGTCCCGCATTTGGTTGTTGGGGCAGAGATTTTGGATCTCGTGCACCAGCTCGTATTGCGCCATGGTATCCCTCCTTTTTGACTATTCTACCATATAAATTTGAAGGAAGTATAAACTCGTTTACTTTTTTTGTGTTCCGTGATACAATAACACAAATGCTCTTTGGAGATGATCATGTGAACCTCGACCATACATATGTAAAAATAGATCTGGATGCCATCGCCCGGAATTTTGCTGCTGTGCAGGAAAAGGCCGGTGTACCGGTGATGGCGGTGGTCAAGGCCGACGCCTACGGTCACGGCGCGATCCGGGTTGCCCGGCTGCTGCAGGGCAAGTGCGCCTTTTTCGGCGTATCGTCCATGCTGGAAGCGCTGGAGCTGCGCCGGGCCGGTCTGCAGGAGCCTATTTTGCTTTTGGGGCACACCCCGGTTTCTGCATTTGAAGAGGCCATCCGGGAGAATATCCGGCCCACCATCTTTTGCTACGAGGATGCCCTTGCCCTATCCGAGGCCGCAGAAAAATTGGATATGACTGCCCGTTTCCATTTCGCGGTGGACACCGGCATGGGTCGTATCGGTTTTCAGCCCACGGAGGAAGCTGCTGACCTGTGCGCCAGGATCGCATGCCTGCCGGGTCTTATGGCTGAGGGCCTTTTCAGCCATTTTGCCACCGCCGACTGCAGCGATCTTAGCCATGCCAATGAGCAGGCGCAGCTTTTTGACGAGTTTGATGCCATGCTGAAAGCCCGGGGTGTGGAAATTCCGATTCGCCATCTGGACAATTCTGCCGGCATTATGAATTTTCCCTGCAAGTACGAAATGGTGCGCTCCGGCATCGTCACCTACGGCATGTACCCCAGTGATGAGGTAGACCCCGGTTTGCTCGCCCTCACCCCTGCGCTGGAGTGGGTCAGCCACGTGTCCCATGTGAAAACGCTGCCTGCCGGCTGCGGCATCAGCTATGGCAGAACTTATGTCACGGATGCTCCCACCACCGTGGCGACCGTTCCTGTGGGCTATGCCGACGGCTACCGCAGGAATCTGAGCAATCGCTTCCATGTGCTGATCCGCGGGCAAAAAGCCCCCATTTTGGGCCGGATCTGCATGGATCAGATGATGGTGGATGTGACGAATATCCCGGATGTCAAACCGGGAGAGCCGGTTACCCTGGTGGGCAGCAACGGAGGCGAGACCATCACCGTGGAGGCCATCTCCGCCCAGGCTGACAGCTTTAACTATGAATTTGTCTGTGGAATCAGCCGCCGTGTGCCCCGGTATTACTACCAAAACGGCAAGCAGGTCGCGGCGGTGCATTACCTTTTGGATAAATAAAGACCCTCCCCCTTGGGGGAGGGTTTTTTATTCTTACTGTACTTCCATTTCCACGCCGCCCTGAGGCCGGATGGACAGCACATGGCATGCACCTTCGCCCAGCGCACGGTCGATGCCTGCCCGGAAGGAATCCAGCAGATCAAAAGGCACAAAGGCCTGCACCGTGCCGGCAAAACCGCCGCCATGGACGCGGTATGCACCGCGACCCTGTAAGTAATGCTCGCACAGGCCCAGGGCTACTGCCATGTCCTGATGCTGCACATAGCCCGCAGGGATCACATTTTGCAGGTACATGTAGGAAGAGTAGCCGCTTTCCTTAACAAGGGTCAAAAAGCCGTCAAAGTCGCCGCTGCGCAGTGCCGCCACCTGCCTGGTCACCCGTTTGTTTTCTTCGTATTCATGGATGCCGCGCATCACCGCCCGGTCACCGCATTTCTTCCGCAGGGCAGCAAGGGCGGCGTAGAAAGCCTCTTCGGGAACTTCCGTCAGCACTTCCTTGCCGAAATGGGCACAGAGCGCCTTGAAGTCCAAGGTTACTGCCGCGTATTCATCTGTCAGGTCTGCGTGATCCGCGCCGCTGTCGATAATGCACAGCGCATGGCCGCAGGCGGCAAAATCAAAGTCCACCGGTTGGATATCCGGGGCGTTTTTGTCCGCAAAATCGATGGTTACCATGCCGCCCACGGCGGATGCCATCTGATCCATAAGCCCGCAGGGCTTGCCGAAGAACACATTTTCTGCGTACTGGCCGATCATGGCGATCTCAGGCTGGCTCACTTTGCCGTCAAAGAACAGGCTGTTGATGATGGTTCCCACCAGCACCTCGAAAGCCGCAGAGGACGAAAGACCCGAACCTGCCAAAACAGTGGATTCCACATAGGCATCGAAACCCTCCACCTTGCAGCCCAGCTCCGCGAACCGGGCCGCCACGCCCCGGATCAGTGCAGGCGTGGTATTGATCTCGGCTTCCACAGGGGTCAAAATCTGCAGATCTACCACGCTCATGGGATAGCCCTTGGACAGAATGCGGATGGTATCCGTGCCGTTGCACCGCACAGCAGCCACAGTGTCCAAATTCACTGCGCCGGCCAAGACCCGGCCCCGTTGGTGATCTGTATGGTTTCCGCCGATCTCTGTACGGCCGGGGGCGGAGAAATACCGCTCCGGCGCGCCGCCAAAGGCAGCAGCAAAGCCTGCGTCCAGCTGTTGCTTCTGTGCAGGCTGAAGTTTCAGTTTCAACATAAGGGATCCTCCTAATCATACATTTTCTCCATTATACAATGCTTTGCTCCAAAATGGAAGTGGGTCACCGCTGCTTGCAGGCATATTCATAGGCTTTTTTGTAGTCGCCCAGGTTGCGGTAGCATTCCTCCAACCGGGCGTAGCAGTCTTGCGGATAATGCTTTGCCGCCGCGGCGTAATCTCCAAGGATAAATGCCGCTTCTGCCCGCAGATACTTCCAACGGTCGTTCTCCTGCTCCTCGCAAGCCTCCAGCAAAGCCATGCACCGCGCCGCATCTCCTGCTTTCAGCGCGCTTTGTGCCCGGCACAGCAGGGGACGGTCATCCACCGGCAGAGAGATCGGCTCCTGACTGACCTGTGACAATAGCAACAACCGCCGCTGCTCCAGCTCCTTGGTCAGATAGCAGCTGCGCTGCTGCGCTGCCTGGGCCAGTAATTCCCGGGCATACAAGGGACGATCCAGGGACGATTCTGCCAGGCATAACAGAACCAAGACTTTCAGAAGACCGTATTCTTCGTCCTGCGAACCGTCCGGGTGATATGTTTGCAAAAGTGTCTCGGCCTGGGAGAAATCTCCCCGGACATAAGCGGCCCGGGCTCTTTCCAAACAGTCGGTATTGGGGTTCTTTTCTCCCAGAAAAAAGCTCATAGGCTTCCCCAGCTGCTCTGCCAAATAGGCCAAAGTATCCATGGATGGCCGGGCGGAGCCGTTTTCGATGAGAGAAAGCATATTTCTTGTGATCACATCGCCGCACAGCTGCCGCTGAGACAGCCCCGCTTCCAGCCGCGCCTGCTTTAGTTTGCTCCCAATGGACATACGCACCCTCCCGGTAATTCTTATTTACCCTATTGTAGCATATATCCTGTCGGATTTCCACTGTTACAAAAAATTCATTTGCTATTTTCCGTAATATGGTTTAACATAAAGAAAATACCAACCAAGGAGGCACATTATGCTTCTGGAACCTTCTGCGCTTCGTACTGCCGCTGTCGGCAGCCTGGAGCGCGCCGAAAAGCCCGGACGGGTGATCTTGCTCCATACCGGCGCAGTATTGCTGATCTCCCTGTTGCTGACGGCGGCGGATTTTCTGCTGAACCGTCAGATCAGCACAACCGGTGGCCTCAGCGGCATGGAAATGCGATCTGTTCTGACTACCATTCAGTCTTTGCTCCGGCTGCTGCAGGCTCTGCTCCTGCCCTTTTGGCAGATCGGCTATACCTATTATACCCTTAGAGTCGCCCGTGGAGAAGCGGCGGGTCTTTCTGATCTGACCGAGGGCTTCCGCCGCTTTGGAAGTGTCCTGCGGCTGAAGATGCTGCTGGGCGCCATGGTCGCAGTGCTGGTCATCATCTGTGCCTATGCAAGCAGTACGCTCTTTATGCTGACCCCCTGGGCCATTCCTCTGATGCAGGAGGTGGAGCAGTTGATGGCTACCACCATGGATGAGCAGGCGCTTTTGGAGGCCCTTGCGGTTGCGACCAAAGATGCCATAGTTCCTGTGATGATCATTTTTTGCCTGTGCTTCTTAGCCGGAGCGCTTTTCCTGTTCTTCCGCTTTCGTCTTGCAGAGCTGTGGCTGATGGATCATCCCCAAGGCGGCGCTTTGGCCGCGCTTCGGGAGAGCCGCCGGCTCATGTGGGGCAAAGGGAAAGCCATGTTCCGTGTAGATCTCAGCTTCTGGTGGTTCTACCTTCTGGAGGTGCTGGTCACCGTTTTGTGCTACGGGGATCTGATGCTGGGAGCTATGGGCGTGGAGATGACCGATGATGCCTTTGGCAGCTACATCCTGTTTTTTGTGCTGTATCTGTGTGCACAGCTGGCGCTGTACTGGTGGAAGCGCAACGAGGTCGCCGTCACCTATGCCCATGCCTATGTGCAGCTTTGTCCCAAGGAAAAGGAAAAAGCATAAGATAACTGCCGCTCGATTGAGCGGCAGTTTTTTGTATCAGGCGGCTTTTTCGTAGCCGGTCAGGTTGGTATTTGCGGTTTCCAGGAAGAAAGCAAGCTCCTCTCCGTTGGTGACCAGCACCACGCTGCCCATGAGATCCGTGCGGTATAGCTCTACATCCGCCCGGTTCAGCCGGTTGACAGGGGCATCGTGAGGATGGCCGTATTCATTATTCCGGCCGCAGGAGATCACACCGTAATCCGGGTCCACCGCATTCAAAAAGGCCTGGCTGGTGGAGCTGTAGCTGCCGTGGTGGCCAACCTTCAGCACATCGGCCTGCAAATTGATGTGGGCACTGAGCAGCTGCTGCTCGGCGAAGGACTCCATATCTCCGGTGAACAGGAAGCGCCGCTGGCCAAACTGTACCATCAGTACCAGGGAGGTGTCATTCAGATCGGTGTATGTATCTGTGCTGTTGAGGGGGCCCAGGACAGTGACGGACAAACCGCCCTCCTGGAAAACAGAGCCGGGCGCGGGATGGTAGATGTTCAGATCCTGCCGATCCGCCGCCTTCTTGAAGCTGTTAAACAGATTGCTGCTATACCCGGTGGTGGAACACCAGATTTCATCTGTGGGGATATTGTTCAGCACAGTGGGCAGACCGCCCAGATGGTCACCGTGGGGGTGGGTGTTCACCATCAGATCGATCTGATCCACACCAAACCGCTGCAGATAGGAAAGAACCTCCCAGGAAGTTCCGGTGTTGCCACCGTCGATCATCACGGTGGTCTCACCCGCGATCATAAGGATGCAGTCGGCTTGATCCACATCGATAAAATGGATGACCAGATTGCCCGGAGACTCCTGCTCTGCCGGAACAGCACAGCCACTTAAAATCAGGCATACCAACAGCAGGGCTGCCAATATTCTTTTCATTTGCGACCCTCCACAGTCAGATCCGTGTTATTTTTCGGCTTTTTCTGCTGATTCAGCCAGGTATTCATGACCATGCTGTGAGGCAGGAGCTTGACCAGCCGCACCTGCATCCGGGTGAAAAATCCGGGAACGGAATAGTCCTTTTTGCTGCAATACAGATCCTTCAGACCGTAGGCAACACAAAAAGACGCATCATACAGCCGGTCGTAGTACTGCACCTGGCCGTCGTTGGTCTGGCAGGCATGATTGAAAAACTCGGTTTTTACCCAGCCGGGATTCAAGGCCATCATGCGAATGTTTTTGCTTTTCAGCTCCCGGTTCATGGCCCGGGAGTAGCTGAGGACAAAGGCCTTTGTTGCACCGTAGGTGGTGATGTAGGGCACGGGCTGGAAGGCAGACAGGCTGTCCAGCTGCAAAATGTGGCTTCCGCTGTGCATATAGGGGATGCACAGCCGGGTCATGCGCACCAGGGCAGTGCAGTTTAATTCGATCATCAGGGCATCATCGGCAATACTGATGCTTTCGAAGCTGCCGAATTTGCCAAAGCCCGCGGCGTTGACAAGCAGGCGAATATCCGGCTTTTCTGTGTGCAGAAGGGATGCCACGGTATCGAAGCTGGCAGGATCTGTAAGATCCAGGCTGATGGGCCGCACGGGGATGCTGACCTCGCTTTTCAGGGATTCCAGAGCCTCCTTGCGGCGGGCGATGGCCCAAATTTCATCTACCTGGACATACTTGTTTAATTGCAGGACAAATTCCCGTCCCATTCCGGAGCTGGCTCCGGTGACGATGGCGATTTTCATAGCATCCTCCTGATCGCGGCCAAAAGGGCCGTTTTTTCATTGGGTAATTCTTCGTCCAAAACACGCTCCAGCAGGCTGTTCAGGCACTGGCCGATATCGCTGCCGGAAAGGCCGAGGGCCATCAGATCGTGGCCGCTGACTGCCAGATCCCGTAATGTAAGACAGCTGTTTTCCACCGCCAGCTCCTGCAGGATCGCCCGGATCTCTTTGTAAGGGAAGGGCTTTCCCGGCACGCCCTTGCTGCCCAGATCCGCTTGCTGAAGCAGAAGCAGCTTATGAAGCTTTTCTTCGCCCCATTTGCTCATCCATCGGCGCAGGAGCTTTTTGTCCGGCTCCGGACGGGCCATGTGATGGCTGATGAGGAATACCACCTCTTCCCGCAGAGCGTTGGGAGCTTTCAGGCGGTGCAGGATCTCGTCTGCCATCTGCGCTCCCACCCGGTCGTGGCCGTAGAAATGACCCTGACCGTCTTCACCCCAGGAAAAAGAAGCGGGCTTGCCGATGTCGTGAAGCAGTGCGGCCCAGCGCAGAGACAGATCTGCCGGCACAGCCGCGACAACATGGGCGATATGGGTGAAAACATCATAAATATGATTACGGTTGTGCTGGGCAAAGCCCATGGTAGGTGCAAGCTCCGGTATGACATGGGCAAAAATGGGAGAAAAGCGCAAAAGCTCCTCAACACCTACCAGGGGTAGAAGTTTACATAACTCTTCAAACACCCGTTCCCGAGCGATTTTTTCCAGCAAAGATGCATGGTTCAGCATGGCCTGCAGGGTATTTTCCTCCGGGATCAGCTGATACCGCACAGAAAACCGCACACCCCGCAAGATCCGCAGAGCATCTTCGGTAAACCGGGCGTCCGCATCCCCCACGGCCCGCAGAACCCGGTTTTCCAGATCCTGCTGTCCGCCAAAGGGATCTGCAAGCCCCCGTGTGGGAGACCAGGCCATGGCATTGACGGTAAAATCCCGGCGGGACAAATCCCCCTCAACGGTCTTTACAAACTCCACCCAACCCGGGTGGCGGTTATCAGAATATTCTCCCTCGGTGCGGAAGGTGGTGATCTCTACCACTTGACCATCAGAGACCACGCCGATGGTGCCGTGTTTTTCTCCGGCCAGCACCAGACTGTGATCGGCAAAAATCTCCCGGATCTGCGCTGGCAGGGCGTCGGTGCAGAGGTCATAATCGTGAGGGGTCATGCCCAGCAGGGAATCCCGGACACAGCCGCCAACGGCATAACAGGCAAAGCCGCGGCTTTCCAGCGCCTCCATGCATTGCCTGACGTACTCCGGCAAAAACATACTTAGTTCTCCTTTTTGACAGAAAGGGTCAGCTTGCAGGGGGTGAAATACATCCATACGGCGCAGCCAAGGAAAAAGACGGCGTTGTCACAGCCGGGCAGGGTGGCCACGCAGAAGAAAAGGGCAGCCAGGGAGAAGAAGGTATAAGCCCTGCGGTCTCCCTTGCCGGCATCGGCGGCCGCACGCTGATAGCAGGCCAGCATCACAAACACAATGGCCAGCAGCTCAAAGGCATAGCTTTGCAGCTGAGGATAGGAGCTCCACAGCCGGTAGTGGGATACCAGATAGACCATCAGATACACGCAGACCACGCCGTGAAACAGGACGCTCAGGTGTGCGCCTTTGTATCTGGCGAAGGCCAGCACCAAAAGTGCCGCTGCGGACAAAAAACCGAACAGCGCGCTGACAGTGCTTACGGAGTCGCCCTTTATGGCAAGACCAACAGCAGAAGTAATGCAAAAGCTCACGGCCGCCAGCGCCATGCCAATGGCCGCAGGCAGGGAGGCGTGAAAATTCTGGCTGAATTTGACTGGGCCCTTCAGTCGCCAGGTGCTGATGCCCAGCAGGGCCATGGCAGCGGCAACCAGGAGCCAGCTCATTACATCGGGAAAGCTGCCCACAGCCAGAAGTCCCCGTGCATCTTCTCCCAATGCAAACAGCCACAGCCGCAGCAGACAGGTGAGTACGCCGCAGCTCAGTACGGCCAGGGGCAGGTATTTTATCTTCAAATAACGCTTCATGGAGTACCTCCGTCAAGAAAGGGTAATGAGAAAGAAAATTCCGCTGAGGATCGGCTGATGGAGCATATAGATCCACAGGGATTGTTTGCCGCACCAAAGAAGGCAGCGGATGAGAAGATTCTGAGTGTTGACCTTGGGCAGGAGACTTTCCTTGTTGCGGTACACGCTCTTTCCAAGGGCGCTGCCCAGCAGGAAAAAGCCAAAATAGGGAAGCAGGGGAAAGTAGTCAGAGGAGGAAAAGCCCTCCCAGGGGAGGCCCAGGGGCATCAGCCAGGGGAATCCCATGCCGGGAAGATCGTCGAAATAAAAGCCCACAGCCACCAGGATGATCCCCAACAGGGCAAGAGCCCAATGGGGAAGCCGGCGAAACACCGGCCACAGGAGCATACATGCGCCCAGGCAATGTAAAACTCCGAAATAGATGATGATACTCTCCCCGGAAAAGCCGAAACGGTACATTCCGTAGGTTACGCCGGATACCACAAGACCGCAGGCGAATACCAACAGACCCCGCCGTATGCACCGGGAGCCCAAAGTAACGCAAATACCGGAGATCAGCAAAAACAGAACGCCGCCCCAGTTTTGCACAAAGCTGAACAGGGGAGGGTACTCCCACTGGATCAAGCCGTACAGCTCCACCAGGTCGTAGATGAAATGAACGACCACCATACCCAGGATGCACAGACCACGCAGGGCATCCAGCTCCCAAATTCGCTTTTTCATATTCCGCTGCGCCTCCTCGATTGGATGATAATACTATATTATAACAGCTTATCCCCGTAATTTCTACCCCTCAACAGCTTAATTTACACTTGTTTCCTTTGACCAAATAGAGTATAATAAAGAAAATTTGCGATTTTGGAGGAAAGCTTATGCTTTTCGGTGGAATGACCCTGCTCTCCCTGCTGGCAGCTGCGGGCGTTTGCATCGGCAGCGATGCCGGGCTGAACAGCGTATGGATAGCGCCGCTGTGCTTTTTAGGGAGCTTTTTAAGTTTGACGATCCTGGCATTTGTGTTTTTGCTGGTGTCCTGTCTGCTTGTGGATCAGAGCAAGGAACAAAAGCACGACAGCCGTTTTTATCGTGCACTGGTGGATCTGTACATCCCGTTCATTTTGACGGTTGGCCGGGTAAGGGTACATACCGAAGGCCTGGAGCAAACACCCAAAACCGGACGGTTCTTGCTGGTGTGCAATCATTTGCATGAGGCCGACCCGGTGATCCTGCTGAAATATTTTCGCAAAAGCCAGCTGGCCTTTATCGGCAAGCAGGAAACAAAGCAAATGTTTTTGATCGGGCCGCTGATGCACAAGATCCTGTGCCAGCTGATCAACCGGGAAAACGACCGGGAGGCGCTGAAGACCATTCTCACCTGCATCCGCCTGATCAAGGAGGACGAGGTGTCCATTGGCGTTTTCCCGGAGGGGTATATCAAACCGGACCGGAAGCTCCACCATTTCCGCAGCGGTGTGTTCAAGATCGCCACAAAAACAAGCGTGCCGATCGTGGTGTGTACCATTACCAATACCCATCATATTATCAAAAATTTCACCCACTTGAAGCCGACGGATATGGATCTGCATCTGATCAGGACCATCGGACCGGAGGAATACGCCGGCATGACCACAGTGGAGCTGGCGGACAGCGTCTATCACATGATGGCCCAGGATCTGGGTCCCGATCGGGTATCCCGGGAAGAAATCCCTTGATTTCCACCGGAAATCCTTGTATAATGAATTATCAACAAAAATGAATCCGAGAATTTGGAGGATATACCAATGAAAAACAGCGAAAAGACTTTGGATATGATCGTCACCCTCTGCAAAAACCGGGGTTTTGTCTATGCAGGCTCTGAGATCTACGGAGGCCTGGCCAATTCCTGGGACTACGGCCCTCTTGGTGTGGAGTTTAAGAACAATGTAAAGAAAGCATGGCTGAAGAAGTTTGTCCAGGAGTCCGACTATAATGTGGGATTGGATGCAGCCATTATTATGAATCCCCAGACCTGGGTCACCACCGGACACGTGGGCTCTTTCTCCGATCCGTTGGTAGACTGCAAGGGCTGCGGCTCCCGTCAGCGTGCTGACCAGCTGGTCAGTGCATCCGAGTCCGGCAAGACCGTAAATGTGGATGCTATGAATACCGACCAGATGAACGACTTTATCGCGGAGCATGAGGATGTGGTCTGCCCCAACTGCGGCAAGCATCATTTCACCTCTATCCGGAATTTCAACCTGATGTTCCAGACCAAGATCGGTGTCACCGAGGACTCCTCCTCCACTGCTTACCTGCGGCCTGAGACTGCACAGGGCATTTTTGTGAACTTCGACAACATTCAGCGCACTACCCGCAAGAAGCTGCCCTTCGGCGTATGCCAGGTGGGCAAGGCCTTCCGTAATGAGATCACTCCCGGTAACTTTACTTTCCGTACCCGTGAGTTTGAGCAGATGGAGTGCGAATTCTTCTGCCAGCCCGGCACAGACCTGGAGTGGTTTGCCTACTGGAAGGATTTCTGCAAAAACTGGCTGATCAGCCTGGGCATCAAGGAAGATTCCCTGCGCCTGCGTGACCACGATCCTGCAGAGCTGGCCTTCTATTCCCGTGCCACCACTGATATCGAGTACCAGTTCCCCTTCGGCAACGGCTGGGGCGAGCTGTGGGGCATTGCTGACCGTACCGATTACGACCTGGGCCGCCATCAGGAGGCTTCCGGCAAGAAGCTGACCTACTTTGATCAGGATCGGGGCGAGCACTATATCCCCTATGTTATCGAGCCGAGCCTGGGCTGTGACCGTGTGGCGCTGGCCTTCCTGTGCGAAGCATACGATGAGGAAGTGGTTGGACAGGATAAGAACGGCAAGGACGATGTCCGTACCGTGCTGCGCCTGCATCCGGCTTTGGCACCGTTCAAGGCGGCTGTCCTGCCCCTGAGCAAGAAGCTGTCTCCCAAGGCTGAGGAGATCTACTCCCAGCTGCGCAAGGACTTCATGGTGGACTTTGACGATTCCGGCTCCATCGGCAAGCGCTACCGCCGGGAAGACGAGATCGGCACACCCTTGTGCATCACCGTGGACTTCCAGACGGTGGGCGACGAGAATACCCCCGCTGATGACTGTGTCACCGTCCGTGACCGGGATACTATGGAGCAGGTGCGTGTGCCCATCAAGGACCTGAAGGCCTACATCGCCGAAAAGTGCTATTTCTAAAATGCAAGAACAGCCCCACCGGGGCTGTTCTTTTTTTGCCGAAA
>SVMG01000011.1 GCA_015067545.1 Oscillospiraceae bacterium
GTCGCAGACCCTATATGAAATGGGGCTTTACGGAAGAAGATCACAACATTGTCCACGATGCCATGCACCGGCTGGATGTGGAGGATATGCGTGGACGATTCCTAAATCAGCTCTCCGGCGGTGAAAAACAGAAGGTCATGCTGGCTCGTGCCTTGGCGCAGCAGCCGAAGGTACTGCTTTTGGACGAGCCTACCAGCGCTCTGGACATTCAGAATCAGTACCAGGTGCTGAAGCTGGTGCGGGAATTTTGCCACAAGGACAATATGATCGCCGTGGTGGTGATTCACGATTTGAATTTGGCGCTGCGTTTCTGTGACCGTTTTCTTCTTTTGAAGGATGGGCAGGTCTACCGACACGGTGACCGCAGCATTTTGGACAGCGAGGCGCTGCGAGACGTCTATGGTGTGGACGCAAAGGTAGTAGAAATTGAGGGCCGGTACATGGTGCTGGTGGATGAATAAGGAGGAAAAGTATGAAAACATGGAATGATTGCGTGGCTTTTCACGGCCATGAATGCGGTGGCCTGACCATCGGCTACAAGGCAAGTCTTTACGCAATTGAGCTTTTGAATCTGGAGCTTTCCGCCGACGAGCAGGTGGTTTGTATCTCCGAAAATGATGCCTGCGGCGTGGATGCGGTGCAGGTCATGCTGGGCTGCAGCATTGGCAAAGGAAATCTGCTGTTCCATATGCGTGGCAAGCAGGCGTTCTCGTTCTATAACCGTAAGACCGATAAGTCTGTGCGTCTGGTGCTGAAGCCCAGACCGGAGGGCATGACGAAAGCAGAATCTTTCGCCTACTATCAGGGTTGCAAGCCGGAGGAGATGTTTGATGTAAAGGAAACTACGATCCGGTTGCCCGAAAAGGCACGGCTTTTTGATTCTTATATTTGCGACTGCTGTGGAGAAACCACCGGCGCAAATTGGATCCGCCTTGCCGGGGACAAGAAGCTCTGCCTTGACTGTTATGAAACCTATGACCGATTTGATGTCTAATCTAACGAAAACCTTGAGCCTCCATCCACGCATGGAGGAATGATATAGCAGACCTTCCTTGACGTTTTTTCCGTAGAGTACAGTCGAGACTTGTAACATAGCCAAAACCTCCGGGTTAGCCGGAGGTTTTGACTTTATATTGGATTGGGACTCGAACCGATCTAAATGCAACAGTCCGGTGGACTGTTGCCGCCGACGGCTTGACGGAGGCGAACTATAATTTTCGCCCAAAGCGAAAATGCAACTCGAGTCCCTTCCGGCGTACGCCGCCCTGCGGGCGGCAAGGGAACGGATTGCCACGTCGCTACGCTCCTCGCAATGACAGGTATTTTGACACACTCTAAAACGAGGAAGCATTCCTGCTTCCTCGTTTTCTTTTATGTACCGGTGGGGTGTTCCCTCCCCACCTTTTTCGCATCACACCGTTGCGCTTACAGCGACACACTTGACGAAAAATGTACCGTAATTCTTCTGTCGTCACAGCTTGAAAGTCGGCTTTCTTCGTCCAAACTCAGTATGCCCGGTGGCGGGATGATTATGCAAATTATTTGTCCAGATGCACATTCAGGTGGGGATAGGTCATTTCGATGCCCTTCTCCCGGAAAATGTCGATGATGCTCCGGGTGATCTTGAAATGCACATCCCAGTAGTCATCACCCTTGACCCACACACGCACAGTATAGCTGATGGCACTTTCTCCATAGCCGGTTAAAGAGGCAAAGGGCGCGGGGTCGGCCAGCACCCGGTCATCCTGTGCGGCCTCCAGCAGGGCATTTACCACCACATCGGGATCCGCGTCATAAGAGGCGGTGATGTTCACATCCACACGGCGGGTGCCGGTGACGGTATAGTTGACAATCTCAGCGGCTACCACAGCGCTGTTGGGGATGGACACCAGCTTGTTGTCCGGTGTGGTCAGACGGGTATAGGCAATGCCCACCTCCTGCACAGTGCCGGACTGTCCTGCGATTTCCACATAGTCCCCTGAGCTGAACGGATGGGTGTACAGCAGAGTAAAGCCGCCGATCACATTGGCAAGCATGTTCTGCAGTGCCAGAGATACAGCCAAAGAAGCAACACTGGCCAGTGCCACGATGCCGGTCACATCGATGCCAATGGAAGAAGCCAAAATCAGACCGAGCAAAATGTAAAGCACAGTTTTCACCAGTGTACGGATGAGACTGTGTGCGGCTTTTTCCAGCTTGGAATTCTCCAGGATCTTCTTGACGGTGCGGTTGACGATACGGATCAGCAGGCTGCCGATGACAGCGATGATGACCACCTTAAATACGGTGATCAGCACAGGCTGCTGAAAAAATTGAAAGATTGCAGTCCAATTCATAAGGATGACCTCCATAACAAAGAATATCATCATTATATCACGGCATTTTCGGAAATCAAGACAGGTTTTTCCCGCTTTTTGGAAATACCCCTTTCCTATTTGCGCAAGAAATGCTATAATAAGAGCAATCATAAGGAGGGATGGGCCATGCATAACATTTTGATTTGTGATGACCAGCCGGATATTGTCAACGCGCTGAAGATCTACCTGACCCCGGAGGGTTACAAGCTGTTCACGGCATCCACCGGTCGGCAGGCTGTGGAAACAGTCAAAAATGAGGATATTCATCTGGTGCTCCTGGATATTATGATGCCCGAAATGGATGGCATTACTGCCGCTGCGAAAATTCGGGAATTTTCCAATGTACCCATTATTTTTCTGACTGCAAAATCGGAAACAGAGGATGTGGTACTGGGGCTGAATGTGGGCGCGGACGATTATATCACCAAGCCTTTTGTGCCTGTGGAGGTATTGGCCCGGGTGCGCAGCCATCTGCGTCGCTATGACAAGCTGGGAAGCCGCGTGCCGGAAGGGGAGGATGAGCTGACCCTTGGCGGTATCACACTGAACGACCGCACCAAAGAGGTGACGGTGGAGGGAGAGCCGGTGGCATTGACACCGACAGAATACAGCATTCTGCGCCTGCTGATGACGCACCCCGGCAAGGTCTATTCCACAAAGGCTCTGTATGAGGCTGTTTGGCAGGAGGCTGCCTTCGGCAGTGAGGGCGCGGTGGCAGTGCACATCCGCCACCTGCGGGAGAAGATCGAGATCAATCCCTCTGAGCCCCGCTATCTGAAGGTAGTGTGGGGACAGGGCTATAAAATTGAGGGGAGCACCCAATGAAACATACCATAGCAACAAAATTTTTGGCTTTTTTGCTGGCGGCCTGCTCTTTGGTGGCAGTGCTGGTCTGTGGTGGCTATGCATGGATGCTGGAAAGCTATGACCTTTACAATATCACCCCCGAGGAAAAGCTGGAGCAGTGGTATTTGGAAGCCGGCTATCCCGTGGCATGGCGTGCTGCGTCGGAAGCCGCGGCCTTGGGCCCCGGCGAATGCTCCCAGGCACTGGCGGAGCAACTGTTCGGCTTTTCAGAGTCTTTGGATAAGGAGCACTATTATGTGGCAGTCCGTCGGGGTGATGAGGTGGTGCATACCATTTCTGAGCCGATTCCGGGCGGCTTCACCTGCGAATACAGCATTACGCCCCAGTATCCCCGGGTGGTGAAGATCTATCCTGCCTACACACCGGATACCACAGTGCCGGAGGCCAGCGAGGGCATGGTGGAGAACCCCCAGGCGACTGCACCTGCGCTGCCCGGTGAAGAGCCCGTGCGCATTGAAAAGGTGGATGTGTGGGAGGATCTGCAGAAGCTGATCTATGAGCTGCACTTTTACGATGACGGCCCGACCTATACGGTGTCCGTAACCATGGCTGAAGACGCGCTGAAGGATACCTTCCATTCCAATTTGACCACATTGTACCCTTACCGCAATTTTCTGATCTTTGGCGCGGCGCTGGCATTGATCATTACTGCGGCAGCGGTGGTGTATTTGGTATGGGTGGCGGGCAAAGCATCGGATGGCACAGTCCGACCGGCTGGCTTGAACAGGCTGCCGCTGGATGTGTATCTGCTGAGTGTCTGCATGATCGGTTACCTGCCTTTGATGGAAATGCAGCGAATCTATGCCAGCTACAACAGTCTGACCTTCCTGACGGCGAGCCTGATGGTTTTGTACGGTGTGATCATCGGACTGCTGGGCTTTTCGGTGCTGTTTGCCCTGTCCGCCCAGGTAAAGCTGGGGGGCGGCTATTGGTGGCGGCATTCCGTACTGGGCAAGGGCGTTTTGGCGCTGATCAAGGGAATAACTGCGCTGCTCGCCAAAATGCATATTATCTGGCAGTGGCTTGTGATCACCGTATTTCTGCTGGTGGCAATGATATTCTCCCTGCTGGGAGCGGTTTGGAGTCATTGGAACCTTACGATAACAGTGCTGTTTTCGCTGTGCTGCGCTGTGTGCCTGGCTGTGATCGCTTATGGCAGCTGGTGCTTTGCGGTGATCGTAACCGGTGCCCGGAAAATGTCCGGCGGCCAGCTGGATCACAAGATCCCCACGGAGCATATGCGCGGCAGCTTCCGGGAGTGTGCCCGGCAGATGAATGCACTGTCAGAGACCACCATGCAGGCAGTGCAGAGCCAGGTGCGTTCGGAACGGATGAAGACCGAGCTGATTACCAATGTTTCGCACGATATCAAGACCCCTCTGACCTCCATCATCAACTTTGTGGATCTGCTGAGAAGACCCCACAATGAAGAGGAAGAGAAGCAGTATCTTGGGGTACTGTCCCGTCAGTCCAACCAGCTGAAAAAGCTCATTGAGGATCTGATGGAGCTGAGCAAGGCCAGCAGCGGCAATCTGCAGGCAAATATCGTCACACTGGATGCGGCAGAATCCGTCAACCAGGCGTTGGGGGAATTCGCGGATAAACTGGAGAAGGTACATTTGACTCCGGTGTTCCATGTGCCCCAGGAATCGGTGAAGATCGCTGCAGACGGGCGGCTTACCTGGCGTGTGCTGTCCAATTTGCTGAGCAATGCAGTGAAATATGCCACCCCCGGCACCCGGGTGTATGTGGATATTTCCAAGGCAGAGGACAAGGTACTGTTGTCCATCAAGAACGTCTCCCGGGAGGAATTGCGCTATTCTGCAGAGGAGCTGATGGAGCGTTTTGTCCGGGGAGATGCCTCCCGCAACCGGGAGGGCAGCGGCCTGGGTCTGAATATTGCCAAGACCTTGATGGAGGTTCAGCATGGCTCTTTGCAGCTGACCCTGGACGGCGATTTGTTTAAGGTCACCCTGACATTCCCTGCGGCAGAATAAAGGATCAAGGGTGGCATTGCCACCCTTGACAGGGACTTTTTCCCATGGTAAAATACAATCGTTGCGAAGAACGGAAAGAGTAACGCTGAAAAGCTTTTCAGAGAGTCTGGGCCGTCGGCTGGAAGCCCGGGCAAAGCGGAGGCGTGAAAGTGCGTCCGGGAGCGACAAATTGCATACAAGCGATAAATGAGAGTGGAACCGCGAGTTTTATTGACCCGCCTCTTGTACAAAATAGTACAAGAGGCGTTTTTTATTAGAAAATGGAGGGAAACCGATATGTATCTATATAATTCTACCACCCACAAAAAGGAGCTGTTTGTCCCCAATAATCCCGACCTGGTGAAGATGTACACCTGCGGCCCGACGGTGTATCACTATGCCCACATCGGCAACCTGCGCACCTACATCATGGAAGACATACTGGAAAAGGCGCTGCGCTACTGTGGCTACAATGTCAAGCGGGTCATGAACATCACGGACGTGGGCCATTTGGCGAGCGACGCCGACACCGGCGAGGATAAGATGCTCAAGGGCGCAAAGCGGGAAAATAAGACCGTCATGGAGATCGCCCAGTATTACACCGACGCGTTTTTTGCCGATTGCCAAAAGCTGAATATCAAGCGCCCGGATGTGGTGGAGCCTGCCACCAACTGCATCGATGAGTATATCGATATGGTGTCCCGTCTGCTCGCCACCGGCAAGGCCTACTTTGTGGGCGGCAATGTGTATTTTGATACCTCCAAGCTGGAGAAATATCATGTCTTCGGTGACCACGATGAGGAAGATCTGGCTGTGGGCGTGCGCGAGGGCGTGGAAGAGGACACCAACAAGAAAAACAAGAACGACTTTGTGCTGTGGTTTACAAAGAGTAAATTTGAAGATCAGGCCCTGAAGTGGGATTCTCCCTGGGGCGTGGGTTACCCCGGCTGGCACATCGAGTGCTCCTGCATTTCTATGAAGCATCTGGGCGAGGATCTGGATATCCACGCGGGCGGCATCGACAATGCCTTCCCCCACCATACCAATGAGATCGCCCAGTCCGAGAGCTATCTGGGTCACAAGTGGTGCAACTACTGGTTCCATGTGCACCATCTGAATACCGAGGGCGGCAAGATGAGCAAGTCCAAGGGCGAGTTCTTGACCGTTTCTCTGCTGGAAAGTAAGGGGTATGATCCCATGGCCTACCGCCTGTTCTGCCTGCAGAGCCACTACCGCCGGAATTTGGTGTTCTCCTGGGAGAATCTTGACAATGCAGTGGTTGCTTATGACAAGCTGGTTGCGAAAATTGCAACCCTCAAGGGAGAGGGCGAAGTGGAGCGCGAAGCCTTTGACAGCCTGAAAGAGCGGTTCGTGAACGCGCTGAACGGCGATTTGAATACCTCTTTGGCAGTGACTGCGGTGTATGATGTGCTCAAAGCCAAGTGCAATGATGCCACCAAGCTGGCGCTGATCGCAGATTTCGACAAGGTTTTGAGCTTGAATCTGCTTTCTGCCGCAGAAAAGCTGGCCGCCAAGCAGGCTCAGGAAGAAGCCGCCAATGCCGACCCCGAAATCGATGCACTGGTAGCTGCCCGTACAGAGGCAAAAAAGACCAAGAATTGGGCCGAAGCAGACCGCATCCGCGACGAGCTGAAAGCGCGGGGCATCGAGATCATCGACACGCCCCAGGGCGCAAAATGGAGAAAAGTATGAAGCTGCTGATTTTGGATGGCAACTCCGTCATTAATCGGGCATATTTTGGTGTGAAGCCCCTGACCAACCGGGAGGGGCTCTACACCCATGCCATTTATGGCTTTTTGAACATTTTGGACAAACTGGAGAAAGAGGAACAGCCGGATGCGGTGTGCGTTTCCTTTGACCTGCATGGCCCTACCTTCCGTCATCTGAAATACGATGGCTACAAGGCTACCCGTCATGGTATGCCGGAAGAATTGCGCATGCAGATGCCGGTGATGAAGGATGTTCTGCGGGCCATGAACATTCCCATCTACGAATGCCAGGGCTGGGAAGCGGACGATGTGATCGGCACGGTGGGACGGATCTGTTCCAACAACGGCTGGGAATGTGTCATCGCCACCGGTGACCGGGATTCTCTGCAGCTGATCGACGAAAATGTCCATGTCAAGCTGGTGATCTCCAAGCCCGGACAAACTACCGCTACCCTCTACACGGAAGAAAAATTCCGGGAGGAGTACGGCTTTGAGCCGAAGAAAATGATCGATCTGAAGGCGCTCATGGGGGATTCCTCCGATAATATTCCCGGCGTTGCCGGCGTAGGCCCTAAGACGGCTACGGAGCTGCTGCTGAAATTTGGCAGCCTGGACGGTGTGTATGAGAATTTGGACGATGCGTCCATCCGCCCCAAGCTCCGGGAAAAGCTGGAGTCGGGCAAGGAAAATGCCTATCTTTCCTACGACCTGGCCACCATCCGGCCGGAAGCGCCCATCGATTTTGAACCAAAGGATGCCATCGTGCAGCCCTACAACAAGCCGGAGCTGTATGCACTTTTTCAGCGGCTGGAGTTTGTGAAGCTCATTGACAAGTACGGCCTCCGGGGTGCGGCGGCGCAAGCGCCGAAAACCACGATGGCAGAGGTCAAGAAGCTGCCCCGGTGTGAGGAGCTTCCTGCAGAGAAGCTGCCCTGCGCCGTGTATCTTGCAGAGGACGGCACCTTGGGCATCGCATGGGAAAAGGGCGTTTACACCATGACCCCCATGGAAGTGCAGATGGCCTGCGATTGCCTGCTGGGCCGTTTGGACTGCATTTGCCACGACATGAAGACCACCATGCACCGGCTGGATGAGCTGGGAGTGTGCTATGGAGAATTCTCCTTTGATACGGCTTTGGCCGCTTATGATTTGAATCCTTCCGCATCGGACTATCCTGTTTCCAAGCTTGCCACCAATTTTTTGGGCACAAGCGTGGAGGATGGGGATGCCGCCGCCTGTGCGGAAGCTCTGTGGCAGTTAAAAAGTGTTTTGTCCGCAGAGCTGGAAAAGCAGGGCATGAAGGCGTTGTACGAGGATATTGAATTGCCCTTGTGCTCCGTGCTGTACCGCATGGAATGTGAAGGCGTTGCCATTGACAGGCAGCAGCTGGAGCAGTTTGGCACCATGCTCTGTCAGCGCATTGAAGACTGCGAGAAGCTGATCTTCGGTTATTCTGAGGGCGTTTTCAATATCAACTCTACCAAGCAGCTGGGAGAATTGCTGTTTGAAAAACTGGGATTGCCCCCGGTGAAAAAGACCAAAACCGGGTATTCGACCAATGCGGAGGTGCTGGAGAAGCTGAAGGACAAGCATCCCATCGTTCCTGCCATTATGGATTACCGGATGCTGACCAAGCTGAAGTCCACCTATGCTGACGGCCTTATGAAGGTCATTGGAGAGGATGGCCGCATCCACACCACCTTCCAAAACCTGGTGACGGCTACCGGGCGTCTGTCCTCCACAGAGCCCAATCTGCAGAATATTCCGGTGCGTACCGATCTGGGCGCGGAGATCCGCAAGATGTTTGTGCCAAAACAGGGCCATGTGCTGGTGGATGCGGACTACAGCCAGATCGAACTGCGGGTACTTGCCCATATTGCCGACGACAGCGTGATGCAGCAGGCTTTTATCTCCGGACAGGATATCCACACCGTTACCGCATCCCAGGTGTTCGGCGTTGCTCCGGAAAATGTGACTGCGCTCCAGCGCCGACATGCCAAGGCAGTCAATTTCGGCATTGTCTACGGAATTTCGGAATTTTCCCTGTCCGAGGATATCGGCGTTTCCCGGTGGGAGGCCAGGGAGTATATCGACAGCTATCTTGCCAATTACAGCGGCGTTCGCAGGTATATGAAGCAGGTGGTATCTGATGCCCGGGAAAGCGGGTTCACCCAGACCCTCTTTGGCCGCAAGCGGCACATTCCGGAATTGAGCGCCAGCAATTTTATGGTTCGCCAGAGCGGTGAGCGCATGGCACTGAACACCCCCATTCAGGGCACGGCAGCAGATCTTATCAAGCTGGCCATGATCCGGGTGGACAAGGCGCTGCACGAGCAATTCCCGGAGGCGAAGCTTCTGCTGCAGGTGCACGATGAGCTGATCGTGGAATGCCCCGAGAGCATCGCCCAGGATGTGGCCCAATTGGTCAGCCGGGAGATGGAGGGCATCGCAAAGCTCAAAGTTCCGCTGACAGCGGAAGCAAAAATCGGAAAGAGCTGGTTTGAAGCCAAATGATTCGATTGGAACAAATGACAGATGCACACGTTGCCCAAATAGCCCAGCTGGAAAAGCAGTGCTTTTCTGACCCCTGGAGCGAAAATAGTGTAGCATCAGAGCTGAATAATCGCCTGTCCCTTTGGCTGGTTGCATTAGACGGTGCAACCGTTGCCGGATATATCGGCTCCCAAAGCGTAGGGGATGAGGCAGATATGATGAATGTGGCTGTTCATCCCGATTATCGCCGCCGGGGCATCGCCCGGGAATTGGTGATGGGATTGGTGGCGGCCTTGGGGGAAAAAGGTGTGCATAGTCTTGCACTGGAAGTGCGCGCATCCAACGCCCCGGCCATTGCTTTGTATGAACAGCTGGGCTTTACCCAGGTGGGCAGACGGCCTAATTACTACCGCAATCCCAAAGAGGATGCCCTCATTTTAAGAAAGGAGTGGACGCTTTGAATATTCTGGCAGTGGAATCCTCCTGCGATGAAACTGCGGTTGCCATTGTTCGCAACGGCAGGGAAGTGCTGTGCGATTGCATCGCATCCCAGGTGGAGCTGCACCGGATCTACGGCGGCGTTGTGCCGGAGATCGCCTCCAGAAAGCACATTGAGGCCATTTACGGCCTTGCGGAGCAAGCATTGGTGCAGACCGGTTTGACCCGGAAAGACATTGACGCGGTGGCGGTGACCTATGCACCCGGTCTCATCGGCGCGGTGCTGGTGGGCGTGAACTTTGCAAAAGCGGCCGCTCTTGCACTGAATAAGCCTCTGATCCCGGTGCATCACATCCGGGGTCACATAGCGGCAAATTATATTGCCTATCCTGAATTGAAGCCGCCGTTTTTGTGCCTGGTGGTGTCCGGCGGACATACCATGATCGCAGAGGTTACCGACTATACGCAAATGCGCATTCTCGGCACTACGCTGGATGATGCGGCAGGTGAGTGCTTTGACAAGGTTGCCCGGGTTTTGGATATGCCCTATCCCGGCGGTGCAGCCCTGGACAAGGTGGCACAGGCGGGGGATGATAAAAAATACGATCTGCCCCGGAGCAAGCCCGGTGCGAATCCTTACGATATGAGCTTTTCCGGATTGAAGACGGCGGCGCTGAACCTGATCCACCATGCCGAGCAGGTGGGGGAGGAATTGGATATTCCCAGTCTGTGCGCGTCGTTTTCTGCCGCAGTTTCTAATACCCTTGTGCCCCGGGTGGTACGGGCCATCCGGGAGACGGGGCTCAAAAAGATCGCCATTGCCGGCGGCGTGGCGGCCAATTCCCGGATCCGCAGAGACCTTTTGACGGCGGTGGAAGCACTGGGTGCGCAGGTCTATATGCCACCGTTGAGCCTGTGCGGCGACAACGGGGCCATGATCGGCGCGCAGGCCTATTATGAATTTTTGGCGGGCAATGTGGCGGACATGAACCTCAATGCCTATGCTACAAAATCCATTTTGGGAGAGACCATATAAAAAGTGCAGGAGGCCCGGCGGTCTCCTGCATTTTTGAAGAGCCTGAATATATGCATACTCATTTTGTATATTTATTATGTGAAATGAAAAATATATTGAGAAAAGGTTAGAAAATACAGGTTTCGACCATTTTCGACCCTACAAAATTGGATTTTTACCCTGTGGAAAAATCTGTGCAAACTGTGAATAATTATTGGATGCACCCAAAATTATCGGTGTTATGGAAACCGTATTCATAATTTATATTCATTATTTTTACAACTTTTCATGCAAAAAAACGGCAGAAAGGGGGCGGATCATGCTCTACCTTGCAGAAAGAATGCATCGGCTGAACTTTGCACAGCTGATGGAGGTCTATGTCCAGGGCAATGAGGAAAACGGGGAAGAAATGTGGCCGGAAATGCCCCGGGAGCAGAGGCTTCTCTGGGCAGAGCAGAGCTTTTACCAGTATTTGCAGGAGGGATTCTTTCCGGTGGAGGGAGCTGTGTATGCCATTTGGGTGGAAAATGGGCGGTATGTCAGCGCATTGCGATTAGAGCCCTACCAGGACGGCCTTTTGTTGGAAGCCCTGGAGACTGCACCGGCACATCGGCGCAAGGGCTATGCCGAAAAGCTCATCCGTGCCGTGCAGGAGCAGTTTCCCCGGAAGATCTACTCCCATGTAAGTAAAAAGAATGCCGCATCCCTGGCGGTTCACCACAAATGCGGCTTTCATCAGGTGCTGGAGTACGCCAAATACATTGACGGCTCTGTGGTCAGAAGTGCAATCACATTGTGCTATCCATAAATAAATCCCTCATGCTGCTGCATGAGGGATTTTGTTATGCTTGTTTCTCGTGTTTGCGATGGGGACGCAGAGGGGTGATGAAGTGAACCAAGGTCATACCGATCAACACGCCGGCGGACATGGCGATCATCAGCAGGAAGGTGTGCAGGATCCGATCGACAAATACTGCCATATTATCCTGCACAAGGGCGCTGATGCTGTAATATAACGCGCCGCCGGGGATCAGCGGGATCCAACCGGTGACCAGCATGATGGTGGAGGGGCAACGCAAAAGCCGAGCGAGTGCTTCGGAATAGAGGGTCAGAACAGTAGTTGCCACAAGATATTGCAGAGCCTCGTGGCCTACAAAGTTTCCGGCGATGCAGTATGTACCCCAACTGAGCAGGCCGCCGAGAAAAGCAATGATCAAAAATTTACCGCGAACCCGGAACAGAAGCGCGAAGCCCAGAGAGCCGAAGGCGCCCATGATGGTTTGCAAAACAGGATCGATCATAACGGCACCTCCTTACAAGCACATTCCGGCTACCGTAAAGCCGAAGGTGACGAGAAATGCAATGACCAGCGATCGGAAGAACCGGCTGACACCGGAGAGCATATCGTCCACGAACATATCATGCACGGCGTTGGTCATGGCAATGCCGGGGATCAGGAGCATGATATTGCCGATGGAAATGGCATCAAAACGCTGCCCCAAGCCCAGCTTGACCAGTGCCACATTGCAAAGGCCGGTGAGCAGAGAGACCAGGAAAACAGTGAACACATGGTCGAAGTTGTGCTTCTTCATCCAGTGTTCCAACAGACACAGTATCACGCCGGTGCAGGCGGCACACAGGCCGTCCAACCAGGGCGCACCGAAGAAAATACTCAGTGAGCCGGAGATCAGCGCGTAGACCAGCGTCATTTCCCATAGGGGACGGTCAGTTTCTGCGTTGATTTTCTCCAGTTGAGAGGGGATCTCGGCATCCGTAATCCGATTGGCACAGATGTCCCGGGACAACTGATTCAGTTTGGCCAGCCGGGTCAAATCCAATGAGCCGGAATGGATCCGGCGCAGCTGGGTGGCGCTGTTGCCTTTGCTGTCAAAGGCGGTGACGATAATGCCGGAGGTAACGGAGAATACATGGGTCTCCACCGCACCCAGGGCCTTGCAAATCCGGCCGATGGAGTCCTCCACCCGGCTGATCTGCGCGCCGCATACCAGCATCTGCATGCCGATGTCCATCGCCAAAGAAATATGGGCATCCAGGTTCTTTCCGTCTTCCATAATTCGCCTCTTTCTGTTTAATAGAGTGTTTGTAGTGTCCGCGAATTGTGTCTTATTCGCCGCCCAGGATCATTCGACCAAAAAAGGCCGGGCAGTGGAAGGACAGGACACCGGGCTGGATGGGATTCCAGGAAAGATAGTGGGGCTGTACGGTTTTGTCGCCGCATTTGTAGCAGTTGCCGTAGAATTGCAGTCCCTCCTGTGCCTGGAAGCCCGGGAAAAACAGCTGGATAAAGGTAAAGGGAATATGGTAGGTGATGCCCCAACCGTCCTCCGTCCGGTAGGAGCGGGGATGGAAGAGCGCCTTTTGATCATTGGGCACCAGACGAATGGAGTCGTCAATACAGGAGCCAAAGCCCAGGTATATGTTGCAGGCAAGGTTATACTCAAAATTGAAATACTGCATTGCCTCTGTGGGACGAATGAAAAATTCCAGACAGCTATCCTCACAGATGGGATCCAAAGGCTGCAGCTCCTGGCAGCGAATGTTTTTCTCTTTGGTTTGCAGATTCACATGGATGCCGGTTTCGTCCCAGCACAGCTTCGCCCATGCCTGAATGTCAGCAGGCTCCTGATAGGGGACATCGATCGGCAAAGCGGCAATGGCATTCCAGTCGGGTGTGCCGCTGATCTTTTTCAGAGTATAGCTTTTCATGGTAACGACCTCTTTTCCAAGGATGTTCAAAACGGGGCAGCCGTTTTGTGACTGATCTTGTTGCATTATAAATAATTTACGCGGGGAAGTCAATTCTTTCTGCGCCATTGCGCCAATAAAAAAAGGGGCAGCCGCAGCTGCCCCAACAAAGAGGAAAGATAAGAAGCATAATTGTATCAAAAATCCTGTCATTGCGAACCAGTGACCCGTGGTCACTGGTGTGGCAATCCGCATCTTTTGTGGCACTTTTGGTACCCTGCGGCTCTTAAGAGCCGCAGGGAAAACGGATTCCCACGCCAGCGTGAGCGCTGGCTCGGAATGACAGCAATTTTGTGATCATTCCATTTCCAGGAACTTCACCGGATCGATGGGTTCATCGTTCAATGTGACGGAGAAATGCAGATGGTTGCCCTGGGCGGTCTCCAGCAGAGCAGTGTTGGCAACTGTTCCGATGGCGTCGCCCATCTGAACCACATCGCCCACCTCCACGTCCACCTCTTCTGCGAGACTGGCGTATTGGGTGGTGTAGCCACCATCGTGGCGGATGACCACCGTTGTGCCCATGGTATCATCCTTGAAGACCGTGTACACCGTACCGGCAGCGGCGGCTTTGACCACAGTGCCGGCCTCCGCGGCAATGTCGATACCATCGTGCACCCGCCAGTCCCGGGTGGTCTCATTGTAGCTCAGGCAGTCCATGGCATAGTCCTTGATGGTCTGGCCGGACACGGGCTTGCCGATTGGGTAGGGACGCTTCACCGGTTCGGTGGTGTTGCCGCTGGGGTCTGTGACACCGCTGGGCAATGTGGCACCCGCCTGCACATCATCCCCGGGGGAGACTACGTTGGAACCGCCCAGCTGGGGCTGCTGCTCTTGATTGACGCCGAGATAATACAGATAGCCGGAGATCCCGATGGCAACTGCGCACAGGATCAGGGCTATGTAGTAGCCCTTTCCGGCGATCTTACGGCCGAAGTTGAATTTTTTGCTCATATTAAGCACCTCCGAAGCCTAGTATTGCCCAAAAAACGGAAAGTAAACCTGCATTTGGAAGAAAAACAGAAATTTCTTTTGCAAGGTCCAAAAAATCGTTGACATCCGGGAAATTTAAGATATAGTTATACTTGTCATATTGTGACAAAATACACACAGAAATGGGGGAGGATAATGTCCAAGGAACTCATCAGACTCCGGGATCTTACCATGGAGTTCGACGGGGAACGTATACTCGACAGCATCAATCTCTATATCAATGACCATGAATTTTTAACCTTGCTTGGCCCATCCGGCTGCGGCAAGACCACCACGCTGCGCATTATCGGCGGCTTTTTGACGCCCACTGCCGGCACGGTGACCTTTGATGGAAAGTGTATCAATGATGTTCCACCTTACGACCGGCAGATCAACACGGTCTTCCAGCGGTATGCGCTGTTTCCGCACCTGAATGTTTTTGACAATATCGCCTTTGGCCTTCGGGTGGCAAAGTGCCCCAAGGAGGAGATCAACGAGCGGGTCAACCGTATGCTGGAGATCGTCAGCCTGAAGGGCTACGGCCACCGCAATGTGGCATCCCTCTCCGGCGGTCAGCAGCAGCGTGTTGCCATCGCCCGTGCGCTGGTCAATGAGCCCAAGGTTCTGCTTTTGGACGAGCCTTTGGCGGCGCTGGATCTGCGCCTGCGCAAGGATATGCAAAACGAGCTGAAACGCATCCAGCAGGCTACGGGCATCACCTTTGTGTATGTTACCCATGACCAGGAGGAAGCACTTTCCATGTCCGATACCGTTGTGGTAATGGACAAGGGCCGCATTCAGCAGATCGGCAAGCCTGAGGATATTTATAATGAGCCCAAGAACGCCTTTGTGGCGGACTTTATCGGTGAAAGTAACATTTTGGACGGTACGATGCTCGCCGACTACAAGGTCAAGTTCTTTGGCCGCACCTTCGAGTGTGTGGACAAGGGATTTGCGCCCAATGAGCCGGTGGATGTGGTCATCCGCCCGGAGGATATCGACATCGTTGCGCCCGAGCAGGGCCATCTGGTGGGTACGGTTACCAGTATTACCTTCAAGGGCTTAAACTATGACATCATCGTGGAATTCAAGGGCTTTAAGTGGTTGATCCAGACCACGGACTATTGCGCAGAGGGTTCCACCATCGGTATTCGATTGAATCCGGAAGACATCCACATCATGCGCAAGAGTGAATACTCCGGCATGTTTGGCGACTACAGCTCCTACTCTGCGGAGTACGACGAGCTGACGGAGGATGCCGATGAAGACGAGGAATAAAAGCGCATTCTTAAGCCTGCCGTACATCATCTTTATGGTGGTGTTTACCCTGATCCCTTTGGGTGTAGTGGCGTACTATGCTCTGACAGATCCGTCCACCGGAGAATTTACTCTGGATAATCTGATGAATTTGTCCGAGTTTCTGCCGGTGCTGGGCCGTTCAGTGCTTTACAGCCTGATCTCTGCTGTGATCTGTCTGGTGTTGGGTTATCCTGTGGCGTACTATATCGCCCACCGGGGACAGGTGGCGCAGAAGATCCTGTATATGCTGATCATGCTTCCTATGTGCATGAGCTTTCTGCTGCGCACATTGGCATGGGTGGGCCTTTTGCAGGACACCGGAATCATAAATAACTTCCTTGACTGGATCGGTATTGGCAGGCTGCAGCTGATCCGCACTCCCGGCGCGGTGGTGCTGGGTATGGTGTATAACTACCTGCCCTATATGATCCTGCCGCTGTACAGCATTATCGTCAAGATCGACAACCGGCTGATCGAGGCGGCAGAGGATCTGGGCTGCACACCTGCGCAGACCTTCCTGCGGGTGGTGCTGCCTCTGTCCGTGCCCGGTATCCTGTCAGGCATGACCATGGTGTTCGTGCCCGCAGTTTCCACCTTCTATATTTCCCAAAAGCTGGGCGGTGGACAGGATACGGTGATGATCGGCGATTTGATCGAGCGTCAGTTCAAGCAGGCTGACAACCCCAATCTGGGCGCGGCACTGAGCCTGGTGCTCATGGCACTGGTGTTCCTCTGCACGGGTCTTATGAACCGCTTTGGCGGTGATGAGGAAGGGGTGGTGGTATGAAAAGAGCCAACCGTATCCTCACGATCCTGATCTTTGTGTTCCTGTATATCCCCATGGCGGTGCTGATCGTGGCATCGTTCAATGAGGGCAAGGATCTTACCACCTTTGAGGGCTTTACGTGGAACCAATACGCAGAGCTTTTCCGGGATGAAACACTCCTGGGCTTGCTTGGCAATTCTGTGCTGATCGCCCTGCTGTCCACGGGCATTTCCGTTGCCCTTGGTACCATGGCGGCTGTGGGCATTCACAGTCTGAAGCCCAAGATGCGCAGTGTGGTTATGAGCCTGACCAACATCCCCATGACCAACCCGGATATCGTCACCGGTGTGTCATTGAGTCTTCTGTTTGTCTTTGTGGGAAGCGGTCTGTTGGGTCAGCGGGAATCGCTGAATTTCTGGACATTGCTCATTGCCCATGTGACCTTCGGTCTTCCGTATGTCATTTTGAATGTCATGCCCAAGCTGCAGCAGATGGACAGCTCTCTGACCGATGCGGCCATGGACTTGGGCTGCACGCCCATGCAGGCGTTTTTCAAGGTGACCCTTCATGAGATCATGCCCGGCATTCTGGCCGGCGGCATTATGGCCTTTACCATGAGCCTGGATGATTTCGTCATCAGCTATTTTGTCACCGGTTCCGGCTTTGTGACGCTGCCGGTGGAGATCTACACCTACACCAAAAAGCCCATTCCGCCCAAGGTGTACGCCATGTTTACCTTGCTGTTCCTGCTGATCGCAGTGCTGATGGTGGGCATGAATCTGATGCAGCTGCGCGCGGAGAAGAAAAAGCTGGATACCCGTCCTGTATCCAAGGGTTGGCAGATCGCCAGACGGTGTATTGCCGGTGCATTGGTGATTGCGCTGGTGGTCGGCTGTGGCTTCCTGCTCATTACCAACAAGAATGACCAGGTGGTCATCAATGTGTACAACTGGGGCATGAATATTGCCGATGGTACGGATGAGACTTTGGACATTATTGCCGCCTTTGAAGAGCAGACCGGCATCAAGGTCAATTACTCCACCTATGAATCCAACGAAGTGCTGTATTCCAAGCTGAAGAACGGCGGTATCAGCGTGGATGTGATCATTCCGTCCGACTATATGATCGACCGGATGATCGCAGAGGACATGCTGGAGGAATTGAATTTTGACAATATCCCCAATTTCTCCTATGTGGATGAGCAGTTCCATAATCCTGCTTACGACCCGGAGAACAAGTATTCCGTTCCCTACACCTGGGGCACGCTGGGCATCCTGTACAACACCAAGTATGTGGATGAAGCGGATGTCACCGGCTGGGAGCTCATGTGGAATGAAAAGTACGCGGGAAAGATCCTGATGATCGACAATTCCCGGGATGCGTTCGGCATTGCCCAATACCTGCTTGGCTATGATGTAAACACCATGGACAAATCAGAGCTCCAGGCTTGTGCCGACAAGCTGGCCGAGCAAAGGCCTCTGGTACAGCAGTATGTGATGGATCAGATCTACTCCACCATGGAAAATGAGGAAGCCTACATTGCCGCCTATTACGCCGGCGACTGCATGCTGATGATGGAGGAAAATGAGGATCTGGCATTCTATCTGCCGGAGCATCAGGGCTTCAATCTGTTCACCGATGCTATGTGCATCCCCAAGGGAAGCCAGGAAAAGGCGGCGGCAGAAGCATTTATTAACTTCCTTTGCGACCCGGAAATCTCCGGCGCGAACATGGATTATATCTGCTATGCATCCCCCATTTCTGCGGCCAAGGAGCATATGGAAGACTATCTTGCGGAAAGCGAGATCGTCTATCCTGACCCGGAAGTGCAGGAAAAGGGCAGCGCCTATGCCTACCTTTCGGAGGAGACTACCCGGTTGGTGGAGAGTCTGTATCAGCGCGCTACCAAGACAACGGAAAACGCAGATTCTGATGATGCGCCCAAGACCGTGCCGTATATCATCATCGGCGTGGTGTTTGTGGGCATTGCAGGTGCGTTGCTGCTCACCGGCAAGAAACGGAAAAGGAAATATTAAATAGTCAAAGGGCGTGTTGCAGAATTTGCAACACGCCCTTATATAATGTAGTTTTTTGTTGTGGCAATCCGCATTTTTGCGGCATTTGCAATGCCGCGCGGCCCTTTGAGCTGCAAGGAGAACGGATTCCCACGGTCGCCTACGGCTCCCTCGGAATGGCACTACCTTTTCTTCCTGCAAAATATTTAACTTTTTGGTTAAATGTCTATTGACAAAGCAGAAAGGGTGTGCTATTCTATATTTAACCAATTGGTTAAATGAAAGGAAGGCGATACAATGGGAATTCAAAATACGATGAAAGCCCTGTCCGATCCCATTCGCCGGGAGATACTGGAAATGCTGAGGGCCGGACGGCTGTCCGCCGGGGAAATCGCAGAAAAATTCCCGGTAAGCGGGGCAGCGGTTTCCAAGCATCTTTCTGTGCTGAGGGAAGCGGACCTGATCCGGGATGCCCGGGAGGGAAAATTCATTTACTATGAGCTGAACACCTCTGTTTTGGAGGAAGTGATGCTGTGGCTGAAAATCTTGAAAGGAGAAGGAAAATGATTAAGAAGAATTTGAAAGTGTTAATTGTGACATCGCTCATCATCCTGCTGCCCATTTTAGTGGGTGTGTTTTTATGGAATCAACTGCCGGAGCAGATCCCCACCCATTGGAACGCATCCGGGGAAGTGGACGGCTGGAGCAGTAAGGCGTTTGCGGTGTTTGGCTTGCCGCTGATCCTGCTGGCATTCCAGTGGCTTTGCGTGCTGGGTACGGGAGCCGACCCTAAAAAGGCCAATCATCCCCAAAAGATCGTGCATCTTGTTTTGTGGATCATCCCTGTACTGGGTGTGGTGCTGAGTGTTCTCACTTACGCAGTGGCTTTGGGAAACGAAGTGCGGATGGAAGTTGTGATGCCTGTGCTGATAGGGCTTATACTGGCCGTTGTGGGCAACTATCTGCCAAAATGCAAGCAGAATTACACCATCGGCATCAAGATCCCCTGGACGCTGAACAGCGAGGAAAACTGGAACAAGACCCATCGTTTTGCCGGTTGGCTGTGGACGATCTGCGGTCTTGTGATTATGCTGACGGGCTTCTTCGGCGGTTTTTGGATCTTCTTCGGTGTTGTTCTGTTGATGGTATTTGCTCCGATTATCTATTCGTATCTGCTCCACCGCAAGGGAGTATAACAAGGATTACAGGCGTGGCGGTTCATTCTGTCGCGCCTGTTTTTGCTTTTTTTCAAATTTCCTCTTTACAAACGGCAGTTTATCTGTTATAATCTCAACTGTTCTGGCCCGGTGGTGCAGTCGGTTAGCACGCCAGCCTGTCACGCTGGAGGTCGACGGTTCGAGTCCGTTCCGGGTCGCCAAAAAGAAGTCATCCCATTCGGGATGGCTTCTTTTTTATGTAAAAGGAGCGGACTCGAAAGGGCCGTCCAAGAAAACAGTCCGGGGGACTGTTTTCCGGCCCGTGGCTTTTCCGCAGAAAAGCGAGTCCGTTCCGGGTCGCCAAAAAGAAGTCATCCCATTCGGGATGGCTTCTTTTTTATGTAAAAGGAGCGGACTCGAAAGCCGGCACTTGGCAACATGCCAGTGGCATGTTGCAACCGGCGTGGCTTTTCCGCAGAAAAGCGAGTCCGTTCTGGGTCGCCAAAAAAGAAGCGAACTTCTCTGCAGAAAAAGTGACCCGCTGGAGATTCGTTTGCATTTTCGCCCATAATGGGCGAAAATTTAGGTGTCGCCGGGGCCCTACCCGGCGAGCAACAGTCCACCGGACTGTTGCATTTAGATGGTTCGAATCTCCATCAAATCAACAGAAAAAGAGGAAGATACCGAAAGGTATCTTCCTCTTTTTGGTGACCCGCTGGAGATTCGAACTCCAGACCCATTGCTTAAAAGGCAATTGCTCTGCCAGCTGAGCTAGCGGGTCAGGTGGCTGGGATGGCAGGATTTGAACCTACGAATGCCAGAGTCAAAGTCTGGTGCCTTACCGCTTGGCGACATCCCAATGTCTCGCGTCCAACACCGGACACGGTGGACATTATAGCATAGTTTTTTCGGATTTGCAACACATTTTTTGCCGATCCCGGGGGATATTTACAGAGGAGCCCGGATATATCGCGCGTGGCTTCTTGGAGCCGGACGGGCATGGACACCGGACACCAGTCCCAGCATGGCATAGGTGGCGATGATGGAGCTGCCGCCGTAGCTAATGAGGGGCAGAGTCAATCCGATAACGGGCATGACACCAATGCACATGCCGATGTTGATCATCACCTGAAACATCAGGGCGAAGGCCGCGCCAAAGCAGATCATACGGCGCATATAGTCCTTGCTCTTGCTGCCCACCCAAATGCATCGGCCAATGATGGACAGCAGCAACACGATCACAAAAATACAGCCCACATATCCTAATTCTTCCCCAATGGAGGAGAAAATATAGTCCGTGTGCTGAGCGAATAATTGACCGCCCTGCGTGCGGTTGCCGTTAAACAGACCCTGACCCAGCATACCGCCGCCGGTGAGGGAATTCATACTTTGTGTGGTGTGCCACAGTTCGTCAAGGCCGGTAGGGTCGACCACATCGGGCATAAATAGCACCAAAATACGGTTTTTCTGTTTCTCCGAGAAAAAATGTGTCCAAATAATGGGGAAAGCGGCGGCAATCGCACCAATTCCGCCGACGGTCCACCACATCTTGACGCCGCCGGTGATAAACATTCCGGCGAAAATGGCCACAAAGATCAGCGTAACGCCCAGGTCACCGGAGATCAGGAAATTGACGCCGGCAACCAGGCCCAGGTAGACCACCATATGGGTAACGGAGCGGACATGGGAAATGCGGTTTTGGTGGGACGCCATTATGGAGGCCATGATCAGAATGTATAAAATCTTACAGATCTCCGCGGGCTGAACATGGATGTTGATCACGGGCAGGGGGATCCAGCTCTTGTTACCGGTGTTATTATCCGTGCCGAAGGGGATCAACAAAAGCAGCAGTCCAACAGCCATTACCGTCAGCACGCCCCGATGCTCGGAATAGACATCTGCATCGATGGAGGAGATGAGGATATACGCAATGATGCCAATGACCGTTGCGCCCAGCTGGACCAGCATATAACGGGACGAATCGCCGAATTTGGCGGCATTGGTGGCACTGGCCACCACAAGACATCCGAATGCAGAGGTGGCAAGGCACAGCATCAGCAGGACGATGTCGCCCTTGCGGAAAAAGCTTTTGATCTCCTGCCAAAATTCACGCATATTGCCAACCTCCTTTCTAACCCCAATATTGTACCATCAGATCAGGAAAAAGTAAATAGAGGAATTGTAAAGAAAGGCGGTCTGCCGAAGCAGACCGCCAAAAATATTATGCCAAATAAATTGCCTTGCAGGCCAGCATGGTCTCGTAGCAATCCAGCTTGGAAACCAGCTCCAAAGGTGCGTGCATGCTCAAAACAGGCACGCCGGCGTCCACAGTAACGATGTTTCGGTTTGCCATATAGGCGGCAACCGTACCGCCGCCACCCTGATCCACCTTGCCCAGGGTCGCGATCTGCCAGATCACATCGGCTTTATCAAAGGTGGTGCGTACATGGCTCATAGCTTCAGCGGAAGCATCGGAAGCGCCGCCCTTGCCACGGGAACCGGTATACTTGCAGATGGACACGCCGTAGTTCAGCTTGGAGTTGTTCCGGCGGTCACAGGTCTCTGCAAAGTTGGGGTCAAAGGCATTGGAAACGTCAGCAGACAGGCAGAAGGAGTTGGCGAAGCACTCTCTAAGCTTCACATTCTGAGCATCGCACAGGGTCTCCATGAAATATTCAAATGCGTGGCTCTGCATACCGGAAATGCCAACGGAGCCGATCTCTTCCTTATCGGCCAGGATGCACACGGCGGTCTTGGCAGGGGTATCCAGAGCAAAAAGGGCAGCCAGCTCTGCATAGGCACAGACCCGGTCGTCATGACCGTAAGCAGCGATCAGACTTCTGTCCAGGCCCACTTCACGGCAGCGGCCGGCAGGAACCACGTTCAGCTCTGCAGACAGGAAATCGGATTCGATCATGCCGTACTTTTCATTCAGCAGTTTCATGATGTGCAGCTTTACCAGATCACTGCCCTCGCCTTCGATAGGCTCAGTACCCAGGATCACATTCAGCTGCTCGCCCTCAATGACCTTGGCGGCAGTCTTTTGCATCTGGTCCGCGGCCAGGTGGATCAGCAGATCGGAGACCATCAGAACGGGGTCGTTGTCGTCCTCGCCGATGGTGACGGTGACCGTTGTGCCATCCTTCTTGCACACCACGCCATGGAGGGCCAGGGGCACGGTGGGCCACTGGTACTTCTTGATGCCGCCATAGTAGTGGGTCTTGAAGTAGGCAATCTCGGAATCCTCATACAGGGGATTGGGCTTGACATCCATGCGGGGAGAGTCCACATGGGCGGCGCAGATGTTTGCACCATTTGCCAGGGATTCAGTACCGATCACGGCCAGGATAATGGACTTGCCGCGATTGTTCAGATAGTATTTATCACCGGGTTTCACTTCAGCACCGGCGGTCAGAGGCTTAAAGCCCTGCTTCTCGGCCTCAGCTACAGCCCATGCGGTGGCTTCCCGCTCGGTCTTGCACGCATCCATAAATGCCATGTAATCCTTGCAGTAGCTTTCCATTTCGGCACGCTGAGCCTCAGAAATGCGGGAATAACCGTTTTTGGGCTCCATCAAAAGGGATTGACGCAATTCTTCGTTGGTCATATTCATGCTCCTTTGCTTTTTTCTTTATATTATATCTAGTTTGCGCAAAAAGGCAATACATTTTGCTTGGAAATCCTCGGCAGTGCCGTTGTTTTCCAAGACATGATCGCATTTGGATGCAAACCATTCATCGCTATGCTGCGCGGCGATGCGGTTTTTGGCGTATTCTTCCGAAATGCCGTCCCGGGCCATGATCCGTTGGACGCGGACGTCTGCCGGTGCGGTAATGGCAACTGTCACATGGCAAAGACCTGCCAGCTCGCCCTCAAAAAGGCCGATGGCATCAATGGCGGCCAGGCCGGAACAGGATTCCAGTCGGCGCAAAACCTCTTTTCTGACTGCTGCGTGGGTGATCAGGTTTAATTCTTGTAAGGCGGCATCATCCTGAAAGACGATGCTGCCCAGTTTTTTGCGATCCAAAGTGCCATCCGAGACTGTTCCGGGGAAGCGGTCTTCAATGGCATTTAAGAGGGAAACATCCGATTGGAGCAATTCATGGTAAATGGCATCGCAGTCCAGTACCAAACCGCCGTGTTGTGCAATGAGATGCAGCAGGGTGGATTTTCCGCTGCCTGTGCCGCCGGTGATGCCAATGACCGTATTCTCTGCATTGACAATGTGAAAAGCAGCAGCCTTCTTCAGTCGATTCTGCACCGCGTAGGCTACGCCGCCGCCCTCGGGGCATCGGGCGTAGACCTTGGAAATGCTGGGATCGTCCAGCTCCCGCAAGGCGGCAAACAGGCCGGCTGAAAGGGTGGCAACATCCGCCTCCTTGCCATAAGGCAGGGGATTGCAGTCTGCGTACAGGGGCAGCTCCTCTTCAAAGCACAGCACCCGGTCATTGGGGGTGATGCGCCGGTGGATATAGGTTGCAGCCTTTTCCCGGGAACCGGCTACGATGATCACTTCGCTTTGGGGGGCATAGTGCTTATATTTCATGCCGGGGGCTTTCACCACCGCATCCTTATCGATTTGCGCGGTGACCGCCTTGTCCACCACCAGATCACCAAGCACCTCCATCAGCTGCTCCGGGGTGATTCCGCCGGGGCGCAGAAGACGGGGACGCTCCTCCGTTAAGTCCACAATGGTGGATTCCACGCCCACCCGACAAGCACCGCCGTCCACGATCAGCTCGATTTTTCCGTTATGATCGTGAAAAACATGCTCGGCGGTGGTGGTGGAGGGCTTGCCGGAGATGTTGGCAGAGGGAGCGGCAATGGGCACGCCGGCCAGGCGGATAATTTCCCGGGTCACCTGGCAGTCGGGACACCGCACAGCCACGGTGGGAAGTCCGGCGGTGGTGCATTTGGGCACGCAAGAACGGGCAGGGAGCACCATGGTCAGCGGGCCGGGCCAAAAGGCATTGGCAAGCTCGTAAGCGGCCGCAGGGATATCCTTGCAGAAGTTTTCAATATCTGCGGCATCGGCCACATGGAGGATCAGAGGATTGTCCTGAGGGCGACCCTTGGCGATGAAGATCTTGGCCACGGCTTCTTCGTTGAGACCGTTTGCCCCGAGGCCGTAAACCGTTTCCGTAGGGATGGCAACCAGACCGTTATGTTTGATAATTTCTGCAGCAATGGCGGCGGTGTCCGCGCCGTTTGCCGGCAATATTCGGGTTTGCATGGACATTCCTCCTTTCGTTAAAATCCCAGGTCTCGCAATTCCTGGATGATATGAAGGTAAAACAGGCCAACACCTGTCAATTTCTTTTTTCTTCCGTACATGCCCACCATTTTGAAATGGTCGAGCTCGGAGCTGATGGAACCCCGGTAATTTCCCCACCGGCTGGATTTGACGGCCACCATGCCGTCGGTATCGTCCTGTTCACAGTATCGGGAGATCTGATAGGGGATAAAGCGCAAAAATGCCTTTTTGTGGGGCGCGGTGGATGAAAAGCTTTGGTAGTAGACCGACGGTGCGTTTTGGACAGTCTCATTGAAGTCCTCCATGGCCTCCTTGGTCAGTTCCTGTCCCAATCGCAGAATATCCGGCTGCCGGTCACCGAGAAGCCTATAAAAATTGTCCGTGAAAAATGCGATGGTTTTTGCCATAAATGCAGGCATTTGCAGCAATTTTGCGCTGAGTCCGGAGCCGTGGTGGGGCGTGGAGAGGGTAGTCAGAGAGGCTACATGCTTCTGCATATCAAGCCGGGAGATCATGAACCGGGCATCCACGCCGCCCTTGGAGTGGGCGATGAGGTTTACCTTTTCGCAGTTTTCTTTTTGCAGGATCTCCAGAATTTCAGATTTTAGCTGCTGGGCATTGGTGGCAACTGCACCGATACCGTCTTGATTGGATACGTAGACGGTTATCTTTTGTTTTCGCAGGAAGTCGGTAATGCCGCGAAAAGCCGGCCAAAAGGAGAAATCCTTGACCATCATGCCGTGAACCAGCACAACGGGATATTTGGTTGATTCCATGAGGACACCTCCTTCGGATAAAAAAGAACATGGAGCAGCCCGGAAGCTGCTCCATGATTTTTCTTACACAGTGGGCTGGTTGGCAGCTTCGATGATCTGCACGAACTTCTCGGGAACCAGAGAAGCGCCGCCGATCAGGCCGCCGTCAATGTCAGGCTGAGCCAGCAGCTCGTAAGCGTTCTTCTCGTTCATGGAGCCACCGTACAGAATGGAGATGGCCCGGGCGTTCTTGGAGGAGTACAGCTTGCGCACCACAGCACGGATGCCCTCGCAGACTTCCTCAGCCTGCTCGGGGGTAGCGGTGCGGCCTGTGCCGATGGCCCAGATGGGCTCGTAGGCGATGATGACCTTGCGGATCTTCTCCTCGGACACGCCGGCCAAGCCCAGCTTGATCTGCATGGCGATCCACTCCTCGGTGATGCCGGATTCTCTCTGCTCCAGGCTCTCGCCGCAGCACATGATGGGGGTCAGGCCTGCTTCCAGAGCGGCCAGCACCTTTGCGTTGACATCTGCATCGGTCTCGCCCATGGCGCGGCGCTCAGAGTGGCCGATGATTACATACTTACAGCCGGCATCCACCAACATGTTGGTAGCGATCTCGCCGGTGTAGGCACCGCTTGCATTGGCGTTGCAGTTCTCAGCGCCGATGCCCACGCGGGTCTCACGCATGGCGCGCACAGCAGCGGGGATGCACACAGCGGGAACACACAGAGCTACATCGCACCAGCGGCCCTTGGGCATAATGGACTTCAGCTGAGTCATAAACTCCTTGGTCTCGGAGGGGGTCTTGTTCATTTTCCAGTTACCGGCAATGACGGTCTTACGATACTTGCGATTCATGTTCATTTCTCCTTATATATGTCATCGATATTCGATGTGTATTTTCAAAGTTGGTGGTGGGGGCGTTACCGCCCCCACAGAGGATTTATAAATTATTTATCTTCCAAACATGCAATACCGGGGAGCTCCAGGCCTTCCAGGAATTCCAGAGAAGCGCCGCCGCCGGTGGAGATGTGGGTGATCTGATCGGCAAAGCCCAGCTGCTCGCAGGCTGCAGCGGAGTCACCGCCGCCGACGATGGTCACAGCGTCGGAATCGGCCAGAGCCTGTGCAACAGCGATGGTGCCCTTTGCCAGAGTGGGGTTCTCGAACACGCCCATGGGGCCGTTCCAAACAACAGTCTTTGCGGCCTTGGCAGCAGCAGCGAATTCGGCGCATGCCTTGGGGCCAATATCCAGACCCATCATGTCTTCAGGAATTGCAGTGCAATCCACATAATCAACGGCGATTTCAGCGTCGATGGGGTTGGGGAAGGAAGCGGCAACAGCAGTGTCAACAGGCAGCAGCAGCTTGACGCCCTTGCTTTCTGCCTTGGCCATCATTTCCTTGCAGTAGTCCAGCTTCTCGTTGTCCACCAGGGACTTGCCAACGGTGTAGCCCTGGGCAGCCAGGAAGGTGTAAGCCATACCACCGCCGATGATCAGGGTGTCCACCTTTTCCAGCAGGTTGTTGATAACATTCAGCTTGTCGGAGACCTTAGCGCCGCCCAGGATGGCGACGAAGGGACGCTCGGGATTGGCCAGAGCCTTGCCCATGATGGAAACTTCCTTCTGCACCAGGTAGCCACAGACGGCAGGCAGGTAGTCAGCCACGCCGGCGGTGGAGGAGTGGGCACGGTGGGCAGTGCCGAAAGCATCGTTTACGAAAATGTCGGCCAGATCAGCCAGAGCCTTGCTCAGCTCGGGATCGTTCTTGGTCTCACCCTTGATGTAACGGGTGTTCTCCAGCAGCATTACGTCGCCATCTTTCAGAGCAGCGGCCTTGGCCTTGGAGTCCTCACCGGCAACGTCAGAAGCCATGATAACTTCCTTGCCCAGCAGCTCGGAAATGCGCTCGGCAACCACCTTCAGGCTCAGCTCGGGCTTCCACTCGCCCTTGGGCTTGCCCATGTGGGAGCACAGAATGACCTTTGCGCCCTTGTCAACCAAATACTTGATGGTAGGCATGGCAGCTACGATACGCTTGTCAGATGTGATCTTGCCATCTTTGGTGGGAACGTTGAAGTCGCAGCGGCACAGAACGCGCTTGCCGGCTACTTCAATGTCTTCAATGGACTTCTTGTTGTAGTTCATAGTGATTCCTCCATTATTTATAGGGTATTTACCCTTTCATTTTTCCAAAATCCTGCAATCCGGGAAAATCTAGCTGCCGAAGGGCTTCATACACGGTGATGGCCACCGCGTTACTTAAGTTCAGACTTCTGGTGTCCGGCAGCATGGGAATGCGGATGCATTCATCATAGTGTTTCTGCAAAAAATCCTCGGGCAGGCCCTTGGTCTCCTTGCCGAAGAACAAATAGCAGCCGTCCCGGAAATCCGCTTCCGTGTAGCCCCGGGGGGCTTTGGTAGACAGACACCACATTTGCTCCACTTCGTTTTTATTGAAGAAGTCCTGCAAATTCTCATAATCCAGGACTTCTACCGCGTTCCAGTAGTCAAGACCTGCCCGGCGCACGGCTTTTTCAGAAATGTCAAAGCCCAAAGGCCGGATCAAATGCAGCCGACAGCCGGTGGCAGCGCAGGTGCGGGCGATGTTGCCGCAGTTCTGGGGAATTTCGGGCTCCACCAGGACAATATTCAGCATTCCATCACCTCATAACCATGCTTTTTCCGATTTTTATTGGATTGCCATCCTATTGTATTCCAAACTTTCCATAAAATCAATCGAAAAATTAATAAAAATGGAACTTTTAATAGTATAGACATAAAAAAAGGAAGATTTGGCGTAAATTTGTGAAAAATGTGTGGAAACATTTTTTACAGTCCCCCTTTTTCGTCCGGAATCATTGACATTTTGTCCTTTTTGTGAAATAATAAATCGAACATTTGAAAGATAAGGGGATAAGAAAAATGACCCAATCCAGAACACATAACTGCGGGCAGCTGCGGCTTGCCGATGCAGGAAAAGAAGTCACCATCGTCGGCTGGCTGGAAAACATCCGGGAGGTCGGCTCTAACTTTGCATTCCTTGTTCTTCGGGATTTCTACGGCACTACCCAGGTAGTGGTGGAGACCGAGGAGATGATGAGGGTGGTCAAGCCCATCAACAAGGAATCCACCATTTCCGTTACCGGTATCGTCCGGGAGCGGGAAAGCAAGAATCCCAAGCAGCCCACCGGTGAGATCGAGGTGGTGCCCTCTGCCATCAAGGTGCTGGGCAAGTGCCGCCACAATCAGCTGCCCTTTGAGATCAACAAGTCCAGAGAGGCGGACGAAAACACCCGTCTGAAGTATCGCTATCTTGATCTGCGCAATCCCGCGGTGAAGAGCAACATCGTTCTGCGTTGCCAGACTGTGGCGGAGATCCGTCGGTTGATGACTGAAAAGAACTTCCTGGAGATCACCACGCCCATTCTGACGGCATCTTCTCCTGAGGGTGCCCGTGACTACCTGGTACCCGCCCGGAATCACCCCGGCAAGTTCTATGCGCTGCCCCAGGCTCCCCAGCAGTTCAAGCAGCTGCTGATGACCTCCGGCTTTGACCGGTATTTTCAGATTGCACCCTGCTTCCGTGATGAGGATGCCCGTGCAGACCGCACTCCCGGCGAGTTCTATCAGCTGGATATGGAAATGGCTTTCGCCACCCAGGACGATGTGCTGGGCACTTTGGAAGATGTGATGGTACCTCTGTTCACCAAGCTGGGCAAGTATGACCGGGTGTCTTCCGCACCCTTCCGCCGCATCGGCTTCAACGAGGCTATGGAGCGCTACGGCTCTGACAAGCCCGACCTGCGTATCGACCTGGAGGTGCAGGATATCACTGCTGAAGTCCAGGGCTGCGGCTTTGGTCCTTTCGAGGGCGCAACGGTCAAGGCAGTTGCCGTGGATAATTTTGAGCAGGCCCGCAAGTGGATCGACAAGCTGCTGGTGGATGTGGAAGTGCAGACCGGCAACAAGGCCTGCTGGATCAAGGTGGATGAAAACGGTGAGCTCACCGGCGGTGTTTCCAAGTTCCTGGTAAACTGCAAGGATGCCCTGGTCGCCAAGCTGAATCTGAAGCCCGGCTCTTTCGTGTGCATGGCTGCCGGCAAGAAGCAGGCCGCACAGAAGACCGCAGGTGTCATCCGCACCATGCTGGGCAAGCGCGTGCCCGGCCACTTTGACGAAGAGCAGTACGCATTCTGCTGGATCGTAGACTTCCCCATGTACGAAATGGGCGAGGAGTCCGGCCAGTTGGAATTCTGCCACAACCCCTTCTCCATGCCCCAGGGCGGTTTGGAAGCGCTGGAAAAGGCGGAGGGCAATGTGGACGAGCTGCTGAAGATCAATGCCTACCAGTACGATATGGTCTGCAACGGCTATGAGACCGCTTCCGGCGCAGTCCGTAACCACGATCCCGAGATCATGGTCAAGGCCTTCCAGATGGTCGGCCTGGGCGAAGAGGATGTGAAGGCCAAGTTTCCGGCTATGTACAATGCCTTTACCTACGGTGCACCTCCCCATGCAGGTGCTGCCCCCGGCATTGACCGCATCGTGATGATCCTCACCGGCGAGGAGTCCATCCGGGAAGTGATCACCTTCCCCATGAACAAGAATGCACAGGATCTGATGATGGATGCCCCCACCGCGGTGGATCAGAGTCAGCTGGATACGGTGCATATCGCCATCAATATCAAGGAATAACAGCAAGCGGACAGGTTTCGGCCTGTCCGCTTCCCGGTTATTTGCCAAAAAATGCAACTTCCCTCTTGTAAAATCTGCGGTTTTGGCGTATACTTATCTATATTTTTCAGCAAGTGAGGAATGTATTATGGAACTGATCACTGTTCGTGAGCTTTACAAGAACACCGAAAAGTATGCCGGCAAGGAAATTGAAGTGGGCGGCTGGGTGCGCAATCGCCGTCCCAGTAAGCAGTTTGGCTTCATCATGCTCTCCGACGGCACTTACTTTAACCCCATCCAGGTGGTTTATAACGACACCATCGAGAATTTCCAGGAGATCTCCAAGATCAACATCGGTGCGGCTCTGATCATCAAGGGCACTGTGGTGCTGACCCCCGAGAGCAAGCAGCCTTTTGAGCTGCAGGCGACTACCGTTACCGTCGAGGGTGCATCCACCGGTGATTACCCCCTGCAGCCCAAGCGTCACACCATGGAGTTTTTGCGCACCATCACCCATCTGCGTCCCCGGACCAACACCTTCCAGGCTGTGTTCCGTGTCCGCTCCCTGGCTGCTATGGCCATCCACCAGTTCTTCCAGGATCGGGATTTCGTGTATGTCCACACACCCCTCATCACCGGCTCTGACTGTGAGGGCGCAGGCGAGATGTTCCAGGTCACCACGCTGGATCTGAACAACGTGCCTAAGAACGAGGACGGCACCATCGATTTTTCCCAGGACTTCTACGGCAAGCCCACCAATCTGACCGTTTCCGGCCAGCTTAACGGCGAGACCTTTGCCATGGCTTTCCGCAATATCTACACCTTCGGCCCCACCTTCCGCGCCGAAAACTCCAACACCACCCGCCATGCGGCTGAGTTCTGGATGATTGAACCGGAGATCGCCTTTGCAGACCTGCAGGACGATATGCAGCTTGCCGAGGATATGATTAAGTACATCATTTCCTACGTGCTGGAGCGCGCCCCCGAGGAGATGGAGTTCTTCAACAACTTTGTGGATAAGGGTCTGCTGGAGCGGCTGAACCATGTTGTAAATTCCGACTTTGGCCGTGTGACCTACACTGAGGCTATTGAGATTCTGGAAAAGCATAACGACGAGTTCGACTATCCCGTTCATTGGGGCAGCGACCTGCAGACTGAGCACGAGCGTTACCTCACTGAGCAGGTGTTCAAGCGCCCTGTGTTCGTCACCGACTATCCCAAGGAGATCAAGGCCTTCTATATGAAGCTGAATCCCGACGGAAAGACCGTGGCGGCTATGGACTGTCTGGTGCCCGGTATTGGCGAGATCATCGGCGGCAGCCAGCGTGAAGACGATTACGAAATTCTGGCAAACCGCATTACGGAGCTGGGCATGAAGCCCGAGGATTACGGCTTCTATATGGATCTGCGCAAGTACGGCTCTGCCCGCCACGCCGGTTTCGGCCTGGGCTTCGAGCGCTGCGTCATGTACCTGACGGGCATGGGCAACATCCGCGATGTCCTGCCGTTCCCCAGAACCGTGGGTAATTGCGAACTGTAAGAGAATAAATCACAAGGGCGATTCACTGCGAATCGCCCTTGTTTTGACTTTGCTTTATTTGATGCCTTCCAGTATGTTGTAAAGAATGGGACGGATATGCTGTGCCATCCGATAGAAGCCCAGATCGTTGGGGTGGGTGTGATCGACCGTGCAGGCATCCTGATCTTCGTCACCAAACATACCGACACCGTCCAGATAATACAGATTCTCGTCACCCTCTGCCCAGGCACGGGTGCAGGTCTCCATGATAATGCGGTTCGTCAGCACAAAGTCCCGCTGGTTTGGCTGATACTTGCGTAGTCTCGGGAAGCCGGCACGGCTCATGATCAAAATAGGCGTGTCAGGCTGATGCTCTCTCAGCCGGGCATAGAAGGGATAATGCTTTGCCCGGAATTCTTCAATACTGAAATTGCGAAGCTCCAGATTTGTGACGATGGCGCTGAGCTCCAGAGAACCGATAAAATCTGCCACTTCCAGCTCGCCCAGTGCATTACCGGAAAAGCCCAGATTGATAAAATCACAATTCAGCCAACGGCTGACATGGTTGGGATAGTTGTTGCCGGGGCGGGAAGCACTGGCGCCGTGGGTAATGGAATCGCCGTAGAAAAGAACAGGCTTTTCGTATTTATAGGGCGCCGGCGCAAACAGGGAGCAGCCCTCTTTGATACCTATGCAGAGCTTATTCACGCCGTTGTATATGGGCAGGTTGATCAGGACTTCGTGCTCGGCGTAATTATCAAAGGTGGAAAACCAAACGGAGCCGGTGAAGAATCGGTCTTTATCTTCCTGAAACTGGGGAGGCACTACGGTTCTGATGTACTGGAAACGACTGCTTCCCCGTGGGGCGGAATATACATCCAGACCGGAATGGCCCGAAACAGGCATATAAATAGCGGGTGATACTTCGGACACCTCCACCATAACAGCCAGATAAGGAGAATTTGTGGCAAAACGCAGGCGGCCACCCACAGTATGATGAATCAATTGCCGCATTCCGGGATTTAAGGCTTCATCGTCTCTATATGCCTCCGGCATACGCCAAAGTTTGCCCGTTCCGATGGGATCATACAGACCGTTGATCTCAATAGGGGCTTCGTCATAATTATAATAATGTACATCTGTTTCGTTGGCGGTTTCAATTCGGAAATTGGGGTCGATTTTGCTGATATCCATAATAAAATCCTCCTGTTGGTTGCAATGCGGAATTTATTCCATTACATGTTCCAAACCCATCTGCAAAATGGTGCGCACATGGTCATCTGCCAGGGAGTAGAGGGAGTTTTTTCCCTCCCGGCGCACCTTGATCAGGTGCATTTGCTTGAGGATCCGAAGCTGGTGAGAAATGGCGCTTTGAGAAATATCCAGTGCACTGGCGATGTCGCCCACGCATTGCTCTTTCGGCAGCAGCAGCCATAAGATCCGCACCCGGGTGGTGTCCCCAAAAGCCTTGAAAAGCTCTGCGATCTGCTGGGAAGTATCGATTGTCAGATTTTGCTCCACGGTAGCGCCCTCCTCCTTGCTTTTTCTTTATTCTACTGCAAAATCCGCAGAAAGGCAAGACGAAATTCACCGTCGTCTGCACTTTCACAGGGTAAACGCATAAACTGTCCTGTAAGCATTTTGCTTCTTCCTATTTTTCATCGGGAGGTATCCATATGTCTGAACAATGCCAGGACACCCTGCGCTGCGACCCCAACGACCTGCAGCAGGCCATGTCCATTCACACCCGAAAGATCACGGACAGCTGCCGGGATAAGGATTGCATCGAGGATCTGCGGGTCTATTTGACCACGGGCTCGCAAACACTGCTGGATACGGCCACCTGTGCCAAGGTGCGGTGCGCGGAACTGCTGTATACCTATATAGATGTAGAACCCGTGGCGTTCGACCGCCATCATTACTGCATCGATGTCACGTTCTACTACAGGGTTTTGGCGGATGCCACCATCGGCACTGCCCGGCCCGCCGCGCTGTACGGCGTAGCGGTGTTCACCAAGCGGGCGGTGCTCTGCGGCGAGGACAGCAAGGCCCACATCTACCGCTCCGATACCCGGCTGTGTGAGGCAGACGGCATCAGCCGCTACATTGCCAACAATCCCACTGCTGTGGTGGAAGTGCTGGATCCCATGGTACTGGGTTCTAAAGTGCGGGATGTTTGCGAGTGCAAGTGTAAGGATGAATGCGCATTGCAGCTGCCCGGTGCCATCAGCGGAATGTTTGATGACGAACTGGTGTTGTCCGGGGAGCGCAAGCGGCTGTATGTGACACTGGGCCAGTTCTCCATCATCCGACTGGAGCGGGATGCCCAACTCATCGTGCCGGTGCTGGATTACGCCATTCCCACCAAGGAATGCTGCGATGCTGCCGGTTGTGCAGAGGATCCCTGCGAGATGTTCTCCCGGATTCCGTTCCCGGCTACCCAGTTTGCCCCCAACGGCTGCGACCGGGAGGTAAATGACGGCCCAAGCTGCCCATATAAGACTACCTGATGCGAAAGCCCCCTCGAAAGAGGGGGCTGTATTTTTGAAATGCCGCTTGCATTTTTTGGAAAGGGGATTATAATAGGGGATATTATTGAAAAAGGAGACTGCGGGTTATGAAGCGTCATCAGCAAAGCATGCTCCAAGGGCCGCTTTTTTGGAATATCGTTACATACACTATCCCCATTATTTTGACCAGCCTTTTGCAGCTGCTGTTCAATGCGGCGGACCTGGTAGTCGTAGGCCGTTTTTGCGGCAGTGTTTCCGTGGCGGCTGTGGGTGCAACCGGCGCGATCACCAATCTGGTGGTAAACCTGTTTATTGGTCTGTCCATCGGTGCCGGTGTTTGTATGGCCCATGCCATGGGAAGCCGGGATGAAACGGCTATGCACCGGACTGTCCATACTGCACTTCCCCTGGCGTTGGTAAGTGGCGGCGTGCTGACGGTGGTTGGCGTTGCTTTCTCGGAGACCTTCCTTATTTGGATGGGCACGCCGGAGGATGTGCTGCCGTTGTCTGCGCTGTATATGCGCATCTACTTCTGCGGTATGACCTTTAATATGGTGTACAACTTCTGCGCCGCCATTTTACGGGCTGCAGGAGATACCCAAAGCCCGTTGATCTTTCTCGCGATTGCCGGCGTGATCAATGTGGCGCTGAATGTGCTTTTTGTGATGGTGTTTCACATGAATGTGGCAGGCGTTGCGCTGGCTACGGCTATTTCTCAGGGCGTTTCCGCGGCGCTGGTGGTGATCGCACTGATGCGCCGTACCGACTGCTGCAGGCTGCAGCTGAAAAAGCTGCGTTTTTACAGGGCGCAGCTGGGGAAAATGATCAGCAAGGGCCTGCCCGCAGGCATTCAGGGCTCCATGTTCTCCATTTCCAACGTGGTGATCCAATCTTCCATCAATTCCTTTGGCGACATTTTTATGTCCGGCAATGCTGCCGCCAGCACCATCGAGGGCTTTGCCTATGTGTGCATGAATGCGTTCCATCAAACCGCGCTGAATTTTGTGGGGCAGAATGTGGGCGCAGGGCAGTACAAGCGTGTGAGCAGGACCGCCGGCATTTGCCTGGGCTGTGTGACGGTGGTTGGTATTGTGGTAGGCGGCGCAGTCTATGGATTCGCACCTCAGCTGCTTTCCATTTATATTACGGATTCCGCGGAGGCCATTGGTTACGGCGTGCAGCGCATGGCGTATGTGGCACTGCCGTATTTCCTGCTGGGATTGCAGGATGTGACCACGGGACTGCTGCGGGGCATGGGCGTATCCCTGTCTCCCATGCTGATCTCCGTGCTGGGCATCTGCGGTTTGCGGATCTGCTGGGTGTATACGATCTTCCAGATCCCGCAGTTCCACACAGCTGACGGATTGTTTGTTTCCTACCCCATCTCCTGGGGCGTGACATTTGTTGCCCAGTTTGTACTGTACGTGATGGTTTACCGGAAACAGGCGGCGGCATATCGGAAGGAAAGCACGGAGGAACAGAATTGGAACTGAATGATATTTACGACAAGGACCGCAACCTCACCGGACGGGTACACCGCCGGGGCACCAAATGGGGCGCCGGGGAGTATGGCCTGGTGGTCTGCGTGTGGGTGTACGATGGAAAGGGTAAGCTTCTTATGACCCGCCGCGCACCGCAAAAGACATTCGCACTTACCTGGGAAAACTCCGGCGGCGCGGCCAGGGCGGGGGAGACCAGCCGGCAGGCAATCAGACGGGAGCTATTTGAAGAAACAGGCATCCGGGCGGAGGAAAAGGATTTTGAATTTTTGAGCACCACCCGGGATGATCGCTTTTTTTACGATCACTACTGCCTGAAGGCGCAGGTGCCGTTGGAGGAAATCGTGCTTCAAAGCGGCGAGACGGATGATGCAAAGTGGGTGAGCTTTGCGCAGGTGCATGAGATGATCGCGAAAAAAGAGATCTGTGATGTCATCGCAGGGCAGTTCCTTGCAGAAGAACCGGAGCTGAAAAAACGGCAAACTGCACAAGAAGATTAGGAAATATTTGGATACCTTAACGGACGGATTTTTCTTGAAATGGAATATGCTTTCGGGGTATAATGAAAAAAAGCGTTTTCGTGTACCCGGCAAAACGCTGTGCGCCGGGGCGGAAACGCTTTTCTTTTTATCTACAAGTAGGAGGAAAATATTATGATTCAACTGTCTGAGCTTCCCGTGCGATATGGTAAGGTGCCCCTTCGGGTGTCCCGTGGCCATTTTGCCACCAACCACAGCCATATCAATTACTATATTGATATTACATACAACAAGACCCGCCTCAGCGAGGCCAAGGATACCGCCCGGGAGCTGGTGAGCCATTTCATCAACAACACACCGGTGGACACCATCATCTGCCTGGACGGCACAGCGGTGATCGGTGCCTGGGTTGCTGAAGAACTGACACGGACCGGATTCCATACAATGAATGCCCACCAGACCATTTATGTGATGGAGCCGGAGTTTAACAACAACTCCATGATCCTTCTGCGGGATAATCTGCAGCCGATGATCAAGGGCAAACACGTTTTGGTGCTGATGGCATCCTGTACCACCGGCTTTACGGCCAAGCGTGCCATCGAGGCCATTACCTATTACGGCGGTTATGTGGCCGGTGTGGCGGCGATCTATCGGGCTGTGGATGAGGTGGGAGGATACCCTGTCCGTTCTGTCTACAGCGTCAGCGATATCCCAGACTACGAAAGCTACGATTCCCACGAGTGCCCCTACTGCAAGAAGGGCGTCAAGCTGGACGCACTGGTCAACAGTTTCGGTTACTCGGCACTATAACAAGTGTTGTTTGTTTTTGACGGGAGGAATATAATGAAACGCACGCTGTTGATTGTTTGCTTAATTGTTGCAATATTTGTTGTAATATTGCATGGATGCCGCCATCTCCTTTTTGGATTTGAACAGCCTTATAAATTCCGTCAAGAATATGATCAAATTGTTAAAATAGAAATTTTGAAAAGGTATGGCAGTGAGTACGATCCAGCAAGAGTGGAGGTGTTAAAGACTCTGGATGTTGCTGAACACAGAACCTTCATTGATGACCTCATAAAGGTGGAGGGCTCTCGCGTTGGCGCTATTGCGGTGTCTGGATTCGGTGCACATATTATTCGAATTACCTACCGAAACGGCGAAATAGAATTAATTGGCCCTTACAATAACGGATATGTTTCTGTAGACGGAAGACTTTATACAGATTGTTATGTTATGGATAAGAATCAGTTTTACGATTTTCTCTCCAGAGTTTTAGGAGAAGTAATTACACCACCTACATTAGGATAAACAAATTTTTCGTGTTTTCCGGGGATCACTACGGTGATCCTCCGAGGGAACCATGGCAATATAGCAGGCATTATTGGGGAAACCGCTTGGGAATATAGCCCCGTCCGGGATGGCAGACTGATCGCCATACATAAATACCCTCTATCAGTAGGGGCGGGCATCGCTCGTCCGAGAGATTTTGTTATTAATCAACCCTCCCGCGATTTTATCGCGGGAGGGTTCTGCGCTATATAGGGAATGTTAAATATAGCTTTCTTCTTCCAGAACGCCGGTATCGGGGTAGAATCGATATTCCTGACAGTAAAGACCTTGGCGGATACCAAAATACAAGCCGTCATCATATTCGCCATTGATGTAGATTTCCATCAGATTGGTCCGCAGGATGGGGCGCTGAGTGCCGTTGATGGTGTCGATGCAGATGATGGTGCTGTTGTCAGTAAAGTACAGACAGCCTTTCCAATAGAACAGAAAATCCGATGGGGTTTCAAATTCATAGATCGTGTTGCAGATCTGCCCATCCAGGCTAAGCTGAATAATCGTTCCTTCGGGAGTGATGCAATAGGCATAATCGGCTGCGATGACCATATCGGTAACAGAAATATCTGCGATCTTGGTGAAAACACCATCCTGCTCCAGATAGGGCTGCACATGACCGAAATCACTGTACAACCAATCAGAATAGCGCCAGCAGGTACATTCTGCGTTCAGAGCAGCTTCTGCCTGAGATGGTGTCAGCTTGGTGAGGTTAGGGACAGCGATGGGTTCCACATCCAAAATCTCGGGAACATCTTCTGCGGTAATTTCATAATTATAGTGATCATGTCCCTGACCGGTGCCTCGTTGACAACTGCAAACGATGCCGTAATCCGGAAGTAATTCTCCGGTTTTGGGATTGTAACGATATTTTACTCTTGCAGGAATATCATAGTGATTTTGAATGGGGACGCATAGCCAAAACATACTTTCAATGCTTACTTCATATCTTTCGGGATAATCCCAATATTCAGAAAGACTGCCATAATAAGACTGACTTCTAAAGGGACTGTCGGGATCACTTAATTCCTTCTTCAGCACTTCGTAGAAATCAGGATTCATCATTATCCATTGCACCTGACCCTGTGTGCTTCCGGGGCGGTAGAATGTTATATCATCGAGAGGCGTTGCGGGGATCGTATCTTTATACAAGTCCTTTTTTGCCCCGGTGTGAAAATCCAGATAGTAATAATGAAGCAGATAATTCTGATCCAGTGTATAGATGCAGGCGGTATCCTTGCCGCTGGCCCAAACATACCATTTAAGAAGCTCGGTGCTGAACTCCAACAGAGTGGTACTTTCTCCGGTGAGCATATCTATTCGGATCAACTGATTGTCGCCGGTAAAATATGCCCATTGTCCATCGGCTGCTTTAAGGGAGTAATTAGTCAAATCACGGTCAGAGGGGAGCGTATAGATGGCATTGTCGTCATATATCACGGTCAAAGGAGCTTTATTTTTAAGCTGGGCTAGAGAATATTTGCGATACTGATTGTTCTCCTGCTGTACGAACCAAGAGTTAGAATAGACCTCAAAGGGCACATCCTCTGTGAAGCGATCTTCAAAGGGGACAATCTCCCGGTTTTCTACCACCCAGTCGAGGTTCGGCTCGGTGGGGGGAGGTACTGTGGCAGGTGCTGTGGTAGGTGCGGTAGATGGCGCTGTGGCCGGTACAGAAGTAGCGGGCACCCGGGAATCCGGGGCGCAGCTGGCGGGAGTTACATTGATGGAGGAAGAAAGAGTATCCGGGCCGGAAGAAGCCTGATCCGCCTGCTGCTGAGCGCAGGCACACAAAAGAAGGAAAACGGCGACAAATAAAACGGGTAAGTAATTAGCTTTTTTCATCAGTTTTGACCCCCTGTGTTGTAGTATCGAGAAATATTAAATAAAACTTTCCTCACGCAACACACCGGTATCGGGATCGAAGAAATACTGCTGATTGTATAGTCCCTGGACAACCAGAATGTAGAGCTTATCATCATTGCCCCAGGTGTCCAGACGCACCCAGCCATCGCAGCGCAGGATCGCACTGTAAGTTCCGGTGATGGCGTTAATGCGAATGACGTGGCTTCCGTCCAGGAAATACACGCTGCCTGCGTGGTAGCAAATTTCACCCAAGGTATTCTGAGAAGCATAGATGGTGTTGCAGATACTACCATCGGTGCTAAGCTGAACGATGGTATTTTCCGGGGTGATGCCGTAGATATAATGGGGGCTGGCGACGACTTCCTGGAAGAGCAGGTCGGAGGCCTTGATGTAGGTGGCGTCGTCCAGATCGTTCAGCCGCCAATAGGCCTTGGCATAGCCGAATGCGTTGTAAAGAAATACATTGCCGTTGGCGGCGTTGTGTTCATCTGCCAGGTCTTCTGCAATCTGGGTTTCCGTCAGCTTGGTGATGTTCGGGATAACCACCGGGTCGGGTTTCACTACCTCCAGCGGAGTTTCCCAGGTGTTCTCATAATTGAAGTGGTCGTTGTAATCTCCAGAACCCCGTTCACAGCTGTCGATGATGCCATAGTCAGCGTTCAATTCCCCAGTCTGGATATCGTAGATATATTTGACCCTGGCCGGGATGTTGTAATAATTCTGGATTGCGATGCACAGGAAAGGCTGATTATGGATGGTGATGGGATTTTCTTCGGGATTTGTCCAATATTTGGAGTAATCGGTGTGAGAATCCTTTTTGAATTGACTATCAGGATTTTGCAGTTCTGTCTGTACAGCTGTGAAAAAAGCAGGGTTCATCATCTGCCAGGTAACCTTTCCAAGGGTGGTTTCCGGGGCAGTAAAGGAAAAATCCTCACTAAGGGGAATGGGGAGCGTGCCTGTGCAGAGCATCTTTTGAGCGTCGGAATGGAGATCGTGGTAGAAAATGCTGAAGTTGTTTTCTGCGTCTACTTCAAAGATACATACAGTATCCATACCACGGCTGCGCATCTGCCACAAGCTTGCATCTTTATTCTGAGTCAAAACGGTGGAGTAATTACCGGTGGTCAGATCCACTTTTAGAAGTGTGTCGTTGCCGGTCAGGTATGCCCAATGGCCGTCAGCAAGCAGGATTCCATAGCCGGAAAGGTCTATGTCCACGGGAATCTCATAAACAAGCGTGGCCTCGGTGACCCTTCCCTTGAAAACGGCCAGGCGGTTGGTTGTGTCAATCTTATCTAAATGGTAACGGATATAAGTGCCATCCGAAGCCTGGGCGAACCAATAGTCGCCGTACCTGTAGTATGCTTGCTTGGCGGTGAAGAAGGGCACATCCTCCTTAAACCGATCTTCAAAGGGAACGATCTCTCGGTTGGTAACCCAATCGGTAGAGAGTTGAATGGGGGACACCGGTTCGGTGACTGGGACACTGGTGGCCGGTACGGAAGTAGCCGGAACAGACGAAGCCGGAATGGAAGTAGCCGGTACAGAGGATGCCGGAACGGAAGAAGATGGAATGGACACACGGGAAGAAGGGGTCGAGGAAAGGGCATCGGGGGAAGAAGCTTGATCCGCCTGCCGCTGAGCGCAGGCGCACAAAAGAAGGAAAACGGACACCAACAGGGCGAGCAGACAATTATACTTTTTCACAGGATCACTTCTTTCTGCGGCATAGTGGACACTTCTGTCCCTATATACATTATAAAAAAGGTACAATAACCGGTCAACAACAAAGCAATTACAAATAACTACAATACAATTACATTTTATGGAAGCAAGAGGGCAATAAAAAAACGAGGCAAAAGCCTCGTAAAAATCAAAAATATGGGTTGACAACAGGAATAAAATGTTATACAATGGTTTTCCATAGTGTGTTAGTATGCCCTACTAGGCCATCCTGCCCAGCATGGACATTCTATCACAGGTTGGCGAGGCTGTCAAGCAGGAAAATGTATAAAACTTGCAACCGCCCCGTGCGTATCAAAATTCGTAAGCAACACATCATTCCGGCGAAAGCCGAAAGAAAGGCTGTGATGATCCATATGGCAATGGTCAAGGACGCAATGTTCGGCAAGACCATGCGTAAGTCCTACGCAAAGTACGAAGAGATCCTCGAGATCCCCAACATGCTGAAGATCCAGAAGGATTCTTACCAATGGTTCCTGGAAGAGGGCCTGCGGGAAGTGTTCAAGGATGTCGGCACCATCACTGACTTCTCCGGTAAACTGGAGCTGAGCTTCCTGGATTACTCCATGGACGAAAAGCCCAAGTATACCATCGAGGAGTGCAAGGAGCGGGATGCCACCTATGCAAAGCCGATTAAGGTGCGGGTGCGTCTGCGCAACACGGAAACGGAAGAAATCAAGGAGCAGGATATTTTCCTGGGCGATTTCCCCATTATGACCAATGGCGGCACCTTTGTGATCAACGGTGCAGAGCGTGTCATCGTTTCCCAGATCGTCCGCAGCCCCGGTATGTACTATACCCACGATGTGGACAAGGCTGACCAGCATACCTATACCGCTACGGTCATTCCTTACCGTGGTGCATGGCTGGAGTACGAGACTGACAACTCCAATGTTTTCTGGGTGCGCATCGACAAGAACCGCAAGCTGCCCATCACCTGCCTGATCCGCGCACTGGGTGTCAGCACCGATGCCGAGATCAAGGAGATGTTCGGCGAGGACGAGCGGATCCTGGCTACCCTGGAGAAGGATACCTGCAAGACCCGCGAGGAATCTCTGCTGGAGATCTATCGCCGTCTGCGTCCCGGTGAGCCTCCCACGGTGGAGACTGCCATCGCCCATCTGGAAGGTCTGCTCTTTGATGCACACCGCTACGATGTGAGCAAGGTGGGCCGTTACAAGTTTAATAAGAAGATGGACATTTGGAGCCGTCTGTCCGGCCAGGAGGCCGCAGAGCCCATTGCGGATCCCATGACCGGTGAGATTTTGGTCATGCCCGGTGATTTCATCACCCGCGACCTGGCACATGAGCTGTCCAAGCGCGGCGTCAATGCGGCATCCGTCAAGGTTGGCGACAGTGTCGTCAAGATCTTCTCCAACGACATGGTGGACATGGCCGCTTTTGTGGACTTTGATCCCGCCCAGTTCGGCATCCGCGAAAAAGTCCGTTTCTCCGTGCTGAAGGAGATGCTGGAGACTCCCGATATCGATTGGGCAGAAGCCATTGCTGAGCGCATGGACGACCTGATCCCCAAGCACATCATTGCCGACGATATCATGGCCTCCATCAACTATCTGAACTGCGTGGCTATGGGCATCGGCACGCCCGATGACATCGACCACCTGGGCAACCGCCGCCTGCGCTGCGTGGGCGAGCTGCTGCAGAACCAGTTCCGCATCGGCTTCAGCCGTCTGGACCGTGTGATCCGCGAGCGCATGACCGTTCAGGATCTGGATGCGGTCACGCCTCAGAGCCTGATCAATATTCGTCCTGTGACTGCGGTCATCAAGGAATTCTTCGGTTCCAGCCCCCTGTCCCAGTTCATGGATCAGAACAACCCCCTGGCTGAGCTGACCCACAAGCGCCGTCTGTCCGCTCTGGGCCCCGGCGGTCTGAGCCGTGAGCGTGCATCCTTCGATGTTCGTGATATTCACTATACGCACTATGGCCGTATGTGCCCCATTGAGACCCCCGAAGGTCCCAACATCGGTCTGATCAACTACCTGGCTACCTTTGCCAAGATCAATGAGTACGGCTTCGTGGAAGCTCCCTACCGCAAGGTGGACAAGGCTACCGGCAAGGTTACCGAGCAGATCGACTATATGACCGCTGATGTGGAAGACGATTTCTACATCGGTCAGGCCAACGAGCCTCTGGACGAGAACGGCTGTCTGGCAAATGAGCGTATCACCTGCCGTCACCGTAACGAGATCATCGCTGTTGATCGGGAAATGATCGACTATATCGACGTTTCTCCCAGAATGATGATCTCCATCGCAACTTCCTTCATTCCCTTCCTGCAGAACGACGACGCAAACCGTGCCTTGATGGGCGCGAACATGCAGCGTCAGGCAGTGCCTCTGCTGACCACTGAGCCTCCCATCGTTGCCACCGGCATCGAGCACAAGGCCGCCGTGGACTCCGAGGTTTGTGTCAAGGCGGAGGGAGCTGGTACGGTTACCGCTGTTTCCGCTACCGACATTACCATCGCTTATGACGATGGCGAGCTGAAGACCTACACTCTGACCAAGTTCGCACGCAGCAATGCAGGCACCTGCATCAACCAGCGGCCCATCGTGGTGGTTGGCGACCGGGTGGAGAATGAGCAAATCATTGCTGACGGCCCCTCCTGCTCCGGCGGTGAGGTTGCACTGGGCAAGAACGTGCTCATCGGCTTCGTCAACTGGGAAGGCTACAACTACGAGGACGCCATTCTGCTGAACGAGCGCCTGGTGAAGGAAGATGTCTTTACCTCCATTCACATTGAAGAGCATGAGACCGAAGCCCGGGATACCAAGCTGGGACCGGAAGAGATCACCCGCGACATTCCCAATGTGGGCGAGGACACTCTGAAGGATCTGGACGAGAACGGTATCATCCGTATCGGCGCTGAGGTTCGCTCCGGTGATTACCTGGTTGGTAAGGTCACCCCCAAGGGCGAGACCGAGCTGACCCCCGAAGAGAGATTGCTGCGCGCCATCTTTGGTGAGAAGGCAAGAGAAGTCCGCGACACCTCCCTGAAGGTGCCTCACGGCGAAAGTGGCATCGTTGTGGATGTCAAGGTGTTCACCAAGGAAAATTCTGATGAATTGGCTCCCGGCGTTACCAAGTCCGTCCGTGTCTACATTGCCCAGAAGCGTAAGATCTCCGTGGGCGATAAGATGGCCGGCCGTCACGGTAACAAGGGCGTTGTTTCCCGCGTTCTGCCTGAGGAAGATATGCCCTTCCTGCCCGACGGCACACCGCTGGATGTGGTGCTGAACCCCCTGGGCGTTCCTTCCCGTATGAACATCGGTCAGGTTTTGGAAGTCCACCTGGGCTATGCCGCAAAGGCACTGGGCTGGAAGGTCGCAACTCCCGTATTCGATGGCGCAAACGAAAAGGATATCCGGGACACCCTGAAGCTGGCAGGCCTGCGTGAAGATGGCAAGACCATTCTGTACGATGGCCGTACCGGCGAGCCCTTCGATAACCTGGTCACCGTTGGCTATCCCTACTACCTGAAGCTGCACCATCTGGTCGACGATAAGATCCACGCCCGTTCCACCGGTCCGTACGCACTGGTTACCCAGCAGCCTCTGGGCGGCAAGGCCCAGTTCGGCGGTCAGCGTTTCGGCGAAATGGAAGTTTGGGCTCTGGAGGCTTACGGCGCTGCCTACACCCTGCAGGAGATCCTGACTGTCAAGTCCGACGATGTCACCGGCCGTGTGAAGACCTACGAAGCCATCGTCAAAGGCGCAAACATTCCCAAGCCCGGCGTTCCCGAATCCTTCAAGGTTTTGGTCAAGGAACTGCAGGCTCTGTGTCTGGATGTTCGCGTGCTGGATGAAAAGGGCAACGAGATCGAGCTGAAGGACGAGGACGAGGATGAAGAGCTGGGCTATACCGGCCCCCACGACAGTGAGCTGGTGATCGGCAGCGCGGATGAAGTGCTGGAAGCCGGCTTCGTCATCGACGAGGACAGCCCGGAAGATATTATGGATGTGTTCGGCGATGACGCCGACGCAGACGCATATGAAGATTAAGGAGGCGACGTTATATGGCAGATGCCACCTTTGATGCGATTAAAATTGGTATTGCATCTCCGGAAATGATCCGGAGCTGGTCCTTCGGTGAGGTCAAAAAGCCGGAGACCATTAACTACCGCACGCTGAAGCCCGAGCGGGACGGCCTGTACTGCGAAAAGATCTTTGGACCTACCAAGGACTGGGAGTGCCACTGCGGTAAGTATAAGAAAATCAAGTATAAGGGCAAGGTCTGTGATCGCTGCGGCGTGGAAGTGACCAAGGCCAAGGTCCGCCGGGAGCGGATGGGTCACATTGAGCTGGCCGCACCCTGCAGCCACATCTGGTATTTCAAGGGCATTCCCTCCCGTATGGGTCTGATCCTGGATATCTCCCCCAAGGTTTTGGAGAAGGTTCTGTACTTTGCAGCCTATATCGTCACCGATCCCGGTGATGCACCCCTGGCCAGAAACCAGGTGCTCACTGAGAAGGAATATCGGGACATGCGCGAGAAGTACGAGGACGATTTCCAGGCCGGTATGGGTGCAGAGGCTGTGAAGGCTCTGCTGGAGCAGATCGATCTGGAAGAGCTGTCCACTCAGCTTCGTGAGGAGCTGAAGACTGCTTCCTCTCAGAAGAAGCTGCGCCTGGTCAAGCGTCTGGAGGTCGTGGAGGCCTTCCGTGAGTCCGGCAACAATCCTGCCTGGATGGTTATGGACGTGCTGCCCGTGATCCCCCCGGATATCCGTCCCATGATCCAGTTGGATGGCGGCCGTTTCGCCACCTCCGATCTGAACGATCTGTACCGCCGTGTTATCAACCGTAACAACCGTTTGAAGAGACTGATCCAGTTGAATGCTCCCGACATCATCGTGCGTAACGAAAAGCGCATGCTGCAGGAGGCTGTGGACGCTCTGATCGACAATGGCCGCCGTGGCCGTGCCGTCACCGGCGCTAACAACCGGGCACTGAAGTCCCTGAGTGATATGCTCAAGGGTAAGCAGGGCCGCTTCCGTCAGAACCTGCTGGGTAAGCGTGTTGACTACTCCGGCCGTAGCGTTATCGTTGTCGGCCCCGAGCTGAAGCTGTATCAGTGCGGCGTGCCCAAGGAAATGGCGATCGAGCTGTTCCGGCCCTTCGTTATGAAGAAGCTGGTTTCCGACGGCCTGGCAAACAACATTAAGTCCGCCAAGAAGATGATCGACAAGGGCAAGGCAGAAGTCTGGGATGCTCTGGACGAGATCATCAAGGACCGTCCTGTTATGCTGAACCGTGCACCTACGCTGCACCGTCTGGGTATCCAGGCCTTCGAGCCCGTGCTGGTGGAGGGCCGCGCCCTGAAGCTGCACCCCCTGTGCTGTACCGCATTTAACGCCGACTTTGACGGCGACCAGATGGCTATTCACGTACCTCTGTCCGCAGAGGCTCAGGCAGAAGCAAGAATGCTGATGCTGTCCGCCAACAACCTGCTGCGTCCTCAGGACGGCAAGCCCGTTACCGTTCCTACACAGGATATGATCCTGGGTGCTTACTATCTGACCTACACCCGTTTGGGCAAGGCAGAGAAGGGCGCTGAGGAAGTGGTGATCGCAAATCCCGGCGATACCGCCTGGGAAGCCGGTCAGATCGTGGATGCGGATGAATTCCTGGCTGCCAACAAGGCGCTGAAGGCTGAGGGTAAGCAGGAAGCTACCTTCCGTCCCAAGTACGCCTTCTCCAGCGTGGATGAAGCTGTTGCTTCCTACGCTGACGGCAACATCGGCCTGCATGCTCCCATCCTGGTCCGCGTGGGCAAGGAAGTGGACGGCAAGATGGAGTACCGTCTAATCAAGGCTACCGTTGGCCGTCTGATCTACAACGAGCCCATTCCTCAGGACCTGGGCTTCGTCAACCGAAACGATCCCGAGCACGCTTTTGACCTGGAAGTGGACTTCCTGGTTGGTAAGAAGCAGCTGGGTAAGATCATTGACAAGTGTATCCGCCGTCATGGCTTCACCATCGCAACCGAGATGCTGGACCGCGTCAAGGCGCTGGGCTACAAGTATGCTACCAAGGGCGCTATCTCTATCTCCATTGCGGACATGGTGGTTCCTGAAATCAAGCATCAGCTGATCAAGGCTTCCGAAGCCAAGGTGCTGGAGATTGAGCAGTTCTACCGCCAGGGCCTGATCACCAACGACGAGCGTTACCGCCTGGTTGTTCAGCAGTGGGAAAAGACCACAGCCGATGTCACCAATGCTCTGCAGGGCACCATGGATGAGTTCAACCCCATCTACATGATGTCCGACTCCGGTGCTCGTGGTAGCATGGCTCAGATCCGTCAGCTGGCCGGTATGCGTGGCTTGATGGCCGATACCGCTGGCCGTACCATCGAAATCCCCGTTAAGGCAAACTTCCGTGAAGGTCTGAGTGTTCTGGAGTACTTCATCTCCTCCAGAGGTGCCCGTAAGGGTATGACCGATACCGCGCTTCGTACCGCTGACTCCGGTTACCTGACCCGTCGTATGGTGGACGTTTCCCAGGATGTGATCATTCGTGAGCACAACTGCGGCACGACCAACGGTATTTGGGTTGGCGCTGTGTACGACAAGAACGGCGATATCGTCGATTCCTTCGGCAACCGCATTCGCGGCCGCTTCCCGGTTAACGATGTTGTGCATCCTGTTACCGGCGAACTGCTCCATTCCAAGGACGAAATGATGATGCCCGAGGATGCCGAGAAGTTCGAAAAGGCTGGCATCGAGAAGATTTATATCCGCACCATTTTGGGCTGCCGCGCAAGAAGCGGTGTTTGTGCCAAGTGCTACGGCATGAACTTGGCCACCTCCAAGCAGGTTGACCTGGGCGAGGCTGTCGGTATCATTGCTGCACAGTCCATCGGTGAGCCCGGTACGCAGCTGACCATGCGTACCTTCCACTCCGGCGGCGTTGCAGGTGACGATATCACCCAGGGTCTGCCCAGAGTTGAAGAACTGTTCGAGTCCCGCCGGCCCAAGAAGATGGCGACCATCGCTGAGATCACCGGTACCGTGCACATCGACGATACCCACCGCACCGCCCTGCGTAACATCACCGTTACCGCAGAGGACGGCGAGGTCAAGGAATATCATGTGCCTTACTCCGTGGGTCTGAAGGTCCAGCACGGCAAGACTGTCCAGAAGGGCGAGCCCATCACCGACGGTGCGCTGTATCCCCAGGATGTTCTGCGTATTTCCGGTGTGGAGGCTGTCCAGGATTATCTGGTGCAGTCCGTCCAGGCTGTGTACCGTCAGCAGGGCGTTGAGATCAACGACAAGCACATCGAAGTCATCATCCGTCAGATGATGCGCAAGGTGCGCGTGGAAGAGCCCGGCGATACCGCACTGCTCACCGGTACTGTCATCGATACCTTCGAGTTTGAGGATGCCAATGCAGCTATCCAGGCCCGGATCGATGCCGGCGAGGAGGATCTGAAGCTGGCAACTGCTCAGGCAGTGCTGCTGGGTATCACCAAGGCTTCCTTGGCTACCGATTCCTTCCTGTCCGCTGCTTCCTTCCAGGAGACCACCAAGGTTCTGACCGATGCCGCCATCAAGGGCAAGGTTGACCACCTGGTTGGCCTGAAGGAGAACGTCATCATCGGTAAGCTGATTCCTGCCGGTTCCGGCCTGATGGCCTACCGGGATTATCAGCCCGGCGTGACTCCCGCAAGCAGATACGATCTGGAAATCGAAGAAACCGAAGAATAATTCCTAACCCTAAAGGGGCGTGCCAAACGGCACGCCCCTGCTTCTATAATCACGTCATTGCGAACCAGTCCGCAGACTGGTGTGGCAATCCGCATCTAAAAAGGCTCCCTTTTGAAGGGAGCCTTTAGTTTCTGAAATCAAATAATTTTGCGGGTGTAATGCATAATGTATCGCAAATGTCAAACACAACATCCAAAGAAACAGCACAGTCTGCGGTCTCGATACGGCTCATGTGTGTCCGGCTGATATTGACCAATTCAGCCAATTGGAGTTGTGAAAGATTGCGCTGCTTGCGGTAGTACGCAATGTTCAGCCCCAGCTGTTTGTACTTGCTGTGTTGGTGTGTTTGCATTGTATCATCCCCTCTGCTAGTTATAGTATACCCTTGAAGCAATTTGTATGCGACAACGCTAAATGTTAAAAATATAACTTGACATGTTACAAAATATATGAGATACTTAACGCAAATCATTTATGATATTGGGGATTGGGCAGGGGATTCGCTTGAAAAAACTATTTCGTAAGTTCAAGCCCATAAAGTATATTGGAAATCTACCATTGTTTTTTGGTTTGGGTTTTCTGTTAGGCTACGGTTGTCCGATATACGAGATAACAGGTATTCCTTGTCCCTGCTGCGGTGTGACCCGAGCTTGGCTTGCGTTCCTGCAAGGGGAAGTCGATTTGGCATTTCGGTATCACGCCTTATTTCCATTGATTCCTGTACTGATGTTGCTCTACATATGCCAAGAGTTGTTTCCAGAATACTGGAAACAACTCTCAAATGCGATTTTTTGCATTATGGGAGCAGCAATGTTTATCTATGCGCTTATGCGGTGGCTTGGTTTTGTTGATATGCCCTGAAAGGGAATATTATATATTTATTTAAGGAGAGACAGAAATGGATGCATCAAAGATTGATATGTATGTCATGACAAATCAGAAGTACTTGCCTGCGGAAAAAATTGTCTTCATCAAGGAAAAATTGAAGAACGTGGATGAGGAGCGCTTTGCGCTGATCTCGTCTGTGGAATTCAAGGATCCCACTACGATTTTGCTGATTTCTCTGTTCCTTGGCACTTTTGGCGTTGACAGATTTATGCTGGGCGAGACCGGAATGGGCGTTTTGAAATTACTGACCTGCGGTCTGTGCGGTATTCTGACCATCATCGACTGGTTCAGCGTTCAGAAAAAAGCAAAGGAAAACAACTTCAACAAACTGATGGCAATTCTTTAATTTGTTCATCTGACTTCATGCAAAGGGGCGTGCCAATCGGCACGCCCCTTGCTGTTACTTTTTGTATATGAACTGTAATGGTATTGTTGTTGACTGGAAAGATTTTCCGCATTTATAATGTAGACAGAGGAAAGAAAATTTTCTAATTCTAGTGAAAGGTTGGGATCCTATGAAAAAGTACCGCTTTTTGTCTGCTTTGTTGGTATTTGTTATGCTGCTTTTGTTGACCGCCTGCCAAACAGTTCCGACAGACGATGACAAGTTGGTTGCCAGCACCCCCTCTTCTTCCGGCACCGTCACACCCCCAAGTAGCAGTGCGGTGCCGCCGATGAGTAGTGTGCCGCCTACGATTCAATCTACATTACCGCCAGCATGCCCATCTGATGAAATAAGTGGTGGGTACGCTCATAACAGTGGGAGCAGTCTGGATGATATGCGTTTTGTCTGGTATATAAATGATACCAAAGAGAGGATTACGATATGCGATGAGTGGGCGTGTGCCTATGCAAGCAATGATACGCATGTCTTCTTTGTGAAAAATACTGAACCAACAAGGGTGTATGTGACAGCAATTGGTGATTTTGAAAATCACTATCTATATTATGAATCTCCTTATGGTAATATTAGTTTTATGATTATTGCGCATGGAGCAAAAGATTGCCTGCTATTTGTGGTAGACAGCAAAAGATTTTATCTTTTAGAGATTCCTACCCGTGAAAGCTTCTTCATGATGGAACAGTACCATATTGAGAGTGTTTATATGGTAGGTTTGACCGATGCTTTTATAGGATTTGATGGAAGACCCACGGCAGATGATCGGGAAGGAACCTGGTCCTATAACCGCGAGACCGGCGAATGTATAAGAAATAGTGGCGACGATGAACCATAAAGTTATATCCCCAAGGGGCGTGCCAACTGGCACGCCCCTGTTTTGCGCAGAAACCTTCTTGTCTCTCCCTCTGGGAGAGGTGTCAAAAATCTTTGATTTTTGATGGAGAGGGCAATTACGAAGAAGTTTGCGGCAAAGCCCTCTCAGTCTCGCTTCGCTCGCCAGCTCTCCCAAAGGGAGAGCCAAGTCGGCCCAGACGATGACACAGAGCGGGAAGACTTTAATGCGAATATGCAGAAAAAATATAATAAATTTTGTTGACTTTTCCAAAATATTGCGTATAATAGGTATCTGTATGGACACTAAAAAAGATAGTAGAATCCCCCAATGCGGGATTTTACCGGAAATCGACAAAAATAAGGTCATTGTAGGGGCAAAACAGCTGCGAAAAGCCATGGAAAAAGGCACAGTCAAATGTGTGTGCCTTGCCAAAAATGCAGACCCTGCGATCACCGAACCCTTGCTGCAGCAATGCAAGGCACGCAATATTTCCTGTTACTGGGTCGCCAGTATGCGGGAGCTGGGCGGTGCCTGCGGCATTGATGTGGGCGCGGCTGCCGCGGCAGTCGTGAATTGATCTGTTTCTACCGGTTTTACCGTAGAATATAAACCGCCGAAAGGCGAGAATTCAAGAAAGGAGAATATTGATGCCTACTTTTAACCAGCTCGTTAAGAATGGCCGTCAGCAGGTCACCTACAAGTCCACCGCTCCTGCTCTGCAGAGAGGTCTGAACACTCTGGAGAACAAGGCTACTACTCTGCCTTCCCCCCAGAAGCGTGGCGTTTGCACTGCTGTCCGTACCACCACCCCCAAGAAGCCGAACTCCGCTCTGCGTAAGATCGCCCGTGTGCGTCTGACCAACGGCATGGAAGTTTCTGCTTACATTCCCGGTGTTGGCCATAACCTGCAGGAGCACTCCGTGGTGCTGATCCGTGGCGGTCGTGTTAAGGACCTTCCCGGTGTTCGTTACCACATCATCCGCGGCACTCTGGATACCCAGGGCGTGAACGGACGTATGCAGTCCCGCTCCAAGTACGGTGCAAAGCGGCCCAAGGCCGGCAAGAAGTAATTCTTCTGCCAAACAAATTTGAATTTTCCCCACGCCCGTTCGCAAGGCAAATGGCCTTGCCAAAGCGTTTTATATATAGTGTATAAAACCTCTGGCCAGGCACAACGAAAGGAAACTTTCGAGTACCGATGAAATCATTATATTATGAAGGAGGGAAGCAAAGTGCCCAGAAGAGGTAATGTTCCCAAGAGAGAGGTCCTTCCGGATCCTCAGTATAACTCCGTTCTGGTTACCAAGCTCGTAAACAGCATCATGCTGGATGGCAAGAAGGGTGTTGCCCAGAAAGTCGTCTATGGTGCATTTGAAATTGTCGAGAACAAGACCGGCAAGAACGGCCTGGAAGTGTTCCAGCAGGCTATGGAAAACATCATGCCCGCAGTGGAGCTGAAGGCTCGCCGTGTTGGTGGTGCTACCTACCAGGTGCCCATCGAAGTTCGTGCTGACCGTCGTCAGACCCTGGGTCTGCGTTGGATCACCCTGTACAGCCGCAACCGCAGTGAGAACACCATGCGGGAGCGTCTGGCTGCTGAGATCATGGACGCCGCAAACAACACCGGCGCATCCGTGAAGAAGCGCGAAGATGTCCACAAGATGGCCGAAGCCAACAAGGCATTCGCCCATTTCCGTTGGTAATGAAGGAGAAACCAAAGAATGGCTAGACAGTATTCTCTGGAAAATACCAGAAACTTTGGCATCATGGCTCACATCGATGCCGGTAAGACCACCACTTCCGAGCGTATTTTGTTCTACACCGGTAAGAATTACAAGATCGGTGAGACCCATGACGGCTCTGCCACCATGGACTGGATGGCTCAGGAGCAGGAGCGTGGTATTACCATCACTTCCGCCGCAACCACCTGTTTCTGGAAGGGTTGCCGGCTGAACATCATCGACACCCCCGGCCACGTTGACTTCACCGTTGAAGTTGAGCGTTCCCTGCGTGTTTTGGACGGTGCTGTTACCGTTCTGTGCGCAAAGGGCGGCGTCGAGCCCCAGACCGAGACCGTTTGGCGTCAGGCCGACGAGTACAGAGTCCCCCGTATGATCTACGTCAACAAGATGGACATCATGGGTGCGGACTTCTATCGCGTTCTGGAAATGATCGAAGAACGTTTGAAGTGCAACGCGGTTGCCATTCAGCTGCCCATCGGCTCCGAGGCTTTCTTCAAGGGCAACATCGACCTGGTCACCATGAAGGCAAATGTCTTCTATGATGACAAGGGTATCGACGTCCGTACCGAAGAGATCCCCGAGGATATGGTGGCTCTGGCTGAGGAGTACCGCGAAAAGCTGATGGACGCTGTCTCTTCCTTTGACGATGACATCGCTATGATGTATCTGGAGGGCGAGGAAGTGCCCGTTGAGATGATCAAGGCAGTCATCCGTAAGGCTACCATCGACAACGAGATGGTTCCCGTTGTCTGCGGTACCTCTTATAAGAATAAGGGCGTGCAGCAGGTTCTGGATGCCGTTGTGGATTATATGCCCAGCCCCCTGGATAAGAAGGGTATCAAGGGCGTGAATCCCGAAACCGAGGAAGAGGACTTCCGTCCTGCCTCCGATGAGGCTCCTTTCTCCGCTCTGGCATTCAAGATCGCAACTGACCCCTACGTTGGTAAGCTCTGCTTCTTCCGTGTGTACTCCGGTACTCTGGAGAAGGGCACCTCCGTTCTGAACTGCACCAAGGGCACGAAGGAGCGTCTGGGCCGTATCCTGCAGATGCACGCCAACCACCGTGAGGATATCGACATGGTCTACGCCGGTGATATCGCTGCCGCTGTCGGTGTGAAGAACACCACCACCGGTGATACCCTGTGTGATGAAGATCATCCCATCGTTCTGGAATCCATGGTCTTCCCCGAGCCCGTTATCGAGGTTGCGATCGAGCCCAAGACCAAGGCCGGCCAGGAAAAGATGGGTATCGCTCTGGCTAAGCTGGCTGAAGAAGACCCCACCTTCCGCACCTACACCAACAAGGAAACCGGTCAGACCATCATCGCCGGCATGGGCGAGCTGCACCTGGAGATCATTGTTGACCGGTTGCTCCGTGAATTCAAGGTCGAAGCCAACGTTGGCGCTCCCCAGGTTTCTTATAAGGAAACCATCCGCAAGGAAGTGGAGCAGGATACCAAGTATGCCCGTCAGTCCGGCGGTAAGGGTCAGTACGGTCATGTTAAGATCCGCGTTGAGCCCAACGAGCCCGGCAAGGGTTACGAATTCGTCAATGCTGTTGTCGGCGGCGCTATTCCCAAGGAATATATCCCCGCTGTCGATGCCGGTATTCAGGGCGCTATGGAAGCCGGTGTTATGGCTGGCTACCCCGTCGTTGACGTGAAGGTCACCCTGTTCGACGGTTCTTACCACGAAGTCGACTCCTCTGAAATGGCATTTAAGATCGCCGGTTCCATGGCCTTCAAGGAGGCCTGCCGCAAGGCAAATCCTGTGATCCTGGAGCCTATCATGAAGGTTTCCGTCACTGTGCCTGATGAATACATGGGTACTGTGATCGGCGACATCACTGCCCGCCGCGGCAACATTCTGGGTCAGATCACCCGTACCGGTGCTGTCCAGGTGGATGCCAACGTGCCTCTGGCAGAGATGTTCGGCTATGCTACTGACCTGCGTTCCAAGACCCAGGGCCGTGGTAACTACGCTATGGAGCCCAGCCACAATGCTGAGCTGCCCAAGTCCAAGACCGAGGAAATTGTAAAAACTCGCGCCAAGGGCTAATTTCTAAAAATTTTGCTTGTGTTTCGGCACACTTTGTAGTATGATAACTATGATGTGTGCAAAACACACAAACCAGTTATTAAAAAACTAAAATATAATTTTCACACTAGGAGGATTTTTCAAAATGGCAAAGCAGAAATTTGAAAGAACCAAGCCTCACGTCAACATTGGTACTATCGGCCACGTTGACCACGGCAAGACCACTCTGACCGCTGCTATCACCAAGTACCTGTCCATGAAGGGCTACGCTGATTTCGAGGACTACGCTTCCATCGATAAGGCTCCCGAGGAGAAGGCTCGTGGTATCACGATCAACACCGCTCACGTTGAGTATCAGACCGACGCTCGTCACTATGCTCACGTTGACTGCCCCGGCCACGCCGACTATATCAAGAACATGATCACCGGTGCTGCTCAGATGGACGGCGCTATCCTGGTTATCGCTTCTACCGACGGCCCCATGGCTCAGACCAAGGAGCACCTGCTGCTGGCTCGTCAGGTTGGCGT
>SVMG01000017.1 GCA_015067545.1 Oscillospiraceae bacterium
ACCGGTAAAATGGTGGCCGCGCTGAAGCGTCTGGGCTTCCACAAGGTTTATGACACCAACTTTGCTGCTGACCTGACCATTATGGAAGAAGGCACCGAGTTGCTGGGCCGTATTCAGAACGGCGGCAAACTCCCTATGATCACTTCCTGCTCTCCCGGCTGGATCAACTATGCTGAGTATAACTATGGCGATCTGCTGCCCCACCTGTCCACCTGCAAGTCTCCCCACCAGATGCAGGGTGCTGTGATCAAGTCCTACTACGCAGAACGCAACGGCATTGACCCCAAGGACATCTTTGTTGTGTCCATCATGCCCTGCACTGCCAAGAAGGATGAGAAGGCTCGTGATCAGCTGAAGGTCAATGGTCTTGCCGACGTGGACGCAGTTCTGACCACCCGGGAGCTGGCTAAGATGATCAAGCGTGCTGGCATTCTGTTCACTCGCCTACCTGACGAAGAATTCGACCAGGACCTGATGGGTGAATACACCGGCGCAGGTGTTATCTTTGGTGTCACCGGCGGCGTTATGGAAGCTGCTCTGCGTACTGTTTATTTCGTGCTGACCGGCAAGGAACATGAAGCCATCAAGTTCGAGTCTGTTCGTGGCTTTGAAGGTGTCCGTGAGGCTTCTCTGGACATTAACGGACAGACCATCCATGTGGCTATTGCTCACGGTATGAAAAATGCCAAGGTGCTGCTGGACGATATCCGCGAGGGCAAGTCCAAGTACCACTTCATCGAGATCATGGGTTGCCCCGGTGGTTGTATCGCCGGCGGCGGCCAGCCCATTGTCCGTTCCTGCTTCCTGCCTAATGAAGCTGATGATATCCAGGACACCTTCCGCGCAAAGCGGGCGGCTGCCCTGTACTCCGAGGACGAGCGCCAGCAGCTGCGCCAGTCCCATAAGAACACTCAGGTACAGAAACTGTACGATGAGTTCCTGGGCAAGCCTAACTCTCACAAGGCTCATGAATTGCTGCATACCCATTATCAGGCAAGAGTCGGTTATAATGACTGATTTTTGATAGTGCTATCCGTTAACCCCCTTGACGTTAATAGCACACTTTCCTTCTGGGGGTCCCGGATTTGCCCAATCCCCGGGACCTCCGTTCTTCCTTTTTGTCATCTTTGTTAAGGAGAATCGATATGAAACAATTAGAACTAAAATACGGTTGTAACCCTAACCAAAAGCCTGCCTACCTGGACCTGCTCAGCGGCAGCGATCTGCCTTTTGAGATCCTGAACGGCCGCCCAGGCTACATCAACTTTATGGATGCTCTGAACTCCTGGCAGCTGGTCAAGGAACTGAAGGCAGCTACCGGTATGCCCTGCGCTACCTCCTTCAAGCATGTTTCTCCCACCTCTGCCGCTGTTGGTAAGGTGCTTCCTATGGAACTGAAGAAGGCTTGCTTTGTAGAAGATGTGGCTGGCCTGGATGAGAGTCCTCTGGCTTGCGCTTATGTTCGTGCTCGTGGAACTGACCGTATGTGCAGCTTTGGTGACTGGGTCGCGCTAAGTGATGTCTGCGACGAACTGACCGCTTCTTTGATCGCTCCTGAGGTTTCTGACGGTGTGATCGCTCCCGGCTATACCGAAAAGGCTCTTCAGATTCTGAAGGGCAAGCGCAAGGGCAGCTACAATGTGGTGAAAATTGATCCCGATTATGTGCCTAAGGAAGAGGAAATCAAGGAAGTCTTTGGTATTGCTTTCCACCAGGGCCGTAATAATTTCAAGATCGATGAGGCATTGCTCAGCAACATCGTTACTGAAAATAAGGAACTGCCTGAGGATGCTAAGATCGACCTGATCGTATCCCTGATCACCCTGAAGTACACCCAATCTAACTCCGTTTGCTTTGCTTATGACGGTCAGGCAATCGGCGTGGGTGCCGGTCAGCAGAGCCGTATCCACTGCACTCGTCTGGCAGGCACCAAGGCAGACACCTGGTTCCTGCGTCAGCATCCCAAGACTCTGGGTCTGAAGTTCCGTGCAGATCTGGGTCGTGCTAACCGTGACAATGTGATCGACGGCTACATCAACGGCAACGAAGAGGATGTCTGCGCTGACGGCATTTGGCAGAACTACTTCACCGAGCAGCCTGAGCGTTTGACCGAAGGCGACAAAAAGGCTTGGCTGGCTTCCCGCCGCAATGTCTCACTGGGCAGTGACGCATTCTTCCCCTTCAGTGACAATATCAAGCGTGCTTTCGCCTCCGGTGTTAAGTACATCGCAGAGCCCGGTGGCTCTATCCGCGATGATCTGGTCATCGAAGAGTGCAACAAGAAGGGCATGGTCATGGCTTTCACCGGCATGCGCCTGTTCCACCACTAAGGAAAAACGAGGATTTTTTATGCGCAAAAAGGTTTTATGGATTACTGAGACAGCAGTCATGCTGGCATTACTCGTCACCTTGCAGGCGCTCACTAAGCCTATGGGACAGTTGGTTACCGGCTCCTGTGTGAATGCCGTACTGGCAATTGCCGTACTGCTTGTGGGCATGAGCAGTGGTATCACCATCGCGCTGATCAGCCCCGTGTGTGCATATCTGTTTGGCATTGCGCCTAACTTCGTAACGGTGCTGCCCATTATGATCGGCAATGTGTGCTTTGTGGTGCTGCTGCGGTTGATCGCCGGCAAAACCCACAAACCTATTTGGCGGCAGCCTGTGGCACTGGTAACCGCAGCCGGTGTCAAATTCGGTGTCTTGTATCTGCTGGTGGTCAAAGTCATTTGTGGCATTGCCTCCGGTGCTCTTCTGAGCAAGAAGCTGGGAGACATCGTTGTGCTGGCACCTCCCATGTTGAAAATGCTGCCTACCATGTTTGCATGGCCTCAGCTGTTTACTGCGCTCATTGGCGGCAGCTTGGCGCTTTTGATCGTGCCGGTGCTGCGGAAAGCGCTGCATAAATAATCGAAAGGTCTGATATAAAATGGACTTGTATGATTTGATCGTCATTGGCGGCGGTCCGGGAGGATATTTGGCAGCTGAGCGTGCTGCCCATGCCGGCCTAAAAACTTTGCTTTTTGAGAAGAACTCTCTGGTCGTTTTGTTGCCGAAAATGAAGGCGAAATGATCTGGGGCGGCGCACAGATGCTGGAAACCCAGTTCCGTGTTACCGATGGCCGACAGATCATCTTCCCGCATCCTACAGTCAGTGAAATCATCCGTGAGGTCCTATGGGAGTTCCCTGATAAATAAACATAAAAACGCCGCTGAGGTTTCGCAAGATTCCTCAGCGGTTAATTTCATATTTTCTTATAGATTGCCCGTTCCATATTTCATCCGATATGCATTCTGTTAAAAACGAAGCTAGCAGCAACTCTCGCGACATAAACCACTGTTTCTTCAACAATTTCTCCTATAATTATATTGCACTTTATAACTTAGGAGGAATCATTATGCACAGAGCAATCAGCAACTACAAGATCACAAAAAGAAAGGACGGACGCTATTATGTCCGTCTGCAGGATGGAGGCGATATTACACACATTTACGGAAAAACGAAAGCAGAAATTCAGGCTAAGCTGGAGATCAAACTTGAGGAATTGAACACATTGAGTCGCCGGCGAACGGAGCAGACCTTCCCTATCTAGATCATCACGTTCTCAAATTGGGCACATCTGTGTCTAAATACCTTTTGCGCTTTCTTAAATACGCGGCACATTTTACGCCACTTATGCAGGAAATGTGTTATTTCTATTGAAAACAGTGGGCCAATGTGATACAATTTGGTGTACAAAAGGTGTATACGAAAAACCGGGGTGTCAAAAAGCCTTGATAAATAAAGGATTTTTAAGGAGATAGAAGAAATGAAATTAGGTATCGTGGGACTGCCCAATGTGGGCAAGTCCACTCTGTTCAATGCAATCACCAATGCAGGCGTGCCTGCGGACAACTATGCGTTCTGCACCATCGATCCCAATGTGGGTGTGGTATCCGTGCCGGATGAGCGGCTGAACTGGCTGGCAGATTTCTATCAGCCCAAGAAGCACACTCCGGCGGTCATCGAGTTCGTGGACATTGCCGGTCTTGTAAAAGGCGCAAGCAAGGGCGAGGGCCTTGGCAACAAATTCCTCAGCAACATCCGCACCACCGATGCCATTGTCCATGTGGTGCGCTGTTTTGAGGATTCCAATGTTACCCATGTGGAGGGTTCTACCGACCCCATCCGGGATATCGATATCATCAACCTGGAGCTGGTGATGGCGGACATCGAAATGGTGGAGCGCCGCATCGACAAGGCGCAGAAGGCCATGAAGGGCGGCGACAAAAGGAGCGCCCGGGAAGCGGAGCTGTTCACCGAACTGCTGGCTCACCTGAATGAGGGCAAGCTTGCCCGCACCTTTACGGACGATGCCGACGATATGGCTCTCATTGCCACTTCCGACCTGCTGACCCTGAAGAAGACCATTTATGTGGCAAACCTTGCCGAAAATGAGATCAACGAGCCGGAGAACAACCGCCACTACATGGCTGTTAAGGCTTTGGCCGATGAAGAGGGAAGTCAGCTCATTCCCATCTGCGCCAAGCTGGAAGCAGACATTGCCGAGCTGGACGATCCGGACGAAAAGGCCATGTTCATGGAAGAGCTGGGTGTGAACGAATCCGGCCTGGATAAGCTGATCCGCAGCTCTTACGCACTGTTGGGACTGATCTCCTTCCTCACTGCAGGTAGCGACGAATGCCGCGCATGGACCATCAAGAAGGGCACAAAAGCACCCCAGGCTGCCGGCAAGATCCATACGGATTTCGAGCGCGGCTTCATCCGTGCTGAGGTCATTGCCTTTGACGATCTGAAAGAGTACGGCACTATGGCAAATGCCAAGGCTGTGGGCAAGGTCCGCAGCGAGGGCAAGGAATATATCATGAAGGACGGCGACATCGTCAACTTCCTGTTCAATGTGTAATATGTAATAATGTAGGGCCTGCCAACCGGCAGGCCCTTTTTATTTTCCATTTTTCTGGACATACTATCCGGGAGGTGAGTGCGATGGCTCGATATCCCGGGGAAATGACCGATGAAAACATCCGCAAGATATTTGAAAATGCAGCGGATTTCAACTACCGCCCGGCGCAATGCGGAAAATTTACCCTCTACACCTATGCCATCGACGGCCTGACTGCCGGTGCAAATGCGTCTGAGTACATTTTCAGACCCATTACTGACCATTTACGGGCAGAGAGTATGCAAGCATTGTACGATGCCGCCCTGGACGGCATGATCTACAACTCCGTTGCCCGGGAGTGCAAAGACCTTGATACAGTTGCGCTGATGCTAGTCAATGGATTCTGCGTGGTGCTGTTTCCGGGGGCAGGTGCGATCGCTTTTGAGGTCAAAACTCCGGAAAAGCGGGGGATCTCCGCCCCAGAGCTGGAGCACACCGCCAAGGGTGCAAAGGATGCCTTTGTGGAGACAAACCGCACCAACACCAGCTTGATCCGCCGCCATTTGCGCACTCCCAATCTGCGGCTCTACGAGACCCAGGTGGGCCAGCACTCCATTACAAATGTAACAGTTGCCTGGATCGACGGCGTGACAGATATGGAGCTGGTTGCCCGGATGAAAAAGCGCCTGGATACCATGCGCACCGATGGTTTAGTCACGCCTGCGGCGGTGGAAGAATTGATCACCGGTGGCAGAAGCACCGCCTTTCCGCTGCTGCAATATACAGAACGCGCCGACCGGTTCTGCGAGGGTCTGCTTGCCGGGCGGGTGGGGGTCATTGTAGACGGGATTCCTTTGGGCTACCTTGCCCCTGTGGATGTGGGCGTGCTGATGCAATCACCGGAGGATTGGGGAAAGGACTATGTGTCCGCGTCGGCCATCCGCGTTCTGCGCTACGGCGCACTGCTTTTGAGCCTGCTATTACCGGGGCTGTTTATTGCCATGGCAACGTTCCATCAGGAAATGATTCCGCTGCAGCTGCTCCGCGCTATGATCAAGAGCAAGGAATCTGTGCCATTTTCCACAACGCTGGAGGTGCTGATGCTCCTGCTGGCCTTTGAGATTTTACAGGAATCCGGGGTGCATCTGCCGCCATCCATTGGACAGTCGGTATCCATTATCGGTGGTATCGTAGTGGGCACAGCAGCAGTGGAAGCAAAATTTATCTCCCCGGCGGCGTTGATCATCGTCAGCGTGGCAGGCGTATGCGGATATGTCCTGCCAAACCGGGATCTTGCCGATGGCATCCGGGTGTGGCGGTTCGTATTGGCGGCCTTGTCAGCCATTGCCGGATTGTTTGGCTGGACGGTGGGACTATTGTTGCTGGTCATCCACCTAAGCAGTCTGACAAGTCTGGATACGCCCTATCTGAAACCCTTTTCCGCAGGAAAAAAGCCGCTGTTGCTGCGGCGGCTGAAAAAGCAGAGGTGAGTCCATGAAACGCTGGATCGTGTATATTGCCGCGGCGATACTTTTCGCTGTGACACCATTTCGGGGTACGGACATCGCCAAGCTTGCGCCGGTTGAGGTGGTATGGCTGACTGAAAAGGGCGGTCAGGTTTATTTGGAAACCGATACTGGTGATATGGGCTGGGGTATGGATGTCCGCGCTGCGCTGGAGGATATGAAAGCGGCCGCCCCCGGCTCCATCTTCTTGGAAACAGCGGATTATTTGATCGTGGAACAGGGAAGGGAAGCATTGCTGGAACAGACCTGCGATGTGTTAAGACCCTCGTGCATGGTATGCACAGCGGAGACAATGCCGGATATGGAGGCTGTTGCGGCATACCTGGCTGCACATGAGCCGCAAATCACTTTACGGCAATGGCAGGTGGAACATCAGAAATTGCCTGTGTTAAGAGATCTGGAGGGGAGGTTTGAGTTGATTGCAGAATAAAGTACCCGGTGCGCAGTGGAATGCCTGGCTTTTGGCGGCACTCCTACCGGCACTTTTTAGCATCATAGGCCGGAACGGATGGATCACAGTGCTGTTGACAGCAGTGGTAACAGGCGTGCTGTGCTTCAGCGTGCACACATGCAGGCATGAGACTCTCCCCAAATGGCTGTGCGTATTGGAATTGGGGTGGTTGATCGTATTTCTGGGCGGACTGGCCAGAATCGGCAGTGCTTGCTGGATGCAGGTGGATGCGTTTCCTGGCATATCTGTGATCCTGCTGATTCTTGCAGCACTTGCAGCACATCGCGGGGCAATGCAGGCTGCACGGACAGGAGCAACATTGATGTGGCTGGTGCTTCCTGTATTAGGCATTGTCTTTCTTGCGGGGACAGCAGAAATCAATCCTGAGTGGATCCGCATGGAGCTGGAGCTCCCAGACGGAATGCTTGTAAGCTTGCTGTTGATACCGTGCCTGGGATTGTATCTGCCCCGGGGATCGTCAAGTGCGTCCAAATGGATCGCAGTTGTGATCGGAGCTGTGACCATCGCAGCATCTGCCCTTATGGATGCGTCCATGGGCAGCGCGGTTGCCTCCACGGCAGCCAGCAGCTTCTACGAATTCAGCAAAGGGGTAAATCTATTTGGCGTAGCAGAGCGATTTGAGGCATTGGTGGCCTGTGCATTGACGGCTGGCTGGTTTGCGCTTTATACCCTGATTTTAAGTGCTGTGTACCATTTGGCGGAGAAAATCTTTTTGCCGGCATCCAAATGGGCGGTGTGGATCGCGGCCATAGCGGGTGCGGGGCTTATGTGCATTTTGCCGAATACGGATTCCTGGATGGCGATGGGAGCCCTCATATTTTGGGTTTTTCTTCCTACGGCGACACAAGGTATTGGGGGGATGAAAAAGATCGAAAAAAAGTAAAAAATAGGCTTGACAAATGGCTTTCCAAGATGGTATTATATGCGAGCGCCAAAGGGAAAGCGACATCTGAAAAAACTTTGAAAAAAGCTGAAAAAAGTTCTTGACAGGGTTTGGAAGATGTGCTAGAATAAGCAAGCTAACCGTTTGGGGAGCGTCTGTACCTTGTAAATTGAATAATGTGAGACGAACGAAAAACACCTTGGACAATAAATGGATTGTTTAAGCGATGTATATCGAATAATACAGCCAACGAAATTCTTGAGTAAAATTTGCTAGAACAA
>SVMG01000012.1 GCA_015067545.1 Oscillospiraceae bacterium
TTTCCTGCCTTAGTCAGCCTTGGCGGCCAGGACCTGACGGCCATTGTAAGAGCCGCAAGCCTTGCAAGCTCTGTGGGGCATGACGGGCTCACCGCACTTGGGGCAAACGGCCACGCTGGGAGCAGACAGCTTCCAGTTGGAGCCACGACGCTTATCACGACGGGCCTTGGATACTTTACACTTAGGGACAGCCATGGATGACACCTCCTTGGTCAAACTGCTTTTTGCAGCATTCTTATGGTTTTACTTCTCGAGAAGCTGCTTCAAAGCAGCAAAACGGGGATCGCACTCCTTTTGGCAATTACAAGGACCATCATTGAGATTCTTGCCGCAACGGCAGCAGAGTCCCTTACAATCTTCCTTGCACAGCAGCTTGGAATCCATGTTCAGCACAAAAACCGTGCGGACAATATCTTCCAGATCTGCATTATCGCCCACCAGAGGGAACACCCATTCATCTTCATTTTCTTCATTGCTCAGCTCAGTCACCAGCACCACATTGATGGGAAGGTCCACATCCTTCTCAAAATCCCGGGCACAGCGGTCACAAACGCCATGAAGAGTGGTTTTTACCTGACCGGTCATCATCAGTACACCTGCGGTGTTGCGCACTGTGCCGGATGCCAAAACCTGCTCACTTACCGGAAAGCTTTCGCCATATTGAAGATCACTTAGGTCCACGCTGGTGGAAAAGGGAATCGATGCACCGGGACAGTCTATGATCTTAGAAAGTCCTAAAAGCATAGTTTCCCCCTCCTCGCAGTCATGCTTAGATATTATATAGCCCTTTGCGCCATTTGTCAAATGTTATTTTTATAAAAAATGTAATTTCCGCCATGTTTTTTTCCGTTCTATTCCTGCTGGGACGGGCATACCTTGTTGTAGACCATGGCAGGAGCCTGAATCCTGCCGGATGAGGAGGCAGGCTATGGAAAATATTTATGCTGACATCGCCGCCAGGACCGGCGGAAACATTTACATAGGGGTGGTTGGCCCGGTACGTACCGGCAAATCCACACTGATCAAACGCATCATGGAGGAGCTGGTGATCCCCCGGATCGATGATCCTTACCGAAAAGAGCGCGCCCGGGATGAATTGCCCCAAAGCGGCTCCGGGAAGACCATCATGACCTCGGAACCGAAATTTGTCCCGGAGGAAGCCATCGAGATCTCTCCGGACGGGAAAGTAAAGCTCCGGGTTCGGATGATCGACTCTGTGGGCTACATGGTGCGCGGTGCGGTGGGTGCTGACGAGGACGGCATTCCCCGTATGGTCACCACACCCTGGTACGACCATGAGATCCCCATGACGGAAGCGGCAGAACTGGGCACAAAAAAGGTAATGGAGGAGCATTGCTCCATCGGCCTTGTGGTCACCACCGACGGCACCGTCACCGACATTCCCCGCTCCGATTACATAGAAGCGGAGCGTCGGGCGATCCTGGACATGAAGGCTACCGGAAAACCGTTTTTGGTGATCGTCAACACCCGATCTCCCAACTCCCCTGCTGCTAAGGAAGTCAAGGAATATCTGCTGGGCGAATTCGGTGTGGATGCGGCGGTTGCTGACTGTCAAGCCCTGGACAGCGACGGCATCACCGGGCTTTTGCGTGATCTGCTCTATGCATTTCCAATGCAGGAACTGAAAATTTACCTACCCCGCTGGATGGATGCTTTGGAGGCTGATCACCCTGTAAAAGCAACTCTGAACGAGATCCTCCTGCAATGTGCGAAAAACATTGGCCCTCTTGCACAGGCAGAAGGTGTGCTTGCCGCTTTGAAAAATGTGGAACAGCTGCAAAGCTACACGATCCGAAATATCGACCTGGCCACAGGCTCGGTATCCTGTGTGCTCCAATTCCCGGAGAGTCTGTTCTATCAGATCCTCAGCAGCAAGGCAGGCATTACCATCACCACCGATGCCCAGCTTCTGCAGTTGCTGACGGAGCTTAGTCAAATTAAAAAGGAATATGACAAGATCTCCGATGCCCTGTCTGCAGTCAAGGCCACCGGCTACGGTATCGTCATGCCAAGCGCTGAGGAAATGGCCCTGCAAACTCCGGAGGTCCTGCGTAAAAACGGTGCATTTGGAGTAAAGCTCAAGGCAGGCGCGCCATGCATCCACATGATCCGTGTAGATATCGATACTGAGATTAGCCCCATGGTGGGCAGTGAGCAGCAGTCTCAGGATCTTATTTCCTATCTTACCGGAGAGGATCCTGATAAGCTGTGGCAGAGTAATATTTTTGGCAAATCCGTATATGATCTGATCCAGGAGGGGCTCACCGCTAAGGTCATTCGGATGCCCGAAGATGTGCGCACCAAATTCCGGGGCACTTTAAGCCGCATCGTCAACGAGGGCGCAACGGGCTTGATCTGTCTGATCCTGTAAATTAAAAAGCCGGCTGTATGCCGGCTTTTTTTACGCTTCTTTCCAAATATTCTCTGCGCAAATGGTTTTCAGGAGAATTCCACCCTATGTTGAAAAAAACCTTGCATTTTCTATATTTATATGTTAGTATACATCTGTTATATGCAAAAAGCGAAGATTGGGCTGCCTTGTATTGGTTTGCGATTTCAGCGAGAGCGGGATGGTGAGAGCCGCTTGCGTGCAATGCCGGGCCTTCTCCCATGAGCCGCCGCCTGAAAAACAAGTAGGGTGCGCCGGGTGATCCCGTTACAGGTCTATGGTGTGTTTGCACCAAAAAGCTGCGCTTATTAAGCGAATTGCGGGTGGTACCGCGGAAGGAATGCCTTTCGTCCCGATTGTGGGATGGGAGGTTTATTTTTTATACAACCTTTTAGGAGGAAATCGATATGAAGCAACAACTGGAAAATATCCGGGTACAGGCTTTGGCTGCACTGGATGCCGCTGAAACGCCGGCTGCGCTGGAAGAACTGCGTGTCAGTCTTTTGGGTAAAAAGGGCGAGCTGACCGCCGTTCTGAAGCAGATGGGCAAGCTCAGCCCCGAGGAACGCCCCATTATGGGTCAGGTGGCCAACGCTGTCCGCGCGGACATTGAAGCCAAGCTGGAAGAGCGTAAGGCTATCATCAACGCCGCTGTGCTGGAGCAGAAGCTGGCAGCAGAAGCCATCGATGTTACCATTCCCGGCGATGAGGTCACCATGGGTCATGAGCATCCCATGAATCAGGTGCTGCAGACCATCAAGGATCTGTTTGTCGGCATGGGTTACACCATCGTGGACGGCCCGGAAGTGGAGCTTTCTGACTACAACTTCACCAAGCTGAATACTGAGGAGGGTCACCCCGCCCGGGATCGCAGCGACACATTCTATTTCACCGACGACGATTCCGTGCTCCTGCGTACGCAGACCAGCTCCATGCAGATCCGTGTCATGGAAAACGCCAAGCCCCCCATCTGCATCCTCGCGCCCGGTCGTGTGTACCGCAAGGACGAGGCCGATGCCACCCACTCCCCCATGTTCCATCAGATCGAGGGTTTGGTAGTTGCCGAGAATATCACCATGGGCAACCTGAAGAGCGCTCTGGTTACTGTGATGAAACAGATCTACGGACAGGATGCTGTGATGCGTTTCCGTCCCCACCACTTCCCCTTCACCGAGCCCAGCTGCGAAATGGACATGCAGTGCCACAAGTGCCACGGCACAGGCGAAGTGGACGGACAGGTATGCTCCACCTGCCACGGTGAGGGCTGGATCGAGCTGCTGGGTGCCGGCATGGTGCACCCCAAGGTGCTGTCCGGCTGCGGCATTGATCCTGAGAAGTACTCCGGCTTTGCCTTCGGCATGGGTCTGGAGCGTATGGCCATGGGCCGTCTGAAGATCACCGACCTGCGTCTGATCTTCGATAACGATGTACGGTTCTTGAATCAGTTCTAAGGAGGGATAGACATGAAACTCAACAGAAAATGGCTGAACGAGGAGTTCGTGGATCTGTCCCACGTCTCCGATAAAGAATATGTGGAGACCATGACCATCTTCGGCCAGAAGGTGGAGACATGGGAACGCATGGACGCAGAAATCAAGAATGTAGTGGTCGGCAAGGTGGTTTCCATCGTCCGCCACGAGAATTCCGATCACATGTGGGTCTGCCAGGTGGATGTTGGCGGCGAAGAGCCTGTCCAGATCGTCACCGGCGCGCAGAATGTAAAGCAGGGTGACCTTGTCCCCGCTGCTCTGCACAATTCCTACCTGCCCGGCGGTGTGCATATTACCAAGGGCAAGCTCAGAGGTGAAGTTTCCAATGGCATGCTCTGCGGTCTGGAGGAGCTGGGTCTGACTCTGAATGACTGTCCCAGCGCCATTTTGGACGGCATTTGGATCCTCAATGACGAGGATTGCCAGATCGGCGACGATATCAACAAGGTCATCGGCAACGACGATACCATTGTAGAATTTGAGATCACCAACAACCGCCCCGATTGCTATTCCATCATCGGCCTGGCCCGGGAATCCGCTGCTGCGTTCGGCCTGCCTATGAAGCACCATGAGCCTGTTGTCAAGGGCAGCAATGCCGGCTCTATCTACGAAAAGCTGGATGTGGAAGTGCCCGCCACCGAGCTGTGCAACCGCTACACTTCCCGGATGGTCACCAATGTCAAGATCGGCCCCTCACCCAAGTGGCTGCGTCAGCGCCTGCGCGCCAACGGCGTGCGCCCCATCAACAATATCGTTGACATCACCAACTATGTGATGCTGGAATACGGCCAGCCCATGCACGCCTTCGACTACCGCTATGTTTCCTCCGGAAAGATCGTGGTGCGTGAGGCAACTGAGGGCGAGACTCTCACCACCTTGGACGGCAATGTGCGGAATCTGAAGGCCGGCATGCTGGTCATCGCTGATGACGAGCGGGCCATCGGCCTTGCCGGTATCATGGGCGGCGAAAACTCGGAAATTATGGATGACACCACCACTGTCGTCTTTGAATCTGCTAACTTCAACGGCACTTCCATCCGTCAGACTGCCCTGGCTCTTGGCATGCGTACCGATGCTTCCGGCAAGTTTGAGAAGAACATTGATCCCATGATGACCGTTCCTGCTGTGGAGCGGGCCTGTGAATTGGTGGAGCTGTTGGGCTGCGGCGATGTAATGGACGGCATCATCGATGTACTGAACTATGTTCCCGAAGCAAGAACTGTCAAGCTGGAGCCCGAGAAGATCAACAATCTGCTGGGGACGAGCATTTCCCGTGAGGATATGGTCAAGTATCTGAACAATCTGGAGATCAGCGTAGAGGGCGACGATATCCTTGTTCCCTCCTTCCGTCCTGACCTGGTGCACATGGCAGACATTGCTGAGGAAGTGGGCCGATCCTTCGGTTACAACGAGATCCCCACCACCGAGCTGAAGATGGCTACCCAGGGCGGTTACTCCCCCATGATGCTCCTGGAAAGCAAGGCAGGTGCGCTGTGCCGCAGCCTGGGCTTCAACGAGATCATCACCTACTCCTTCGTCTCCCCCGCTATTTTCGATCAGATCCGTTTGCCCAAGGATTCTGCGCTTCGCAATGCCTTGAAGATCCAAAACCCCCTTGGCGAGGATACTTCCATCATGCGTACCATTGCCCTGCCCTCCATGCTGGACATTCTGGCCCGCAACAGCGCATACCATAATAAATCTGCAAAACTCTATGAAATGGCCAAGATCTATCTGCCTGTGGAGGGTCAGACCCTGCCTCAGGAGCCCAAGATGCTGGTTCTCGGCTCTTATGGCGCAAACGAGACCTTCTTCACCCTCAAGGGCGAGCTGGAAGCCATTTTTAAGGGCCTGCGTATTCAAAAAGCCACCTATACCGCAGTCAAGGACAATCCCACCTATCATCCCGGCCGGTGTGCCAAGGTGACCGTGGGCGGCGTAGATGTGGGCTTTATCGGCCAGGTGCATCCCCTGGTTGCTCAGAACTACGACATTGACGGCGATGTTTACTGCGCAGAGATCAATTTCACCAAGCTGTTCGACCTGGTTTTGCCGGATGCCACCTATACCCCCCTGCCCAAGTATCCCACGGTCAACCGCGACCTGTCCTTCCTGTGTGATGAGACTGTGACCGTTGCAGATGCAACCGACGTGATCACCGGCTCTGCCGGCAAGCTGCTGCGTGATGTAAAGCTGTTTGACATCTACCGGGGCACCGGCATTCCCGAAGGCAAGAAGAGTATGGCCTTCTCTTTGGCCCTTCGTGCAGACGACCGCACCCTGACCTATGCGGATTCTGAGGCTGTCATGTCCAAGGTCCTGGCAGCATTGCACGAAAAGCTGGGTGCAGTCCTTCGTTAAACATCTGTTCACAAAAAATTTCACGATAGGGCTTTACACTTCGCTATTTTTGGGATATAATACCACTATCACCATTAGGAGGTCGAAATCATGACGGACCAAAGCACACAAAAATTCACAGTCCCCTGCGATGACCGGGACAGCATGCGCCGGATCCTGCGCACGGTGTTCGACGCTCTGCAGGAAAAGGGTTACAATCCCGTTAATCAGATCGTCGGCTATCTTCTGACCGAGGATCCCACCTATATCACCAATTACAACAATGCCCGGAGCATGATCTGCAAGCTGGATCGTGACGAATTGTTACAGGAATTGGTGCGGCAGTATCTTGCCTGATCCATCGCCAAGAGGCTTTTGCCACGGCAAAAGCCTCTTGTTTTTCAATTTTTTTTAACTTCATACTCCCCTCCGTCTTACAAAATCCAAAATCTGAAACTGGTAATTAATTGAAATAGTTTCAAAAGTGTTGACATTTTGGTTACAAAGTGTTACAATCTGATCATCGTTTACAGGAGGCAACCGGAATGGCTGATGAAATTCTTACCTATAAGGGTCATCCGCTGATGCGGAAGGACAATTTGATCTATTATGGATCCATGGCCGACTCCCACATCATCATGCTTCAGATCCTGGAGACCAAGAAGGTCGGCGATCTGGATGTGGCTACCAAGGTATCCGTTCAGCTTCAACTTACTGATCCCGCAGCAAAGAGCCGCGACCGGATCGTAAAGAAAAGCGAAAAGGACGGCCTGTACACAGCGTTGGATTTTGGCTGTGTTTGGCTGGAGCGTGCATTAGCAGGCAAGTAAAATTCTCGTAAGACGGAGGGCAACGTATGAAGCGTATTCATCGTGCCGCCAGCCTTGTGCTGGCGTTGTTTATTATAATAGGTATTACCGCACCTACGGCAAATGCCTCAAGCCGGTACTTGAAAAACGGAATCGGATTTGTGACCGCTTCCTCTCTGCGGCTTCGCAGCAGCGCATCTTCCACCAGCGAAACATTGGATTACGCATCCGGAAATGACGTGGCTGTGGTTCTCGGCAAGACCGGAAGCTGGTACAAAGTCAATTATAATCTGCAGATCGGTTACATGCACCAGGACTACCTGGACAACAACACCCGCGAAAACGGTGAGCTGGGCTATGGCAAGATCAATGGCAACAATGTTAAGGTCCGCAGCGGCCCCGGCACCGGCTATCCCATTCTGACTGCTGCATACAAAGGTGACAGAGCTTACATCATCGGCATCAACAACCAGTGGTTTAAGGTAATTTTCGGTGAGCACATCGGTTACATCCGTAGTGACTATGTGGATCTGACCGAGATCCCCTATGAAAATGCCGATTCAACCAAGTCTCCCCTGTTCTTCCGAAGCGGTGTATCCACCGGTATCAAGCCCAGCGTGGAAGCCCTGCAGGAAAGCACCGGCTCTACCTTGGTATCCCGACTCATTAACACCGCAAAAAAATACATTGGCGTTCCCTACAAATGGGGCGGCACTACCCCCAAGGGCTTTGACTGCAGCGGTTTTGTGCAGTATGTGTATAATGCTCACGGAATCACGATTCCCAGAACCAGCAGCACGCAGTACTACGAGCTGAAGCATAAGGTATCAAAATCCGACCTTCAGCCCGGCGATCTGGTATTCTTCAACACCAGCGGCAAGGGCGTGTCTCATGTGGGAATGTATATTGGTGACGGTCAGTTTATTCACTCTGCTGCCAGCAAGGGCATCGTTATTGCAGATCTGTTCACCAACTACTGGATGAATCTTTACCTCGGCGCTCGTCGCGTTCTGTAAATCATTAACGGCCATTGGCTTTTCGCCAATGGCCGTTTTATTCACCTCATCGCTGTCATTGCGAACCAGCCCTCAGGCTGGTGTGATCACTGGCTCGGAATGACATTAACTATCTGTTCTCGTGTTCAATGAGCTTCCAGGTGGCATCAATGAGATTCTGGAACATGGGATTTTCCATAGCCTTGATCACGAAGCTCTGCCGGGGAGAGTTGATATCCTCACCGGAGATCTGGAACATACCGTACTGATCACACAGACTGCGCAGGCGCTCCAGCTGTGCGGGAGTGTTCCGGGTGGGCATGTAGGTCACGGACTTCACGCCCTCTTCCTTCAGACACTCGAACACATCCTCAAGATAGTCGTCTTCAAACTTCTGCGCCTTCTTGTCGCCGGTGACACTGTCGCCCACGTCGCCAAGATACGCGTAGCACAGGAATGCATCGATCTCGTTGCACAGCTTGACCATATCCGACAGCTTGGGGCACTCATCGGTTGCATCAATGAAGATCTGGGGCACGAATGCGCTTTTCAGAATTCCCAAAAGATCGTACTCGTAGAAAGGATATGCCATATCCAGCATCTGATTGGTCTGCTTTTCTGACAGTGACACTCCCATGGATGCCAGTTTTTCCACCATGGAGCGTCCTTTGCCCACCTGCTGCACCAGCTTGATGGCCAGTGCATACATCAAATGCCGCTCGGTGACACCGCCGCTTTCCTTTGCCATAGACAGGGGCAGAACATCCTTGTCGTAGTCCAGCGCAATACCGGGCAGAAGCGCGTTGATTCTTTCGATCATCTTCCGGTTGCGCTCATGACGGGCCGCCTGATAAGGACGGAAGAACTCCGTCAAAACCTTGGTCTTATCGTGGGGCACACCCTGAATGGTCATGTAGCTGACGCCCACCTGGTCGGGGTTATTGGTACGGCGCCCCTCCAAACGGGTGCCTGCCATAGAAACGCGGGCCTCCATACCGATGGTAACAGGCATTTGTACCAGCTTTGCCGCTTCCAGGAACTCCTCAGCGCCGGAAATGGAGTCATGGTCGATAATACCGGCGGTGCACAGTCCCTCCATCCGGGCGGCGTAAACAGCCGCGGTGGGAGAATAGGGAGAGAAAGAATAAGTAGTATGAATGTGGTTATTGATGTACTGGGGTACCATAGGCGGAAAAACCGTGGTTTTCAGCACCTCAGCCAAATTTGCAAGCCGTTCTTCCCTGGTAGGTACATTCAGCTTGTTCAAAATTGCAATATCGATCATATTTACGATCCTCAGTTCAGCATGACCTGGCCGCCGGTGACAGGAATAGCCTGGCCGGTCTCATATTTCTGCTCCACGCAGTACATGACAGCACGGGCAACATCCAGGGGCAGGCAGCCGCGGTTCATGGGCACCTTAGCCTCATAGAAACGGCGGACATCGTCCACTGTCTTTGCGCCGGGAACCTTGCCGGCTTCCAGATACTGCACGAACAGGCCGCGGACAGGATCGCTCCACAACGGGCCATCCAGGTAGTTGCCGGGGCAAATGGCATTGACCTTGATATTGTAGGCGCACAGCTCCAGCGCCCAGCTCTGAACCAAACCAATGGCACCAAACTTGGAGCCTGCATATGCAAAGTTCTTGTTAGAGCCCTCCAGGCCGGACTTGGAGGACATGGCGACGATATCGAACATGGCCTCGGGGTCTGCTTCGTGCTGAGCTTCCATAATAATAGCGGCATATTTGCAGGTAAGGAACAAACCGGTGTAATTGATAGATGTGACGAAGTCCATATCCTTCTTCTCAAAGGTAGCCAGAGGACCGGAACGGACAACACCTGCGTTGGCCACCATCAGATCCAAGCCGCCGAACTTCTCCACAGTCTGTGCTACCAAATTTGCGACGCTCTCTTCATCGGACACATTCACAGCGATGGCACAGGCCCGCTCGCCCATCTCGGCAGCCACCTGCTCAGCCAGGGGCTGATTCATATCCGCAATCACGATGGTTGCACCCTCTTTGTACAGTTCTTCCGCAATGCCCTTGCCAAAGCCCTGTGCCGCACCGGTTACGATGGTGATTTTACCTGCCAAACGGCCCTGACCAACAGGACGGTTGTGAATGTTTGCCTTAGCGATCTGCTGCCACTTTGTCATATCTACGCTCATAAGTGTATCTCCTTACTTCCGAAATGTTTTACAGTACATCCAAAGCATTGGATACGGTATAATATACCATACTTGATCCAGAAAAGAAAGTATGAATTCTTTACAATTGCAAAATTTTGAAAAGGTCGTTTTTTCTCGGAATAACAGTTGACTTATTATCCATGAAATGGTAGAATGTATGCATTCATATGTATAACACGATGATGAAAACCAGTACACATCCATCGACTCTCTCAGAGAACTGCCGGTTGGTGCAAGACAGCGTGGGTCGGATGTGGAATTCCTTTCGGAGTGGCTTTGCTGAATGAGATGTTTGTGATCTCAACAGTAGGCAAAGACGGGAATGCCCGATACAGCATGCGGCCCTGTTTGGGGCCCGTGAGGCCGCATTACGCGGTAAACTGAGGTGGTACCACAGGAATTTCTTGTCCTCTGCTTTTAAGCAGGGGACTTTTGTTTTAGGGAGGAACGATATGATCATTACCGATTTGCTGGAAAGAAATGCCCGGCTGTACGGTCAGGAAGTGAGCCTGGTGGAGATCAATCCATCGGAAGAGCGCGACCGGGCTGAGACCTGGTGGGAATTCAATCTGATCGAAAGTGCTGACCAGGATGCCCCCTATCGGCGGGAAATGAGCTGGAAGGATTTTGACCGCAGAGCAAACCGCTTTGCCAATTTGCTTTTGAGCCGCGGCGTAAAAAAAGGCACAAAGGTGGCCATTTTGCTGATGAACTGCCTGGAGTGGCTTCCCCTTTACTTCGGCATTCTGAAGGCAGGCTGCATTGCCGTTCCTATGAACTTCCGCTATGCCAGCGACGAGATCAAATACTGTCTGGATTTAGCCGATGTGGAAGTGCTGGTGTTCGGCCCGGAGTTTATCAGCCGGATCGACACCATTTGCAATGACATTCCCGATGTAAAGATGCTGTTCTTCGTGGGCAAGGATGCCCCGGAATATGCCGAGGATTGCATCAGCCTGATGAGCTTCTGCTCTTCCAGTGCCCCTCCCATCGCGCTGAACGAAGACGATGATGCTGCTATCTATTTCTCTTCCGGCACAACAGGCTTCCCCAAGGCGATTTTGCACAAGCACCGCGCCCTGTACCATTCCTGTCTGACAGAGCAAAATCACCACAGCCAGTCCCGTGAGGATGTGTTCCTGTGTATCCCTCCTTTGTATCATACCGGCGCGAAGATGCACTGGTTTGGCTCTCTGCTGTCCGGCTCAAAGGCCGTTCTTCTGCGTGGCGTGAAGCCGGAGTGGATCCTGCGGGCTGTCACTGAAGAGCACTGCACCATCGTATGGCTTCTGGTTCCCTGGGCACAGGATCTGCTGGATGCCATCAGCGCAGGCCGCGTTCAGCTTGACCGTTACCGTCTTGACCAATGGCGGCTGATGCACGTGGGTGCTCAGCCCGTTCCCCCCAGTCTGATCCGGCGCTGGCTGGATGTGTTCCCCCATCATCAGTATGATACCAACTACGGCCTGTCCGAATCCATTGGCCCTGGCTGTGTCCATTTGGGTGTGGAAAATACCCATAAGGTCGGTGCCATCGGCAAACCCGGCTACGGCTGGGAGACCCGGATCGTGGACGAACGGGGCGAAGACGTGGCAAGCGGCGAAGTGGGTGAGCTGATCGTCAAGGGTGCCGGCGTCATGGACTGCTACTACAAGAATCCGGAGGCCACCGCCGAAGTGCTCAAGGGGGAATGGCTCTTTACCGGTGATATGGCCCGCGAGGATGAAGACGGCTTTATTTACTTGGTGGACAGAAAGAAGGACGTGGTCATCTCCGGCGGTGAGAACATCTACCCCGTACAGATCGAGGACTTCCTTCGGACCTTTGATAAGATCAAGGATGTGGCTGTTATCGGCCTGCCGGATCCCCGTCTGGGTGAGATCACTGCCGCGATCATTGAACTGAAGGAAAATGTGACCTCCACAGAAGCCGAGATCAACGAATTCTGCAAGGCTCTGCCGCGCTACAAGCGCCCCAAAAAGATTTTCTTCGACACCGTGCCCCGGAATCCCACCGGCAAGATCGAAAAGCCGGTGCTGCGTGAAAAATACTGCCACGGCCGCCTGGTCGAGGTGCAGATCACGGGTTGATTCAGAAAGAAGGAATACATATGGATCTTGCCATTAAGATCATCATGCTGGTGGTTTTCTTTGGCAGCATGATTGGAATCGGCATCTACTGCCGCAGGCACGCCACAAATGTGGATGGCTTTGTTTTGGGAGGTCGAAATGTCGGCCCCTGGCTGACCGCCTTTGCCTACGGCACCTCCTATTTCTCCGCCGTGGTATTTGTGGGCTACGCCGGTCAGTTTGGCTGGAAATATGGCCTTGCTTCCACCTGGTCCGGCATCGGCAACGCCGTGATCGGCTCGCTCCTTGCGTGGGCCATTCTCGGCCGTCGCACCCGGGTGATGTCCCAACACTTAAAAAGTGCCACCATGCCTCAGTTTTTTGAAGGACGCTTTGACAGCAAGGCACTGAAGCTGGCCGCATCCGTTCTCATTTTCATTTTTCTGATCCCCTATACCGCATCGCTGTACAACGGCCTGAGCCGCCTGTTTGGTATGGCATTCAATATCGATTACTCCATCTGCGTCATCGCCATGGCAATTTTGACTGCCATCTATGTCATCGTCGGCGGCTACATGGCAACCGCCATCAACGATTTTATCCAGGGCTTGATCATGCTGGTGGGTATCATCGCGGTGGTGGCTGCGATCATCATCAACCAGGGCGGTCTGACGGAAGCAGTCCAAAATCTCTCTCAGGTCACAGACCCCGCCGTTTCTACGGAACCCGGTGCATTCACTTCCCTGTTTGGCCCGGATCCTGTCAATCTGTTGGGAGTTGTTCTGCTCACCAGCCTTGGCACATGGGGACTTCCCCAGATGGTGCAGAAATTCTATGCCATCAAAAACGAGAAAGCCATCAACAAGGGCATGATCATTTCCACCATCTTCGCGCTGGTGGTGGCCGGTGGATGCTATTTCCTGGGTGGTTTTGGTCGGCTGTACGCTGACCGTCTGGACATTGCTGCAAACGGCTATGACTCCATCATCCCCACTATGCTCTCTGACCTCTCCCCCTTCCTCATCGCTGTGGTAGTGGTTTTGGTGCTGTCCGCATCCATGTCCACCTTGTCCTCTTTAGTGCTGGCTTCCAGTTCCACGCTGACGCTGGACTTCATCAAGGGCACTGTGGTAAAAAATCTCAGTGAAAAGAAGCAGCTTCTGATTATGCGGATACTTGTGGCAATTTTTATTGTGATCTCTGTGATCATTGCCATCGTGCAGTATAATTCCAATGTGACCTTTATTGCCCAGCTCATGGGTGTCAGTTGGGGCGCACTGGCCGGTGCATTTCTGGCGCCGTTCCTGTACGGATTGTACTGGAAGCGGGTTTCCGCTGCCTCTGTTTGGGTCAGCTTTGGATTCTCCACAGTTGTTATGCTTGGCAACATGCTTACCAAGCAGCTGTTCCCGCCCATTCTCCAGTCCCCCATCAATGCAGGCGTATTCTGCATGCTGGCGGGCCTGGTTATCGTTCCCATTGTGAGCTTGTTTACCAAGCCGCCTAAAAAAGAACTGGTAGAGGAAGTATTCTCCTGCTACCGTAAATCCAAGGAGGAAGCAAAATGAAACAGCTGATGCTGGGCAACGAAGCTGTTGCCCGTGGCCTGTATGAAGCCGGATGCGCCTTTGTATCCAGCTATCCCGGCACACCCAGTACCGAGATCACAGAAGCCATTGCAAAATACCAGGAAGTCTACGCAGAGTGGGCTCCCAATGAAAAAGTAGCCATGGAAGCTGCCTTCGGTGCATCCATTGCCGGCCGCCGCAGCTTCTGCGGCATGAAGCATGTGGGCCTGAATGTGGCAGCCGATCCCCTGTTCACCATTTCCTACACCGGTGTCAACGCCGGTATGGTCATCGGCGTGGCAGACGATGCGGGCATGCATTCCTCTCAGAACGAGCAGGATTCCCGTCACTATGCCATGGCTGCCAAGATCCCCATGCTGGAGCCTGCGGATTCTGCCGAGGCGTTGGCTTTTGCCAAGCTGGCTTACGAGCTGTCCGAGAAGTTTGATACGCCTGTGCTGCTGAAAATGTGCACCCGTGTTTCTCACTCCCAGAGTGTGGTGGAAACCGGCGACCGTGTGGAAGCTCTCAAGGAATATGTCAAGGACATTCCCAAGTATGTCATGATGCCCGGCAATGCCAAAAAGCGCCATCCTGTGGTGGAGGCGCGCACCCGTGCACTGGTGGAATATGCGGAAACTGCCGACATCAATCCCATAGACGCGGGCAGAAGCCACGCCATGGGCTTCATCACCTCCTCCACCTCCTATCAGTACGTGAAGGAAGTTTTCGGCGAGCAGTATCCTGTTATGAAGCTGGGAATGATCTGGCCCATGCCCGAAAAAAAGATCGTGGATTTTGCCGCTTCTGTCGAAAAACTGGTTGTAGTGGAAGAACTGGACGGCTTTATTGAGGCTCACTGCAAGAACCTGGGCATTGCCTGCGAGGGCAAGGATACCTTCTCCTGCATCGACGAGTTGAGTCAAAATAAGGTGGCTGACGCCATGGGCGCAGCTGTGGAAGCCGGCAAGGCTTTGGACACCGCCATTCCGCCCCGTCCTCCCGTGATGTGCGCCGGATGCCCCCACAGAGGCCTGTTCTACACCTTAAAGAAGAACAAGGTCACCGTCCTGGGTGATATTGGCTGCTACACATTGGGCGCTGTCGCCCCCCTGCAGGCTGTGGACACGGTCATTTGCATGGGTGCATCCGTATCCGGTATTCATGGCTTCTGCAAGTCTCAGAACGGCGCAGCGGATAACAAGACCGTTGCCGTGATCGGTGACTCCACCTTCATGCACTCCGGTATCACGGGCTTGGTGAACATGGCTTACAACGAGTCCAACGCAACCGTCATTATCGTGGACAACTCCATCACCGGCATGACCGGTCACCAGCAAAACCCCACCACCGGCTTCAATCTGAAGGGTGATCCCTGCGCGAAGATCGATTTGGAGACATTATGCCACGCAGTTGGCATCAAGCGGGTGCGCGTGGTGGATCCTTATGATCTTGAGCAATGCGACACCGTTTTGAAGGAAGAACTGGCTGCACAGGAGCCTTCCGTCATCATCTCCCGCCGTCCCTGCGCTCTGCTGAAGTATGTAAAGCACAAAGCACCTTTGACGGTAGATACAGAGAAATGCGTAGGCTGCAAGGCCTGTATGAAGATCGGCTGTCCTGCCATCAGCATCATTGACGGCAAGGCAAAGGTGGATGCGACCCAATGCGTGGGCTGCGGCGTTTGCCAGCAGCTTTGCAAATTTGGCGCATTGACGGAGGTGTAAGCATGGATACAAAAAATATTATGATCGTAGGCGTAGGTGGCCAGGGCAGTCTTTTGGCCTCCAAGCTGTTGGGCCGACTCCTCCTCAGCCGCGGCTATGACATCAAAGTTTCTGAGGTTCACGGTATGAGTCAGCGTGGTGGCAGTGTGGTCACCTATGTCCGTTTTGGTGATAAGGTCTACTCCCCCATTATTGACAAGGGCGAAGCGGATTTCATCGTCTCCTTTGAACTTCTGGAAGCCGCCCGGTGGACGGAATACTTAAAGCCGAATGGCAAGATCATTACCAATACCCAGCAGATCAACCCCATGCCCGTGATCATTGGCGCGGCCCAGTATCCTCAGGATCTGATCAGCAAAATGCAGTCCGCCGGTATCGATGTGGATGCTTTTGACGCACTGACTTTGGCCGAGCAGGCAGGATCTTCCAAGGCTGTCAACATCGTTCTCATGGGTCATCTGTCCAAGCACTTTGATTTCACTCTGGAGCAGTGGATGGACGCCATCGCTGAAAGTGTTCCTGCAAAATTCCTGGAACTGAACAAAAAGGCCTTCCTGTTGGGAAGAGACGCATAAAGGAGCGTGCACATCATGGCAAATTATTATCAGCCCGAGATCGAAACTGCATCCCGGGAGCAAATCATTGCATGGCAGAATGAGCGCCTTGTCAAGCAGGTACACCATGTATGGGACAATGTCCCCTATTACCGCAAGAAGATGGAAGAAAAGGGCGTAACCCCCGATGACATTCAGAGCATCGAGGATCTTCACAAGCTCCCCTTCCTCACCAAGGACGATCTGCGGGAAGCCTATCCCTACGGCCTCATGGGCAAGCCCCAATCCGAATGTGTCCGCATTCAATCCACCTCCGGTACTACCGGCAAGCGGGTGGTTGCATTCTACACCCAGCATGATGTGGATCTGTGGGAGGATTGCTGCGCCCGCGCCATCGTGGCTGCAGGCGGCACAAAGGACGATGTATGCCATATTTCCTATGGTTACGGCCTGTTCACCGGCGGCCCCGGCCTCAATGGCGGCTCTCATAAAGTGGGTTGTCTGACCCTGCCCATGTCCTCCGGTAATACCGACCGGCAGCTGCAGTTTATGACCGACCTGGGTTCCACCATTTTGTGCTGCACCCCCTCCTATGCCGCTTATTTGGCAGAATCCATCTACGAGCGCGGCATCCGGGATCAGATCAAGCTGAAAGCCGGTATTTTCGGCGCAGAAGCATGGTCTGAGGACATGCGCCATGATATTGAAAATAAGCTGGGTATCAAGGCCTATGATATTTATGGCTTGACCGAGACCTCCGGCCCGGGCGTGGCCTTTGAATGCTCCGAGCAGACCGGTATGCACATCAACGAAGACCATTTCATTGCAGAGATCATTGATCCCGAAACCGGAGAGGTACTGCCCGAGGGCAGCAAGGGCGAGCTGGTATTCACAGCCATCACCAAGGAAGCATTCCCGTTGCTTCGCTACCGCACCAAGGATATCTGCGTGCTAATCCGCAAGAAGTGCTCCTGCGGACGCACCCATGTGAAGATGAGTAAGCCCATGGGCCGCAGTGACGACATGCTGATCATCCGCGGCGTTAATGTCTTCCCCTCTCAGATCGAAACTGTGCTGATGCAGCAGGGTTATCCTGCCAACTATCAGATCATCGTGGATCGGGTCAACCACTCCGACACGCTGGAGGTCATGGTGGAAATGGCTCCCGAGATGTTCTCCGATTCCCTGGCTGACATTACCAAACGGGAAAAGGAACTGGTTGCTGCGCTGAAGGCAATGCTGGGCATTATGGCAAAGGTCAAGCTGGTTGCACCCAAGACCATTACCCGTAGTGAGGGCAAGGCAGTTCGTGTCATCGACAATCGTAAGATTTAAGGAGGTAACGCCATGAGTATCCATCAAATTTCTGTATTTCTGGAAAACCGCGCCGGTCAGTTGGCTGAGCTCACCAAGCTGCTGGCGCAAGAGCATGTGGACATTCGTGCCATTTCCATTGCGGAAACGTCTGATTATGGACTGGCCCGCATGATCGTGGATGACGCACAAAAGGCAAGCTCCATTTTGCTGCAGCACGGCACGATCCTTTCCATGACCCCTGTATGGGCCGTGGAAGTGCCGGACCGTCCTGCCGGACTTTCGGAGCTTCTGAGCGTTCTGGCTGAGAATCATGTGGATGTGGAGTATATGTACTCCCTGTTCACCCATCGCAATGACACCGCCTACATGGTCCTGCGGATCTCTGACGAAGCTGCATTCCTTAAAGCCCTGGAGGGTACGGGAATCAAAGTCGTTACCAATGAAGACCTGGATCTGAAATAATCGCAAAGCCGGATGCAAGCGCATCCGGCTTTCCTATTGACAAAGTGTATACTTCGTGTTACGATGTATTGCATAAAAGGAGGTATGACATGGATATTCAACTGAAGCGCGGCCTGTTGGATGTATGTGTCCTGGCCGCCATCAAAGGCAAGGATTCCTACGGCTACCAGATCATCAAGGACATGAAACCGTATCTAGCGCTGTCTGAATCCACCCTGTATACCATACTCAAGCGACTGGAAACTGCCAATATGCTCACTGTCCGTACTGCCGAGCATGGCGGAAGATTGCGAAAATACTACCATATTACCAACCTGGGACTGGAGCGTATTGAAGATTTTAAGAATAAATGGAAGGAACTTCTTTCCATATACCGGTTTGTAACCAAGGAGGACGATAGACATGACCAAACTTAAATTTCTTTTGTCCCTGCGGGATCGATTGCCAGATTTACCCCCGGAGGATGTGGAGGAACGGCTGGGCTTTTACAGCGAAATGATCGAAGACCGCATGGAGGAGGGACTTTCCGAGGAAGAGGCGGTGGCGGCAGTGGGCTCAGTGGATGAGATCGCTGCGCAGATCATTTCCGAAACTTCCCTGCCCCCTAAAAAGGCAAAGGCAAAAAGGCAGCTGAAGGTATGGGAAATCGTGCTATTGGCGCTGGGCTCTCCCATTTGGCTATCTCTGCTTGTCGCCGCATTTGCCGTTATTGTATCCATATTTGCTGCCGTGTGGGCAGTGATCATCTGCCTGTGGGCTGTATTCGCTTCCTTGGTTGCCTGCGCATTTGCCGGGGTCGTTAGCGGTATCATACTTACTTTCGTCAGCCACGCTATTGCAGGTGTTGCCATGATCGCCGCCGGACTTATCTGTGCAGGCCTTTCCATCTTCCTGTTCTATGGCTGCAAAGCGGCAACGGTGGGCACAGCGTGGCTGGTAAAAACGGCTGTTTCCAGCATCAGAAAGGAGAAAAATGTATGAGCAAGAAAACAAAAGTATGGCTGCTCATTGCCGGTTGTCTTGTTGCTGCCGGACTGCTCCTCTTTGCCGCTGTCTTGGCAGCAAATGACTGGGATCTTACCAAGCTGAGCACCGAAGAATATGAAACCAATACACATATTCCAACCGAGTCATTCAGCAAAATACATATCTATACTGAGGAAGCGGATGTGCTTTTCCTCCCATCGGAAGACAATACCTGTGAAGTGGTCTGCTACGAAAGCAAAAACAGCCTCCATACCGTTGATGTTATAAATGATGCTCTGTACATCCGTGTCCGGAACGAAAAGAAATGGTATGACTATATCGGTATTCACTTAAGCTCACCGAAGATCACCGTATCTCTTCCCAGAGGAGCGTATGATGCAGTTTTCATCCATTCCAGCACCGGCAGTGTGGAGATCCCCAGGGATTTTGAATTTTCCGTAGTGGACATTGCGGTATCCACGGGAGATGTAGCAAATTATGCATCCACTTCCGAACACCTGAAAATCAAGACCGACACCGGTGATATCCATGTAGAAAATGCATCCGCAAACGCCATTCAGCTTTCAGTCTCCACAGGCCACATCGTCCTGAACGATATCCGGTGCAGCAAACTGGATGCCAAGGGAAGCACAGGCGACATCCGTCTGAAAAACGTCATCGCAACACAGCAGTTTTCCATTGACACAAGCACAGGTGATGTGAAATTCGACAAAAGCGATGCTCCCACGATCTTTGTAAAAACTGATACAGGCAATGTAACGGGCAGCCTGCTTTCGGGTAAGGTTTTTACAACCAAAACCTCCACAGGAGGTGTAAAAGTTCCCCCGTCTTCGACCGGTGGAGAATGCAATATTGTAACATCCACCGGCGATATCAGGCTGGAAGTACGGAGCAGTTGATACCACCCAAATAGTGCTTGTTCTGTTTTCAAATTTCATCCACATCCATACCGGATGCGTCTGAAATTTGAAGGACTCTCCCACGGCCTAAAAACATGCCCCCGGCATGTTTTATTAACGGCCTTTCGAGTCCCACCCCCAGCATTAAAATATCGGCCACCCCGTTCGGGGTGGCTTTGTATATGCAACTTTTCAAATTTCATCCACATCCATACCGGATGCGTCTGAAATTTGAAGGACTCTCCCACGGCCTAAAAACATGCCCCCGGCATGTTTTATTAACGGCCTTTCGAGTCCCACCACCAGCATTAAAATATCGGCCACCCCGTTCGGGGTGGCTTTGTATATGCAACTTTTCAAATTTCATCCACATCCATACCGGATGCGTCTGAAATTTGAAGGACTCTCCCACGGCCTAAAAACATGCCCCCGGCATGTTTTATTAACGGCCTTTCGAGTCCCACCACCAGCATTAAAATATCGGCCACCCCATTCGGGGTGGCCGATATTTTGGTGCGAGAGATGGGACTCGAACCCACACGGCGAAACCACACGCACCTCAAACGTGCTTGTCTACCATTCCAACACTCTCGCAAGCGCTAACATATTATAACCGCCAGCATGTTTTTTGTCAATAGGTATTTCCGCTTTATTTGTGTAAGTTTGCTGTCAATAAATTGCACAAAAAACCAACGGAAAAGCCTGTTTTTTATAGTACTTTGCAAATTGACACTCCGGCTGATAATGTGTATAATAACTGTAAATTTACTCGCACTTTGTCATTATTTAATTGCATATGCGCCTGTGCCTTAGTGCCTGTGCCATTTAATCGCTGTGAACGATTATGGCACAGGTTTTTTATTTGGTGCTGTCCCAAAAACGAGACGAAATCGAGGTGATATCCTTGCAAGACACCCTAACGGAACAAACGCATGACGATATGCAAGCTGCACGGCAGCGTTATCTATGCCCTTCCTGCGGCAAACACACTGTGCTTTGGTTGCTTCCAACCACGCAGATCAAGGATCTGCCCGTAAAATGCAAACGCTGTGGTAAGGAAATGATTATAAATATTACTCCTGCACTTTAATAACAGAACTTGCTTCTTTCCTGTAAATCATAGACAAAGTATTTTTATCCCAATGAAAGAGACGGATACCGCCATGCCTCAAACAAATTTCGACACCATAGTTTACTGTATCGGTGGAATCATCGCCACATTGCTCTTGATCCTGCTGTTTTGCAAGGCCATATCTTACTTCTACGACTTTAACAAGGAATTAAGGTATCTCAATGACGAGATCAAACGAACAGAAGACGATGAGCGTGAATACTACCTGCACAAACGCAGAATGCTTTGGCTTTCCTTGCTCCCCTTCGTCAAATATCATAAAGACTGACAGGCATATTGTACTGCCCTATAGGTCATAAAGGACACCGTCTGACCAGACGATGTCCTTTTATAATATGTGTCCTAAAAGCCCCAACAGGTTTATACTACCATAGTCCAGATTTATTTGTCAATATAAACTTTATTTTTACCAAAACAATCTATGTTTTGCACTATTACACTGTCTGTTTTTTATACATCATTCCATCTTGAAAAGTTGCTTCCCGTATGGTACTTTATAGTCAGAAAGGGTGATACCAATGTACAGGTAAACAAAACCCAATCGGCAACGGGATATTTCCAAAGGCAATCTTCGGCAGTTGGTCAAGCAAAATGAAATCGCAAATGCGAAGTAAGGTAAGCAGTCAACCAACGAATGTAATCAAAAACAGTATTTGAATTGAATAAGGCCATATAAAGTAAATTAGGACTCGTAAAAAATTCAAAACTGCTTGAGATGCCAAAAAAGGAAAATAAAAGAATCCCGTAGGACGCCGCAAAGATGCACCTTCCCTATACAAGGGAAATATTCCGACACACAAGTGATTCACGCTTAGGGAATGTAGAAGTGGTAGTGGTTTGGAAGGTATTTCGAAAACGCATGAAGGTGACATCTAATCTGCAGAAAGTGAGGTTAACCAATGATGTTAGATACTAAGAGTGAACAGAAATGACCCTTGACTGATGGAATCGAAAGATACACGGTCAAGGGTCATTTCTTTTTGTTCTTAGGAAAAGCCACGCCGAACGGCGTGGCTTTCATTGTTTATTCGGATTTATAGGGCACTCTTGCAGCAGGTACCAGCTTGGATGCCGGTTCTGTATGCACCGCCTGGTCATCAAAGAAGATGTGGGCACCAAAGGCTTTCAGAAAATCGCTTTTCTGCACGCCGCCCAGGAAAAATGCTTCGTCAATTCGAACGCCCCATGCCATAAGAGTACGAATTACACGCTCATGAGCCGGTGCGTTCCGGGCTGTGACCAGTGCGGTACGGATGGGCATATTATCCGTGGGAAATTTCTTCTGAACATGGGAAATCGTGGTCAGCAGCTTTGCAAACGGGCCCTCCGGCAAAGGCTTACGGGCGTTCAGACGCTCATGCTCCTCGAAGGCCTCCAGGCCCTGGGATTTGAAAATCTTTTCCGATTCATCGGAGAAGATCACCGCGTCACCGTCAAAGGCAATACGGATCTGATCCATCACTTCATCAGGCGAGATCTCCAGGTCATTGTGAGAGCAGATAAGACCCGCTGCCACACCGGCATCGATGGCCTCCTGCACATCCTCCTCATTGGCGGACAGGAACAGCCCTGTGCGGAATGCACTCAGGTACGGTGCGATCTTATTGCCGCCCACCAATGCCGCACGGCTGATATCCAGGCCGTAATGCTCAATGGAATTAAATATCCGCAGGCTGGTATCCGCGCTGTTCTTGGACATGATGATGATCTCCACCAGCTGCTCATCGCCATCATTGAGCTTATGCAGGGCACGGATCAAGGGGAAAGCCGTACCCGGCTTCAGGATATCCTGTTCATGATCACGCTGGTAAGCAAGATATGCCTGCAGCCCCTGTTCTTCGTAAATAGTGTTCTCATACTCCAGGTCGAAAAGCGCCCGGGAGGAAATGCCCACCACCAATTTATTATCCAATGTCACTGCCATTGTCTTCACTCCTTTTGTGGGAGAATTCTATCACAGGTTTTCCCTGTTTGCAATTACAAATCTTCCGAATCCACCACTTTATAGCCTTTTTCTTGCAACGCTGAAGCCAAAACACCCATGCCGTCCACCAAGACACCGGAAAATGTCCCGTCATATACCTGCTTAACGCCGCAGGTCGGACTTCTGGATTTGAGAATCACGCATTCAATGTCCTGACCTTCTAATTGAGCCAGAATCTGCTCTACCGCTTTTCGCAGGGCTTCATCCACGGAAGTGCCGTCCTGCCGGCGAACCACGCCATTGACGATCTCAATGGGTTCTCTTGGAATGCCGAGACCTGCAAGCCGCTCCGGGCACACGGGGATCACTTCCCTGCCCTCGACGAATTTCGCCACTGCTGCAGAGTAATTATTTCCACCGTTATATTTGCAGTTTTCCCCCAACAGACAGGCACTGACTACGATCTTCACGATCATTCCTCCTTGGAACTGCCAAGCTTACGCAAAAGGGCGCGGATGGGCAAAAATTGCGGACAGCTCTTTTCACATTTTCCGCACCATACGCAGTCTGCCGGCTTGCCGCCTGGAATACTGCTTATGTCCGTAGCCGCACCTGCGTTCTTCGCTGCATTTGCAGCCGCGAAAAGATCCGGGATTCGGATCTGCTGCGGACAGCCATCCACACAGTACCGGCATCCGGTACAGGGGATCTGTTCCGTGCCCCAGTATACGGCAGCAGCCTTTTTCAGTTCTGCTTTTTCCGCTTCGCTCAGAGGTTTAAAATCCTTCATGGTGCGGATATTGTCGTTGACCATATCCATATTGCCCATGCCGGACAGAACCATGATCACATTGGGAAAGCTTGCCGCAAAGCGCAGGGCATAGCTTGCCCGAGAGCCGTCACCAAGACCGTCAATGATTTTTGCCATAGGCTCGGACATGTTCACCAGCTGACCGCCCTTAACAGGCTCCATAACCATCACAGGCTTATTGTGTTTGACGCAGACCTCATAGCACAGCTTGCTTTGCACCCGCTCGTCCTCATAGTCCACATAGTTAAACTGCAGCTGCACCACTTCCACGCCGGGATTTTCCGTTAAGATCTTATCCAAAACCTCTGCGGTATCGTGGAACGACAGTCCCACATGACGGATCTTCCCTGCTTCCTTCAATCGGAATGCTTCCTCATAAGCACCGTTACTTTTATAATGCTCATAGCTCCGGGAGCTTTGGGCGTGCATGAGATAAAAATCAAAGTATTCCACACCGCAGGCCGCCAGCTGGGCATCCAGACAGGGCTCGATATCCTCCCGGCATTTGAAATAGTTGTAAGACAGCTTGTCCGTAAGTACAAATGCATCCCGGGGATAACGGGAAGTCAGACATTCCCGCAGGGCGATCTCGCTCTTTCCGTCGAAATAGATCCGGGCTGTGTCGAAATAGTTAAAGCCATTTTCGAGAAATGCATCGATCATGCGACGAAATTCGTCATAATCCACATCACCGTCTCTGGTTTGCATGCGCATACAGCCAAAGCCGAAGTTCTTTTTAATCTCCGGAAACACGGTTTTCATGTTTATCCCACCTTTCGCTTTTATTATATATGCACACATGCTAAAATGCAAACAAAAGATCCCACAAGATTGACATTATCTTTTTCTTTGTGCTATTATATAGGCAGCTTTCATCGGAGGTCTCCTATGGAGTGGAATTTTACTTTTGTCTTTAACAGTGTCCTTTTGGGTGTCGGACTGGCTATGGATGCATTTTCCGTTGCCATGGCTAACGGCATTCGCGAGAGCAAAATGTCCTGCGGCAAAATGTGTGGCATTGCCGGTATATTCGCGGTCTTTCAGGGTCTGATGCCTTTGATCGGCTGGATCTGCATTCATACGGTGGTGCAGTATTTTCATGCCTTTCAAGCCTGGATTCCCTGGATCGCATTGTTCCTTTTGGGCTACATCGGCGGCAAAATGCTGTATGAGGGCATCAAAAGTCAAAGCTGCCCGGTTGTTCCTGCGGTGCTCGGCTTTGGCGCACTGCTGATACAGGGCATTGCTACTTCCATCGATGCACTGTCCGTCGGCTTTACCATCGCCGGTTATCTGCTTCCCATGGCTCTTGCCTCTTCGCTGATCATTTCTGCCGTCACCTTCGCGATCTGCATGATCGGTCTGTACATCGGCAAAAAAGCCGGCAGCTGTCTGTCGGGGAAAGCCGGTATCGTGGGCGGCGTCATTTTGATCTTCATTGGCTTGGAGATCTTTATCACAAGCTGGCTATAATTATTCAGAGAAAGAAGGGTCTTCATGTCGGGCTTTCGCTTGCATTCTGCCAAAGGCAAGCAGGATGTGGACATGACACAGGGCAATATCCTGGGCCATATCATCCAATTCGCATTTCCTCTGCTGCTGGGCAACCTCTTTCAGCAGCTTTACAATATGGTCGACACCTGGGTTTTGGGACAATTTGTTCCCGGCGCAGCTTACTCCGCAGTCGGCACAGTGACTCCGGTCTGTAATATGCTCATTGGCTTTTTCATGGGTCTTTCCTCCGGTGCAGGCGTGGTCATCAGCCAGTACTATGGCGCCGGGCAGCATGACAAGGTGCAGCATGCCGTACATACCGCCCTTTTAATGACCTTGATCCTGGGCGTTGCGTTCACCGGGATCGGTGTTTTCATGATCCCCTATGTGCTGCGGATGATGAACATGACCAGCGATATGACCGATGCCGCCACCACCTACCTGACCATCTACTTCTCCGGCATTCTCGGACTGATGCTCTACAACATCGGCGCAGGCATCCTTCGTGCCGTGGGCGATTCCAAGCGGCCCTTCTATTTCCTGGTTGTCTGTGCTGTGCTGAATTCTGTGCTGGATCTTCTGTTTGTTCTGTTCTTCCGGATGGGTGTAGCCGGTGTTGCAGTTGCCACGATCCTGGCCCAAAGCATTTCGGCTGTTTTGGTGATCGTAACACTTCTGCGGTCCAACAGCTGCATCAAGCTCCGCTTCCGCAAGCTGAAGATCCATTGGAGTATGCTGAAAAAGATTTTTCTCGTGGGCATCCCCGCTGCGCTGCAGATGACCATAACCTCCTTCTCCAATGTATTTGTTCAAAGCTACATCATCCATTTTGGCGAGGCCTGTGCAGGCGGATGGACCACCTATTCCAAGGTGGATCAGCTGCTGTTCCTGCCTATGCAGTCCGTCTCCCTTGCTGCTACCACCTTTGTTGGGCAGAATTTGGGCAAAAATCAGCCGGAGCGCGCCCGCCGGGGTGTGAATATCTCCCTGCTGGTCGCTGCCGCATCCACATGCATTCTAATGGTTCCGGTAATGCTCTTTGCCCCGCAGATCTCCTATTTTTTCAAGGCCGATCCCCATGTGGTGGAGTATGCCACACTGTTCCTGCGTTGGCTGACTCCCTTCTATGTGCTGTGCTGTGTGAATCAGGTATTTGTCGGTGCGCTCCGGGGTTCCGGAAACAGCAAGGCCCCCATGATCATCACGCTGTGCTCCTTTGTGGGCTTCCGTCAGCTGTATCTGTATTTGATGGCCAACCACATCTGCAACGAGATCCTGCCGATCGCCATGTCCTATCCTGCCGGATGGCTGCTGTGCAGCGCCATTATGCTCCTATATTATAAAATGGTCCCCTTCGGCAAAAATCGACTGATCAACGATACATAGCAAAAATCTGCCGCTGAACGCGGCAGATTTTTTATGCCCAAAACAGGCGCACCGTAAGCGACGCCATAAAGAAGCCTGCAAAATCTGCAAAAAGAGCCGCAGGAACAGTGTAGCGAGTCTTTTTGATCCCCGCCGCACCGAAATAGACACTGATAGTATAAAAAGTAGTCTCCGTAGATCCCAGCATCACCGCAACGGTACGGCCAATGAGAGAATCCGGCCCATATTGCCCCATCAGCTCCGCACCAACAGCCAATGCCGCACTGCCACTTAGGGGTCGAATCAGTACAAGCAGAGCCGTCTCCGGTGGGATCCCGAAAAAGGAGAATACAGGCGCAAGAAAACCGCTGAACAGCTCCACTGCACCGGATGCGCGAAGCATTGACACTGCCGTCAGCAGCAGCACCAATGCCGGTACGATGGAAGAAAGCAGTTTCAGGCCATCCCCTGCCCCATCCAAAAGCAGATCGTAGGCGTTCTCCTTTTTGTGCAGAGCAAGAAGCGCTGTCAGCAACAGCAGGACCGGTACAACATAGTCAGTCATGACGCTTCACTACCCCCATGATCCACGCGGCTGTCAAGCCCAGTACTGCCGAACATAGACTGGTCACCCATACCGCTGGCAGGATATCAAAGGGTGCCGCCGCCCCCAAGCCTGCTCTGACCGCCGCCACGTTTGCCGGTATCAGCTGAATGGAGGCCGTATTGAGCACGATCAACCTGCAAAGCTCATCCGTTGCAATACCCGGCCGTTTGGGATCTTTCAGCCGCTTTGCCGCCTGAATGCCCATGGGCGTAGCCGCGTTTCCGAGGCCTAAGATATTGGCGCAAATATTTGCGCTGAGATAGTGCCGGACAGTCTCATCTGTTTGTGTGCTGGGAAATATTCGGCGCAGCACCGGCGACAACAATTTGGACAGCCCCCGGGTCAAGCCCACACGCTCCATCAGTTTCCCCACTCCCGTCCACAGGCAAATAGAACCGGCAATGGAAAAAGCCAAGGATATCCCGGCCTGAGCGCCTTGAACAACGGCCCCCGCCAGTGCGCTGCCTCTGTCCAACACCCCTGCGCAAACCAGAGAAATTGCCAGTATCAGCGTCCAAATCCAGCTCATGACCACGTACATCACCTCAAAGCACCATATGTGGAAATTGCACAAATATTACCGCCTGAAATCATCCGTTTTAGACAAATTACGAATTATCTGTTGACAAGGCAAAAATGCGGATATATAATACAAATAATTCGGCAATATGCCGTAATTTTCTATAAAAAGCACACAAAATGGAAGGATTTGGATAGAATATGAAATCAACGGGAATCATTCGAAAAGTGGATGAGCTAGGCAGAATCGTTCTCCCCATCGAACTGAGAAGAACACTGGATATCGCGGAGCACGATGAGATGGAGATCTTCATTGAGAATGACCGCGTTATCCTGCAGAAGTATGAACATAGCTGTGTGTTCTGCTCCTCGTCCCAGAACCTGGTGCAGTATAAGGGTAAATACGTTTGCAACAAATGCATCTATAATTTTCACCGCGTCTAAATCATATTGAGGCCTGCTGCGCTGCGGCAGGCTTTTTTGTATGCTACTTCCATTTCTGTGGATTTTGTGGTATACTAAGCAAAGTTCACCAAAAGGAGAATGCTTATGCTTCCCGTACTTTACATTGTTGTACCCTGCTATAACGAAGAGCAGGTGCTGCCCATCACTTCCCAGCTTTTTTTACAGAAGCTGCGCTCCCTGGAGCGTGCCTGGAAGATCAGCCCGGAAAGTCGTGTGCTCTTTGTGGATGATGGCTCAAAGGACAATACCTGGCAGATCCTCTGTGATCTTGCACGGCAGGATCGGCATTTCAAGGGCATCCGGCAGAGCCGCAACCGCGGCCACCAAAACGCGGTTTTGGCCGGACTGATGGAGGCAAAGGAATCATGTGATATCACCATATCCATAGACTGTGACGGACAGGATGACCTGGATGCCATGGATGCCATGGTGGATGCCTATCTTGATGGCTGCGAGATCGTCTACGGTGTGCGCAGCAAACGGGATACGGACACCTTCTTTAAGCGCTTCACTGCTGAAGGCTATTACAAGTTTCTCCGTCTCATGGGCGTGGATGCCGTTTATAACCACGCAGATTACCGTTTGGTCTCCAGCAGGGTACTGAAGGAATTTGCCAATTTCAAAGAGGTCAATCTCTTCCTGCGGGGCATGTTCCCTCTTGTTGGCTTCAAGAGCACCAGTGTATACTATGAGCGCCGGGAGCGTATGGCCGGAAAAAGCCATTACCCCTTGCGGAAAATGCTCTCCCTGGCCTTTGAGGGTATTACCAGCCTCAGTGTCAAGCCCCTGCACATCATTACCGGCCTTGGCTGCATCATTGCAGCGCTCAGTTTTATCGGCGTGATCTGGTCAGTGATCGTTGCTTTGACCGGAAACTCCGTACCCGGCTGGGCCAGTATGACCTGCATCATCTGTCTGCTTGGCGGCGTGCAGCTGACCTGCCTGGGCGTTTTGGGCGAATACATCGGCAAGATCTACATGGAGGTCAAGGGCAGACCCCGATATATCATCAGCCAGCGCACCAAGGAATGGGAGGAGATCTGATTGAAGAAGAATCGAATCCTGCTTCTGTGGTCCATGCTGCTGGGCGTGCTCTTCATCGGACTTGCGTCCAAAAGCTCACCGCTTTATCCGATGAATGACTGGGTGGATGTGAACTGCTTTTTTACCGTGGGACGCGGAATTCTGGACGGTCTTGTGCCCTACCGGGATCTGTATGAGCAGAAGGGGCCTGTGCTGTACTTTATATACGCAATCATCGCCCTGTTCTCAAGAGATAGCTTCTTCGGTGTTTATCTGTTGGAAGCGGTCACCTTCGGCCTGTTTCTGTACTTCTCCGGTAAACTGGCACAGCTGTATTTGGGAGCATCCCGGGCCGTATACTTTCTGATTGCCGTTCTGGCGGCCGCAGTGGTCACCTCCTGGTCTTTTACCCATGGTGGAAGCGTGGAGCAGAATACGCTTTTTATCCTGGTATACGGCATGTACAGCGTCCTGAGGGCCCTTCGTGAGAAACGAGCCCTTACATTCCGCGAGGCGTTCTGCAACGGCATCTTTGCAGGCATCATCCTGTGGGTCAAATATACCACACTGGGCTTTTATCTCGGCCTGGCGCTCTTTGTCCTCATTTGGTATCTGACAGACACGCAGCTGCGCAGCAAGCTGCTTTTGACCATTGGCCAGTTCCTGCTGGGTGTTGTCGCTGTCAGTGCAGTGGTATTTGCTTACTTTGCCATTCACGGGGCAGTGGGTGATCTGCTTACCGTCTATTTCTATAACAACATTGTCCTTTACCCCGGAAAAATCGAAGGCTCCCGTCTGGAATCCATTTGGAATTGCCTGCAGGGCGCTATCAAGTACAACACCAACTACGGCTGGCTGATCTGGTCCGGATCCCTTTTCCTGCTGCTGAAACGCGACCGGCAATGGAAGGCTGGGCTGATGGTGCTGCTGTGCTTTATCGGCTTGACCATCGGCACATATTGGGGCGGCAAGCCCTGGGATTACTACGGTCTTGTCTTTGCCGCATTCTGCATTTTCGGTCTGATCGTTTGGACAGAATTTCTGCACAGCACCAAGCTGTTTGAGCTATGGCACAAGTATATGCCCAAACACATTGTGTCCGTAGTTCTGGCAATGACGCTGCTGATGTCCGTGTTGCTAACCGGTACACTGGATAATAATCAAAATCTATATCTGACACGGTACAGCAAGGACGATACCGTTCATTACCGCTTTGCCAAGACCATTCAGACGGTGGACGATGCTACACTGCTCAATTATGGCTTTCTGGACGGTGGCTTCTACTTTGCTTCCGGTGCAGCACCTGCCTGCCGATATTTCTGTTATTTCAACATCAATCCGCCGGAAATGTGGGAAGAGCAAAATGCCTGCATTCAGAACGGAGAGGCCGACTTCATCGTGACCCGGTATTACAAGCTGGAGCAATATGGCTTGGATACTTCGCATTACCGGCTTGTGGATGAAGCCAGTCATCCCTATGACAAGAGCTACACTTACACCTACTACCTGTATCAACGAATCTCCTGAATGACGCGTGCTGTTGCAAACAAAAGTTCTGCAACAGCACGATTTTTTGTGAAATCGCTCTTGTAGAGAGTGCCGGTATGTGGTATAATATAGGGCAACAAATTATTGGAGGAGCAGGACATGAACGACAAGATCATCATCCAAGGTGCTCGTGAAAACAACTTAAAAAATGTCAGCCTGACCATTCCACGGGACAAGCTGATCGTGTTTACCGGTCTGTCCGGCTCCGGTAAGTCCTCTTTGGCCTTTGACACCATTTATGCAGAGGGCCAACGGCGGTATGTAGAGAGTCTGAGCAGTTATGCCCGGCAGTTTTTGGGGCAGATGGACAAGCCGGATGTGGACAGCATCGACGGTCTCTCCCCTGCCATTTCCATTGACCAGAAGACCACTTCCAAAAATCCCCGCTCCACAGTGGGCACGGTAACGGAAATTTATGACTATCTGCGTCTTCTATGGGCACGGGTAGGTATTCCCCATTGCCCCAAATGCGGCAAAGAGATCGCACGGCAGACTATCGATCAGATCGTTGACCGGGTAGAAGCCCTGGGTGAAGGCACGCGATTTATCATTCTCTCCCCCGTGATCCGGGGCAAAAAGGGTGAGCATCAAAAGGTATTTGAGGATGCCCGCAAGGGCGGCTTTGCCCGTGTCCGGGTGGACGGAATCCTCTATGATCTGACAGAGGAGATCCTCTGCGAAAAAAACAAAAAGCATAACATTGAGCTGGTGGTGGATCGGCTTGTTCTAAAAGAGGGCCTGCGCCGCCGACTGACAGATTCCATCGAAACCGCCTGCTCTCATTCAGGCGGACTGGTGATCATTCAGCTGCCGGATACCAAGGAAGAGCTGAGCTTCTCCCAAAACTACGCCTGCGAGGACTGCGGCATCAGTCTGACGGAATTAGAGCCCCGGATGTTCTCCTTTAACAATCCCTCCGGCGCTTGTCCGCACTGTACCGGCTTGGGCTTCCAGTTGGTGGCAGATCCCGATCTTGTGATCCCGGACAAGAGCAAGACTCTACTGGATGGTGCGATCCAGGTCTCAGGCTGGCAAAACGCCCGGACGGACAGCATTTTCCGAATGTATTTTGAGGCTCTGGCACAGAAATATCACTTTTCTCTCAATGTTCCTGTTTCCGAACTGCCCCAAAAGGCGTTGGATGTCGTTCTCTACGGCACAGGCGAAGAGAAGCTGCGCATGACCTACAATCGGGGCAATGGCATGGGCGTGCTGGAACAGCCCTTTGAGGGCATCATGAATAACATCTCCCGGCGCTTCCGGGAGACCCAGTCCGATGCCGCACGTAAGGAACTGGAGGAATGCATGTCCTCCGCCCCCTGTCCCCATTGCCATGGCGAACGCCTTTCCGACATTGCCCGGGCGGTGACTGTCGACGGCATGGGCATCATGGAATTCTGTGAGCTGAGCATCGAAAAGGAATTGGCCTTCATGCAGAACCTCCGCTTAGAGGGCAATATGGCCATCGTGGCTGAGCAGATCGTCCGGGAAATCATCTCCCGTCTGCAGTTTTTGTCAGATGTGGGTCTAAGCTATCTGACCCTCTCCCGTTCATCCGGAACGCTCTCCGGCGGTGAAAGTCAGCGAATTCGTTTGGCAACTCAGATCGGTTCTTCCCTCATGGGCGTGCTGTATATTTTGGACGAGCCGTCCATCGGCCTGCATCAGCGTGACAATGACAAGCTGTTGGCTACTCTGAAGCACCTGCGGGATATCGGCAACACCTTGATCGTTGTGGAGCATGATGAAGACACCATGCGTGCTGCGGACTATATCGTGGATGTGGGTCCAGGTGCCGGCAGTCACGGCGGCGAGATCGTTGCTGCTGGCTCTTTGGAGGATATCGTCCGTAATCCTGCATCCATCACCGGCCAGTATCTGTCCGGCGTGAAGAAGATCCCTGTTCCCAGCACCCGCCGGGCCGGTAACGGCAACAAGCTGGCGGTACGCGGTGCAACAGAAAATAATCTGAAAGATGTGGATGTGGAAATTCCCTTGGGAACGCTCACCTGCGTCACCGGTGTCTCCGGTTCGGGCAAGTCCAGTCTGGTGACAGAGGTGCTGAACAAGCATCTATTGGGCAAGCTCAACCATGCCCGCACCCGTCCCGGCGCTTGCCGCTGCGTGGAAGGCATGGAACATTTGGACAAGGTCATTGACATTGACCAAAGTCCCATCGGACGCACACCGCGCTCCAATCCTGCCACCTATACCGGGCTGTTCAACGACATCCGTGACCTGTACGCATCCACCAATGATGCAAAGGTGTGCGGCTACGGCCCAGGCCGTTTTTCCTTTAATGTGAAGGGTGGCCGGTGCGAGGCCTGCTGTGGCGACGGCCTTGTGAAGATTGAAATGCACTTCCTTGCAGATGTTTATGTGCCCTGCGAGGTCTGTAAGGGCGCCCGGTATAACCGGGAGACTCTGGAAGTGCTATACAAGGGCAAAAATATATCCCAGGTGCTGGACATGACTGCGGAAGAAGCGGTGGATTTCTTTGAAAATCTGCCCAAAATCCGCAGAAAAGCCCAAACCCTGGTGGAAGTGGGTCTGGGATATGTGAAGCTGGGTCAGTCCAGTACCACCCTCTCCGGCGGCGAAGCACAGCGCGTGAAGCTGGCAACGGAGTTGGCGCGCAGCTCCACCGGCAAGACCATTTATGTCCTGGACGAGCCCACCACGGGCCTGCACGCCGCAGATGTGCACAAGCTGCTGGATGTTCTGCAAACCCTGGTGGATGCAGGCAATACTGCTTTGGTCATTGAACACAACCTGGATGTGATCAAATCCGCAGACTATATCATTGACCTGGGCCCTGAGGGCGGCGATGGCGGCGGCAGTGTGGTTGCCTGCGGCACGCCGGAAGAGGTTGCTGCCGTTGATGGCAGCTACACCGGACAGTATCTGAAGGAGTACCTGAAATAAAAATCTGACCTGCGAAAGCAGGTCAGATCTCGAAATCAGTTGATTTTTCCGGCTTCGTATGCCGAATACGGTAAAACATCCGCTAGCTCGATCAGCGTGTGATCCCGTTCTCCGGCATAATCCACATGCAGGTCATAACTGCGTACCAACGGTTCTGTGGACTGATTGATGGCAATGGACATTGTCAGCTTTGTGCCACCCTTTTCCGTTTGGGAGATCAGTACCGTTCCTCCATGGGCGGCCGCAGCGGCACGAATCATCACCATACCCAGGCCAATACCAAAGCGGCTGTCCTCCAGTCCTGGCTGACGGCGGAATCTGGAGTGCAAATTAGCCTGGATCTGCTGCGAACTCCCTTCCCCTTCATCCTGCACCGTTAAATACAGCATATTGTTTCTACGGCTGAGCCGTGCATGGATCTTGCTGTCACGGGCTGAGAATTTCACCGCGTTGGAAATGATGTTGTGGATCGCCCGTTCCAGCTTTTCGCGGTCTGCCAATCCAAAGACAGTTTGTGCTGTGTTTTCAAAAAGCAATTCCTTGGCACCATAGTGCAGCAGCTCAGTTGAATGCTGGAATATCTCCTCAATGAAGTTTGTAATATTGGTCACCGTCATCTGGGATTCTGTCTGCCGGTCATAGCGGTAGGCATCGGACATATTGCTGACGATTCTCAGGATCTGAAACAATCCCCGGTTGATCTGCGCGATCTGCTCCTTAACTGCCGGGTCTTCCGCTTCTTCGGTTACCGGAAACAGCCGATCGGCCACCGTCATTACTTTGGAAAGGGGCATACGCAGCTCCTGCGCTGCCAGAGCCATTGCCTGCAGCTCAGTCTGATCCACATCCTGCTCCAAAGTGAAGATATCGATCCCGTTAATTTTGCGCACGGATGCACCGCAAGGTACACCGGAAACAGATAATGTCAAATACAGGCAACCTTCATTCAGTTCGCGATATTCCCCATCTCCGGTGAGAAGCAAATCGGTGATCTGCATACCAGCTTCCAAAAAATACTGCCGCGCTCCCTCATTGACCTGAACAATGATACCGTCTTTTACGGCAAAAGCGGGCTGGATCATCAGCTCCAGCATCCCGGTATTGGATTCCATTTGTTCCATGATGTTCCTCCTCATGGGATATAGCATTTGCATTTTTTCAGGAAAATTTCATCCCTGATACCGACAAAATCCCGTCTTTTTTATTCTATCGAAAAATGTCGAAAATAGCAAGATAAATCCTTTTTTTGAGGTGAAAAATCATGTCAAATAAAGAAAATCTCCACGGAGGCCATCGACAGCGGCTGAAAAACCGCTTTCTGGAGGAGGGCTTGGAACACTTTGACGATCATCAGGTTCTGGAACTGCTCCTGTTCTATTGTATCCCCCGGCAGGACACCAATCCCATTGCACACGCCTTGCTGGATCATTTCGGTTCTCTGAGTCAGGTCATGGAGGCACCTCCTTCAGAGCTGCAAAAGATACCGGGAATGGGAGAAGCATCCGCCGCTTTTCTTTCTCTGATCAATTCCTTTACACGATATTATCAGGTAAACCGCGCATCCTCCCTTGTGATCCTCAATACCTTGGAGCAGTGCGGAAGCTATCTGATGCCTTTCTTTTACGGCAGGCGGAATGAAACGGTTTATCTTCTCTGTCTGGATGCCAAATGCAAGGTTCTGTGCTGCAAGGAGGTTGGCGAAGGCAGTGTAAACTCCGCCTCTGTGCCCATCCGCCGGATCGTGGAAATGGCCTTAGGAGCAAATGCCACCTCTGCCATTCTTGCGCACAATCATCCCAGCGGACTGGCCTTTCCCTCGGACGAAGATCAGTTGACCACCCGTCAGCTGGCTATTGCCCTTGCAGCAGTGGATATCACGCTGGTAGATCACATGATCATTGCAGATGATGAATTTGTATCTCTGCGGCAATCCGGGCGGTACAATCCCGATGACTGCCGCCTGTTATTATGAGGCACGGAGGCTTTATGGATCGATTTGAATTAGTATCCCAATTCCAGCCCTCAGGCGACCAGCCGGAGGCCATCGAAAGCCTTGTGAACGGTGTGAATTGGGGTTTGCGGGAACAGACCCTTTTGGGCGTCACCGGTTCCGGCAAGACCTTTACCATGGCTTCCGTCATCGAGAAGTTGAACCGACCCACTCTGGTTTTGGCTCACAACAAAACATTGGCCGCACAGCTTTGCACGGAATTTCGGGAGTTTTTCCCCAACAATGCGGTGGAATACTTCATTTCCTACTACGACTACTATCAGCCGGAGGCCTATATCGCCCACACGGACACCTACATCGAAAAAGATGCTTCTGTCAACGAGGAGATTGACCGTCTGCGCCACAGCGCCACCTCCGCACTCTTTGAACGGCGGGATGTGATCGTGGTTTCCTCAGTCAGCTGTCTGTACGGTCTGGGCGATCCCATTGACTACAAAAGCATGGTGATTTCCCTCCGGGTGGGTAACGAATACCCCCTGGATGCAGTGCTGCGTAAGCTGACAGAGATCCGTTACGAGCGTAATGACATCGACTTCTCACGTAACAAATTCCGCCTGCGCGGCGACACTCTGGAGATCTATCCTGCCTACTGGGCAGGGCGGGCCATCCGGGTGGAATTCTTCGGGGACGAGATCGACCGCATCAGCGAGATCAACGCCCTCACAGGCATGACCGAGCGATATGTTGACCATGTGGCCATCTACCCTGCCAGCCACTATGTGGCATCCCGGGAAAAGCTGGAGCGGGCTATGGAGGAGATCCGTCGGGAGTGTGATGAGCAGGTTGCATGGTTTCGTGCACATGATAAGCTGATCGAAGCCCAACGGATCGCCCAGCGCACCAATTATGACCTGGAAATGCTGACGGAGATCGGCTTCTGCAACGGCATCGAGAACTATTCCCGGGTGATCCAGGGCCGTGCCCCCGGCACACCTCCCACCACATTGCTTGATTATTTCCCCGATGATTTTCTCATGTTCATCGACGAAAGTCATGTCACCCTGCCCCAAACCCGGGCCATGTATGCAGGTGATCGCAGCCGAAAAGATGCGCTTGTCAATTACGGCTTCCGTTTGCCCTCGGCCTACGACAACCGCCCCCTGAATTTCCAGGAATTTGACAGCAAGATCAACCAGGTGATCTATGTTTCCGCCACCCCGGCGGAATACGAGCGCACCCGTTCCGGTCAGACTGTGGAGCAGGTCATTCGTCCCACCGGTCTGCTTGATCCAATCGTGGAAGTGCGTCCCATCGATGGGCAGATCGATGATCTCATCGGCGAGATCAACGCCCGCAGCGCACGAAATGAGCGCGTTCTGGTAACTACTCTGACTAAGAAAATGGCAGAAGATCTGACGGTCTATCTCCAAAAAGCCGGCATCCGGGTTCGGTATATGCACTCTGATATCGGTGCCATGGAACGTATGGAGATTATCCGAGATCTGCGAATGGCAAAATTTGATGTGCTCATCGGTATTAACCTGCTGCGTGAGGGTCTTGACCTGCCGGAAGTGAGCCTGGTGGCCATTTTGGATGCGGACAAGGAGGGATTCCTGCGTTCTGAGACCAGTCTGATCCAGACCATCGGCCGTGCAGCGCGAAATGCAGAGGGCAAGGTCATCATGTATGCGGATAACATTACCCCCTCCATGCGCAATGCCATGGACGAAACTTCCCGTCGCCGGGAGATCCAGCGTGCCTACAACGAGGCCAACGGCATCGTACCCAAGACGGTCATTAAGTCCGTCCGGGATCTCATTGAGATCTCCTCCCCCACTGCCGAGCGCAAAGGCCGCAGCGGCGTAAAGATGACCAAGGCCGAAAAGGAACGGGAGATCGCCCGCTTGGAAAAGCAAATGAAAGAAGCCGCACGGATGATGGAGTACGAATACGCCGCCGTATTGCGGGATCAGATCATCGAGCTGCGTGGCAATTCTTAAAAATGCAATGCCCCCTGTGCAAAAACGCACAGGGGGTAATTTAGAATTTTGCACGAATGCTGTCTTTTCGAAACTCCGACGGAGTCTGATGAAACATCTCCTTGAACCGCCTGGAAAAATAAAACTGGTCACAAAAACCCAGCCTTTGACTGATCTTGCTGATGGGAATGGTTGGATCGACCAGCATCTGCTTTGCCCGAAGAAAAACCAAATCATCAATATATTTGCCCAGTGAGATACCGATCTCCTCACGAAAGCTTTTACGAAGTCTGCTTTCCGAGACAAACAGCTCCTTGGCGATGCCGGCGGCACTCAATTCCATGCTGGTATTTCGGCGAATGTACTTTATAGCGTGTTCTATAAGGGCGGAATACTGCCGCACGGGCATAGTAGTCGACGGATGTTGCTGCATACATGCTGCGACTGTTTGAAAAAGATATGTTTTCAGCTGAAAAAGATCCGAATAATCGTCTGACCGGCTATACTGCAGCAATTTATCCAGCTCCTGTTCCGAACAAGGAAGTACGCAGATCTCCTGCACGGCGGAAAGCATATCCAGTCCCTCTACGGTGGAGAGCATCACATGAAAGTACAGCTTGGACATTTGCACGCAGTCATAGGCAAATCTACAACCGGCAGGAATCATATATGCATAGCCCGGTTTTAGCTCAATAACCTGTCCGTTTCTGCGTAAATACCCCCGTCCTGACCGGATGAAATACAGCCGGGTATAGCCGCTTTGGGCATCTGAAGATTGCCAACGATGATCCAGTTCTACATATGCACTGTAAATGATCTCCAGCTTCAAACGATTCACATATTCATATCCATCTTGCATATAAAACCGTTTTCTCCATATTTCATATTAAAATTTTCATGGAACATCTTTTAATATTTGCCTATAATTATATCAGAAAGCACATATTCCCATGTGCTGTCAGTATATCACATTCTACAAAAAACGCAAGTATGAAACGGAGGATTATCATGTCAAGCTACATTACAAAGAAGACCCCCGGCGATACCTCCTGGTTTGTCCAGGATCGGTTTGGAATGTTCATCCACTTCGGTCTGTATGCCATGCCTGCCCGTAATGAGTGGATCATGACCTTGGAGAAAATGTCCCAGGAGCATTATCAGCGGTATTTCGACAACTTCAACCCCGATCTGTTTGATGCCAAACAGTGGGCTAAGGCTGCCAAAGATGCCGGTATGAAATATGCCGTGCTCACCGCAAAGCATCACGATGGCTTCTGTCTGTACGACAGTAAGTATACCGATTTCAAGATCACCAATACTCCCTTTGGCCGTGATCTGGTCAAGGAATATGTGGAGGCATTCCGCGCAGAGGGTCTGAAGGTGGGTCTTTACTATTCCCTGCTGGACTGGCATCATCCTGACTTCGTCATCGATGACCGTCACCCCATGCGGGATCTGCCCGAGGCCGTGGAAATGAACAAGTCCAGGGATATGAAGAAGTATGCCCAGTATATGCGCGATCAGGTCACCGAGCTGCTGACCAATTATGGCGACATCAGTATTCTGTGGTTTGACTTTACATACAACACGGTGGCAGACCCCGTCAAGTATCCCTACTTTGCAGGCAAAACCAAGAATGATTGGGAGTCCGAGAAGCTGATCGAGTTGGCACGTACCCTGCGCCCCGGCATCATCATCGACAACCGTTCCGGTATCGAGCAGGATCTGGCTACACCGGAACAGAACCAGCCCGAGCAGTGGCCCCGGCACAAGCAAACCGGTGAACTGTTGGTTTGGGAGGCCTGTCAGACCTTCTCCGGCTCCTGGGGCTATTTCCGCGATGAAATGAGCTGGAAATCCCCCAAAATGTTGGTTGAGATGCTGTGCAAGACTGTATCCATCGGTGGCAATCTCCTGATGAACGTAGGTCCCTGTGCCCGTGGCTATTTGGACAAGCGTGCAGTATCTGCTCTGGGTGCCTTCGGTGGATGGATGAAGTATAACTCCCGCTCCATTTATGGCTGTACCATGGCCGAGCCCGAGTTCAAAGCACCCACCGGCACTGTGCTGACACAAAGCGAAGATGGCAAGCGGCTTTATATTCACCTGCTGTCATATCCGTTCTATAGCTGCGTTATGGCCAATATGGCAGGCAAGGTAAAGTACGCCCAGTTCCTGCACGATGGCAGTGAAGTCCTGTTCAGCGAAGGCAAGCCTGCCGATATGATCGGAGACCATTATTTAGATATGGAAGGCCCTGTCTATTTCCGTCTGCCCACTGTGCAGCCCGACAGTCTGGTTCCCGTTATCGAAGTATTCTTGAAATAACAATGTGTAAAAGCGGCGGTTTCATGCGTGAAACCGCCGCTTTTCTATAAAATCAAGTATAACACCTTCTAAAACAACCGATACTACTTCAAAAGGAAGTGGTAGCATGGATTCCATTTGGATAGGAAATGCCGAGCGGCCAGCTTTTCCTACAATGCCGGGAAGTCTCAAAACGGATGTGCTGATCATCGGCGGCGGTATGGCAGGGCTTCTTTGCGCCCATATGCTGAAAAAGGCCGGGGTGGATTGTATCCTGGTAGAGGCCAAAAAGATCTGCGACGGTACGACCTGCGACACCACAGCCAAAATTACGCTCCAGCACGGATTGATTTACGACAATCTAATCCGGCAATTCGGCCGAGAAAAGGCACAGATGTACCTATTCGCACAGCAAAAAGCACTCAGAGAGTTTGGCCGCTTGTGCCAGAACATCCCCTGCGATTATGAGAAGCTGGATTCTTTTGTGTACTCCGTCAATGACCGATTAAAGATTGAAAAAGAGATCACCGCGCTGAACAGTCTTGGCTGTAAGGCCAGGTTTTCCAATGGGGAAGTCCTGCCCTTTCCTGTCGCCGGCGCTGTGGGAGTTAATAATCAAGCACAGTTTCATCCTCTGAAGTTTGCATTTGAAATTGCGAAAAATCTTCCCATTTACGAAAACACCAAGGTGCTGGAGCTGATGCCGGGCAAAGTCTTGACCAACCGCGGGCAAATTTCCTGTAAGAAGATCATCGTCGCAACCCACTTCCCTATCCTCAATAAGCACGGAAGTTATTTTCTGAAGCTGTATCAGCACCGCTCCTATGTGCTGGCACTGGAGTGTGCGCAGAAAGTGGACGGAATGTACGTGGACGAGGATAAAAAGGGGCTGTCTTTTCGCAACTACGGTGACCGCTTGCTTTTGGGCGGAGGGTCGCATCGCACCGGCAAAAAGGGTGGAAACTGGCACGAGCTGGAGAAATTTGCCCGGAAACACTATCCCTCTGCCCGTGTCGTGGGCAAATGGGCCACTCAGGATTGCATGAGTCTGGACGGCGTGCCCTATATTGGGCAGTATTCCAAAAATACGCCGGATCTGTATGTAGCCACTGGCTTCAACAAATGGGGAATGAGCGCTTCTATGGTGTCCGCCATAGTCTTAACGGATCTGGTACAAGGAAAGCCCAATGAGTACGCCCAGGTTTTCTCCCCGTCTCGGAGTATTCTGCACCCACAGCTGGCCGTCAATGCTTTTGAGTCTGTGGTCGGTCTGCTGACGCCTACCACTCCCCGCTGTCCCCATCTTGGGTGCGCTTTGAAATATAACAAGGCAGAGCATTCCTGGGATTGTCCCTGCCATGGCTCCCGGTTCACGGAATCCGGTGAGGTGATCAACAACCCCGCAACAGATGATAAGCGGATGTAGAGTATTAAAACCGCCGATGTCATACATCGGCGGTTTTGGTCCAAATGGCGAGACTCGTTTGCATCTGCGCTAATGGCGCAGATTATGGTTCGCCGACTGCAAGCCGTCTGCGGCAACGTTCATCCGCGTTGCATTTAATCGTTCGAGTCTCGCTCTATACAAACAAAAAAGTCCAAAATCCGCTTATGCGGATTTTGGACTTTTGGTCCAAGTGGCGAGACTCGAACTCGCGGCATCCTGCTCCCAAAGCAGGCGCGCTACCAACTGCGCTACACCTGGATAAATTACCATTACTCATTTTACTGCTCATCGGGATAAGCGCGCTTCCTGTTGCGGTGCCCGGCAGCTTCCTTGGTGTCAAGCACCTGCGTCATCTGCCGACCGCGGCCACTCGCTCAGCTCCCTTTTCCCGCCACCGGCGGTGGTCGCATTGCTCCCCAACTGCGCTACACCTGGTGTTTTCTGTCACCTTGCTATTATACACGATTGCGCGAGAAAAAGCAACCGGAATTTACCCCCCTTCGCTGTCAAAAAACGACTCTCACCGTGCGCTGGCCGCTCCTGCATTTTTATATGAAAACGCTCCCAATGACGGGAGCGTTTTGCAGCTTATGTTTCCCCAGTTTCCGTGGAGGATGATTCCGTGGTTTCAGTACTATCTGCAGCAGACGGAGTTTCTTCGGTGGTGTCTGTGCCTGTTTCGGTATTTTCTGCCGGCTCACTTGTTGCAGGCTCTGTAGTTACAGGCGAAGAAGGCTCTTGCGTGCCGCTCGACTCCGGAGTGGAAGCAGGCTCACTGGTTTCGGGCGTTCCCGAAGGAATGGGCTGCTCCGGTGACGTTGCGCCCTGCGTTGCAGGAGGCTCCGTGGTACTGGGAGATGTTGCGCCCTGCGTTGCGGGAGGCTCCGTGGTGCTGGGAGGTGTCGTGCTCTGCGTTGCAGGAGGCTCCGTAGTGCTGGGAGGTGTCGTGCTCTGCGTTGCAGGAGGCTGCGTAGAGACAGGTGGTGTTACTGCAGGATCTTCCGTTGAGGGTTCTTCCTGCTGCTCTTCCATTATGAAAAGCGCAACGTGACCATTATTCACAATATACAGATTACTTCTCTTCCCTGTTTCCACAAACTCAGGATACATGGAGGATGTACCCCAATGGGATCGGAAGGTTACCGTTGTGTCGGCACTGGGTACAAGCTGGAATGTGAGGGTTTCGGACTTTCCAGTGCTGTCCCTGCCGATTTGCTGGGTGTGGTACTTGTTGCTGCAGTTGTCAGCAGTGATGACCACAAAGCCTGTTTTTGCCGTACTGCTGTCTGCATGCTCCAGCACGATGCTGTATTCCTCGTTTGCCTTCAACTCAGCCGTGTATGCGTTATTCGTTTTTTTTACTTCAACAGTCTGGCCATTTTGGTCGGTGATCTGAACGATTTTGCTTGCAAAATTCGCTGCCTGGATCGTATTGAAGCCGGAGGTGACATCGCAGGAAAAATAAGCATATGCAGTAAAGCCCATTGCCGCGAGGCACATGATCACAATGGCCACGGTCATGGTAACACGGGTAAGCATCACTTTTTCTTGTACTTTTCCGTACTTAGGTATGTAGAAAAAATCTCTATAAAATTTTCTCAAACCATCATCCTCCTTTCATAGATTTTCTGCTTGCTATCAGTTTTTGATTTGTTCTGCTTTAACTGTAATGCCCAGCTCCACCTCAGGAACAGTGTCGCCGCGATAATTTGCCACATTGCCAACTTCCTCGGGCATGCTCACGATCAGGGCGATATACTTGGCCGAATTGGGAGCCAATTCAAACGCCCCGGTTTCATAGTAGTTGTGCAGAGGCATATTGGCGATCTGCGCCGCTGTTTCCCGGTCGGGCACGCTGTTTTTCATTGCTTCTTCGCTGTCGGTGGTCGTTATACCGAATCTCAGGTAATCCTGCAGCATAAAACGCTGGCCGAATGCATTGGTTGCCTCGATGCAGCCGTTCACATTGACTGCCGTGTAGAAATTGAAGGGAACGGATCCCTTATTTTCCACTTTCAGATAGACGACCTGGACATAGCCGGGCTCGTATCGCGCTTCATCGTCGAATATCTTGGTCTGGCTGTCCACCTCTTCCCACTTGCCGTCAGTCAGGCGGTGGGACACCACTAGATCAAATTCCGCAAAGTGGAAAATATTATTGATCTCCGGGGTGGTATCGGTAAACCATGCCAGGGACGCACCCGTACCGAGGATGCACCAAATGATCAGCGCGCAAAAGCTGAGGGCTAAGGCAATTGGCTTATATAATTTGCTCTTTTTACGGTTTATCATGCCTTATTCCTCCTTTTTCGATAATTATGCGGCATTTTCTTTGTTCTGCTTCTCCTTTTTGCGCCAAGCGAACAGGATGATAAGCATACACAGGGCAAGGATCATAATGGCAAAGATCCATTCCATATGGGAGTTATCGCCGGTCTTATCCGGCGGCTTGGGATCGTCATCCTCCACGGGGAATTCCTCCACCATGAATTCCCAATCCAGATAGCCGATCCTGCTTTGGAATTCATTACCCATTTCAGCGGGTACGAACAGCGTTACATCCAGATTGACCTCGCCGCCGGAATAGAGCGTACCCAGGCACACCCAATCAGTGAGCTGAGCCGTCTCGTGGGCTGCGGCCAGGAACATGTATTCCATGGTATTCTCTTCACTCTTGGTCACGCGCAGGCCCATTTGGGAAAGGAATTCCTCAGAGCCCTCATGCGCGCCCAGGGAGCGCATATAGATCTTGACCTTGACCTGGTGGTCGGCGTCATTTTTCACGGTGATCTTCTGTGTCAGGGTGTCACCGGGCATAACGCCCTTAAAATTGGGGAACAGATCGGTCAAGGAGTGATCTGTGCCGGGTTCAAAGACGAACTGTCCTGCATTGCCGCTGTAGGTGACCTTACCGTCTGCCGCATATGCGGTCAGGACGGAGGAAAGGGCTAAAATGCAAGCAGCAAGGATCGCAAATAACTTTTTCATCCACACGACCTCCTTATTCTGCGGGCCAGCCGAAGGCGGTATAGGTGTTGCCGTCGATGATGGGGTTGTTTTCGCTCTGCACGGCCTGTGCCTTGACGGTGAGGGTCAGCGTCTTTCCGATGTAGCTGCTGTCCACCTTGGAGCCGACGATCTCCACATGGGAGAACACATCGGGCGTAGTCTCGCCGGGATTCACGATGCCGGTGTAGTAGTACCAACCGTCGTGGAGGACCCAATGCTCCTCATCGATATTCAGCTTGAAGCAGTCCTCGGAGGAGAGCTCCTGGGAATTGACGCCATAGATCATCTTGACGCGCAGGTAGAAGGGATGGTCGCAATCGCTCTCGATGCTGACCTTTTTGGAGACCACGTCGCCGGGAACGATATACACGCCCTCCCTGGGGAATTCTGTGCCCTGGTCGGTCATTTCGTGGATAATGAATTGGATGCTGCCGGAGGTCACGACATTGGTGGCTTTTCCGACGGTTGAGTAGTATGCAAGGGTGGAGGTGCTTATCAGCGCCATCATTGCCGCCACGAGGGCGACCACAGCAATTTTGATTTTGATCTTGCCCAATATAATGTCCTCCTTTTTGCAAGATTTGCGTTATGCGCTCGGCAATCAAAAGATATAAACCGCAGCTTATACCCTTTGATTGCCGCCTATCCCCCGAAGGGGATAGGACGGACTTTAATAGGATTACTGTGCGATACCGTTAACGGTCAGATTAGTGGTGTTGATCGCACCGGTGCTGGTGCAAGCGGTAACCACAAGGTCAGTCTGCATGAGAGCAGCGTCACTCATAGTGACAGCAACATTCTCAACAGTCCAGTTGGTGGTGCCGCGGTTAGCAAGCAAGTACCACTTGGACTGACCAGTAACAACAGTGGTCAGTTCAGAATCAATATTGATCTTGCAATCCTTAACTGTGATAGGCGTGCTGTTGGAACGAATGGCATAGAAGCCTCCGCCAATATGCGCAGCAGTCAGGGTATTGTCGAACTCACAGTTCTGAATGGTCACGCCGTTACCTGCCTGAACGTTGACGCAGGAATTGTTGAAGGTGCACTTTTCGATCACAAGACCGGTTGCGTAGTTGCCGAGCAGCTGCAGGCCAGCATTTTCGAAGGTACAGTCAACGATCTTGGAGGTTCCGGTGCCGTTTCCGCGAGCGCAAACGATACCGTGCTCAGCCTCACCGATGACGGTGCAGTCCTTCAGGGTAAGAGACTTAACATCCTGAATGTCCAGGCTGTGGGCTACAGCAGCATGGTCAAATGTAATGCCCTCGAAGGTCACATTTGCATTATACATAGCATTGCCCACACCCTGATTGCGGTAGCCCAAAGTGACAGTACCAGTGATAACAGGCTTTGCGCCCTTCATCGCCTTAATGATCACATCGCCGCCGGACTGGCCGAGATCAGCAACAGTGATCTTCATGTCCCCGTCATAGGTACCGTTAGCCATATAGATGGTGGTCGTCTGGCCAACAGGAGCATTCTTGATCGCATTGATCAGCTCCTGGGTGGTGCTGGCATATTTGCCGCCGTCAACGATAAGGGTATATGCATCGACAGCATTACGCAGGTAGATAGCCTTAGCTGCATTCAGAGTGCAGTTGTTGACGGTCATCGTATAAGCGCCGGTAGCATCTGCACGGATGCCGAAGCCCTCTGCGCCGGGAACGGTAACGGTGCAGTTCTCGATCAGAACATCGTCACTGGTACCCACGTGAATACCTTCGTTGGTGCAGTTTGCAGTCACATTGCTGATGGTCAGGCCATCAACGGCTCTGGTCCAAATGGGAGAGAAGGTGTCCACAACAGTGCAATCTCTCATAGTGATGTTGTAAGACTGACGGAAACGTGCAGGAACAACAGTGCCGGTGCCATTGTTGGTGAAGGTGCAGTCCTCAATGGTCACATTGTGGGCATAGTTATAGGCTGTGCCATTGTCAGGGATCCAGGATGCATCGGCAGTAATGAAGTCACGGGAAACTTCGGTAACGAAGTTGATGTTCTTAATGGTCAGAGTCTCAGTACCGCTGGAACGGCCATTGCCGTCGACCTTAATGGTGCCGTCGTATGCATAGTTCTTGCCGTCAATAACAACGTTGACGCCGGCCTTTTGGGCAGCGAGAACGTCGCCGTTGATGTCAGCTGCAAAAACGATGAGCGTATCACCGGTAGCGGCATCCAGAGCTGCCTGCAGCTGTGCTGCGTTGACGACAATATTGCTGACTCCATCGGGAACAACATAGTAAACGTCACCGTTTTTGATAGCCTTGAAGCCGGAAGCAACATAAGCAGAAGGATCTGCATCAAATGTGCCTGCGGAAATATTCAGCTGAGCGTCACCAACTGCATTGCCGTAGCAGTTGAAGCCGCCCTTGAAGTCACCGCCGGTAACGTTAACAATGGAATTGTCACCACCATATGTAGCCTTATCGCTCTGTGCGATCAAGACATAGTCGTTACCGCTAAATGTTCCATCTGTATCTGCAATCCATTCGCCACCGTATACATTGATGGTACCGCCGGAAGTCATAGCGATAAAGCCACCTGCAACACCCTTGCCATAGCCGCCATAAACGTTGACAGTGCCGTTAGCGCCAACGCCTACCAGACAGCCGTTGTAGCTAGTGGTGCCGTTCTGATAGATTTCCGCGCCGTCATAGATATTGACAGTAGCATTTGCGTTCTCAATGGCCAGATAGCTGTCGTTACCGGTGATTACGGTGCCAGCCTTCACATTCAGCTCAGCGCCGCCTCTGATCTTAACAACAGAACCATTGCTGTTATTGCCAGCCACCTTCACACTTTCCAAGTTAATGGTGATCTGCTGGGTGCTGTTGCTAGCAGTGCAGATAGCACAGTAGGCAGAGGAACTCGCCTCGATGGTACCATTCTTGATGGTAATGGTATTAGCCTTGGTTCCGTCGTTCTTGAACAGCATCAGGTAGTCATTGACCGAAGAATCATTGGTGATGGTCTTGCCATTCAGATCAATGGTAAAACTCTTGTCGCCGACATAATAGAGACCTTCGTACCAATTGCCGCCGTTGGGAGTGCGGGAATTCTCATCGAATGTCAGATTATCTGCCAAAGCGATGATGCCGCCGTCCTTAACGTTCTCAATGGCAATAGCCAGTTCGCTGGCGCTGGTGACCACCATGTCGGGATGCCATGCATTCTCGTCGTAGTCATCGCCGAAGGAGTCATCCTCAGCCTCGACCTGAGTTGCGAACAGGTTGATGCCCAGCTCGATGGTGGGAACGGGAGCATCCTTCTTGTAGTTTGCCTCGTTGCCAACAGTCTCGGGCATGTAGACGATCAGGGCAACATAGTCAGTGCCGCCAACTTCCAGTTTGGTGGTCTTGCCGTTGTAGTCCTTCAGGCCCAATTCGGTGCCTGCGGCCAGCTGAGCAGCCTCACGATCACTGTAAGTAGTCAGGGCATTGGGCATCTCAACAGTCTTGAAGACCAGGAAGTCGGACAGTTTGAATTCCTCGTTGGTCTCAACGCTGATGGAAGAAGTCTCAGAAGCGATGTTGACACCCAGCTGATACTTCAGCTCCAGGCTGCCCAGGTTGGAAACTCTCAGGTACACGACCTCAACATGGCCGGGCTCCCACAGAGCATTGGGATTGAAAATATCGGTCTGGTCTGCAACAGATGCCCAGGGTTGCAACGCGCCATTAATAACCTTGGCATACTCCAGCTCGACATCCAGGTTACCTGCGACGATCTTATTCTTGCCGGAGGTAACGGAATCGGTGAACCAAGCGAAGGTGCTGCCAATGAGCATGGAGAAGCACAGCAACAAAGACAGTGCGCTCATGAGCAATGCACGCTTAGTGGATCTTTGCTTTGTCATTTCAAATGACCTCCTATAAATTTCATAAAAATGGGTTTGTGCGTAAACCATAGGTAATATGACAAGTTCCGGCGAATGACGGGTTCGCCTTTACTTATGCCGTAGAGCTTACGCCCCCGGCAAGCAGAAGATACAACGCAGAGTTTATATCCTCTGCTTGCCGCCTATCCCCCGAAGGGGATAGGACGGACTTTAAGATTACTGAACGGTTACAACCAGCTTATCGGCGGTAAGAATCTTGTGGTAAGCACCACCCTCAGCGCCGGTCTGATAGGAGAAGATGTACTGACCGTCAGCAGTCTTAACGAAGCTGTCGGCTACGATCATTCTCTCTGCCCACATGTTATAAGTGGCAGTAGGAGTTGCGGTATAACCCTCAAAGGTGCAGTTTTCAACAGTGATGTTGTAGCTGAAGCCATCCAAGATATGATCCAGGAGGATAGCAGATCTTGCATCGCTGCCAGTGTTCTTGAAGGAGCAGTCCTTCACAGTCAGGTTAACAACATTCTCATTGGCCTCTTTGTAGATCTTGATGCCATAGCCATCGGTCTCGAAGGTGCAGCCTTCAAAAACGACGTCGGGGCAGCCGTAGCCTACCTGAGTAACACCAACATCGAAGGTACAGCCGGAGAATACGAACTTGGAAGCAATGGTTTGCTCCAGTTCACCGGTAATGAAGCAGTCAATGAAGGTGACAACACCGCCGCGAGCGCAAATACCGCTGATCTCGTTTGCATCAAAGGTGATGCCCTTGAAGGTCAGGTTTGCACCATCCTGATAGGAAAGCTTGCCCTCATATCCTGGATTGGTGTTGACGAGCACGACTGTGCTGCTCTTGTCGCCGGTAATGGTAATATCCTTGGAAGCTGCTGCGCCGCTGGTAACAGTCACGGTAGTGTCCGCACCAAGGGTAACTGTGAGGTCATCAGCTGCACCGCTCAAGGTGCTTCCGGTGATCGTCATGTCCTGAGCAACGTTAACATTCGTTTCACCATTTGCAAAGGCATCGGCAAGATCATCGGCAGTAGCCGCCACAACAGCACCGTCGATGGTCAGCTCGCCAGCTACCCAACGACCAGCATATTGGTTAAGCACAGCGGTAGCGTTGTTGTTGGAAACGGTATTGCCGGAAACGGTAACATTAGTCAAAGCAGTGTTAGCATTGATAGTACCGATCACAGCACCCGCCAGAGGAGCCTTAGTTCCCAGGCGGTCTTCCGTTGCGGTCACGTTAGAATTCTTAACACTGGAGTTCTCAATCGTGGTTACAGACTGAGAATAAGCAACCAGTCCAGCTGCGCCGCCAACACCGGTGATGGTACAACCCTCAACAGAGCAATCCTTAATGGTCAGGCTGCTGCCGGAAGTGTAACCAACCAAGCCACCAGCGCGCTCGGTAGCACTAATAGTAGAATTCTTGATGTGGCAATCTGTAAGTGTTACATAGCCAGCTGCATCCACATAGGGAACAAATGCAGCACTACCCAAACCATTCTCATTTGCAGCAGGAGCAACAACGGAATCAGCAATGGTCAGACCATCAATGGTCAGCTTGGTGCTAACGTTGCCAGCCAGCAGAGGCAGGTTCAAGTTCGTGATGGTGTTGCCATTGCCCAGAATGGTCAGCTCTTTGGTGGGTCTAACGGAAGTCCAGCTATTAGCCATATCGATGTCAGCCATCACAGCGATAACGCCACCGTTGCTAATAGCATCTGCCAGCTGGTCTGCGGTAACGACAACAGTGTTAATGTTCTCGGGAACAACATAGTAAACGCCGTTGTTATCGATAGCCTTGAAGCCGGAAGCAACATAAGCAGAAGGATCTGCATCGAAGGTACCACCCTTGATAACGTACTCACGGTCTGCACCGGTGCTGAAGGAGGTGCTGATATAGGTACCGCCGTTAATCATGATAGGATTGGTGCCCAGCTCGCAGAAGGTGTTGCCACCATTGACATAGACCTCCTGCTTGGTGAATGCAAACTTACCGCCGTTAACGGTAACCTTTCCATCCTCAAAACTATAGATTGCGTAGCTGGTGATACCGGTAGAAGTACCCAAACCAACATCAATGTCTGCATCGTTGATGACGGTAACACCATTGCCTCCGGTAGCAATAGCACCGTGGTAAGACTTAACGGTTACACCGTCAACGGTCATCATACCGTAGTTGTTAATACCGTAAGAAGGATAAGCGGACACGGGATAAACGGGATTGGACAGAGGTGCACCGTATACCGTTACGTCCTTAATGGTGAGTGTTGCGCCATCTTCGTTATAGATGGCGGAGCCGCCATCAGCGCCAGCGGACTTGACAGTACCGCCGACCAGATTCAAAGTACCATTATTTACGAGTACGTGGATACGGTTGTTGTCTGCATCACGACCCTTAGTGCCGGTAATGGTCTTGCCGCCCAGATCAAGGGTAACAGTCACGCCTGCGGGAACAGTAACAGCAGCATCCAGATCGATATTCTCCATCAGCTTGTAGTTACCGCCGTTGGTCAGAGCAGCCTGCAGGTCAGCAGCGTTGTAGACCTTCATCTGGGGATGCCATGCATCCTCGTCGTAGTCATCGCCGAAGGAGTCATCCTCAGCAGTGTACTGCGTTGCGAACAGGTTGATGCCCAGCTCGATGGAAGGAACAACATTGCCGCGGTAGTTGGCCTCGTTGCCAACAGTCTCGGGCATGTAGACGATCAGAGCCACATAGTCCTTTTCGCCAACTTCCAGTCTGGTGGTCTTGCCGTTGTAGTCCTTCAGGCCCTTCACGGTGCCTGCTGCGGCCTTGGCCTCCTCGCGGGAGAAGGAAGCAACATCATTCTCGGTGATCTCGATAGCCGTGAACACCAGGTGATCGGACAGACGAACGTCCTCGCCCTTCTCGTTCTTGCCCACAACTTCGTCGTAGACATTTACGCCCAGCTGATACTTCAGCTCCAGAGTGCCCAGGTTGGAAACTCTCAGGTACACGACCTCAACATGGCCGGGCTCCCACAGAGCATTGGGATCGAAAATGCTGGTCTGATCCTTAACGGTAGCCCAATCGGTGGCTACGCCGTCAACGACCTTGATGTAATCCAGTTCGACATCCAGGTTACCTGCGACGATCTTATTCTTGCCGGAGGTAACGGAATCGGTGAACCAAGCGAAGGTGCTGCCAATGAGCATGGAGAAGCACAGCAACAAAGACAGTGCGCTCATCAGCAAAGCACGCTTGGTGCTTTTAGTTTTTGTCATATTACCTATGACCTCCTTTTTTATTGTCGGTGCAAGCGCAAACCGCACTCCGTCAGCACCGACAAACGGAGGCAGT
>SVMG01000003.1 GCA_015067545.1 Oscillospiraceae bacterium
AAGTGGCAGGATATTATACATGCAAAGAATGCGGACACCGATATGCACCGACATATAGAGCCGTTGCTATGGCTCCGCACATGGGCAGAACAAGATATATGCGTTGCCCTCAATGCGAAAAAAAGTCTTGGCAGAAAAAAGTGTTAAGCAAGGATTAAACCAATTCCAATTTGTCGGTCTGTTTGATAAGAATATGCAAAAAACACCCTATGACTTTTTACGGTCATAGGGTGTCTTCATTTTTTCATTTGTCGTAAATGTGTCGTAAATCGGTTTTTGTAGGTTTGTAAAAACCCTGTAATACCGCTATTTTACGGCATTTTCTTAATCAAGGGGCTTCATCGTGGGGAACAAAATAACTTCCCGGATGGAATCTGCGCCGGTGAGCAGCATCACACAACGGTCGATGCCGATGCCCATGCCGCCCGTAGGAGGCATACCGTACTCCATAGCATTCAGGAAATCCTCATCCAGCATCTCGGTCTCGTCGTCGCCACGTTCCCGCTGCTCAACCTGCTTCATGAAGCGGCCGCGCTGATCGATGGGATCATTCAGCTCGGAGTAGGCGTTGCCCATCTCGCTGTGGCAGATGAATGCCTCAAAACGCTCGGTCAAGCGGGGATCTTCGGGACTGCGCTTGGTCAGAGGGCTGACCTCCACAGGATACATGGTAATAAAGGTGGGCTGGATCAGATGCTCTTCCACTCTCTGATCGAAGCAGGCATACAGAGCATTGCCCCAGGTCTTTTCTGCGGCATCCGCCAGTTCTACGCCCTTAGCCTTGGCAGCGGCAACAGCCTCGGCGTCGTCGGTGATCGCACCGAAATCGATGCCCACATACTCCTTAACGGCCTCCACCATGGTCATACGGCGCCAACCGGGGGCCAGATTCACCTTTTCGCCCATCCATTCCACTTCGTAAGTGCCCAGGATCTCCTTGGCAGCGCCGGAGATGATGCCCTCGCAGATGTCCATCATGTCATGGAAATCCGCATATGCCTGGTACAGCTCCACGGAAGTGAACTCGGGGTTGTGCTTGGGGTCCATGCCCTCGTTACGGAAAATACGACCGATCTCATAGACCCGATCCATGCCGCCGATGATCAGCCGCTTCAAGGGCAGCTCGGTGGCAATGCGCATGTACATATCAATGTCCAGCGTATTGTGATGGGTAATGAAAGGACGGGCAGATGCGCCGCCGGCGATGGTGTTCAGCACCGGAGTCTCCACTTCGATATAGTTGCGCTCATCCAGGTAGTTGCGCATGAATTTGATGAACTTGGAACGGATCACGAAGTTCTGCTTCACCTCGGGATTGACCATCAGATCCACATACCGCTGACGGAAACGGATCTCCTTGTCGGTCAGGCCGTGGAACTTCTCGGGCAGGGGCAGCAGAGACTTGGACAGCAATGTGACCGTCTTTGCCCGGACAGAAATTTCCTCAGTCTTGGTCTTGAAGACCTCGCCCACAACGCCCACGATATCGCCGATATCATACTTGCGGAAGTATGCGAACTCCTCCTCACCCAGTTCATCGATCTTCACGAATAACTGGATGCGGCCGGTAGCGTCCTGCAGGTCGCAGAAAGAAACCTTGCCCATGCCGCGCTTGCTCATGAGACGGCCGGCCAGGCGGACGGTCTTGCCCTCGTAGCCCTCGTAATCGGCCTTGATGGCGGCAGAATCCGCGTCAAAATCAAACTTGGTCTGGACAAAGGGGTCCCGACCTTCGGCCTGCAGCGCCGCCAGCTTGTCCCGACGGATCTGGGCCTGCTCGGATACAGGCAATTCTGCCTGCGGTTCAAACTTTGCCATAAATTAACCCTCGCGAGAAACCTTGATGACCTTCATTTCATAAGAGCCGGCAGGCGCATTGACCATGAACACATCGCCCTCGGACTTGCCCACAGCGGCGCGGCCGAAGGGAGAATCGTCGGACAGCTTGTACTCCATGGGATTGGCTTCCTGAGAGCCGGTGATGGTGTAGGTGGTCTGCACACCGGTCTTCACATCCTCAACAACAACGGTGCAGCCCAGGCCCACGCGGCCGGTTGCCTCGTTCTCGTCCTCGATGATCACAGCATGGGACAGGATATCCTCCAATTCGGCAATACGGCCATAGAGCTTTGCCTGCTCGTTCTTGGCGGCATCGTATTCGGAGTTTTCGGACAAGTCACCATAGGAGCGAGCCTCTGCGATCATTGCAGCGATCTCCCGTTCCCTGGTGGTTTTCAGATAGTTCAGTTCCTTTTCCAAGTCCTGCAGACGCAGACTGGTAATTTTATATTCCTTTGCCATAGTTACAGATCCTTTCCAGCAATAAAATACCCATAGGTTCTTATATTATAAAAGATTCCGCCCCCACAGTCAAGATTTTTTTCCTTCTTTGACCGGGAATTCCATAAAAAACAGGGGCGTGCCAATCGGCACGCTCCTTTCCTTTGTTCAGTTTGGCTCATATGCAGCCTTGCTCAATAACATGGCTTGAATAAGTTGCAGGCTTATAGAGAATTATCAACCTCAATCTCGCCGGTATCTCTGTAATAAAAATACTGTCTATCGGGAGGATCACTTTCCGAAGGCTTTCCCTGGAACCATATCCAATTATTCCAGGTTTCCCCGTCGCCAGTTCCTTCCATATAGGCGTTGTTAATATAGTACTGTTCCATTAGAACCGTACACTCACCAGTACTCATATCCAGCATCACAAATTTTTTCTCATCTGCCACAAATTGCAGAAATTCTGTTGAGTTGGACATAACAATCATATAACTGACCTTGCCATAACTAGACTCATAAACCAGTTGGTGATTTACGAAATCACCGATAGGGGTTCGGTAGATTTTTGTTGGCTCCGACTCTTTTACAAAGTAAACATGTGTGTCCGTGGCCGTATAATCAATAACCGGTTCATCGCATATCAAAGTGTACTCTTTGGTAGACCTTACGACCCAGTACAGATGGTCTACAAGAGCTTCAGCGGGTCTCCAATCAGGACTAAGAACAACGAACTGTGGGCCGTAGTAAATAAATGCACGACCGTCATGTACATCCACTGCCGGTGCACTGGTAGCAGGGGTGCTTGTGCTGGGCACCGCACTGCTTGACGGGGGTGTGACAGTGCCGGAAGAAGACGGGGTGCTGGCAAGGGCCTTCTCGTCGTCTGTGGGCGCCGTCTGGCAGCCTGTAAGCAAGAGCAGCAGCACCAATGCGATCAAAACGCTTTTCTTCATAACACATACCTCCTTGTCAGTTGATATGGAAAGAGGAGCATTTCCAATATTATTTTATAACAGGAAATGTTTCCCAGTCAATATATATAACGAGTCACACACCAAATTTTAGACTTCGCACAAAAAAATATTTAAATTTTGTCTGAATTGCACGATGCTTTGCTCCCGGCAAAAAATGCATATAAAAAACAGGAAGGAAAACCCTTCCTGTTATTTGCCAAGTATTTTCTTGATCCGGCGGGCTACGCCGTAAAAACATCTTTGGACAAATCCGCGTACCGGCCGTGACCAATGCCATATCCGGCAATACAGTTGGTAACCGGCACTGTCCACGCGGCAATACCTGCCCTTTCGATAGAAGCCGGTGGTCAACGCGATCATCTGATCCTCCCGGACGCCTGTTTCCAGCGCAAACTGATTGTCTCCCACGCAGGTGTAGCACTCCCCCACCTCTACGATCCGATGCAGAACAAACTGGCCATTGTCCCGGCGGTATAGGGGCAGATCGTATTTTTTCAGCTTTGGGGGCAAGGGAGACAGGATCACCTGATCCCGGCCGCCATAGATCGTTGGGCGCATGCTCGTACCCTGAGGCGTGAACTGCACCGATTCACCGGCAGCCAGCCGTTCCTGCATCAACGGCAGCAGCTGAGCCAGCCGAACAGACGTCTCAGGCAAGAAAATCCAACTCCTTCAGCCGGGCCACAAAAGCGGCAACGCTTTTGGCGGCAACCTCTTCCGTTACATCGTACTCAGCCAACAGTGCGCTGACCAGCTCTGTTTCCTCCGCGCCTACGCTCAGGCGTTCCCACAGGAATCTGCCGGTATCATTCAGAGTGATCATCATATCGAAATCCGTCACGCCGCCAGCGGGCAGCACCACGGTCTCGCCCGCAACAGTGCGAAGAATAAATCCATCTTTCAGTTTCATTTTGCTCCTCCTCATCCGAAGCGCTTTTTTGCTTCGTCGCTCATGGCCTTTTGGGATACGCGGGCCGCATCCTGGGTGGGGGTGCACTTCAGCTTCCACACCGGGACCGTACTTAACAAACTATCCACCAGCTCCAGCATCCAGCCGCGGCATTCCATACCTGCCGGACGGGCCGTCTGCTCCAAAATAGCCAGTGCTGCCTGGGTCCCGCCAAAGGGAACGATTTCATTGGTCTGCCCTCTTGTCAGCACGCAAATGCCTCCAAGGGGTACCCGTATATTGGTATTTTGTGCAGTTTTTCCGCTCCAGGGCGTGCCGTACGCATACCAGCGTCCGTTTTCCAGCCGCAAGGCAGGCTTATCATCGTTAAGCATTACCACACGATCGTAGCCAAAGGCCTCCCGCCACATGGTGGTGTGGGTGGATTTGCCCGTTCCGCAGGGGGCAGAAAAGAGATATGCATAGCCATCCATGACCACTGCTGAGGCATGAAGCATCATGCCCTGAAACTGCAGAAGCTGGCGGTAAAAGCTGGCACCGGTAGAAAGATACTCGCAATCCTCCAGACTCAAATGGGGATGCTTCGCGTGCAATGTCTCCGGTGAGGAGGTGATCACCACATCCACCGTTTCCGCCGTATCTGTCAAATACGGCTGCGCCTGCTCTGCCGTCCTGCCGTATGTGTCCATGCGGACACGCAGACCTGCAATCAAATAATCTCTTTCCATGACATTTTCCTTTATTCCACACTGACCATTTTGGTCAAATAACTGTCTTGCTTCTGCAGCAGCTCCTGCAAGGAGCCCTGCTCTTCGATCCTGCCATTTAACAGGACAATGGCCCGATCCGCACCGCGGATGGTTGCCATGCGATGGGCAATGATCAACACCGTGGTATCCTCTCGCAAAGAGCGGATGGTCTGACGAATGAAGTTTTCACTCTCATAGTCCAGTGCGCTGGTAGCCTCATCCAGAATGATCAGGCTGGGATCTCCCATCAGTACACGGGCAAGGACGATCCGCTGGCGCTCACCGCCGGAAAGACGCACGCCATTGTCGCCAAGAACTGTGTCCAGACCATTGGGCAGTTTTTCAATAAACGGCCACGCAAGGGAGCGCTTCAGTGCGCTGATCATTTCCTCTTCTCCGGCCTCGGGGTGAAAACGCAGCAGATTTTCCCGAATGGTGGCATTGAGGATCAGCGGTTCCTGGGGAATATACCCGATCCTTTTGCGCCATGCGCCCAGATTTTGCGAATCCAGAGCCACATCATCCACCAGGATCCGTCCCTCAGTGGGCTGCAACAAGCCCAAAAGCAGATCCGCTGTTGTGCTTTTGCCCGCACCGCTTGGGCCAACCAGTGCCGTCACCGAGCCACGGGGAAGGGTAAAGCACAGGTCTTTTAACACCTCTTCGCTGCCGCTTTTGTAGGTGAAACCAACCTTATCAAAGGTGATTTGCTGTGTGAAGTTCACCGAACCATCCCGGCTCTGTGGCTCGCGCTGCCCCTTGGTCAGATTGCAAATCGATGCCTGGACAGTTTCATATGCAGGCACATAGGCCTGAATATTTTGCAGCTGTCCCTGCCAAGAGGAAAACACCGGCCAAAGTCGGGAAAAGATATAGACCAGCACCATCAGCTGGGCCGTTCCCGTATCCAGGATCAGCACGCTGAACACAAATGCGATTCCGATGAGAACTGCCGCAGCCACAGAATAGCACAGCTGTGGGATCACACGCAGCTGCGTGGTACGCAAGCTGATATCGTAGTATTTCTGACTGATTTGTGCGAACAGCTTTCTGTGGTGATCCTCCGCCCCATAGGCACGGATCTCCTTGATGCTGCTCAGCTGATTCTGCGTTTCCCGATGAAGCTCACGATTGACCTCAACCGCTTTTTGTCCATACTCCTTGGACTTTTTCAAAAACGGGCGGAACAAAAACAGAAAGCTCGCGCCCACTACCAGGGCCATGATCGTCACCGGCAAACTCATCCACAAAGCGATCACCAGCTGCAGCAAGGCAGAAAAAGCCGAAGCAATCAGTCCTATGGTCCACTGCAGACAGAATCTTGCCTGTCTGCACTGCAGGGAGATCAACTGGATCAGCTCTGCACCGGAGCGTTCAGACAGAGTTTCCCAGCTGGCAGAGCCAATTGCCTGGTAAACATCCTTGCGCATTCCCATCTCATAGCGTTCCAGATAGGCATTCTGGCGCACAGTGGCAAAGCTGTTCAACAGCGCCCGAAGCAACATCAAAACAATAAACACTGCAATAATGGCTACCGCCCGTTCCAGATAGTTCATCCCGGCAAAAGGCTGCAGCAGTATGCCAAGCGCACCGCTGTCACCGATCGATACTTCCAGCAGATCCAGCATGGGGATCAGCAGAACGATACTGATACTGCTCGTCAAAGCAACACCGATATTCAGAAGCAGAATGAGAAGGAAGTTCCTCCTGTCCATCTGCCAAACAGTTTTCAGAATCTGTTTCATGTTGCGTCCTTTTTCCCCTTATACTGTTTCAGCACCGCATCAATCCATCAGGATCTCATCTGTCATCGCTGCGACCTTACCGGCTGCAGCTCTGCCCAGCTTCTTTTCGATCAGCTTCATGGCATCCATTAAATTGGGCCGTCGGTCCGACAAATTATGACAGTCAGAGATCAATATTCCATCAAATTTTTCCAACAGTCCAAGTGCTTGCTTTCTCAAATAAAAGTGTGAAAGGGATTCCGCGCTGACCTGCACCGGATATCCCATTTCAAGTATTCTCTCGATATCCCGCCTCTTTTGCACATGCAGATACCGATCCAGGTGCGCGATCATAGGGATCACGCCCCTGCGGCTTTCCAAGCTGTACAGCTCCCGGAAGATGCTGTCTGTCCAGGGCGTCATCGGCAATTCCACCAACAAAACCCTGGTGCCTTGATAGCAAAGCTCTTCCAGCTGCGCCCATTGGGACATATCAGGTGTCCATGCCACCTCTGCGCCGAGAAGCAGTTTCGGATAAGGCTGATCCCCCATTGCCTCTGACAGCCGGATCCAGGCCTCGTCCCGCCGAAGCAGGAAGTCAGAAGCCGCTTCCCTTCTCCCATAAAAATGGGGGGTCAGCGCCACGGTGGTAACGCCCTGCTTTGCCTGTTCCTGCAGAAGTGCCAATGCCTGCTCCACAGACCGGGCTCCGTCATCCATTCCCGGCAGGATATGGGTATGCAGATCGGTCATAATGATCAGCGCTGCTTCTCAGATACCGGCTGCTCCCGGGGGATATCATTGGGCGCATTGCGGTAGCTGTAATTACCATAGCCATAGCCACGATAGCCATAGCGGTAAAATTTGTTGTAACCGCGGTTGTTGCGGGCATATTTCCGGAAACGATACTTGCCGTAGCCACTGGCAGTTTCAGCGGTCACGCCGTTGAAAACAAAGCCCAGGATATTGGCACCGGCATACTCCAGCTGCTCCATGCCGTGGATAACAGCGCCCCGTTCAGACTGGTCGGCACGCACTACGAACAATACACCGTCACACTGAGAGGACAGCGCAACAGCATCCACCACCAGATCTACAGGAGGAGAATCCAGGATAATGTAATCATACCTTCCCCGCATCAACTCCACCAGCTTCTGCATTCTGTTGGAAGCCAGCAATTCTGCGGGATTGGGCGGAATATCTCCAGAAAGGATCAGATCAATTCCGTGATCCTCGCTGTTGACCACTGCCATATCCAGCAGAGTGAAGTCCATGATCAGGTTGCTCAAGCCTGCAGGTGCGGTGATATTCAGCAGACGGGCCATTCTGGGACGGCGCAGGTCGCAGTCCACCAGCAATACCTTTTTGTCCATTTGACCCAATGCGATGGACAGGTTCAACGCCGTCAGGCTTTTGCCCTCACCCTGCAATGAGGAGGTGACCATGATCACCTTGGAGCCTTCCTTGTCGGCCAGCGCGAAATTCACATTTGTCCGCAGTGCCCGGTAGGCCTCCCGCAGATAAAAACCGCTGTTTTGGGACAGGATATGCTTCCGGTCATGCTTGACCTTGGAGATCCGCTGTGCCTGGGCGGCAGCCTGCTTTCTTTTCTGCTTTTCAGTCATATGTATTCTCTCCTTAATCCTTATCCGCAGAATAGCTGTAACCACTGCTGGACAATTCACTGTCCAGATCCGGGATTCTGCCCAAAATCGGCAGGTTGAACATATCTGTCAGGTCGTTCTCATCCTTGATACGGGTATCCTTCAGGAATATAATCGTCACATAGACGACAGCCAGCAGCATGCCGGCCACGGCACCCAACAAAAGATTGACAGAATAACTGGGAGACGAAGGGCTTTGCGGCACCTTTGCCGTATTGATCAGCCGGGCAGATGTGCCGTCGATCACCTTAGGGCCTTCTACCGGAATCACTTCGGAAAGCACTGTGGCAATCCGTGCAGCCCGCTCCGGATCTGCGTGGGTGACCATCAGTGTGAAGATCACCGTCTCATCCAGCTGCTCTGTGGAGATGGCATTGCGAAGCTCCGTGGTGGTATAATCATCACCCAGCTTTGCGACCGCCTTTTCCAAAACCGGATCGCTTTCCGACACGATCATATATCCCTTGACCAAGTGAATGGATGCAGACAGGTCAGAGCTTGACAAATAATTCTTGTCATCCAGCTCCCGATTGTTATTGACATAGATCGTCACACGGGACTGATACATTGGCGTAATGCAAAATGCTGTAATGCCCAGCGCAGCAAAAATACCCACGATCATGCAAAGCACGATGAGCTTCCATCTGCGCAGATAGGTCTGCAGCAATTCCTGCATATTCAGCTCTGTATCCAATTCTCTTTCGTTGGTCATTTCATTCATATTTTCTATTCTCCATTTCGGCTTTTTTCTCAGATCCGTACCAAAACACATAGCCACATACATGATACTGCATTTTAATAAAAAAGTCAAACAATACTTGCTTATTATTGCGCATAACCACCGTTTGGCACCTTATTGTATCTGATTGCTCAGGAATTCAGTGCTTCGATCGCTGCCAGCACCTGCGGATCCTCCATCGGCTCCAGTCCGGCCTGGCTGTTTTCCAACGACACCTGGACATCCGGCGTAACGCCCACATCTGCCAGGCTCTGCCCCTTAGGGGTATAATACTTACCGATGGAAAGTCCCACCGCAGAACCGTCCGGCAGACGGAAGGTGCTCTGGAAATAGCCCTTTCCCGAGGTCTTTTCGCCCACCACCACAGCTGCATCATATTCTGCCATGGCTGCAGCAAAAAACTCTGCAGCAGAGTAGGAATTGCCGTTGACCAGCACCGCCATGGGAAGCTCCAGGCAGGAAGCATCCGACATATCCGTATGCTCTACCCCGGTGTAATCTACGGTGGTAAAAAGCTTGCCCTCCGGCAGCAGATAGTCCAGCACCTTCACCAATTCCTGGGCATAGCCACCGGGGTTGTTGCGCACATCGAAAATAAGCTTCTGCGCACCGCGTGCCATGAGCTCCTGAATGGCTGTAATGGTCTCGACGGCGCAATTGCTGTTGAAATTGAAGATCGTGATCAAGCCGATGCTTTCCTCCAGCAGCTGTGCTTCCACCACCGGTGTCCGGATGGCACGGCGAGTCACCTCCATCGTTTTCTCTTCACTGCCGCGCAGAACTGTGATGCTTACAGTGGTATTTTCCTCGCCCTGGATCTGCTTTCCGATGTCATTCAGATTCATCCCGGAAACAGACTGTCCTTCCACCTTAACGATCAGGTCCTCCACCTGTATTCCGGCCTCTTCCGCAGGGCCTCCGGCAACAACCTCGATGACTCTGATGTCTCCGCTTTCCTCCAGGGTAATGGTGACGCCCACGCCCACATAAGCATTGTTCATCTGCTCCATGTAGGCTGCGTACTCATCTGCGGGAATATAATAGCTCCAGCGGTCTCCCAGGGCATTGACCATTGCGCTGGCCGCAGCATCCTCTATGGCCGTTTCGTCGACATCGCCGATAAACCGTTCCCGGATCAACTGCTCCAGCGCTATCAGCTTGCTGCTCTGCCGGTTGGACATAAAAATGCCCAGCATTACCGCCACTGTCAATGTCACGCTGAGCAGCGCCACCAGGACATAGGACAAAATTCGATTCCATTTTTCGTATTTCACTTGTAACACCTCAAAACAAAGGATTCCCACAGCCCCGCAGGGCTGTGGGACTATGCTTATTTTACGTACAGCAAGGGATTGACATACTCATATTTTCCGGTTTTGGAATTATATTTGCTGATGCCAAAATGCAGGTGATTGCCGGTGGATGCACCTGTTGAACCCACGCAGCCCAGTTCCTGGCCGGCGGCTACAAAATCGCCCACCTTTACATAGGGTTTTTTACACATATGCATGTACACACTGCGGAAGCCGTCGCCGTGATCGATCATCACGTAGTAGCCCGCGCTTGCATCCTCCCAGGTGGTGGCGATCACGACCACACCCGGACGGGTGGCATAAATGGGGGTATGTCCAATGGCAAAGTCCACGCCCTTATGCATCTTCCAGTAATGGTAGACCGGGTGAAAACGCATGCCAAAGGTGCTGGAGATACGGTTATAGTCACAGGGTGTATACCAGGTGATCCCGTCCACTGTATTGGGTGTCATGGCCGTTCCTGCACGCCAGATCGTTTCGCTGTATCCGCTGTTCCCACCGGAAGAGGAGGACGACGACGAGGAGGAGGAAGAAGTGGCAGGAGGCTTTGTTGTGGGAGGCACAGAAGTGGCCAGCCATTCTTCGTACTTGACCCGGTCATACTCCACATTCATATCCGCCAGGTCATCTTCCAGATCGGACAGCTGATCCTCCTGCTCTTCGATCCAGATCTCGTATTCCTCACCCCGTGCGATGAGCTTTGCCAGCAATTCTTCAGATTCCTGGGCTTTTTTATCCAATTCTGCCTGCTTGGCAGCCATTTTCTGACGGCTGTCCTGCAAGGCTGCCTGTTCCTGCTGGAGTATCAAGCGGGTCTCCTCCACGATCCTGGCAGCCTCACCCATTTCTTCAATGCGTCTTTGATCCGCCGCAGCGATCTCCTGGACCATGTTCAGACGATCCAAAAGATCCGTAAAGCTGTTGGCCTCAAACAGCACATACCAGTACGACAGCGAGCCATCCTCTTCCATGGCACGCAGGCGCTCCATGTGCTTTTGCTTCATGTTTTGCAGGTCCTCATTTGCCTTGTCCAGCTCTGCCTGCTTGTCGGCGATCATAACCGCATAGGCAGCGATTTGGTCGTTCAGGATATCGAGCTGCTCGTGCAGAAGTGCGACCTGCTGATCCACGATATTCTTTTGATCAATGATATCCTGCATTTCAGACAGGTTTTCTTTGCGCTTAGCCTCCAGCTCGTCCAGTTCCTTTTGACGCTCTGCCTGCTCTTTTTCCATTTCCTCGATCTGGTTCTTGATCTCACTGGAAGTTGCAGCCTGGGCCGGAGTAGGGATCAGCTGCAGCAGCAAGGTCAATATCATAATGCCCGCCATAATACCGGCAAGCAATGATGCCCAGAACTTTTTCTTGTTCATCTTCATTGGTCTCCTTGGTCTTAGTTAAACATCCATGAACTTGCGGATCGAGGTCCAGCTGCCCACAATGCCCACAAACAGGCCGGCAGCGCAGAAGATGCTGATCATGGGAAGCAGCAACTCCTGGAAGGGCACAAAATTCAGCAGCTGCAGCGTATCCACCGAGGCCAGGCGGCCCAACAGTGCATCATACAAAAGCCACAGCACGCCAAAAGCCAGGCCAGCACCGATCATGCCCAAAGTAAAGCCCTCCACCACATAGGGAAGGCGGATAAATCCATTCGTCGCGCCCACCATTTTCATAATGGCGATCTCATCCCGCCGGTCATACATGGCCAGCTTGACGGTGTTGGATATGATCAGCAAGCTTACCAGCAGCAACACGCCGATGACTGCAATGGATGCGATGTGCAAAACGTCCTGCAAGGTGGTAAATCCCTGAGCCAATTCATAGGCTGCGCTGATCTTGACCACACCTTCCACCTTTTGCAGCTGGGCCACAGTCTGCTCGATCAGACTGTTGTCCTCCAACAGAACCACAAAGCGGTGGCGCAGGGGGTTGGCATCCACGCCTACGAAGGCGCTGTCGCCGCCGTGGTCAGCCACAAAATCCTCCAAAGCCTCTTCCCGGGATACGAAGGTCGCCTGAAATACGTTGTCCACCTTATTGATCAAGGTGCCTACGCTTCTGGCTTCGGCATCGGTGTAGTTTTCATCCACATACACCATGACCTGGTTTGTTTTGTTCAGATCCTCCACCATGATGCTCAGATTGTACATCAGGCAGGAAAAGCCGCCTACGATCAGCAGGCAGGCCACCGTAACACAAACGGCGGCAAAGGACATAAAGCCGTGGAGAAATATCCCGCGGATGCCCTCTTTCATCAAATAACCGATATTATTGATCTTCATGTGTGTAATACCCATCCATTCCGTCGCCGATAATCAAACCATCGTCAATGGCGATGACACGCTTCTGGAAACGCTCCACCAGATCCTTGGCGTGGGTGACCACCAGCATGGTGGTTCCCAGGTTGTTGATCTCCATCAGCAGACTCATGATCTCCAGAGAACGGGCCGGATCAAGGTTTCCGGTGGGCTCGTCCGCTATGATGGTGGACGGATTGTTCACCAGCGCGCGGGCAATGGCCAAACGCTGCTGCTCACCGCCGGACAGCTCACCGGGATGGCGGCGGCTCTTGGTATCCAGACCCACCAGATTCAGCACGTAAGGTACGCGCTCCCGGATCTCCTTCTCCTGGGCACCGATGGCCCGCATGACAAATGCCACATTCTCATAAACCGTCTTGTTCTGAATCAGCCGGAAATCCTGGAACACAATGCCCACTGTCCGGCGCAAATACGGGATCTCCCGCTTGCGGATCCGTTCCAAAGAATAGCCGTTAACATGAACAGTACCGGAGGTAGGCTTCAGCTCTCCGGTAATCAATTTAATAATCGTGGACTTTCCGGAACCGGAAGGGCCCACCAAAAAAGCAAACTCTCCATCCTCGATCTGCATGGACACGCCCTTGAGCGCCCGGTTGCCGACGGAATAGGATTTGACTACATCTGTAAATTCAATCATAGCGTTGTTTCTCCAGAATTAATGTAACCAAATTGTAACACATTGTAACGCCAATGTCAATAACAAGCTGTGCTATTTTGCTTTTTTCATGGGAGTTTTCCCGGAAAAAGGGGCATTTTGCATTGTTTCACCAAATTATATGGCATTCTTTTCCATTTGTGTAAAAACAGGCCTGCTGCGGTTGCAGCAGGCCCGAATCTATGGACTCAGCGGGTTTCCCGGGAGGAGAGGTACTTGCGCACCATCAGCGCCACCTTGAAGACGATGGCATGATCAAATTGGCGCAGATCCAAGCCTGTGAGCTTTTTGATCTTCTCCAAACGGTACACCAGGGTGTTCCGGTGGACAAAGAGCTTCCGGGAGGTTTCCGAAACGTTCAGATTGTTTTCAAAGAATTTATTGATGGTAAACAGCGTCTCCTGATCCAAAGAATCGATGGAGTTCTTCTTGAATACCTCGCTGAGGAAAATGTCGCACAGCGTAGTGGGCAGCTGATAGATCAGCCGGCCGATACCCAGGTTTTCATAATTGATAATGCTCTTTTCGGTGTCGAAGACCTTGCCCACATCAATGGCCGTCTGTGCTTCCTTGTAGGAGTCAGCCAAAGAACGCAGGTGCTCCGCCACAGTGCCGAAGCCGATGACAGCCTTCACGCCCAGCTCGTCCTTCAATGCCTTCTCCATCGCCCGGGCCATCTTTTCCATTTCTGCTGCGGAAGTAGAAGCTGTGATCTGCTTGATCACTGCCACATCCGTTTCGTTAACGCTCAGAACGAAGTCCTGACTTCTGTCCGGGAACAGGCCCGAGAGCACATCCACAGTTGCCACATCCGCATGGCTGGTTTGACGAACCAGATATACCACCCGGGGTGCATCGGTGACAAAATGCAGCTCCTTGGCCCGGATGTAAATATCCCCGGGCAGAATGTTATCCATAATAATATTCTTGACAAAGGTGCCTCTGTCATGCTTTTCCTCATAGAAGGTCTTGGCATCGTTCAGCGCGATGTAAGCCATCAGGCAGCTGCTGCGGGCGGCCTCATCCGTGCCGGAGCAGAACACTGCATATTCAAACACGCCTGTGCCGCTGAAGATCGTCTTGAAGGATTTCTGATTGAACTGGACCACCAATCCAGCAGAGCCGGCTGCCTTCACAGCAGCTTCAGGCCAACGCTCCCCCAGCAGGGAAACATCGGTACAGGAGACAACACAGCCTTCTGAATCGATCACGCCGAACACCCGGTCGGAAATATCTCTTAACTGCACAATGACATTCTGAAAAACGCTGTTGGACATATTAAAATCTCCTTTACTCTCTCATTGCATGCACTTTTTACAAAATTGCATAATCATTATACAACCCTTTTGCACAATTTGCAAGTGCCTTTTGGCATATTATTGCAAAAAATACTCTCTTTTTTGGCTGTATTGCTACATTGGCATGTTATTTTTCTTCCAGCGCCTGTATTTCTTCCTCCGTCAGCAGCCGGATTTGACCCCGGGGCAGCTCTCCCAGCGACAGATTGCCCTCCTTCTGCCGCTCCAAATATGTCACCGGCATATGTCTGGATGCCATCATCCGTCGCACCTGGTGGTACTTACCCTCACACACGGTGATGCGGCTCTCCCCCGGCCCCAGGGGCTGCAGCTTCGCGCCACGGCAGACCGTGCCGTCCGCCAGTGTCAATCCGGCAGCAAAGGCCGCCACATCCGCGTCCGTGGCTGTACCTTCATGTCTGGCATAGTAGACCTTGGGCACTTCCTTTTTGGGCGAGATCAGCCGATGCAGCAATTCGCCATCATTGGTAAACAGCAGCAGGCCTTCCGTCGCCTTGTCCAGGCGTCCAACAGGGTTCAGTCCCCTGCCCTGTAATTCTTTGGGCAGCAGCTCCATTACGGTCTTGTCCTGCTTGTCCTCGGTAGCGGTAATGTAGCCTGCCGGCTTATTGAGCATCACCACCAAACGAATTGCTCCCGTCAGCTGCTCTGCATCCAGACAAACAGTCTGTGTCAGCGGGTCGATTTTTGCGCCCACATCCTTTTGTACAACACCGTCCACGGTTACCCTGCCCGCTTTGATAATGAGCTTTACCTGACTGCGGGTGCCGACCCCGCTGTCACATAAGAATTTGTCCAATCGTTCCATAATTTCTCCGTTCTATCCTTGTCCAAGCGCGAATAGGCTGTAATGCCAATTCTAATATGGAGGGATTTCTATGCTGGTTATGACCGCAAAGGTCGATAAAAAGAAGATCGCTATCATTCTGGCTGCCGTGGTGATCGTAGTGGCAGGTCTTTTCCTGATTTTCGGTGGAAATGACTCCACCCCCACCTCTTCCACCGGGGTAGCCAACAACGACGCCCGGGTCGCTTTCTTAAAAAGCTTCGGCTGGGAGGTGACCACATCACCTGTTGAATCCGGGCAGGTGCGTATTCCCGAATCCGGCAACGATGTCTTTAATCGGTACAACGAGCTGCAGAAGAGTCAGGGATACGATCTTTCCGCCTATGCCGGGAAGACCGTCATGCGTTACGTGTATCAGATCAACAACTTTCCTGACGCCACCGCCCCGGTCTACGCCACCTTGTTGGTCTACAAGAACCAGGTCATCGGCGGCGATGTGACTGACACCTCTGCCAAGGGCAGCATCCGCAGCTTCAAGATGCCGCAAGCCGTGCCTCAGGAAACCACGCCCCCGGCATCCACCGCCCCTATAACATAAATAGTACCACATTCTTCTTCCCTTGACAAGGCTCACGCCCTATGGTATCCTGTAGATAACTTCAAATGGATCTTCAGGGCAGGGTGAAATTCCCGACCGGCGGTGGGCAGAGATTGCCCGACAGTCCGCGAGCGCAATGCGCTGAATCGGTGCAACTCCGATACCGACAGTAGAGTCTGGATGGAAGAAGATGCGTGCATTTTGCATTTTTGTGCCCTGAGTGGATTCACTCAGGGTATTTTTATGGGGTGAAAAAGATGAAAAAGAAATCTGATGTTAAAAAATTGGTGCTGCCGGCCATGCTGGCAGCTGTGGCATACCTTCTGTCTTTCTTTAAGACTCCGCTGATCCCGGCTGCACCGTTTTTAAGCTATGAGCCAATGGATGTAGCCATCACCATCGGCGGCTTTTTACTTGGACCCTTGTCCGCCCTTGCTATCTCCCTGGTGGCCGCCGCAATAGAGGCACTGACCATCGGTGATACGGGGATCATCGGTTTTTTCATGAATTTCCTGTCCAGTGCCAGCTTCGCCTGCACAGCCGCCTTTGTTTACAAGAAAAAGCATTCGGTATCCGGAGCGGTGGTCGGCCTGCTGCTTGGCTCTGCCGCTATGATCGTCGTTATGCTTTTATGGAACTGGCTGATCACCCCCCTATATATGGGTGTTTCACGCCCTGTGGTGGTGTCTATGCTGATTCCCGTGTTTCTTCCCTTTAATGCATTGAAAGCCGGATTTAACAGCGCGCTGACCCTGATGCTCTACAAGCCTTTGGTGTCCGCACTGAGAAAAACCGGACTGATCCCCAAGACTACTTCCAAGCCAGCTTCTGCAAAATGGGGCATTTATCTGCTGGGCGCTGCCCTTTTGGCGACCTGCATCCTGCTTATGTTGGTTCTGCGGGGAATTCTGTAAAAATTAAGCCGATCCGGTGGCGGATCGGCTTGCTTTTTTGGTTTTATATGGTATAATTATAATGAATTATTATGTGCCTACGAAAAGGAGTATAAAATGATTACAGTCAGCAACTTGGGAATGCAATTCGGCGGCCAATGGCTGTTCCAGCATGTAGATCTCCAGTTTTTACCCGGCAACTGCTACGGCATCATCGGTGCCAACGGTGCAGGCAAGTCCACCTTTCTGCGGATCTTGACCGGCGAGCTGGATTCCACCTCGGGCTCTATTTCTATCGATCCCGACAAGCGAGTATCCGTTTTGAAGCAGAATCAGAACGCTTACGACCAGTACACTATCCTGGATACCGTTATCATGGGCAATCAGCATCTTTACGACATTATGAAGGAAAAGGATGCCATCTACGAAAAGCCTGACTTTTCCGACGAGGATGGCCTGCGCGCCGCTGACCTGGAAGCAGAATTCGCCGAGATCGGCGGCTGGGAGGCAGAATCCGACGCATCCCGTCTTTTGCAGGGTCTGGGCATCGGCACAGAGCTGCACTATGACTTGATGGAGACCACCGATCCCCGTCTGAAGGTGAAGGTGTTGCTTGCTCAGGCATTGTTCGGCAATCCCGACATCGTCATGCTGGACGAGCCCACCAACAACCTGGACATTGAAGCCATCAACTGGCTGGAGGATTTCCTGCTGGACTTCCCCGGCATGGTCATCGCTGTGTCCCACGACCGGCACTTCCTGAATACCGTCTGCACCCACACTGTGGATATTGACTACGGCAAGATCAAGATGTACGTGGGTAACTACGACTTCTGGTACGAATCTTCCCAGTTGGTGCAGGCTATGATCCGCAACAAGAACAAGCGCAATCAGGAGAAGATCGAAGAGCTGCAGCTGTTCATTCAGCGGTTCTCCGCCAACAAATCCAAGGCAAAGCAGGCTACCGCCCGCCGCAAATTGCTGGACAAGCTGACTGTGGAGGAAATGCCCTGCTCCACCCGCCGCTATCCCTTTGTGGGCTTCCAGCCGGAGCGGGAGCTGGGCAAGGATATTCTCACCGTCAACGATGTTTCCGTGACGGTGGACGGCGTCAAGCTGCTGGACAAGGTCTACTTCTCTGTGGGCAAGAACGACAAGATCGCCTTTGTGGGTGAAAACGAGCTGGCACAGACTGCTCTGTTCCAGATCCTCATGGGTGAGCTGGAACCGGATGAAGGCTCTATTAAGTGGGGCATCTCCACCATTCGCAGCTATCTGCCCAAGGACAACACCCCCTATTTCGAGGGCAACAGTGAACAGCTGGTAGACTGGCTTCGCCAGTATTCCGCCAAGAAGGACGATGTGTATCTGCGCGGCTTCCTGGGCCGGATGCTGTTCTCCAATGAGGATGTATTTAAGCCTGTCAATGTCCTGTCCGGTGGTGAAAAGGTGCGCTGCATGCTCAGCAAAATGATGCTGAGCGGTGCCAACGTGGTGCTCCTTGACCAGCCCACCAACCATTTGGACATGGAATCCATCCAGGCTGTGAACAAGGGCCTGGAGGCCTTCCCCGGCGTGGTGCTGCTGGCCTCCCATGACCACGAAATGCTCACCTCCACCTGTAACCGGGTCATCGCATTCCAGCCGGACGGCACCATCGTAGACCGCTATGGCACTTACGACGATTATCTGGAATGGATGGCACAGAACAAACAGCAGTAAGCCCATTGTAGGGGCGTGCATTGCACGTCCGCGGACGACCAGTGGTCGCCCCTACATTGCATATCTAAGGAGAATAACATGGAAAGAATCTTAGACATCATCACAGGAAAAATGCAGCAGGCATTTGTGGATGCCGGATATGATGCCGCTTTCGGCAGAGTTACCGTATCCAACCGGCCTGACCTGTGCGAATACCAGTGCAACGGCGCGCTGGCCGCCGCCAAGCAGTACAAATGCGCCCCCATTCAAATTGCCAACGCTGTGGTAGAGAAGCTGAATGCCGACGATTACAGCATGATCGAGGCGGTCATGCCCGGCTTTATCAATCTGAAACTTTCCGGCCACTTCCTGCAAAGCTATCTGGAAGAAATGCGCACATCCGAGGATTTCGGCGTGGAGAAGATCGGCGCTGGGCAGACCGTTGTGGTGGACTACGGCGGAGCCAATGTGGCAAAGCCTCTGCACATCGGCCACCTGCGTCCGGCCATCATCGGCGAAGCGTTGAAGCGGCTGCACAAGTTCCTGGGTTACAATACCATCGGCGATGTGCACCTGGGCGACTGGGGTCTGCAAATGGGTCTGATTATTGCGGAAGTTCAAGAGCGTCAGCCGGAGCTACCCTACTTCGACCCGGATTTTGCTGGCGACTATCCCGAAACTGCCCCCTTTACGGTGGACGAGCTGGAGGAGATCTACCCCACCGCATCCGCCAAGAAAAAGGCTCCGGAATTCTCTCATAAGGCACACCAGGCCACCTTGGAACTGCAACAGGGACGCCGCGGCTATCGCGCCCTGTGGCAGCACATTATGAAGGTATCTGTCACCGATCTGAAGAAGAACTATGACAATCTGGATGTCCACTTTGAAAAATGGCTGGGCGAAAGCGATGCTGACCCCTACATCCCCGATATGGTGGCTGACATGAAGAAAAAGGGCGTGGCTGTCCAGTCCGAGGGCGCATGGGTCATTCCTGTGGCAGAAGAGGGCGACAAAAACGAGATCCCTCCCATGATCCTCATCAAGTCCGACGGCTCTGCCATTTATGCAACCACCGATTTGGCCACTATGGTTCAGCGTATGCAGGACTGGAATCCGGACAAGATGCTCTACGTCACCGACAAGCGACAGAATCTGCACTTTGAGCAGGTGTTCCGCGCCGCAAGAAAGAGCGGCATCGTAAAGGCCGATACGCAGTTGGAGCATGTGGGTCACGGCACTATGAACGGTGCGGATGGCAAGCCCTTTAAGACCCGTGACGGCGGTGTTCTGCGGCTGGAAACCCTGATTTCCGACATGACGGACTTCGTCCGGGCCAAGGTGGTGGAAAACCGCATCGTGGCCGACGAAGATGTGGAAGCCACCACTCAGAAGATTGCCATGGGCGCGCTGAAGTACGGTGACCTGAGCAATCAGCCCACCAAGGACTACAACTTTGATATGGAGCGGTTTGCCGCTTTTGAGGGCAACACCGGCCCGTATATCCTGTACACCATTGTCCGGATCAAGTCCATTTTGGCCAAATACGGCGCATGGGAGCATTTGCCCATTGCTGAGCCAGCCAATGAGTACGCCAAGGAATTGATGCTGGCTATCACCAAGTTCTCCCCCGCTTTGGAGAGCGCTTTGAAGGCCTCTGCACCCAATCTGATCTGCGCTTATATTTACGAATTAGCCGGCGCAGTCAACAAGTTCTATCATGAGACCCGAATCTTGGGCGAAGAGGACGAAACATTGAAAGCAGGCTACATTTCTTTGATCGCATTGGCAAAGAACATTTTGGAAACTTCCATAGATCTGCTTGGCTTCTCCGCTCCTGAGAAAATGTAATAAAAACCGGTTGAGTTCAGGCTCAACCGGTTTTGCATTCTCACAGGACAGGCACAACATATCTCCCCTGCTCATATAATAGCCCGATGCCATCTTGCAAACACAGTATCAGCGCCCTGTGTCAGATTCTGTCAAAAGAGCATAACATGGAACGCAGTCTTATTATGAGGAGGGATTCTATTGAACAGATACAACAACTTCCCGGACAGGAATTGTGATCCCCAATTCGACGATCATTCCTGTAAACGCTATCCCCAACAGAGCTACGGCTGTGCAGACCGTGAGCCGAATTGCTGCTATCCCAGCTGTCCCCCTGGACCTGCCGGTCCGCAAGGTCCGGTTGGCCCAAGAGGCCCCGCCGGTCCACAGGGCATCCCCGGTCCAAGAGGCCCGGTTGGCCCTCAAGGCCCTGAGGGAGTAGCCGGGCCTGTGGGTCCCCAAGGCCCTACGGGTGAAACCGGGCCCATCGGGCCGCAGGGTCCTGCGGGTATTGCCGGACCTGCCGGTCCGCAAGGTCCTGCTGGCGTAGCTGGCCCTACCGGTCCTCAGGGGCCAACCGGTGAAGCCGGGCCTGTTGGCCCGCAAGGTCCTGCAGGTGTTGCCGGGCCTGCCGGCCCTCAGGGGCCTGTTGGCATTGCCGGGCCGGTGGGACCACAAGGACCTGCCGGCGAAGCCGGGCCTGTTGGTCCTCAGGGTCCTGCCGGTGAGACCGGACCCACTGGCCCTCAGGGCCCTGCCGGTGTTGCCGGGCCTGCCGGTCCGCAAGGTCCTGTAGGTGCAACCGGGCCCATTGGTCCTCAAGGCCCCGTCGGTGAAACCGGCCCTGCCGGTCCGCAAGGTCCTGTCGGCGCAACCGGGGCCACTGGCCCACAAGGTCCCGTCGGTGAAACCGGGCCTGTTGGTCCGCAGGGACCCGCTGGTGGTGTATTGGGCTTTGCAGATTTCTATGCACTGATGCCGCCTGACAATGCTGCAACCGTCGCCCCCGGCACAGATATCAGCTTCCCCCAGGATGGGCCTAACAGCGGAACCGGTATCGCGCGATCCGGCCCTGACTCCTTTACTCTGGGCGCGATTGGCACCTATCAGGTACTGTTCCAGGTAAGTGTAACGGAGCCTGGCCAGCTTATTCTGACCTTGAATGGCGTGGATTTGGCCTATACGGTAGCCGGCCGGGCAGGAAGGACTGCCCAAATTGTTGGCATGGCCATCGTAGAAACCACCGTCGCCAACTCCGTTCTGACTGTCCGCAACCCCGAAGGTACGGCTGATGCACTGACCATCACACCGTTGGCCGGCGGCACTCGCCCCGTATCAGCACACCTGGTGATCGTACAGCTCCAATGATGCACTAATGTTTACAGCACCATTCCGGGAGGAATGGTGCTGTTTTTATAGATGATAAGTGGGCTGTCTCCAGACAGAACTCGGGTATGCTGAAAAAAATATGTCGCCGTAGTCGTTTCAATTTTCCGCTCCTTATGAAAAGATTCCCAGAACATAGCATTGAGGCCCTCTTCCTTGTTCAGCCAAGGGGAGCTAGGCGTCCATTTTCATATGCACCAGTTTTTCTGCGGCAATGCGCCGAAACACATCATTGATCCAGAAATTCTGCGAGATATACCGCATTGCACTTTCATCTCACCATTGGCAGCGCCGTATACTGGGCTATTCTGCGCTTTTTGCTTTCTTGTCATGGTAGTATGCAATATCCTCTTGCCAATGCTCGTCATATTTCGAGTTCTTATCACTTAATTCAAAATGTGTATCCACGAAGTTTGCGATATATCGGCTAGCCTTCTCTGCCCCATAAACATTCAGGTGTCCCTCATCATAATAGTCTATATCATTATCAATCCCCAATTCATTGTATACTATGTTCAGATCCAGAAACGGAATTCTCTCTTCACAGCAGAAAACACTGAGTGCCTTTATTTGCGCCAAGTCCTCTATGGCTGTGCTGTAAGGTGCTAGCAGTATCATTGGTTGACTGCCATGCTCCCGAACCAACTCCACAGTTTTTTGAAGATACTCCAGGTTTCTTTCCGCAAGGATGCCCAGTTCAGCATCCTCGTAGGACAACTGCGTACAAGTATTGGGCTTGGATTCCTTGAGGAAAACGAATCCATGTAGCGGATCTGTTTTGCATTTGTATGAAAAATCAAAATCTGCCTTGGTCAATTCCTTCCACCGAGTATGATATTTCAGAAACGGAAAATAATAATTTTCCTTCGCATCCTCCGTGTTCATCTCCCCAATCATTTTCCATTTATTGAGATCGTCCGGAAACGGATCAATAGCATCATGGGCGACTCCTTCCTGTACTGCACCACTGTAGTTCAGATACATGAGACCCTCAATAATGATCACATCGGGAGACTGCTGTTCCAGTGCTTCCTTAACATAGTAATAGGTTGCCTCCACCGGCTGTTGCTGTGTGGCAAGGACATAATAACTGTCTCCTGTCTGCTCGTAGATATGGACAGGATTAAGCGTACAGTACATGTGGCTGGAACCAACACCCACAACATTCACGGAATGCTCCGGCAAATTAGAAAATCCTCCGACTTTGAGTGTATAATTCCATTCGCCGTACAGTGTTTTGCGTTCAAACACTTCCGCAGTGAAGGTTAATATCAGTACTAACAAGCAGACAAAGGCTGCTCTGCGTATAATGACTGCTATCTTCTTTTTCATGCTTCTATCTCCCTAAAACTGCATATACAGAAACTGTGCAGCATCATATCCAGGTCCGTATATGCCAAAAATCAAAATTGTCATCACGGCCGCAATATACACAGGATATCGTATCCAAAACGAATGACGCTCCAAAGCTTGACGCACAGACATTCTCTCCTGCAAAAGTGAAACCGCTAATAAAACACCCAAAGACAGGACTAGAACATTCCAGTCCATTCCGTCAAGTCCAAGCTTGAGCAAAGCTCCATTTGTAAGCAACCACGGATAACCAAACACAGCAGATTTCAGCATCTTCAACGCCGTGATTAAACCATCCGCACGGAAAAACACCCAGGAGACCGTTACCAGACCGAAAGTAACCAAGCTTTGTCCAAATCGAAACACTCTGCTTTCCCTGTTGATACCGCATGCATCGTAGAGTCTATACCGTGCTTTTTGAGTCCGCTCACCCACGATTTGATAAACACCTTGGAGGATGCCCCAAGCGATATAGTGAACACCTACCCCATGCCACAGACCACTGAAAAAGAAAACAATCAGTAAATTGATATACTTACGTACATTCCCCTTTCGGCTTCCGCCAAGTGGAATGTATAAGTAATCCCGAAACCAGGAAGACAGGGACCGGTGCCATCTGCGCCAAAAGTCCTTAATAGATGTTGAGAAATACGGATGGTCAAAATTGTCCACCAAAGATATTCCCAACACCTCTGCAATACCGCGGGAAATATCCACACAACCAGAAAAATCTGTGTAGATTTGTACAGTGTACATCAGTGCGGCAACAATGATTTCCGCACCGCTATATTCTGCATAGTGGCCGAATACCTGATTTGCAATAATCGCGGCACGGTCCGCGATGACCATCTTCTTGAACAGACCCCACAACACAAGCGAGAGTCCGGACTTCATTCTTTCAAAGGAAAAGCGATGCTGCGTAAAAAGCGAGGGGGACAGTTGGTCGTACCGGGAAATAGGGCCCTGCATAATGATAGGAAAAAAAGTCATATATAGGGTATACTTCCAGAAATTTCTTTCAGGCGCATATTTCTTACGGTATACATCTATACAATATCCAGCTGCTTGCATGGAATAAAACGCTATGCCCAACGGTACAATCAGCGAAACCTCAGATATCTCAAATACCAAAAAGCGGCCAAGCAGAGACAATGAGTAGTTCAGATATTTTACAATTCCGAGAATTCCGAGATTCAGTACTAGCGTAAATATCAGGACTGCTTTCGCCGACCCAACTCTGCCCTTATCTATCAGTCCCCCCACTATACGTGCACAAACATAAGTAGAAAGAATGGTTATTCCAATTGGCAAAAATGCCTCCAAGCCAAAACACCCATAAAAGAACAGGTTTGCTGCAAGCAGCCAATAAAGGCGGATTTTCATAGGAACAATAAAATATCCGGTAATAGTCACCGCACAAAATGTCAAGAAGGATAGTGAAATTACAGCCATAATTGTATCTGACCCCCTGTGAATTTACTCGTAGTCTACTGTCCGATCTTGCCGCCGTTGGTGGCATTTTGTGTGGTATACAGCTGAGAATAGATGCCGCCGGTTTTGAGCAGCTCTTCATGGGTGCCGCATTCGGTGATTACACCGTCAGCAATGGAAACGATGCGATTCGCTGCACGGATGGTGGACAGCCGGTGGGCGATAATCAAGGTGGTTCTGCCCTTTGCCAGCGCATCAAAAGCTCTCTGGATCTTCGCCTCTGTCACAGAATCCAAAGCCGAGGTTGCCTCATCCAAAATGAGGATGGGCGGATTCTTCAGGAATATCCGGGCAATGGCCACACGCTGCTTCTGTCCGCCGGACAGAAGCGTCCCCCGCTCACCCACATAGGTCTGGAAACCATCGGGCATGGCCATGATGTCCTCGTAAATTTCCGCTTTCCTGGCCGCCTCTACCACTTCTTCCATGGTGGCATCCGGCTTGCCGTAGCGGATGTTTTCAAAAATAGTGTCCGCAAACAGGAACACATCCTGTTGAACGATGCCGATATTTTGATGCAGGGAGCGCTGGGTGATTTTCCGCACATCCGTGCTGTCAATGGAGATCCTGCCCTCCGTCACTTCATAGAACCGGGGGATCAGCTGGCACAGGGTACTCTTGCCGCCACCGGACGGGCCGACAATGGCAATGGTCTCACCGGGCTTGACCGTCAGGTTCACATGGTGCAAAACGCCAACGCCGGGCGTATAGGAGAAGGAAACATCCTCCACACAAATGCTGCCCTTTACATTCTCCAGCTCCACAGCATCCGGGTCATCCTGAATGGTGGGCTCAGTACGCATGATGCCCACAAAGCGGTTCAGTCCCGCAAAGCCATTGGCAAACAGCTCCGAAAAATTAGAAAGCTTACGCATGGGAGAAACGAAGGACGCAATGTATAATGTAAAGGTGATCAGATCCCGATAGTCCATCTTTCCTTCCATGATGAAGTAGCCGCCCACACCGATGACCACCACATTCAAGCTGCACAGGAAGAACTCCATGCAGCTGTGGAACTGGCCCATTGCCTTATGAAATTCCCGCTTTGAATCCCGGAAAATGCTGTTGGCGGCGTTAAAACGTGCATGCTCTACGGGCTCGTTTGCAAAGGCCTTGGCGGTACGCACGCCGGACAGACTGCTTTCGATCTCTGCATTTATATGTGCGGTCTTCTCCTTGACCTTGCGGGATGCATTACGCATCCGGCGGCGCATGGTCATCACAAGCGCCGCAAACAGCGGAACCATCAGTCCTACCACCAGCGCCAGCTGCCATTGGATGCTTGCCATAACCGCCACAGCACCCACCATAGTCAAAAGAGAGGTCAGCAGATCCTCCGGGCCGTGATGTGCCAGCTCTGTAATGTCATTCAGATCAGCTGTCAGGCGGCTCATAAGCTGACCTGTACGGTTTTTGTCGTAAAAGTCGAAGCTCATATCCTGCATATGCCGGAACAGATCCTTGCGGATGTCGGCCTCCACGCGGATACCGAAAGTATGGCCGTAGTAAGCAACGATAAAATTAAGAAATGCCCGCTGCAGATAGCAGGCCACCATAACGCCCATCACGATAAAGAAGGTGCGATACATCTGCCCGGGGAGCATATCATAGAGCGCCGCACGGGTCACCAGCGGAAACAGCAGGTCCACCGCCGCAATGAGTACCGCGCAAAGGATGTCCACCGCAAACAATCCCTTATGATTAGAAAAATACCGTAAAAATATAGCGATGGGTCGTTTCTTTTGATAATCTTTTGTTGTCATGTTCATCACCTTCTCCTATTATACATGATTTTTCCATCCGTCGCAAGAAAAATTGCTTTTTTCTGTGTTTTCTGCTATAGTATCTATAATAATATGTCATTGCGAGCCAGTACGCACACTGGCGTGGCAATCTCCAAGAGGATCAGTATATGCAAATTTTATTTGAAGATAAGCACATTGTTGTGTGCATCAAGCGCGTGGGAATGGACTCGGAGCATGAAGTTCCTGCTGCATTGGGCGGTGAGATATACCCCATCCATCGGCTGGATAAGAATGTGGGTGGTGTCATGGTCTACGCCCGCACTAAGGCCGCTGCGGCAGCGCTGAGCAAGGCCATCCAGGACGGCAAGATGATCAAGGAATATGTGGCCATGGTTCATGGTGCGCCCCCGGAGCAAGGCGACTGGACAGATTTTTTGTTTAAGGACAGCAGCAAGAACAAGGTATTCGTTGTCAAAAAGGAACGCAAGGGCGTGAAAAAGGCGCGCTTGGAGTTTGTTCGCTTAACTGAGCGCGATCCTGCTCTTGTGCGGATTCGCCTGCATACGGGCCGCAGTCACCAGATCCGGGTGCAGTTTGCCAGCCGGGGTTTCCCCCTGGTGGGTGATCATAAGTACGGTTCCCGGGACGATTCTTCGGAGCCCATGCTGTTCTCCTGTAAGCTGACCTTCCCGCTTTTCGGTGAGGAACGGATGTTTGAAGCGATGCCGGACTGGGCGGTTATCTGACACCGCAAAAAAGGCGAAATTTTTTCAAAAACCGCTTGACAATTTTACCATTTCAGTATATAATAGCGAAGCTGTCAAGCAAGTTTGCTGCTATAGCTCAGCCGGTAGAGCGCATCCTTGGTAAGGATGAGGTCGCCAGTTCAAATCTGGCTAGCAGCTCCAAAACCTTTGATTCTCTAAGAGAATCAAAGGTTTTTCTTGTTTTTTGATACAAAGCTATGACCTCATCCCTAACTCACAAATTTCGAGTAAGGATGAGGTCACATTTATGCAGAAAATTGAAATGACAAATGGTCAAAATCAGAACTTTTTGGAGGTTTTTGAGATGTTCATTACCTCCCAAACAGCAAGGGGCGTGGCGGATATTACATTGCGCAATTACCGCTATAATATGAAGAACATGCAAAAATATTTTGATGCGGAAAAGCTGTTTGACCAAGTAACCAAAAGAGACATTGAGGCTATGGTTGTTGCTATGCGAAGGGCCGGGCTTGCACACAACACAATCGCCACCTACAATCGGATGTTAAAGACATTCTACAACTGGTGCAATGCAGAGAATCTATCCACGCTAACGATTGCCCCGATCAAAGAAAAGGAAACCGTAAAGGAAACATACACCGACGAAGAGCTGCAGCGGTTACTCCAACGTCCCGACAAGAGCTGTGACTTTGGCGAGTTTCGCTGCTGGGTCATTGTGAACTTTCTTCTGAACTGCGGATGCCGTGCATCCACAATCCGCAATATTCAGAATAAGGATGTGGACCTTAACGCCATGCAAGTAACCTTCCGACATAACAAGAACGGAAAGATTCAGGTCATTCCCCTGTGCAGCCTTATGGCAAACATCCTCCGGGAATATATAAAAATCCGTGGCGGCGAACCGCAGGATTATCTTTTCTGTGATGTCTATGGCGGTATGCTGACCGAAGATGCTCTGCGCCACGCAATCGCTCGGTATAACAAATGTCGGGGAATCAAAAGCACATCAATCCACAAGTTCCGCCATACCTTTGCCCGTAAGTATCTTCTTGACTGTGGCGGAAATGCATTTATGCTGCAAAAGCTGATGGGACATAGCACCCTGAATATGACGAAGCACTATTGTCGCATCTTCGACAACGACATCGGCAAAGACTATGATCTCCACTCTCCTCTCACCCAGTTAACCAAAAGCAAACGACAAACAATCAAGAAGTAAACAACAACGGAGTAAGATTCAAACAAGAATCTTACTCCGTTGAAACATCTTTTACACATCATTCCTCAGATTCTACTTGACCTTCGGATTCCTCGCCTGTTGGCTCAGTACTTTCTGGGTCTTCTGGTTCGTCCTCTGGATTCACAGTTTCTTCTGGTTCTTCGAGTGTAATATTTCCCTTATAAATGTAGCCTGTTACTAATTCACCTGTTTCAGGATTCACGAACTCCACTTCATAATAGTAAGGTTTGTCGCCAATAACCGTAACATTATTCTCAACTGTAATATTATAGACCACACTTGATGTAGCAGCAGGTTCTTCATATACCTGAGAATCCTTAACGGGTCGTGCTTGACGTGCTTGTATCCCCAAACTAAGTGCCGCGAAGATCATCATAATAATAGAAATAAGTGTGTTTAAGAATTGTAACGCATTCCCCGGACTTTCCTGCATCCATTGAAGGTACTTATTCTTTGAAGTAACATGCATGGTCTCAGGCTCAGAAAGCACTTGCGTAATATCTGCAGCTATCCGATCCCGAATCTCGGGAGCCACACTTTGCTCCGCAACAGTCTCGGTAGCATCAGCATTTTCATCATTATCACGATCTTCAGTATATACTCCAGATAGCCAAGACCAATCAGCACTCGCCCGCGCTACTGACTCTTGCAATGCAGTATACACCGAGGTATCAATATCAGGTAGAATTGATGCCGCTATACTAGACATTTTAACTGATTGCATTGCAATAATTGCATCCGTCAATCCCAACACTGTTTTTTCCGGAAAAAGCGTCTTGGAAAGGTCTTTAGTGATAGTCGCACATTGCTCCAAGGCAGCAGTTATTCCTTTTAAATCATAATTTGGTATTGCAGTCTGCCACGCTTGACTAATTGCTAATGCAGAGTCTTGAAGCCGCATCATATTCAGCGTTGCCAGTGTTTTCCAAGTCTCCCTTGGAAAAATAAACTCCCAATCATTTTTGCTCATATTTTTATCTCCAAATGTGGTGTGAACTTACCAATGTAACCTTTCTTTGCATTATACCACATCTCGAATATATGTCAATTATTGCTATATTACATCCGGATGTTGCCGACTTAATACATCTCCCGAATCTTATCCATATAAGCCTTAAACCGCTCGACCACATCGTCGGGATATAGCAATTTAGCTTTCTTGCCAAATCCCAAAAGCCAGCCGAAAAACTGGTCGCTGATCTCCACCTTTGCGGTCACGACAAAGTGCCTCTCGTCGTGCTTGCCATACTCCACGTCCTTTGTGCCGAAGCGATCAACCACAGCATCCAGCAGAGGATTGATGAAACGAATCTGTACGAGCTTCTGCTCGCCGCCATACATAGAGAACACCCGCTTGGTGTATGTCTTCAGGTCAATCTGCTCAAAGGCCTCCTCCCCATCCCTTGGCTCGCCCGTGAAGCGAATATCTTTCATCCGGTCAACGCGATATGTTCTCATTTCCTGATAGCGATCATCAAAGGCCAGCAGATAGTAGTTACCGTCATTGATAAGGAGCTGGAAGGGGCTGACCGTGTAACGCTCACCTTTACGCCGTTCGATCTGCGTTCCCATATCCGCAATGGAATACTTTGTGTATTTGAAGCTAATCTTTTCCGGCGTGTGCGGTTCGCCATCTGAGTGCCGACTCATCGCCTCGTTGATGGCAGCAATATTGTTCAGCACTCCCCTATTGTCCGTCTTGACCCGATCCGTGAGGAACGCGTTGTGACGGATTTTCTTTGCCTGCTCCTCGCTAACAAATTCGCAGACCACATCCACCAGCCGCTTGGCTTGTCCCTCCGCAATGAACTTAGCAGAATAGACACACTCGGCCAATAGCCTGATGTCGTTCAGTTCAAACTTGCGTTGACGAACATAAAAGCCCTTCTTGTGCTTGTCGTAGAGGATAGTCTTCAGATCGTTGATTTCGTCCTCTTCACCGGAATCCTCTGCCTCGGCAATCATCATGTCAACCTCTTCCAGATCGATATCCTCTTGGAGCATGAGCATGATTCTGTTGATGTCCTCAATGTCCTTGTAGATAGATCGGCGTTCAGCTGAAATCCCACAATTCTCTAAGTAACCAACAATATCATATGCAGACTTGGTGTTGTTCTCGTCGGAGTATTTCAGAAGGTATTGGAGCACCACATAAGGCTTCAGCTTTTGGTTGACCTGCTTGCCGTGCTTTGGGCCTTTGCTCTGGTTTTTCTCACGTTCTGCACGGTATTTCTCCCACATATTTTCAGCCATAAGAAATACGCTCCTTTTGAAAGTGCATTTTCAATTACTACAGCACACTAAGATCAAAGAGAAAAGGGTGGATTTCTCCATCCTTTTCTCTCAATATCATTTAGGCGAAACAGCCTGCTTTAATGTCTTCACCTTGGCATTTCTGGCCACCTGATCCATCTGTAAATACGCCAGCAACATCATCTGATACAGTTCATCATACCAGTTCTCCAGGGTTGCACTGTCCATATTGACTACAGCCTGTCTGTAGTGCTTATCTCCTTCGGCTGTATTGTTGTGTCGCAAATTCATATTGTTCAGAATGTAGAAAATACCATCTTCCAAATCCTTATCAATCGCTTTGATTTGCTCTCTCTTGGGTTCCAAATCCGCACCCAAAGCTAACAAGATATCCTTTTTTGTCTGCAGATCGCCTTTGAGCATATAGTGGTTATAACGAAGTACTTTATAACTGAGATCGTTGTCAACAATTTCGGCTACTGCCGTTGCCTCTGGCTTGTCCTCAATGACGATGAGCTGCTCAAGTTCTGGAAAATACTCTCCTTTGTAATTGTACTGAGACAGGCATACTGTTAAGGTTTCTTCCAAAATAGAAAAATGCTTTTCTCGAGATCCATCAATCGAAACTTTCATGTTGCCAGCCGCTTCTTTTACAATCCAACAGAAATTATATATTATCTCGATTAGTGTTAGGAGATCCTGCAAGTTCGTGGATGCAGATTTCCATAGTTCTTCGTATCCAAGAATAGACAAAAAGTCATTGGCATCTACACACCGCCCCCGATTGCTCCATTGATAAAATCCATATTTATCAACATACCTAAAAACAGAGCAACTGGTTCTGATGTTATGAACATATACGGGATGCTCAGCTTCAAATAACCGTCTTATCCTTTGGAGCTCATGTGCTATATCAAACGACCCTGAAACCACATCAAAGATATTCTTTCTGGACATTCTATTCACCTCGTTTTGAATGTGTCTTTTCCAATATTATAGCACTTCAAATGCCAAAAGAAAAGGGCGGATTTCTCCGCCCTTTATTTTAGCATCCGATTGATAATGCTCAATAACATCAGCATATCGCTCTCGTCAAGTTTTTTCATTCCTTCTACGGCCTTTTGAATTAGTTCGGGATTTTGAGTGCTATCGTCAAAGAACTGCTGCGGTGTGATTTCAAAATAATCACAGATAGCAAAAAACTCTTTAAGCGGCGGAAGTGCCTTGCCAGAAGAAATGTTGTAGACATACCCGCGGCTGTGTCCCAAATCATAACTCATCTGATATTCAGATACGCCCTTCTTCAGCCGTAACTGCGTTATGCGATCTTTTACAAAGTCTTCAAACATAGCTATCACCTCATAAATAATGATAACTACTATTGTGCTACAGTTAGTAATAAAATATTTGTCGTTAACTATTGAAAAGTCAAAAAATATATGTTATTATTAAAAACAAGCATAGAAATATATGATTACTTCCGAGAAAAGGTCAAAGATTAAAGGGGTATTGCCAATGAACCACGAAGAATGGATGGCTCTTGCGAAAGAAACTATCACAACAAGCATTCAGCCTGGCATTAAGTTTGAGGTAAAACAACTGTTTCCGGGGCACAAATGGGATGCGCTTTCTAAGGGTGACCGTATCAGCTTTGGCAGGTATTTTGCCAACTGTGTTAGTGATGGCAGGATTAAAAACGTGACACGTTGTGAAAACGGAAGAACCCGGCATAATCGTTATATAAAGCAATCAGGTAAAAATACGATATGAGAAAAGGTCGTTTTGAAAAAGCAGCACAAAAGCACTTTTCGATTACAAAACTGATACTAATTATCTTTCTGCTCTGTCTGCTTGTTATTCTCCTGTTTATCTGCTGCAAAAACACATCACAGCAAGAATCACAACTAACACAATCAGCTGTCGTAAAGAATCCTGATTCCATAGCAATCCCGGGCTATGAAATGTTGGAACTGAAAGCCAACAACAGAGAACAGACAGTGTGCCTCCCAAATCCGCCGCAGAATGATTGCTATTTCCAAATCTCGCTGTACTTGGAAAACGGAACGCTGCTTTGGCAATCTGAATTGGTCAAGCCGGGTGAAACATCCAAGCCGATGGTGCTGTCCGAGGTATTAGAAAAAGGCACATATTCCAATGCCGTCCTGCGTTATTCCTGCTATCGTATGGACGAGACGCTTTCACCGTTGAACGGTGCAGAAACAAAAGTAACCCTATGGGTGAAATAATATAACAAAGGAGAAATTATTATGAAAAAACTATTCGCAATCCTCTTGGCGGTTATGATGCTTGCCTCTATGGCAACCATCGCCTCTGCCGCAAATACCACAACACTGACCACAAACGTTCCCGCCGCATCTTATACGCTGAATGTTCCTGCAGATCAGGAGATTACTTATGGTGCAACCGAAACCAAGCTTGGTGCCGTTACCGTTACCAATGCTTCCGGTTTTGCCGTGGGAAAAAGCTTAAAAATCACTATTACATATGATGCTTTTTCTTCGGAAAGCGTTAGTACGACAATTCCTTTTGTTGTAGAGGCGCGTTATGCAGATAACAACTACCAGCATAATGAAAAAACTATTGCAAGTGGTGAATATATTGTTTTTCCGGGTCAAGCCTCCGGAGATGTGGATGATACTCCGTATTACAGCCAAGCAGCAAAACAGTGGTTAGATAGTTTTTATATTATGGTCAATAGTGCCGATTGGGGTAAAGCTCTTGGGGGCGAATACACTGCAACGATTACCTTTACCGCAGAAGTAGTAGCAGAGTGATATCAAAGAAGCTATGAAAACAAGGTCAAATTTTTTCTACAAAGCAGTATTGTGTGCACTGCTGGCTGCGTTGACCTTGGTAATTTGTTTCCCAGTGGCAGCAGCTACAAACAGCACAACTCTTACCACGACTGTGCCTGAAACTTTTCCCCTTATGTTGGAATTGTCCGGAAACGGAATGGTTGCTATCAACGGTGTTGCATATACCCAATCCGGAACGGTGGAAATCCCTCGCAATTCCGCCGTTGAATTACGCATAACCCCGGACGCTGAAAATGAGATCAAATCGGTTGTTTACAACGGTTTTGATTATACGAAAGAAGCAAAGAACGGGAAAATCGTTCTGCCTGCTATCACAGGTGAAGCAACGCTGTACGTTAACTTCACGAAAATTGCATCGACACCGCAAACCGGAGATACATATTCTCCGTTATGTTTAACACTTTTAATGTTTCTTTCGTCGATAGGTATGATTGCTACGTTTTCTTTAAGACAAAAGAAAACAAGCTAAAAAGTTGTCCCTCCCAAACCGGGAGGGACTATTTATATCAACTGCGCATGGTTCTGTATTGCTGTTTCGATCTTTTGTGGCTCAATGCCGATGTAACGCTGGGTGGTAGATGCGGAGCTGTGTTGCAGTAGTCGTTGGACAAGGGCGATGTCGTAACCATTGGCATTGTAGATTTCCGTGGCGTACCACTTGCGGAAGCTGTGGGTGCTGATACCGTCATAGCCCAAGTAATCACACACGATTTTCAGTTGCTTCTGGACTGCTCTTTCGGTGATTGGAAAGATAATATCGGTGTGGCGGACGGCATTGCGCAGGCAGTAATTTTCTATGTACTGTTGAATCACAAGTGGAACAGTGAATACTCTCCGCTTGCCTGTCTTCTGCTCCACTACCTCCAAGCGGTAACGGTCTCCGTCACGCACAATGTCGCAAGGTCTGAGATTGATAATGTCGCTGATTCGCAATCCCAGGTTGCCTTCCAAAACCAAAGCTGTGGCGATGCGGTCATTGGCTCGGCAACCGCTGAACCCCTCCCGCATGGTCTGGATTATCTCTTTGTACTGCTCTGTGGTCAGAGCCTTTGTTTTCTTGTTCATGGTGTCCTCCAATAGCAAAAGTTCGTATTGTGATGGCGGTTCTGTTCGTAAAAAATCGCCATCACATCAAGTGCGCTGATAATGCTTGGTTTTGGTGTTCGTATTTGTTGACTTATACGAACACTCCCCTACCCGACCATTAACAACTGCTCATCACAATCCATGCAAGCAATATTCACAACCTTCGTGGCGCGGACGCTCATGCCACAACAAGGGCAGACATACTTACGGGTGCTACTCTTGCGAGGGGCAACGCCTGTAAAGGTGGGCACACCATTATGAGCACCGCCGGTAGTCTGGAAACCGCTGAACTCGTTCCGATTGATGAGAATGTCGGTCAGGTCGTACTTCAGAATCACTTCCAAAAGCTCATCGCTGGGGCTTGTAATTGTCCAACCGTATTTGTCGTGGTGCTCGACGATCAGACCATGAGCCTCGGCAGAGTCGCGGAATTTGCGGTTGTGATATGTATTGCCTCGGCTGCAGTCTTGAACACCGTTCACATAGTTGTAGTAGTGAACCATTTCGTGCAGAAGGGTCGCTGCCACTTCTTCGATGGGACGGGACAGCGTTCCTGCTCCGATGTTGATCTCGTGCGTACCGCCCAACTTTGAAACCCAGGTGTCCTCTCTCAAAGAGAAGTGGCCGTATGCCTTGGGTGTGGACTGGATGGTGATGGTCGGTCTTGAAAGTGCACCTTCAAAGAACTCGTGGTTCAGGAGGTCGAACACCTTGTTCAGATAACCCGCGACGCGGTTGTAGCTTGTCAGTTCCTTCATGATTGTTACTCCTTTTCTGTTTGACAGTTGGGAGCGGACACTGTATAATGTTGGTGTCCACTCCCTTGGTGGTTGTGGTCAGGTCTCTTGCCTGTGGCTTTGGTCGGCATTCAGGCAAGGGGCTTTTCTTATGCGATGGAGAAGCGACGGCTGGCGGTCTGCTTGATGAAGTCTTTGTAGAGGTCAGGCATCTCCTTCTTGAATGCGGTGCTGTCAATCTCTGGCTCAGGACGGAAGTCCAACGAATGATGTACTGGCCTGTTTCCAGTTCTTCTGTGTTGCGGTTCAGCATCTCGGTCTTGATGTCATCTCTCAGGGCTTCGGCCTCGGTCTTTGCTTCTTCGATGAGGGCTTCCAAATCCTTCAGAGCTTCGATCTTGGTAGTGATTTCAGTGGTAGACATTTTGTTTTCTCCTTTTCGGTGTTTTTTGATGTTCGCCGTCTCTCCGGCTGCCACAGCTCCTTTGTGTTTGAGAGGACTTACAACAGGCTGTGTTGAAATTGGCTGTCCTTGATTACGATATTATTATACACCGTTTTCTGTGTAATTGCAATTGACAAATTACACAAATAATAGTGTAATTTCTTGTGTAAATTTTACATTGATTTCAGTGTAATCTTGTGTTATAATATGGACAATGGAGAAGGGCAACCATTTTAAGCCCAGCAGGAAAGGAGCAATTACAATGCCAATCATTTACAAGATCGATATTCTCGCAGCTCTGAAGGAGGCCGGATATAACACAAATCGTCTGAGAAAAGAAAAACTCCTGTCTGAAGGTGTCATCCAGTCCCTTCGGGAGAATAAGTACATTGCCTTGCAGAACATTTCCAAGATTTGCGAATTGCTGAATTGTCAGCCCGCAGATCTGTTGGTATACAAAAAAGAAGACTAAACGAAAAGGGAGAAACAGCGATTGCTGTTCCTCCCCTATTTTTATTCCAACAGCTTCCGTAGATCGTCTTCTGTTGCAATCTGTTTTACTTCAAATTTATGCCAATTCTCCTCTTTGGGAATTTGCATATTCAGTTCAGGCCGATACCTTCGTATGTACACGCCTTCCATATAACCAATTTCTTCAATTATAGCATCGTAGCTCGTAGAGCTGGCATAGTAGAGAACATCATATTCTACTTTATGGCCCTCCCGCTACATCTAAGCCAAAACGCGGTATTTCTTCTCGGCTCCCTATTGGATTCCAACATGATGCGATGCAATGCGTTCCAGCATATTGGTGCTCTTTCCGATGTAGACGATACGACCGTCCAACCGAATACAGTAGATGCCTGGGTGTTCAAATTTCGGTGCCCATCCCCAACGCCGATACATTGCGACGACATTTTCAACATATTTATTTGCCAATTTCTCACCACCTGTTTTTCTTTTTCTATAAATATTATAACATTTATTTTATTGAAAATCAAAAACAGGCGGATTATATGGAAGTTTTCCGAACTTTTTTACGCCAAACAAAAGGGGGCATCTATTTCGGGAAGAATAATCGCTGGATTTTGCAAAGGGTATATGCTTGGCTCACGAAATTTCCCTGAGCATTTTTTATTCCGGAGGACGGTTGACACATCCATTCCCGATCAGAATATCTTATCCCGTCAGACGGGGATAAACGAAAAATAACGGCAGCCGTCCCGCTTGGGAACAAACTGCCGTCTTTCATTTGAAGTCTTTTAGAATCTCTTTCAGTGCCTCATCCAATGATGTCTTCAGGCTCTTTTGGAGAAGTGCCATCAGCGTTGCTTCAAGCATGCCCTTCTTCTTTTTCTTTCTCTTGGGTTCGCTCATTTTACGCTGACCTCACTTCTAATGATGACTTCTTTCTCGTCATCCTGACGCATCAAGATTTGGTCGTTGTAATTATCCTGTGCCGATTTGCCGTTAAGCTGATACCAGTACCGATCAGGCAACAAGCCCTGCTAATACGCAAACTTTGTAGTTATACCCATTCGATTCTCTCCTTTGCTGATAATAAGAAGTTGGGAACTTTCGACACAAGCTAAGCACCGTCCTGACGGTGCGTGCTTCTGGAGAAATTCCCAACTTCTCTCATGTATTCTTGCGTTTTGGGCAGGACAGTTAAATCTACTCTGCCCAATGAAAAACAGTTACCTTTTCCTCAATATAAGATGATTCTTATTATACTAAGGAAAAAGTAACTGTTTTAGCTTGTTGTCCACCACGCGGACATATCAATAATCTGACCTTTGCGCCGGAAGCAGTTGCCGGTGTTCCAGTACGCATACTCCTTAATGAAAGCCTGATACTCGTTCTGGAGGACATTCTTGGCTGCAACCACCTGACTGACGGAGGAATTGACCCCCGCTGCAATATCGTCATTCGTAATAAGTCCATTGTTCGCGTTCTGTAATAACCAGAGCTGAACCTTCAACACAATTTCCCACGCCACATCCTCCGTGTGGTATTCGTGGCGACGGACGCGGTTCACCCATTCCGCGGGCATGGTGATTTCTTCTGCTTTTGGAATGATCTCTATCTGATAGGTGTTACCAGCTCGCACAGCCGTGATAAAACCATGGCAAGCAAGTGCCTCAATCGCAGTGCGAAGCCGCCTTCTGTGGTAGTCCTGGGGGTCTACGGAAAAGTATCTGCACACATCCGATAGATTCCCCCGAAACGCACCCACATCGGCAAGCATCACCAAGATCCGAAACTGCTCTTTTGGCAGAGTCAGCCATTCAGCAAAGAAGGTCAATATACGCTGTTCCATATCGATTTTTCAGCTGGCGGTGGGGAGCTGCTCTACCCCGCCGGACACAACTTCCATCTTTATTTCTCCCTGCTGGTCTTTTTCCATGCCAAATTCGGCGATCTGCGGATACTTGGCAAGAAACCACTTCTTGATGGTAGGGTATCTGCGTGAACGCTTGTGACATTCGGAGATCAACCGTAGTTCATTGTATTCTGCCAGAACCGCTGCTCTTGTGTCAGCTTCCTCGTGCGTGATAATGTAATGCTCCATGTAACCGTAGGTCAGTCCGGCATAAGTTTCCTTGCTGGTATTCTTTTTGATCTCGCGACGCTGTACAGAAAACTCCGGATAATCCTGCCGCACACGCTGCAGATGCTCATATTCTGCGCTTCTGGTGTCGCAGCATTTCTCCGCAAAGGTACGATCCATCATAATTCTATTCTTGGAAAAATCAATCCATAACCGATTTTTCATATTGATAACCTCCTTATATTAGGCAGCTTTGCGAGCTGCCTTTTGTTCTTCACGAGCTGCCTTGGCCTTCGCCAGGATCTCGCTCACTTCAAGGCGTTCAGCTTCAGGGTATACGGACAAGAACCACATCTTCAGTTCACCATAGGAAACTGCATCTGCGATTTCGGATACATTTCCCTCTTCGTCCAGACCCCGCAGCACTCTGAATTCAGCCATGATAGTGCCGTCTTCGTCATCGTGGGTGGAGATGTACTTCTCCATGTACTTGACAGTGAGGCCCTTCATGTTGTCCTTGCTCTTGGTCGTCTTGATAACGATCCGGAAGTCAGGATAGGCAACCCGCAGTGCGGACAGTTCCTTGAACTCTTCAGAATTGAATCGTCCGGCGGCCTTAGCCTCAGTCTTGTTCATTTCGATCACTTTTGTACCAATAATTGCTTTCATGTTGTTTTTCTCCTTTTAATTTTTGATTTATTTTGGAGGGTGTCATGTGTTTCCCTCTTTGTGCCTTAATTATATAGCACTTATTTCAAAACCTGTCCTTTTATCATGACTGGTTTTTCGTAAGGCATAAACAAATCATAAAAGAAAGAATGGCAAAAAGATGTTTCGATCAGATTTCCTTTTGGTTTGATTGATAAGTAAAAGTTTTTAAGAAAACACTTGAAAAATGTTTGATGATGATGTATTCTTGTGTCAAGTTAAGGATGAGGTTATCTCCCTCAGAAAAGGAGAAGCCTTTCTGATTCGTCTTAGGGAAAAGCCATTATATGGCAATGGGTTTCGGGCTACAAAGGATATCCCCCACGAGGAGCAACGCTCCGAGGCCCTTGGTAAGGATGAGGTCGCCAGTTCAAATCTGGCTAGCAGCTCCAAAGAGCCCAAAATCTACGGATTTTGGGCTCTTTTTTATTGGTTCACTTTGGTCAACCAAGCAAAAATGGCAGACACTTATGTGTCTGCCATTTTTGCTTATCATGTTCTTCCGGGATATCTTTTTACTTCAAAAACCGGTCAAAGCCGAAGTAATGCAAGGTGTTGTAGTAGCTGATGTTCTCCACCAGCTTGCCAAGGTAGTTCCAATCGGCAGGATACTCCCCGTCTTCCACCATCTGACCGAACAGGTTGCACAGTATTCTGCGGAAGTATTCGTGCCGGGTGTAGCTGAGGAAGCTGCGGGAATCGGTGAGCATGCCGTTGAAGGTGCCCATGGCGCCCAGGCTCATTAGGCTCTTCATCTGCTCTTCCATGCCCATTTTGTGGTCGTTGAACCACCAGGCAGAGCCCTGCTGGATTTTCCCAGGGATGGCACTATTGGTTTGGAACGCGCCCATCAGTGTACCGATAATGCCATTATCTGCAGGATTCAGGGAGTACAGAATGGTCTTGCCCAGAGCACCTGCTTCTTCCAGTGCATTCAGCAACTTGGAAAGACCCACACCATTGGCAGCATCGTTCATGGAATCGAAGCCGGTATCGGGGCCCAGTTTGCGGAACATGGTCTTGGAATTATCCCGCAAGCAGCCAAAGTGGAATTGTGTCACCCAGTCACGCTTGGCATATTCCTTGCCCACGGACAGCAGCAGCGCGGTATGATAAGCCAACTGCTCATCCCAAGTAATGGCTTTTCCGGCCTTGGCCCGGGCAAAAATGTCATCCAAAGTCGCCTCGTCCGCTTCCACGCAGAAGCAATAATCCAGCGCATGGTCAGAAACACAGCAGCCCCGGTCAGCAAAATAGGCGATCCGGTCATTGAGTGCCTTACGCATATCTGCCACCGTATTGATGGCATAGCCCACTACCTGCTCCAGCTGGGCAACATAGGCCGGGAAGGTCTCCTTATCGGCACGCATGGCCTTGTCCGGACGGAAAGCAGGCAGCACCACAGCCGGAACAGTGGGATCCTCTGCCAGCAGCTCATGAGCCTTCAGGTCGTCCACGGGATCGTCGGTGGTGCAAAGCAGCTTGACATTTGATTTGCGGATGATGCCCCGGACGGACATATCCGGCTGTGCAAGGATCTTATTGCACTTTTCGTAAATTTCCATGGCATTTTCGCCGTTTAACGGCTCAGTTATGCCAAAATAACGCTGCAGCTCCAAATGTGACCAATGGTAGAGGGGGTTGCCGATGAGCATGGGAAGAGTCTCGGCCCACTTTTGGAACTTCTCGGCAGGTGTTGCGTTGCCGGTGATATAATGCTCCGCCACACCGCAGGAGCGCATGGCGCGCCATTTGTAGTGATCGCCGCCCAGCCACACTTCCGTGATGGTATTGTAACGCTTATCCTCATAAATCTCCATGGGGTTGATATGGCAGTGGTAATCGATAATAGGCATTTTTGCCGCGTGCTCATGATAAAGCTTTTTTGCCGTCTCGGTTTTCAGCAAAAAGTCCTTGTCCATAAACTTTTTCATATGAATATACTCCTTCACAGTTTCTTGTCGCTCTACAGCACCACGCCGTCCTTGAAGATGGAAATTTCCCGGAAGTCCCGTTCTTCTGCCCGGGTCTGTTTGCCGGACGCAACCTCCAGCACCATATCCATCAGGTCCTGGGCAGATTCGACCAAAGTTTTGATGCCATCTGCAACCAAACCTGCATTAAAGTCGATCCAGTTTGCCTTCTTGGTGGCCAGGGGGGTGTTGGTGGACAGCTTCATGGTGGGAGCCGGTGCGCCGAAGGGCGTACCACGGCCGGTGGTAAACAGGATGATATGCGCACCGGCGGCGGTCAAGGCCGTGGCAGACACCAGGTCATTGCCCGGGCCGTAGAGCATATTAAGGCCCTTGGTCGTGACCGCGTCACCATAACCGATGACATCCATAATGGGAGCTGTGCCGCCCTTTTGGACACAGCCGCAGGACTTGTCCTCCAAGGTGGTGATGCCGCCCTGTTTGTTGCCGGGGCTGGGGTTGTCGTAGACCACCTCATTATGGCGGATAAAATAGGCCTTGAAGCCGTTGATCATATCAACCGCCTTGTTGAAAACTGCCTCATTGATGCAGCGGTTCATCAAGAAGCCCTCTGCACCGAACATTTCGGGAACTTCCGTCAGAACAGTAGAGCCGCCCTGGGCAACCAGCATATCGGAGAAGCGACCCACCACCGGGTTGGCGGTAATGCCGGACAGTCCGTCCGAGCCGCCGCATTTCATACCGATCACCAGCTCCGAAGCCGGGATCTCTTCCCGCTTAAACTGCTTTGCAAAATCGGCGCAAGCCTGGAGCAGTGCTCTGCCGTCCCGCATTTCGTCGTCAGTCTGCTGGCAGGTAAGGAATTTCACCCGATTGGGGTCAAAATCCCCCAGTTCCGCCAAAAATTGCTCCTTTGTCAAATTTTCACAGCCCAGGCTCAGCACCAACACTGCACCGGCGTTGGGATGGCGCACCAGGGATGCCAGCATTTTTCTTGTCTGTGCATGATCCTCGCCGGTTTGTGAGCAGCCGAATGGATGGGTAAATGCGTACAGGCCATCCACAGAACCGTTTACCAGGTCTTGGTTTTCCTTCACCAACGCCTTTGCCACATCGTTGACGCAGCCGACAGTGGGAATGATCCAAATCTCGTTGCGCACGCCTACTTTTCCATCGCCCCGGCGGTAGCCTTGGAAGGTCTTAGCAGGAATGCTTGCAACGGGCTGAATATCCGGCTCATAGGTATACTCCATTTCACCGGACAAATTGGTGGCCATGTTATGGGTATGCACCCACTGGCCGGGCGTGATGGCCGCAGTGGCGTGTCCGATGGAGAAGCCGTACTTCACCACCTGTGCGCCGTTTTCCAAGGGGCGCAACGCCATTTTATGACCCTGGGGAATTTCCGTTTGGGCAGTCACGCCCTCAAATTCCGTACCTTCCTCAATGGTTCGCAGTGCAACCACCACATTGTCCTTGGGATGGATGCGAATAAAATCCGGCATAGTTTTCTCCTTACAGGCAGGAAGCATAGGCCGCCAATGCGCCGGCTTCCCGAATCAGCTTCACATTCTTTACAGTCAGCGCCTCAAAGCCCTCGATCTCAGTCAGATCGCGCCCCCACATTTGGGTGTTGGCCATGACGGAATGCACCAGGTCTTCCACGCTGTCATTGCGGTGGGCATAGTAGTGCTCCAGCACCCAGCGATCATCGATGCAGGTGTAGGTATTTCCCTTGGCGCGGCGGCAGACCAGACCCTCCGCATTCAGATCCTGAATATCGTTGCTAAAAAATGCAATATAAGCGGCATAGCCCATGCTCAAGCAGACGGGCAGTTTGCCGTTTTTTTCGATATATTCCAGGAAGCTGGGCATGTTTCTTGCACGCCACTTGGAGGTGGAGTTCAGGGAAATGCTCATCAGCTCATGATTGACAAAGGGGTTGTTGAAGCGGTCCTGGACAGCAGCGGCGAACTTCTTGCAATCCTCCTGATCCAGGGGCAGGATGGGCACGATTTCATCCTGAAGTGCCTTGTTCATAAAGCCCAATACAGCCTCATCGCCCATACAGTCGCGAACGATGTCATAACCGCCCAGGTATGCACCCAGAACAGTGCCGGTGTGAGAGCCGTTGAGAATGCGCACCTTGCGTTTCTTATAGGGAGTCATGTCAGGAGCAACGAACACCCGATCCTCAAGGCCTGCCTTTCGGAAGGGCAGCACGTCGTTAAGCCGGGGATCTCCCTCAATGACCCACAGGCCAAAGACTTCGCCCACATCCAGCAAGGGGTCAGCGTAGCCGTGCTTTTCTTCCAGCGCAGCCACCTCAGCGGCATCGCGGATGCGGCCGGGAACGATGCGGTCAACCAAAGAACCGCAGAAGGTGCACGCATCATTCACATATGTGCGGAAGCCCTCTTCCAGGCCCCACTGATCAATGTACTGATTGACGCACTTCTGCAGCTCCTTGCCGTTGTTGTCAATGAGCTCGCAGGCCAAAATCAGCAGACCGGACTTACCTGCCTTGTAACGCGCATACAGCACCTGGGTCATCTTACCGGGGAAAGATGCACAAGGAATGTCGCTCATCTGGCAAGCAGGATCGTAAACGATGCCCGCCTCGGTGGTGTTGGAGACGATGATCTCCAGATCATCGCTGACAGCCACTTCCATCATCTGGCGGTAGCCCTCTGCCTCATAGGGATTCAGACAGCGGGACACGCAGGAGATCACCCGCTTGTCGTCCACCTTCTGACCGTTCTGACTGCCACGCAGGTACAGAGTGTACAGACCCTCCTGCTCGTTGATCATATTCGCCAGACCGGGAGCAATGGGCTGCACAAGGCAGCACTTGCCGTTCCAGCCGGCCTTTTCATTGGCCAGGTCGAACCAGTAGTCTACGAACGCACGCAGAAAGTTGCCCTCGCCAAACTGCAGCACCTTTTCCGGTGCTTTTTCCAAAATGTAGCCATCGTAGCCGGACTTTTTCAGTATTTCATAATTGAGTAATTCCATGATATATATCCTCCTGTAATTTTACTTGGATAACAACATTATAATCGCAAAGTTTTTGCAAATAAATTGCAGTTTTTGCGCAAAAACATTGTGATTCTTGCGGTAATTTTGTTGACAGCAGAAAGTCTGTGCTGTATGATGATGCTGTGGAGGCGATGACGCATGGCAAAACCCATCCCTGGATTTGATCCACGGCAGAAAATGCTTCTGCCGGATTTCGAAGTTGCGCATAAATGGGATACCGATTTGAAAGATGTAGAACTACATCATCACGATTTTTATGAGGTGGATTTTCTCATTTCCGGAGACGTGACCTATGTAATCGAAAGCCGGGTGTATCACGTTGAACCCGGACAAATGCTGATCATTAATCCCCGGGAATTACACCAGGTCTACATTCAACCGGACGCTGCCCCTTACGAGCGGTACATGTTGTGGATCACTCCCGATTTTTTGCAAAGCCTTTCCAGCGCACAAACAGATCTGTGCCGTTGCTTCGACATGACGCGTCCCCGCTACGGCAATCTTCTGCATTTGACTCCCCAGCAGCAAAAGCTTATCCCGGCTATGATGGAATCCCTGCTCCGTGAACAGGAGCGGCCCACATTTGGATCTGATTTGATGCGGCAAAATCTACTGACTGAATTGATGATCCACATCAATCGGCTGGCAGAGCACAGTGACTCCCCTTGTCCGGCGGACGAAAATACCACCGTATCCCAGGTGATTGCGTACATCAATGACCATTATTATGAGCCTCTTACCCTTGAACTGCTGGCTGATCGCTTTTTCGTCAGTAAATACCATTTGAGCCATGAATTCACCCGTCAGATTGGCACGGGCTTTTACCAGTACCTTCAGAAAAAACGCCTGCTTATCGCCCGACAGCTGATGACCCAGGGCCACAAACCCGTGGAAGTGCACACACTGTGCGGTTTTTGCGATTATGCATCCTTTTTCAGAGCCTTCCGAAATGTCTACGGGCTAACCCCAAGGGCTTTTGTGCAGTCCCTAAACAATAATCTCCAGACAACCGGCAGAAAAGCAAATAACGTGTTGGCAGATATCACAGCAAAATGAAGTGGGGCGTAACGACCTGCCTTTGACGCATATCGTGCAAAGCGCTGGCTTTGTGCCAAGGAAATGCGGTTGGCAGGATATATCAGCAAACGGATGGATATGTATTTTCCAACCGAAAAGAGCGGAAAATCGCGGATCTTATGCCATTTTTGAGCTTATTTTACGAAAATGCACCCTTGGTAAGGATGAGGTCGCCAGTTCAAATCTGGCTAGCAGCTCCAAAACCCTTGATTCTCTAAGAGAATCAAGGGTTTTTCTTGCTTTCTGTTGTAAAGTCATGACCTCATCCCTAACTTAGAAAATTTGAGTTAGGTTTAGGTACCAGATCAAATTGCACAATTATCGGTACTTTCTTATCGGTATAATTGTATCTATTGTGTATTGCATTTTCGCGCGCTATTCGATATAATGTTACCGAAATAAGAAAGGAGCGATGCTCATGAAAGTTGCATTTTTTGACGCCAAGCCCTATGACAAGGTTGGCTTTGACCGTTACACCGAAGGTACGGATATCTCCATCAAGTACTTCGAAACCCACCTCAACGAGGACACCGTTTCCTTGGCAAAGGGATTTGACTGCGTTTGCGTATTTGTAAATGACATTGTCAACAAGACCGTTGTAGATAAGCTCTACGAACAGGGCGTGAAAATGATCGCCCTTCGCTGCGCCGGCTTTAATAACGTGGACACCCGGGCTTGCTTCGGTAAGATCCATGTTTTCCGTGTGCCTGCCTACTCCCCTTACGCCGTAGCCGAGCACGCAATGGCATTGCTGCTTAGCCTGAACCGGCACATTCCCCGGGCATACAACCGGACAAAGGACTTCAACTTCACCCTCGCCGGCTTGACCGGCTTCGACCTGCACGGCAAAACCGTGGGTGTGATCGGAACGGGTAAGATCGGCAAGATCTTCTCCGACATCTGCAAGGGCTTCGGAATGAACATTCTGGCCTACGACAAATTTCCCAACCCGGATTTGGGGCTGAATTATGTGGAGCTTCCGGAGCTGCTGGCAAAATCCGACGTGATTTCCCTGCACTGCCCTCTGACTGAGGACACCCACCATCTGATCAACAAGGACAGCATTGCCCAGCTGAAGCCCGGCACCATCATCATCAACACCTCCCGCGGTGGTTTGATCGACACCGAGGCCCTGATCGACGGCATCAAGTCCGGCCAGGTCTACGGCGCAGGACTGGATGTGTACGAAGAAGAGGGCGACCTGTTCTATGAGGATTTCTCCGGTCACGTGATCCAGGACGACACCTTGATCCGTCTGATCGCCATGCCCAATGTGATCGTCACATCCCACCAGGCGTACCTGACCCGGGAGGCTCTGGACAACATTGCCAATACAACGGTCAACAACATCCAGATCTTCTTTGCCGGTGAACTGAATCCCGAAACGGAGGTCTGCTACCACTGCGCCCGGAAGGAAAGCTGCCGCAAGGAGCGGCACAAAAAGTGCTTCTGATACAAAAACCACCTCGATAATGCATCGAGGTGGTTCATTTTTTATGTGAAGTTTTTCATATTGGGATCTGCAGCTGACCCATTGGCTGTCAGATCACATTGGCTGTGATCGTTGTAGCCCAGTTGTTATACTCTATCGCTTCGCCGCAGACATTCTGCTCGCCCTTAACGTCCAAAACCGGTTCTTCCAGTTCTTCAATGCGGTCTAATTCCCCATCCAAATATGCCTGAAGCTGCTGCATGCAGTTTTTCACTCTGCGTGCCAAACCACCAAGGCGGTGGTCCTGCAGTTCAAAGCCATGAGGCTTATTTTCCCACATCCACTGAGAGCGATATACATCATAAAAACGATCGATACGCTGTATCAGCAGTGCATAGTCTGCCACAAGACCTTTTATTGCCTCAGTGTCATGAGAAAGGTAGGCATTTCGTGTGCGTACACCGAGATCAAATTTGACTGCGAGCACATCACACAACGCCCGCATGCTGGCAAACAGGTGACCATACTGGGGATGATTTTCCCATTTTTTCAGCTTGTCCGCACACTGAGAATAACTCTCAGCCTGGCCATCGGCCACGCGATTGTCAAACTGCCCCGTAAAGCAGTCACAGTAAAGCATATACTTGTCCGGGTTCACAATAACGGATCGCTTTTCATTGGGCGTTCCAATCAGGTCCAAGAGCATGAACTCATCAAAGGGAATCCCGTACTTTTCCTCGAAGCCTGCCTTGATCTGCACCATGTCTGCATTGCCCTTTGCCAGCTCCGACACGTAATAGAGACTTGGAAGTAACGCAAATCGGGAGCACTCTCCGCCGTTATCGCCCCACATGGTCATAAAAATATCATCTATGCCATATTTCAAGCAGTTTGTAACTGCAAGTTCCATGCTCTGCATGCTAAATGCGTTGTGAGGTGCAAAACCTGCCCAGGACCAAAGGCCGCCAGCAAACCAGATACCCTCCTTGATGGCTGCATGAGCCTTGATCTGCCGATCATAATGATCCGCATCCACAGAATAGTAATCCCAGTAGATCAAATTTACATTATCCGGGACCATACCCTTAATGCGGTCCGAGATCTGAACGTCATTGGCGTAATACTCTCCTCCACTGGCAATGCGGAAGAACATATCTCCCCACATAATCAGCTCAAGATCGTATTTCTTCGCAATCTGGGAGATGCGTTCCAAGTGCTCCATCAGAATATCGGCCTTGTCACGCAGGCCGTTCTTGGTTAGATATCGGCCTCTTCCCAGCATGTGTGCTTCATCCATGCCAATGTTGACTACATTCGAACGGAATGTACGCTTGATCATGGCAAACATTTTGTCGATCAACGCGTAAACATCCTCGCTTCCGACCATTAGGATGGAATCAAAATCGCGAATTCCTTGATAAGCAGGCCAGTGGAAGATCGTTCGCAAATGTGCCAGCGTCTGAATACAAGGAATCAATTCCATGTTATGCGCATGCGCATAATCGTCAATACGGCGCAAATCATCCTCCGAATATCTGCCGCGAAGATGGCCAAAATACGGCTCACCGTCCAATTCATAGGTATCTTCCGTATACAGCATCAGACAGTTGTAGCCCAAATCAGCAGTTAGGTCGATCCATTGTTCAACCTTTTCCGGCCGCATCACGGCATTGCGGGAACAGTCAACCATTGTTCCCAGCCGTCTGCACTTGAGTTTGTTTTCCATAATAATACCTCTCAGTCTGTTCGCAAATTATCGCGTGTTACTCCTGCTCTAAAATGCTTTTACGGATATCTGCCACGCGGCCAAAATAGCCCCGCAGAGGCTCCATATCGAATTCCTTTACAACATCCCAAACCGTGAACTCGTCGGTTTCACAGCTTAAAAGCACCGCACCCAAATGTCCGGGATCGCTGATCTTCAGCTTATCACCGTATTTTTTCTTCGCCTCGTTCAGCTTGCCGTGGTTCAACCCCAGGAAGAACGGACAGCAATCCAGGTTGATATCCGCTGTCACAAAGTCCCGGTAATTTGTGGTCTTTGCAATGACCTCACCCACGGGAGAAAGAATCCTCGATTGCAAACCGGTAGAGGCGCTGACAAAGTGGGAAATGGTGTTGTACGCCCATATATCCTGAACAAAGCTGCCGTGATAAGCAGATGCAAACAGCATCACATCCGGCTGAAGCTCCCGGTACTCCCAGGCAAGATTCTGATAGCACAGGTCAAAGCAGATAATGCAGCCGACCCGGCCAAAATCACAATCAAATACCACAGGTCCCTTGCCGGGAACAATGCCGAGAACCTCCATTTCGCTTGCAACGGGATAGCACTTATGGTACTGGCCCATGATCTCGCCATTGCGGTCGATCATGACAATTGCATTTCTCCAGCGGCCATCCGGCGCAGTTATTGTCGGATAAGCAATATAACAGTGATTTTCCTTTGCAATGTTGCGGATATACTCCGGCGCACCGAGAAAATCCCGGCTCTTATAGCATTGGGAAGTGCCGATCCGATCGCACAGCTCCGGCAGCAGGATCAGATCCGGCTTGTCCGGCAGAACCTGTGCAATCTCCCTTGTGAGGATCTCCTGCGGATCTCCATCGTGAGGAAGATAGGGCACGCCAATGGTAGAAATGCGAACTTTTCTCATAACTGATTACCCTAAATAGTATTTATCCTCAAAGAAGTGAGGTCCGGGAATATCGTCAAAGTGATTCTTCATGGCATTGATCTTTTGCTCCAGCGTGGGCCACAGGGGCGACTTGAACATGTACGTGGTCTCCTCACCGGATGTCTGGGGAATCAGCACATTTTCGGCATTTTTCAGCAGATCGATGAACTTTTCAGTTGTTTCAATGTCCCGCTCCATATCCGCACGGATCGTGTCGCGACACTGCTGGTTGGGATTTTCCTTATACCGGTGGATCTGCAGCTGCACGTCCATTTGGTCCCGCTCTGTGCTGGAAATGTACAGGAAGCACTGCACCCGCTGACGGATGTCCACCAATGTAGGATGTGTCTCCCCTTCCAAAAGTGCCTCGCACTGTCTGAGCAGGGGCAGCAGCTCGCTGTCCATGTACTTGACTGTCTCTTCCAGCTGCTCGTCGCTGGTGCGGCGTTCAAAACCGAAGTAGGTAATGTCATGCCACGCAGGATCTGTGGCCAGGCACCAGAACGCATAGGGCTTATAGTAACGGCTTTCTGCGTAACTGAGCTTGGAAGGATCCGGCACGACCGGCTGCACCATATGCCGGAACAGCGTCCGGGAGGAAACAAAGGTGGATGTGGTCCAGAATGCCTTGGAGCCCCGGGATGCGTCGATCTTGTCGCACAGATCCCATGCCTGCTTCAGCACTGCCGCTTCCCGGGCGTCATCCGTCCAGCTGGCGGCAAAGCGGCTGAGCAGATCGTCCATATCCAATGCTGCACCTTTGCTCTTGAACTCCCGGATGACCTCATTGTTGATGCAATGGGGAACAAAATAGTCCGGTGTGATGCCGCCGCGCATCACCAGGTTATCCACCTCGCCCTGGAATTTGCACAGGTTTTTATAGAGATTTCCCGGATACGGGAAGCCCAGCAGGGGCGCATAACGCTTCCACTGTGTTCCTAAACCCTCCTGCAGCAACTGGAAGTCATTGCAGCCTTCCTCCTTGATCCACCACATGTCATAGGCGGCGATTGTGGGCTTGATCCCGGGAACCAAATTCCGGTAGACCTCCCGGGCCTCCTCCCATCTGGGGAAGCCCCAGGACAGGTTCATATGTACGCGGGTGTTGGGATTGACCTTCTCAACGCCCTTTTTCAGTGATGTCAGGAAGTTGTTGACACTCACATGGAGGGGGAATTTTCTTCCCCGGATCGGCCCGTTGGGGCCGGGGTACAGACCTTCTGCCCAGGGATATCCGGCAGCGCTGTCCTGGGCCCAGGATTCGATCATATCCAGGTCCGGTACATCCTTCATCAGCTGCTCGGCCATATATTCGTAATGCTCTCTCACCCAGGGATGGTTTACATCCGGTGCGTATTCCGGCTCACAGGAATATACTGCGTAATCCACCCGGGGGCCGCGCAGATCCGGATACCGCTGGAACAGCCGCTCCGGCCATGCACGGGGCTCAAAGGTGGAGAACATCAGCTTCATGCCCAGGCCTCTTGCGATCCGGGCAGTTTCCAGCATGGTCTGCCGGTTCTGCTCCAACATACGGGGGTCATAAGCTCCCTTGGTCAAGGGAGATTCGTAGTACATATCCAATGCGGCAGAATAGATATCCCACCACTGGTACTTGTCTTCATAGTTGACGCGCTCCTTGACCTGCTGGGGAATATCGTCATACAGGCGGTTGATATCAATGCTCTCCAGGCCCATGCGCGCCATTTCCAAAAGCTGCAGCTCCAGATCAAAACCGTCTGCACAGCGGGAAAAGCCGAAGGAACAATCGTCAAAGCTTTGGTAGTATCTGCCGAAGACCGCCTTCTTGATGCCGCATTCCGGCTTCTGACCGTTTTCCAGCAGGGAGACAACGCCCAACAGCTCCGATACCTCAAAGAACAGCTCTGTGCCTTCGATGATATAGCCGTCGCGGTAGGCGATGAGATTGGAAGCTCGCTCCATCCCCTTCAGTACTTCACTATATGCGAACCCCAAATTGATGGCATCATCCGCAAGAGTGTCCGTATAGGTCACGGACAGCTCCGTCTTTCTGCTCAAAATGCTTAATACAACGTCAAATCTGTCTTGTTTCTCGCTGAAAACATTGATCTTATACATTTCATTACCTCACTGCATAAATATAGTGTCTTTCACTGCATTGCTACGCAGCTGTTCGCCGTTTATTAAAGTGTCAGTACATGAACGCAGGTTTTGCCGTCTTCCACGGTTACCGCAGTAAGCGTGCCCTCCCTGACTATAACAGGCATCCGTCTATCCGGGGTAACCAGCACCACTTCTTTTTCATTTCCCGGCTCAGTCCAATCCGTATTCAAGAGCATAATGCTTTCCCGGTCTGCGTCCACCCAGCGCGTCCAGAATACTTCTCCGCTGGGATCTTCAATATAATGGCACGGAAGTGAAGATCCAGCCAACTCCTTGATCCAGGTGGCGCAAAATGTCTGGAATTGCTCATGTCCCGGATACGCCCAAAGGGTGAAGGTATAGACCCAGCCCTTTCCCAACGGATAGCGGACAAGCATGGGCTTGCCAGTAAAGCTATCCCATGCAACGATCTGCGCGCCCTCCAGAGAGACCTCCGCCAGGCAGGCTGCGCCATCTTCCTGAACATCGTCACTGGGCATGGCAGACAGCACGGCTTCCTGCTTGCGCTCTCTGTCCCGGCAATTCCATTGGCCGCTGTAGCGCTCGCCCCTGCCCAGAACACGAATTCCGCAAAGGCTGCGCAGATCCCCATCATTATAGAGGGAAAGCTCCTGCATATCCTCCAAAAAGTCACGACGCACGTGGGTGCTGAACTGGGGGATGCCGGTCAACAATACACCGCCCGCTTCTACATAGGCGCGCAGCTTCTGTACATCCTGCTCCAGGCAGGTGTTCCAGCCCAAATTCATCAAAAGACTGTACTGCTGTAAATATGCTTCTGCTGCCTCTACAGGCACGCAGTCAAAATCACCAAAGGGCGTGCCGGAGAAGAAAAACCGGCGCTTTTCAAATTTCTGCCGCAACGGATGGGTGCTTGCGCCCGGCATGAGAACATCCAGCAGCTGCCAGCATTTTTCCGGCTGACGGTGTCCCCAGCTGGGATCCGGATTTCCAAAGCCGCCCCATACACTGTAATGGGGATCCTGCTCCGAGCCGCAAATAAAACCGTTAAAGGGCGCAGCATAGCGCCCCTCCAGGAAGGCAATGCTTCTGACGCACTTTCCCTTCCGAGGATGGGTTTTAACGAAACGGTAGAAGTCGCGGGTCATATCCCGCTTGCCCTTGGTCAGGTAATCATCCCAGGCCTGGCGCTCCTCCTTGAACAGCTCGAACAGGGAGTCTTCTTCGTAAATCAGCTCCGCACCCATGATCCACGGCTGCATCAAGCTGAGAAAATATTGGCCGAGATGGGTTTTCTGATAGGGCTGATAATGATGCTGGATGGCAATATGCACGCCCCAGCGTCCTTTGCCCAAAGCCTCCGCCGCCGGCCGAACCTTCGACAGAAGCATTTGTGTATGGCCGACCATGGTTTCCGCTCTCACGAAATCCATTCCTGCCATAAACGCATATCTTGTGCCACCGGAAGCATCGCCAAAGGCAATGCACGGAGCAATCTTGCGGGATGCGTCAATTTCTTTGCGCAGGCGTTGCAGAAATTTTTCGCTGGCTTCTTTCATATCCTCGCTCTGACGCACTGGGGTTGGATCCCATGCGTAAACAATGCCTGTAAACTCATGGGCGCCATAATCATTAAAGTATTCGCCAGCAGCCTTTGCAAGAGCGCCAGTATTTCCGAGGGCGCGCAAATTTGCCGCGCCCACATACAAGCCATGGTCGCGACAATATTTTCCCCATCGCTCTGGCAGCGCATCCTCCACAGCATCACCGAAACTACGGAACATTACGTAATTGCCCAATCGGGTATGTGCTGTATAGTCCAGCAAGCGGTCCATATGACCGTTATCATCGTGGGGCACCACTGTCATATCGTATCCGACCTTGACGGGGATTTCTTCTTCCTGGGAATTAATTACTTCAATTATCCCTTGATGGCTGCCACAGGAAAAGGCAGCGGATCCAGCTTCTAAACCCTTGACGGGAAACTCGTTCCAACCTGGAACACAATCAACCTGGATCACGCCAACAGGGCAGATGATCTCCTGGATTCCCTCACGAACCGAGAACACTTTTCCCCACACCTGCTCGTTTTCCAAACACCAGGCAGGAAGATCTAACTGGCCGTGATAAAAACCACAGGTTTTGGTCACAATACGGCTGATTCCCAGACAAACCTCACCATGGCAATTCTTCAATCCAAGCACATGCCGTCCGGGGGTAACAGGTGCGTACACCCACTCGTCCTCCAGCATCTGCATATAGAAATCATGGTGGCGGTAGAAACGGCGAATGGACGCAACCGTCACTCCGTCCACAGTGATTTCCATGGGAATTTCCGCTGTAACCTGGGTTTCCGTTTCTGGTGAATACGCAGGAACAGCCATCGCCACAAGATGGATCAGCTGCTGCATAACATCCGCATCCTCTGGGTCGATCTCCTCTTCCCATGTCACCGTCTCCCCCGGTTCCAGCCACGCCAGCTCCATTCTCGCCCAGGGATGCACGGGCAGGCCGAGAGAATCCGCCTCATATGCCTTTTCACCGGGCTTTAACGGGTTACGAAACCACAAGTGCCCCGTAACAGTAACTGTAACGAAGCATCCAAGATATTTGGGGCCAACCGGAAAGCTCAGCCGCCCTTCCCTGTGCAGATCCTCCGCGCGGAAGCTCACACAGGCACTGCCGGTCTGCAGATGAAACACCGTTTGCTCACTGACTTCTGCCTCAAAGCGAACACCTGCGACACCGCGCTTGGTTCTGCTCTCCCAGCAAGGCTCAGGCAACTGCGTTTCTTTTGCACAATGGCCGGGGCCGTACCAAATCACCGGGTAGTCCAGCTGCCATGCCTTTTCAATAACTCCATTCTCACATTGCAATGATCCATCCCATATATACTGGGGATGGTAGTGCCGTCTGGAGTATAGATACTGATAGCCCCAATCAATGCGAAAATTTAATTTCATAGATAGGTCCTCCAACATTACAGTCTGACTGCCTGTCCGGCAGGAATCTCAATGATCTGTTTCTTGTCCTTTTCTACCCAAACAGGGATCACAGTTGGGTTATAGATCACTGTTTCATCCGCAGTGATCTCCAGCATATGCTGCGCCTGAGTGTATCTGACGATATCCCCATTGGTGGCATACCAAATTCTGTCAGTTTCCGCAAGACGCTTCAAAACGCCTTCGAACTCCTGCCATTGCTCCTCCGTTTTGAACTCACTGCTATGACCCCAAATGTAAAACAACGGCCAGGTAACAAAGCTGTCGATCAGTTCCATGTATCTGTCGATTAGCGCCGGCGCTTCCTTGTGATGGCAGGTGGGATTCCACAACATGAAATTGCGGGGCATTAAAAAGTCCCGGGTGGATTTTGTCGTGCGGCCGTAATGCATGCCGCAGGAGCGCAGTGTCTGCGCCACATCATCACTGCAGGAACCGGCAGGATAGGAAAGTCCCTTCATCGGGTAGCCGGCGATCTTCTCCAATACAAAGCGATCCTCCATGATCTCCCGAACCACGGATTGACTGGGCATCAAAGTAGGATAGCAATGGGAGTAAGTATGGCAGGACACCTCATGTCCCTCATAGATTTTTCCGACCTCTTTCAGCTGCGCATCAGAATAGCCTTCATAGTTCAGCCCATTCAAATGAAATGTGCCCTTCATGCCGTACTTGTTCAGCAGTGCAATCAATCGTGCATCATTATCACAACCGTCGTCATAACTGAATGTCACACAGCGCTTTTTTCCCCCTGGGAATACATTAAATCGAATCATAACCGTTCTCCTCCGTAATCATACCATCTGTTTTTACCGCACTCTTGTCAAAGCTGATCAAAAACATCCTCGCATTAAGATAAATAGAAAGGCCAAACATCAGGATCAGCCAAAGCGGAAGTGTGTCCGTTACCAATTGGGGCATAAAGATCAGCACCAAAGGCAGCGTCACTGTTAACAACAGTATAGCAAACGAGCGAATGAAATTCAACAGAAAAATCAATAAACAATTGCGGATAAGCAGCTTTATCGGCGCATCAAAACGCCCCATAATCGCAAAGCAGTGGCTGATAACAATCAGATATAGCAGCCCTATTACAGCTGTCGCAATCCACAGCACATGAAAGGTATTCATGTAGTTCGCCAGCAAAAACATCACATCCAGAACCAATACGACACCGATTAGCAAAAGCGGCAGCCACAGCAACGTGGCCTGCCTATAGCTCTGCTTAAACGCCTTGAAAAACGGCTTGATCACCGCCTCGTCCTCCCCCGTAATATTATGGTAAAAGACATAATACGCAGCCGTTGTCGCAGCACCCATCGTTACGATTGGGATAGAACAGAGGATCCAAAGGATATTCACCAGCATAATATTGGTTACCGTATTAAACAATCGAACAAGCACAGAATCATACGACAGTATTTTTCTCATTTATAACCCCTCCCTGTGATAAAAATACGCAAAAGGTCAATCCGCTTGACCTCTTGCATTTTTTTACCAGTACATTTTTGTTCAAAAGCCCTCTGATATACTAATAGTCATACCAGAGGGCCTTGGCTAATTGAACATCTTGCTATGTATTGGGGTATCCGGTGTGACACAGTTGTGTCACACCGGTCCTGTTCCTATTGTGATCAGCTGATAGAATCCGTGTAGTAGGGCTGCAGCAGCTCACACACATCGCTCATGCCCATGCTTTCCAATGTGTTGATATAAGACTGCCATCCGGTATCCACATCCCACTGTCCGGTAATAAACTTTGCAGTGGACTCGTTAATATACTTTTGCATATCAACCCAGATATTATCCAGTTCTTCCTGGTCCTCGCTGTCAACAGGCAAATCCAAGACAAGCGGAGGTGTCTTCTTGTAAGGAAGTAATTGGTTGATCATAGCGTCACACTTAATGCCGAACAGGCTGTCAGCAACGCTATAGTAAGTAGTGGAACCCATGAAGGGGTAACCCATAGAACCGGCAGGAGAACCGTTGGGCTGGGTATATCCCTTGCCGTACTCTGTCTCCACTTCAACTATAAAGTCAACGCCCTTCTGACCCAACCATGCAGAAACACTCCAAATCGTGCCTTCTTTATCCAGGCAGTTATCCTCGGGAGCGAAGAAAGCATCAAACCAGCGGCACATTGCCTCGATATCCTTACAACTGGTGCTGATCCATGCGTTCACATCAATGTTGCCGGGAGCCACTTTTGCGTACTGCTTTACATTATAAACAGAAGAAGTCAGCGGATCCAGACACAGAACCTCGAAGGTTTCGGAGGCAAAGTTTTCCTTGGTGATACCACTCATTTGGCCAAAGGCAATGGCGCACTCGTTGGCAGCCAGCTTTGCTCTGGACATGGTGCCATCATCAGCATAAACTTCCTTCCAAACTGCACCGGAATTATACCACTCGTGCATATACTTCAGATAGGTCTTGTACTGCTCAGATGCTGCACCCAGAACCACCTCGCCCTTGGAGTTTGCTGTAAACTCAGCGCTCAGCAATTCGCCAAAGGAGGGAAGCAATGTCTGGGTAACAACGCCATCGAGCTGCAGCCATTCGCCTGCAGTCCAGGTCACAGCGTAGAATTTGTCCACATCGGAATACAGTTCCTGAATGTCCAAAGACATCTGCACCAATTCCTCAACAGTGGTGGGCATAGTTGTCCAACCGGCTGCTTCTGCCATGTCAGTACGGACATAGATCAAGTTAGAGGAAGAACCAGCGGTATCGATAACAGACGGGAAGCAGTAAATGGAACCATCCTCGTTGGTGCAAGCATAGCGAGCATTGGGATACTTATCCAAAAATGCCACAAAGTTGGGCATGATGTGGAAATACTGAGTCAGATCTACCAATTTTCCCGCTTCGCCCATTTCATAGAGCTGAGTCTTGTCAAAGCCGAAGTTACGGTAGCAGGCATCCGGCAGGTTGCCGCTGCGCATAACCATCTGATACTGCTCCTCGGTATACTCCAGGGGGTTGATATTCAGACCGATTGCTTTGGTCAGCAGATCGTATGCCCGGCCATCAGCCACATCTCTACCGGAATAGATCACATCAAAGACTGTATCAATACCCGTCATCGGATAAAACTCACTATTGACCTGATCTACAGGAACAGCATTGCCACCATTGCTTGTTCCTGGTTTATTGCCATTAGACTGGCCGTTGCCCTGATTGCCTGTGCAACCTGCAAAGACAGAAACAACCAACAATACAGCCAACAGCAATGCACATATTTTTTTCATTGTTAAGTCCTCCATTTTTAAAATTATTGTAGACAGCAAATGCTGGAACTACTATGATTATCCTTTCAGAGAGCCCATCATGACACCCTTATCAAAATACTTTTGAATAAACGGATAAACAATCAACAGCGGAGCAGAAGCAATGACAACCACTGCATACTTCATCTGATTCGCCAGTTCGGCATAATACTCCGCCAACTCAGGGTCATACTCCGCCAGCTGCTTCGTTTGAATCAGGATCCGTCTAAGCACCAGCTGCAAGGGCCACATATCCGAGGCTGTGGGCTGGTAATACAAGGCAGTCGTGTACTCATTCCAGCGACCAACTGCATAATACAGTGTGATAACACCGATCATCGCTTTTGACAACGGCAAAACGATTCTAAGGAAGGTTTGTATAGTGGATGCACCATCAATTTCGGCCGCTTCCTCCAGTTCTTGCGGGATACTGGACTGGAAGAATGTACGGGCAATGATCAGATTACTGGTAGCAAGACCGGAGGCAAAAATGATCGCCCATGGGGTGTCCAGCAAGCCAATCCCCTTCACAACGATGTATGTAGGGATCGTGCCGCCGGAAAAGTACATTGTAATGATCAAAAACAGTGTGAAGAAGTTACGACCCAGTAACCGCTTTTTGGAAAGTGCATAGGCTGCTGGGATTGTAAGCAACAAGTTGACCAGAGTGCCCACCACAAGATAAAACAGGGAGTTACCATAGCCGCGCACCAGTGAATCATCTGAGAACGCCAGTTCATAGCCCTCCAATGTAAAATCGGCGATCCACAGGAATGTCCTGCCGTTTGCCACCGCATCCGGGTCAGAAAACGAGTTGATCAAAACAAGGTATAGCGGGTATAAACATATAAATGCACAAAGAAATACAACAATATAAACAACTGTGATAAAGACACGATCCCAAAAAGATCCACGTACTTTCATTTCCTCTCCTCCTTAAAACAGACTGGTTTCCGAAACCTTGGAAGAGATCTTGTTCACGATCAGTAGCATAATCAGATTCACCACATTTGTGAACAAGCCGACCGCAGTACCAATACCATAGTCACCGCCTACAATGCCACGGTTATACACATAGGTAGAGATCAATTCCGCTGTTTCTGCATTCAAGTCATTCAGCATCAGGATCGCCTTGTCACCACCAACGGACATGATCTGACCGACGCGCATAATCAGCATGATAATAATCGTGGGCAGAATCGTAGGAATATTGATATGGATGATCCGCTGAAAACGGGACGCACCGTCCAGCGTTGCTGCCTCGTGAAGGCCCGGATCTACCGCCGCCAACGCAGCAACATAAATCACACTGTTCCAGCCAAGCTGCTGCCAGACAGTGGACCAAACATACAGGTGCCGATACGCCTTCGGATCCGTAAGGAAAGACTGCGCTTCACCGCCGAACGCTTCGATTGCCTGGTTAACAAGGCCATAGTCACCGTTGAAGAACAAGGTCAGGATACTGACCATAACCACAACCGAAATAAAGTGCGGTGCGTACATAATGGTCTGCAGGGTTTTCTTGATCCGCTCGTGTGCGATCTCGTTCACCAACAGGGCAAAAATGATTGGGAGAATAAATGTAGAAAGGGAATAGAGCGAAATGATCAAGGTATTGCGAATCACTGTTTTCGCAAAATATGACTTAAAAAACTGCTCAAACCACTTAAATCCCACCCAGGGAGCATCCGCCACTGTTGTCAGGCCTGTATACTTTTTGAATGCTGTCACGATACCGCCCATGGGAGCATAACAGAAAATGACATACCAAATCACCGTTGGGATCAAAAACAAATATAGCCATCCATCCCGTTTGATTGCTCTGCCCAGGATGAACCAAAAATTGTCCTTGGTTGTTTCCAACCTGGCACCTTCCTGCTGTTTTTGATTTGATTCTTTTGACGATAACAAACAAATTCCTCCATTCAACCGTTCCATATGTTTCATTTATAAGTATTCCGAATCGGCCACAACTAAGCATGTGTGGCTGTCGGAAACGGCTCACTCTGCCTGCGTCTTGTGCAGATCGCGAAATTTAGACGGTGCCTGGCCATAGCATTTTCTAAAAGCTGTGGAAAAATAGGTCAGATTCTCAAAACCGCACGCTTTCGCAATATTGGTCACGCTTTCGTCGCTGGCGAGCAGCATTTCCCGACCCAGCTCCAATCGTTTGTTGATAACATACTCCTTAAAACCGGCGCCGGTTGCCTCTTTGAACAGGCGGCTTACTACGTAAATAGAGGTGTTGAATTCCTCAGCCGCACTGGACAGGCACATCTCAACGTTCGTAAGGTTATCATTTACATATTGCACTAACTTTGTCTGCAAAATCAAACTTGTCTGCTCAGCAGCGGATGTCATGCGTCCGCAGCACCCTTTTACAGATTTCCGCAAAAGAGAAAACAGATCTTTGTGACTGTTAAAAGCCAGTAGCTCATCGATTTCCTCTGTAGAAATATCGATCGCGTTCTCCTTCAGGCCCCCGAGATATGCAGAAAGCAGTTTGTAATCGTAATACTGCTTGTGGGCAGCGCGATACTTTCGGACGGCATAATAGGCATCGATTTTGTCCAGCATAACAAGCGCTCCATTTTCATTGCCCGTGCAAACATACTGAACAAAACGCTGCACATCCTGTGCAGGATAGACCTCTCCGGAAAACCCTCCTTCACTCTCTATTACATTTTGGTAATCCATAAATGAAGTATAGTAGGACCTCCGGATGTCCTCAAATCTTTGCACAACATCGCCTACCTTGACCTCCCTTTCTTGCCCAGTAATTTCATGGATCGTTAGAACCACATCTGCCTTAATAAGTGCTATATTGATAGGCTCCTCGTCCATAAAGACAAACAAAACATGTGCGCGGTTTGGAATACTGGTGGTGTACACCTTAGTGGTCTCCATGCGCTCCTGTAGCTTTTCAGCAATACTGTATGCCTGTTTTACATTCAAATCATTCGCAGCAACAGTAACTACAGCAAAATAACGGAGGTTGCGATAACCAAAGTCCCGATCAGACAGATCCGTTTTTTCTTCAGCCCCGGAAATCAGGTCTCCCAGCAACAGGCTTCCCAGCAAACTGCGCTGGTCCGAGATTTTTTCATCCCGCGCAAAGAATGCCGAATCCAGTCGTTCCAGCTCAGACAATTCTCCGCGTCCGGAGCCGGTATGCTTTATGACCAGCTTTTTGATTGGCTTGTAATTGATGTACACCATGATGATCGCCAGAGCGCACAACAGCATCATAGACGCAGCAAGAATCACGGTGACACGACTCCGATATTCTGTCAGGGATTTTTCCGCCTGTTTTGTTTCAATAACAGCAAAATAACCGTTATTCGTTTCCTTATCTATGTACTTATAGATCGTGTGCATCTGCGAGTTTCCTTGCAGAACATAAGTACCGCCATGAATACTGTTTGTAAAGTCGCTTATGGAGGTTTCCGTTTCCAAAGCATTCGTCAGCCGATCACTATGAAGGATCCAGTCATCGGCAATGCGAACAGCCACCTCCGCACCATCGGGAAGGTTGGCCTCAAAAATGCGACCAAAATCCGCGATGTCAATAAGGAAGAATACCGCCCCGTCATAATCAAACTGGGACAGCAGATGCACCGGGCGGGCCAGGATCAATGTACCGTTTATATAAAATGCGTCTCTTTGCTCCGCATCCATCATGCGTTGTGTGAGTTGCCTCTGCTCGTCTGCATTTTTGATTCTGAGCGCCTCAAAAAAGACATCCATTGTGCGTTGATAGCCATCTATCAGAACACACTGCTGAGAAGGGTAGTACAGTCCGACCTTCGCCACAGACAGCAACCCCTGCCCGTAGGAATCCAGCGCCTGCGCTGCCTCATAAATATCATAGGCAGAGCAATCTTGCTTCAGCGGTTTTGCCATCCGATAATCCAGGCTGATATTCAGCGCATGATACCGGAGCAGTTCAATTTGTTCGTTGTAGGATACCGAACAGCTGTGCAGCACCGAGTGATAATACTCTGTATTGCTTTTTGAAATTTCATTGGTAGATTGCCAAACAAGAACAATTTGAAAGACAATAACCGGTATGCAAATGAGTAGTAGCAGGGAGGTGATCAGCGTTAGCAAAAAAGACCTGCTCTTTACTGTTCCTCGTTTTGCGTTTCTATCTTTCATTATGTATCTGCGCCCTTTCCGGAATTTTTGCGTCCTCTTTTTCCGGTGATCACCACACCGCAGGAGGTACTGCATCTATTTTATTGCTTCCTTACAGACCCAGCAACAAGCATTTTTTTCCAATTTGTTCATGGTCAACATTAACTAAAGTTATTATACCTTTTATCAAGGCTTCGCGCATTCTATATTTCTTGATTTCCCATTCAGATTTCTTGCATAGTAGCGCAAATAGCACAATCTCCGCACACTATTTTGTGCATTCCACACAAAACAGCATCTATGGTAACAAAAGGGGCACGGCTTTCGCCGTGCCCTTTTAATTGAAAGATCAGCTGGGAGTATAGGTAGAATCGTTGGTAATCACGAATTCATCGATATACAGTGCAATTGTACGGGAACGCAAACCAATCGTGTAGGTCTCGCCGCCTTCCCAGTCAGCAGTGCTCAGTTTGAACCAGCCATACTTTGCATTGGATCCCAGCGTAAAGCCTGTACCGGGTTTTACCGAGGTATTGGTCCAACTTGTATGTACGCCCTCCACCTTCTGATAAACAGTGGTATATGTGGTTTCAGAACCAGCTAAGTAATACTTGATCCACACATAGTACTCACCGTCTTCCTCCGGCGTGACCTCGAAGGACAGGTGGGCAGGTGCATCATCCGCCTGGGCACCTGTGTTTCCGATATACATTCTCACCACATTGCCGGTTTCGCTTGTCTTGCCCGTGTTTTCTGTGATCTCATACAGCTTGGTGGGCGGATTGGTCTGGCCTGTGGTATCATCCTTTGTTGTCATCAAATCCGTATCTTCCGCCTGAACGGTTTGATAGAACAGCTCATGGCCACATTCGCAGACGCCATTCACATGTGTATGCGCAACAGGCTCAGTGGTAATGCCCTCGCAGCAAGTAGCTACCTTCCAGTGGCCATCAGCATCATACCCCCAAGCATCTCCATAGGTATGCTGGTGGTTGACGGGGTTGAAATCCGCATCCTTGGTAACGACAAAGGTGTCAATATACAGTGCAATTGCACGGGAACGCAGACCAATCGTGTAGGTCTCGCCGCCTTCCCAGTCAGCAGTGCTCAGTTTGAACCAGCCATACTTTGCATTGGATCCCAGCGTAAAGCCTGTACCGGGTTTTACCGAGGTATTGGTCCAACTTGTATGTACGCCCTCCACCTTCTGATAAACAGTGGTATATGTGGTTTCAGAACCAGCTAAGTAATACTTGATCCACACATAGTACTCACCGTCTTCCTCCGGCGTGACCTCGAAGGACAGGTGGGCAGGTGCATCATCCGCCTGGGCACCTGTGTTTCCGATATACATTCTCACCACATTGCCGGTTTCGCTTGTCTTGCCCGTGTTTTCTGTGATCTCATACAGCTTGGTGGGCGGATTGGTCTGGCCTGTGGTATCATCCTTTGTTGTCATCAAATCCGTATCTTCCGCCTCGATGAACACATTCTTACCTACTGCATAGTGGGCAGTGGTACAAACGGTGCAGCGGCCGTTCTCATCGTAATCATGAGCAGCCTCGGGAGTTTCCACATAAGCAGCGGCGGAATCGCCATAGCGGATCATAGCCTTCACCAGAGCCTTCAGTTCTGCGCTGGCGTTGGCATCTTCCATTACCTTGGAAGCATAGCTTGCAATGCTGTAGGTCACAGTGGTGCTGACGGCGGTATCGCTGTTCTTGATGACGGCCTCAACCTCTTCGCGCATCATTGCGGGATTCAGGCCGACAAAGTTAAAGCTGTAGAGGTTATTGCCCAGAGACTTGAATTCATCGACTACCCAGTCATTCTCACCGCAGCTGAGCGCCACAGACAGACCTTCAACAGTTTCGGCAGTGAATGTAAAGGTCATCATAACGGAGTCGCCCAGAGTCAGGGAGACCTCATTCCATGTAGCGGTCTCTGCGCCGGTAGCCACGCTCTGCTTGCCGACATAGGTCACAACAGGATCAACGGTGGTATCAGAGCCCAAAGCCAACTGCTCAGGAGTAAGGCCGGCATTGACCTTTGCACTGTTGTCGCCCACATAAGCCTGGCTGGCTGCGCCGTAGTGCAGCATATCCACAACCAGTTTCTTCAGATCCTGTGCAGCATCGGCATCGTCCAATACACCAGCGCAGTAATCCGTAACCTTTTTGGTTACTTCAGCAGACACTTCCTCACCGACATACAACTTGGCGGTGATGTCCACATTCATCTCGTGGGGTGCGATCTTGTTGCAGATAAACCAGTAATAGCCATCAGTCTTCGGCTGCTCGGGAATAGCAACCTCCTGCACACGAGCATCGTTCTTCCAGAATTCCACCTTAGTGGCGCCTGCGGGAAGATCAGCCTCAGCGATCTTGAAAGTGATCGCAATGCTCTCTCTCAATGCCAAAGCATATATCGTAAAGCCATTGGTCTGCTCTGCTGCTGTAACAGACGGCACTATGCCGAGCAGCATTACAATTATCAAACACAGAGATAATAGTCTTTTCATAATTTAATCACTATCCCATCTTAATAATTTTGGATGTCGCTGTTTACAAATCAAATGCCGTAACCCGGTGTAACGATGTTTCCATCATCATCAACCCGGTCTTCATACGAGGACATTGTAAGCGTTTGCTCCGTTACAAATGCAATGATCTCAATTTCGGGTTCCAAATAATCACGTTTCATCCATCAAAACCTCCTAATTCGAACATTTTACACGAAATGTGCTATATCTATAATATCAGCAAACCTCTGCTGTGACTATTTAGATATTTTGCACAAGGGGTTTATATTTCTTGCAATCATTTCGGTTTTGGAGGGGGATGATGCGGTTTTCCGCATCATCCTCTTCCGAGAATGTCTGTTTCGTAGTCAGGCAGAATGATACTGCCCTCGCTGCCATCTTCCGGTTCTTCTCTGCCGCAGACTGTACATGCACCGTTTTGATAGGTGTGCATACCGATCTCTGCCTTGAGATTCTCACAGCCGCACACAGCATCCTTCCAGTGATTGATTGCATTGCTGCTCCAGTTGTCGCTGTAGCTATGCGTATGAAGGAATGGATCGTTGGCATCAGCGGTAATGTAGAATTCATCAATCCGGATCAGTGTATCTCTGGTTCGGACATTGATTGCATACGCCTCGCCCGCATCCCATTGATAAGCGCTATCCAGTCTGACCCACACAAAGTCACTCAGCTGTCCGTAGGTAGAGACATTGCCCTCACCGGGAAGCTGTACATTGTAACCTGTGTTCGTTCCTGCCTTATCCTCCACATATACCTGAATACCGGCGGTCGCAGAAGAATTGTACATCTTCACCCAAATGTAGTAGGTACCCGTCTGATCCGGCTTGACCATAAAACTCATATGCGGGATCGCATTGGGTTTATCCTTCAGCGAAGCCGTGTACCGCTGATTCATCAGCACAACCTTTCCACCGGATGCCGCAGTATTGTTCTGCACTACCACAGCAGGTGCGGTTGCACTCGGAAGCAGGGGGTCCGCTCCGGCTTGGGTCAGAAGCGTAGTATCTTCTGCCTGAACTGTCACCTTACCGCCGGAGGTTTCAAAGGGCTTGACAGCACCGCAAACGGTACACTTGCCATCCGGTCCGTATGTACAGACCAAATGCAATTCCCGTTCATAGCCGCAGGTGTTACAAGTCGCATCCGTCTTTCCGTCATAGTCGTGTACGGTCTTGTTGGGCTCAACCCCCTCGCAGCCACAAGTCACTTCGTGCCAGTGATGAGTAGCATCCTTCGACCATTCCTCGCTATAGGTATGGACATGAGGATAGGGATCATTGGCATCGGTAGTAACATAGAACTCATCGATTCTGACCAAAGAATCTCTTGTTCTGATGCGGACCATGTACTCCTCTCCAGCCTTCCACTGATAAGTGTTATCCAACTTGACCCAGACAAAGTCAGAGAGGTCACCATATTTAGAACTTACGCCGGATTTCTGCGTCCAATACGCAATATCTGTGTTGCTCTCGTCATTTACAAACACATTGATCGTTGCAGTATCACTGGGGGCATACATCTTTACCCAGATGTGATAGGTTCCGGTCTGATCCGGATTGACCACGAAACTGATATGTGGGATCGCACCCGGCATGGCAGCCAGGGAAGCCGTGTACCGCTGATTCATCAGCACGACCTGTCCGCCGGATGCCGCAGCATTGTTCTGCACCACCACAGCAGGTGAGGTTGCACTCGGAAGCAGCATATCCTCTCCGGCCTTTGTCGAAAGTTTGACGCTTTCAGCCTGGATGACCAATTTGCCATTTTCTGTGGGGATCGGCTTGCTGAATCCACACTTGGTACAGATGTTCTTATCATCGTAGGTGTGGTCGGTACACAACGGTCTGATGTATCCACAAGTGTTGCAGGATGCATCCTTATGGTTGTCGTATACGTGTGCGCTCTTGGTAAGGGTTCTGTCCTTACAACCACATGTAGCTGCATACCAATGGTAATTCTCATCCTTACTCCAACTTGTCTCAAAGGCATGGACATGGGGATAGGGATCGTTCACATCCGCTGTGATGTAGAATTCATCAATCCGGATCAGCGTATTTCTGGATCTGAAGCAAACATCGTAAGTCTGCCCCTTGGTCCATTCATAGGTTTTGGACAGCTTCACCCAGACAAAGTCACCAAAATCACCCGAATTAGATAGATTTGTAGCGCTGCCACTTTGGTTCCAGTAATAGTCATCAATAAGTTCATCATCATCGATAAATACATTGATGCCCGAGCCTGCGGTTGTCATATACACCTTTGCCCAAACATAGTAGGTGGCTGTCTTATCCGCCTGCACACGGAATTTGATGTGCGCCTGTGCATCCGGATAGTTCCGCATCGACGCGGTATGTGCTTGGTTCATCAGAACTACCTTACCACCGGACGCCTTATCATTGTCCTGTACAACAACAGCAGGTTTGGTGGCATCGTTCAGCAGCGGGTCTGCGCCGGGTTTGGTTAGCAGTTCGGTGTTTTCTGCCTGAACGATCACCTTGTGGTTTTCCATCTTGTAGGTGTCCACAGCATGACAAACCGTACATACACCATTTTTATCATAGGTATGAGCGCCTTCGTCAAAGCGTTTGCCGTAGCATTCGCAGGTAGGCTCACGCCAGTGCTTGTTCAGGTCATACGACCAATCTTCAACGCAGGTATGCTCATAGTGAGGCACTCTGACATAGCCGCAAGTGTTACATGTGGTATCGGAATCTTCATCGTATACATGGTAGCCCTGCTCAGCAAACACATAGTGTCCACAAGTAGGATCATGCCAGTGCATTGCCTTTGTAGTGGTCCACTTATTCTTATAGGCATGCTGGTGAACCTCGGGAGTTTCTTCCTTTGCAGGACCATCTCCAACAGGACCCAGGAACAGAATTTCAGAAATGGAGCTATAGTAGGTAATATTATCCTCGGTATAGCCGTACTTCTTACTGTAAATATATCCCTTATATCCCTTGATTTTGACGTATCTTGCTTCTACATCGTCAAAATCGAATTCCTGGAATTCCATTGTGCCGTTGGATCTTTCCTGAGACAGCACAGTTGTGTATTCCACGCCGTCCAGGGATACCATGACGTCAAATATATACTGTCTCTTGTCGCTGGTAGAATTCCAGATAATTGCCAATCTGTCCAGCGTGTGGGCCGAGCCAAGGTCATAAACGCCCTCATACTGCAGTCCCTGCTCCGGATCAGAAGAACCAACATAACGGGTCTCAATGTTGCCGTCCAGAGAGCTGAGCATACCGTATTCCAAGTCGTTGTTATTACTGACATGGCCCAGGTTCTTAACATCAGCAACCTGAATTGCGCTGGGATACATCGCCAGATATGTCTCCGGAATAGGCTTCATTGAAGAACCGATTTTTGCTGTAACTACCAGCATCTGTGCTTCATCGCTCCAACCGATCGTACCATAGCCTTTGATCAGTTCCTGCACAAGACCCAGGGGTACCCAAAGTTCGCCATCGCTGTATTTCATCTTCGTTTTGATGCGCTGGCCGTTGAGATATGAGGTACGAATTTTACCGTTGATGGTCAGTTTTCTGTCGTTCATGTAGGTAATGGCGATAACGTCACCACGCCAGTCAACAGAGGCGCCCATAGAACTCATGACAGGAGTCAGCGGAACCATAAGCATATCTTCGTCAAAATAAGGCGCAGTATCCGCTTCGGCCAGCAGTCCGTTGACATACATCTTGTGTGTCTTCTGCACCTCGGGTGCGGTGGTGTCTAACTTCGCTGCTTTACTGATTGTTTCGCCCTTATAGCTCAGTGTAACTGTTCCCGCGGGGGCTGTGAAATACAGCATACCGCCATCCTCAGTTGCAACAATCTCCTGGGTGGATGCGCTGGTGCTGACTACCCAAGTGCCGGCCTTCATTCCCGCCACGTTGACTTCATAGGTGCTGTAGTCACTGCTTTGAGGGATCGCAAAGGAAGCGACAGTACCAATGCGGTTGTTTGCGTTCATATTGAACATAGCCACATGATCCAGAAGTTGTGCGCCCATCAGGCCCTCGCCACGCACCAGCGTTGCAGGGATCACTTCTTTAGAACCATCAGCCTTGCTGACATACATGACATTCAGCATGTAGTCCGTCTGGTTTTCTGCCTTGGTTTTGGTGCTGATCTCCACACGGCCCCAGCCGGCTTCCTTCTGCGCCATAGCAGGCTCACTGTTGGGATGATTTCTGCCCGTTTCAAAATCGCCGGTCCAGAATTCCTTTCCTTCGCCGCCGATCATAAAGACGCTGTAGTCATCATCTGCCTTATCCGCTGTACCAACATACAGAATTTGATCGGTAAGTCTGCCGTTATAACCGGATTCTTTATTGGTGATGGTAATCACCTTGTTATTTACGACGGTCGGCTCGTAGAGAGAATGCAACAAGAAGCTCTTTTTGGAGTCTATTTCTTTTGTGGTGATCTGGTCGAACACGATAAATGCACCGGGGGTGTTTGTGTATCCGTCCAGCTCCAGATTCAGGAACAGCATGCTTCTGATCGCTTCCGTCACATTGTCATCATATGCCTTTGCCACATCGCCGGAAATATAAGAGTATTCCGGTCTGTAGATGTTGTTTCCAAACTCTACACCAATCACTTTGCCGGAATTACCCGGATTTACTGTGTCAGCCTCAGAAATCTGATAGCCGTTGGGGTTTGCCGAAGATGTGATCGAAAGGGTATTCTTGGAAACCGACTGCGATTGATAGGAAGTGTCGTGATCCGTTCCAAAAGTACCATAATGGCCGGTATCTCCCGTTAAGGAACCCTTATAATACAACTGGAAAGAGCCTGCTTCTCTGTTCTGGTGGCCTCCGAGATAGCTCTCCTGGATTTTCATCGATGCCAGCACGCCATTGGAATAAAGATTGCGCATATCCCAATTGGTTCTGGCAACAAGCAGACCATAGGGAGAACCAAAATACTTCGTATAAGACTTTGTTTCCAGGCTCTCTGTTCCGAGGGACATATCCTGCAGCGACAGCAACAGCGCAGGCGTTAAGGTCTCAGCATAACTGTAAGTGGTCATGCCGCCCGGCTCACCCAAGAACTGTTCAAACAGCACAGGATCCTTATACAGCATTGCTGCATAGAACAATACCGCATTATAGTCATTTCTCATTGCAAAAGTTGTACCCGAGTCGCCGTCTTTCAGCAACCTTTCGTCCGGACGCTGGGTGTACAACCACTGATAAGCCAGCTGATCAATGCCCTCATCGTATACCAGATTCGGATTTTCAGCATAAGAAACATCCGCCATTCTATAGATCAGGAGCTGACCCATGATATCTGCTACGAAACGGTAACAGCCGTAAGACAAGCCCTGATGATGATACTGGGCAGTGGACCAGTATTTATTTCTGGCAGGAACATATTCTTCAAAGAAACGTCCGCCTACCAGTTCATAAACGGAGGGATACTCGTCATATACCGCAATAGCAAAGGACAGCCAATCTCGCAGAAGTTGCTTTTCTGCACCGTGGCCGGCGACAACCTCCTGTCCGACAGGCGGGAAGCCGATTTCCATACCATTGGAAATCGCCTGTCCACCGGTTGCCAGACGAGCCTTATCCTTCTGTGTCATCAGATCATAGCACCAGTCGTATACCAGTGCCGTTACATAGAGCACATGGCCCCGTGCCCGCAGCGCATTACCGCTATAAGTAAAGGTTTCGTGTATATTCTTAATGGCCACAATTGCCTGCTTACCGAATTTCTCGGCAAGCGCAGCCATTTCTGCATTTTCATGGTTTTTAAATATTGCATAGAAGAATGCCTTGCATTCGATGTAGCCCAGATCCTGAGCATTGTAACTTGTCTGCTTGGTAATATCCCAGTTGCCATCGAAGTTTTTGCCGGCGGTTTCCATCAGCGCTGCAGTGACTGCCGCATTGATAGGATCCGCAAGTTTTTTACGGATATCCGCCACATCATCCTCATGGAAGAACAGTCTCGGATGATCGCCCTTTTCCGGATAGACGGTGGGATCCGCGTACATTTCTGTATCAAACTCCAGCGCTGCGTACCAATCTTCCAGAGGCGGGATCGCATCCTCACCCTGAGGCGTATACGCCTGGTTGCTGGTTACCATGATCTTGTCTATGGACCAGGCAGTGACACGGTTACGCAAACGAACGGTAACAACTTCTCCCTCTTCGCATTTGATGGAACCGATACAGTTCCAAACCATGTCTGTTTTATCCTGGGAGACCGCATTATTATGCGCGCTTTGGTTTCTGTAAGCTTCGCCGCCCATAGAACGATACACCCAGACGTGATCATCCCGTACATAGCCTCTTATCCACAGATTGTAGGTTCCGTTGGTATCGGCAACGAAATCAAAGCCCATCTGGCGCTCCAATGTAGCGTCAATTTCAAAGGTGTTGTATTGCTCTCCCCGAGCTGCGTAAACCACCTTGCCATTGGATGCATATTCATCGTTTCTCACGATGAAATAATCGTTATCCACATAGCAATCTTCTGCTTCGAGGACAACAGAGCCGTCAACCGCGTGGAAAAGATAGGGATCCTTGACCTTGGAATTATCCATCGTGTACTCTACGGTAGCAACGATCTGGCATTCCTTTCCGTCTACGGTAATGGTAGTGGAAACCTGAACGGTCTTTTTCTCCTCCTCTATTTCCAGAGCATTGATCTCCATGGCAGGCAGCAAACCGGCCACCGTGCATACACACAGGAACAAAGCCACGCCGGACTTCATTCCCCGGCGCTTGATAAACAGCAGCACCAGGCCGATTACCAGGATCAACGCCAATGCGATACCCAGAATCAACAGAACGATGCTTCCGTTATTCCGCTCCGGTACCGGCTCCTCTGCAGTACCGCTGTCCGGCTCTGTAGCAGCGCCCTGATTTCCTCCGGGCTTCTGATTGTTATTTCCGTTATCTTCATTTTTAATTTCTTCGTAGCTCCATCCCGGCTCTACATCGGTCTGAATGATCCACTCAGGAACCGTAACATCGCCATCAAACACAGCTTCTGTTTCGACATCATCAGATGAGAAGATATATTTCTGGTCAGGATAATTGCCCAGAATAACATCCTTCTTTCTGCCGCCACCGACTGTCAGTTCACCGGAAGACGCGCCTTCCAGTTGAATATCACTCGGATATTCAATGGTATATCGGCCACTCAGTTCCCCGGTAGTATAGTTGACCACACTAACGCGTATGCCAATGTCTTCTCCTGCTTTGAAACTGCTCTTCGGTGTGGAAATAGAAACCGCAACACCTGCATCACCAGCACCTTCTGTTGCTGCTGTTGCAACCACAGAAAATACCATAATACAGACAAGCAGTAACAACACCTTGCTTACCCACGTTGATTTATGTTTCATGTCATCTTTCCTCACTTTCTGCAATCTGCTATGCAGTTTTTTTACTGTTGTGCCTGATTAGAATGAGAAACTGAAAAACGCAGCCACTTAATAACGGGCAAAATGCTGTAAAAATACCCTCTTTTCTTCACCCAATCCACAAGCCCAATAATGACGCCTGCCAGCGCCACAACCGCAGTCACAACCAGCAGTATCACATGAATATTATAGTTGACGCCAATTTTTAGCGCAGGAATTGATAAATACCCAACTGCTCCCGCAACACCGCAAGCCAACGGAAGCAGTGTAACAAATGCCCGCTTTGCAAAAACGAGACACAGCACAACACCCAAGGCACCTGAAATCAGCACAATTGCACAGGTGACAATCACATCATCCACTGCAAATTTATAATTCTTACCATTATCGTCCTTGTAATCCTGGCCATATTCCGCAAGGTAGACATCCGTCATGCCCTTTGTGATCGGCTTATGATGCTCCGGAAACCAAGTATATTCCGCAATAGACACCACCCGGTCCTCCTCATGGGTTTTGCAGTCAGTGCACCCCCAAAAAGGTAAAAATTGGGTCATCAGGACAGCTAACAGCAACAAAACACAGACATAATTGATCGCCCGAATTGCTATTTTCATAGTATTTTTCTCCTTTTCTGTGATGTGCACTTATTATAACATGCCTGTGCGGCGCACGCATTTTAACTTTTTTGCCCGTCCGGTCTCTATTTTTTGCACAAATGTTTATGCCACTAACCCCATCCCCCTTTTTGCAATTTCTACAAAGTATTTGGTTATTGAGTGCCGATAATGTCTGTCGGCAACCGGTTTCAGCGATTGCGTGTCCCTCTGATTCACTGGGTCAGGAAGCGTAGCTCCATGATTCCTTGGAGAGGAAAATCCCTTGATTCTCTGAGAGAATCAAGGGATTTTCTTGTTTTTTGATACAAATACACGACCTCATCCCCGGCTCCTAAATTTGGAGTAAGGATGAGGTCATATTTGTGCAATAACTATGCTGTTACGGAGGACGCCAAAAACTATTTTTGATTACACTGCCCGCAAAGGGCAGTGCCGATGTAGCCCCCAGAAATTACAGGTTCGTTTCCTGTAAATATCGAATCAAAGCATCGTTGAAATCAAATGTCCCCGCTTCATTTCTGGCGGTTGATCCATTACAGTGACCGCCGGGAAGCATCACAAGCTGCACATTAATCCTGGGACAAATGCGCTGAATGCTCTTCAAAAACAGCTGATTCTGCTCAGGACGGCAGGGCATGTCCTCGTCATAGGAGATCAGCAGCAGATTGTTGACATTGCTGTTCTCCGTTAAGAAGTAGATGGGAGCCGCGTCGTCGATGCGTTCCAAACGAGAGTCCAACCCCCGTTCTTTTAAGACTCTGAAATGTGTGGTAATTTGCGAGCTGTCAGATACAAAGCCAGCAATCTCCGACCGGTCGACACCTGCGTCTTCCAAATAATGCTCATCAAAAGCAAGCATCAGCGTCAGCCATGCACCGGCAGACTGCCCGGAAACGAAAAGCCGCCGATATTCGGTATATTCCCGCAGGTGATCAGTAAGCCATTTGACAGCCAAAGCACAGTCTTCCACGAAATCCGGGAACTTGGCATCGGGGTACATTCTGTATTCTACAGACGCAATACCAACGCCCTGCTTCATCAAATCTTCATGAATCTTGATCTCTTTTCGATTACCATACTCCAGGCCGCCTCCGTGAAACCAAACAACGAAATCGTGGCACTGCCCATCCGGCAGATGGATATCCAGTAAATGCTCTTTTCCAGGGCCATATTGCAAATCGTTTATTGTTCTCATACAGGATCCTTCTCTAGCATTGCAAAACCCTGCAGCCACTGACGCTTAATGACTTCGTAACCTGCCGGTGTGGGGTGGACACCCTCAAAAGTCCAATACTCCACCGGAGCCTTTTTAAGCACTTCATTGAAGGCTTCCTGCAAAGGAACATATGCCAAGGAAAACTCCCGTGCTAAGTTCTCTGTCACTTCAGCAAGTTTGGCTACGCCATCGCGCATAAACTCCCAGCGGTGCGGAAATTCTTCATTGCTACAAGTGCCCTGCCCTTCCAAAACATAAGGGCCAAGGAGCAGTATTTTTGTGTTCGGGAGCTCCTCTTGGATCTCCTGAATAATTTTGCGATAAACCCATTCGAATTTCTCCGGCGCATTTCCCATATTGTCAGAAACATCGCTCCAGACATCATTGACACCGATCAGAATGCTGACAATATCCGGCTTCAGGTTGATCAGATCTTCGCGAATGCGGGCGTACAGATCCGTGACGCGGTTGCCGCCGATACCGCGGTTCAGGCAGTGGTACTGCCCGGGTTTTTCATATTCGATCCAACCGGCGGCCATACTTGCATAGCCGCTGCCCATACTGTCCGGATTCGCTCTGTAGCGCCCGGCATCTGTAATGGAATCGCCCTGAAATAGAATTGTTTTCATAAATACTCCTTAAAAAACCACGTTAATAGAAACGCTTTCCTTTCCTTCCAGCAGTTTTGCCGGCAGGAAGTTACCGTCAATTTGCTCACCGTCCACCAGCAGGGCCTTTACCTTAGCATTGGATGTGGGATGCTTGCCGACCGTCAGGTGGCAGCTCGTCCCCCGGTAGTTCCGGGTCATCTCAAAGCCATCCCAGCTATCGGGGATACAGGGATCGATCACGACGCCGTCGTAATCCGGGCGGAAGCCCAAAATATGCTGGGTCGCTGCAAAGTACATCCAGGACGCCGTACCTGTCAACCAGGAATTGGAGCCTGCACCAAATCGTTCATGGTCAGGGCCCAGCTGGGCAGAGCCGTACGCATAGGGCTCGATCAGGGTCTGATCCGCCCGCTCATTCCGGCGGCAGGGCAGGGATGCACGATAGATCTCGTAGGCCTCGTTGTTTCTGCCCAGCAGGGTCTCTGCGATCACCGCCCAGGTATTGGCATGGCAGAACACGCCGCCGTTTTCCTTGATGCCCCGGGGGAAGGCCATAAAGCTCTTCTTCTCCGGGAAATACTTGGAGGAAGCGGGGGCATGGGAGATCAGACCAAACTCACAGAACAACCTCTTATATACTTCGTCCATTGCAGAATTGCCCTGCTCCGGGCTGGGAAGTCTGGAAAGCACCGCCCAGGACTGAGGATTCAGGAAGATCTTGTTTTCTTCATCCTCGTCTGTGCCGAACTTCTCTCCGGTGCTCAGGTAGGCTCTCAGGAACCACTTGCCATCCCACAAAATGCTGTAGGTATCCCGGCACCAGTTGTAGTAATCCTCGGCCCAGGCCAGATTCTTCTCATCGCCGATATGCTTGAACAGCAGCTTCAGCTCATAGGCTGCGTGGGCAGCCTGGAAGAAGACGAAGGCGCTTTCTGCCTTGCGTTCGTTATTGATGGCGCAGATACTGTCATTCCAGTCGCTGTTAAGGAAGTTGGGGATGCCGTGATCGCCCACATTTTCCCGGGTGAAGTCAAGACCCCGGATCAGGTGCTCCTCCACAGTGCCTTCGCCACCGTCCACATAGGGAACGATTTCCTTCAGGAATGCGTAATCTCCCGTCTCCCGGATATAGGTGCACACCGAGAAGATGGACCAGATATGGTCATCGGAACGGCCGCCGCCTTCACTCTTCTTGGTCGCCGGGTAGTAGACGCTTCTGGCATTGCCGTTAGAGGCCTGGATGGAAAGCAGGGTCTTGATCCGCTCCTTGGCCTTGGGTGCCAGGGCATGCATAACACCCAGCACATCCTGCATGCTGTCCCGGAAGCCCCAGCCACGCACGATACCGCGTTCGTAGTAGGAAATGAACCGGGACCAGTCAAAGGTCATCTTACACTGATAGGCATGCCAGATATTGAGCATCTTGTTCATGTCCTCATCGGGAGTCTTGATCTGACAATTCAGCAGATGCTTCTCCCAGGATGCCTTGATCTGCATCAGAGAGGCCGCAGCCAGCATTTCGTTGGTAGCCTCCTGCACCATGGCCTTTGCCTTGGATTTCTCATCAACAATACCCACGGTATAAATGAAATATTTCTTTTCCCCATCTGCCAGCTCCAGGAGGCTGCTCAGGCTGCCGCAGATCTGATCTGCGCCAACATGGGTGTTCAGAGAATATCCCTGCTCTACCGCGATAGGATTCGATTCGCTCCTGTATGCACCGATGAACTGATCCCGGTAGCAGTCATAGCCCTCCACCGGCAGGTTTGTGCCCATGATGCCATACATCTTTCCGGTGGGGCAGACTTCAGCAGCGGAGTCGCAGATAATGATGCCGTCCTCGCAATCTGCCAGCATTTCATATCTGGCCCATTCTGCAGTCACATCCACGGATGCATTGAAGTAGGAAAACTCCACATAGGAAAACAGCTTCAGCTTTCTAGGTCTGCCGGATTTGTTGACGATCCGGGCATTCCAGATCTCATACTTCTTTCCCTCGGGAATGTAGTAAGTGATCTCCGTTTCAATGCCGCTGGTCTGGGTCTTGATGGTGGTATAGCCCATGCCGTGACGGCATTCATAAAACTCATAAGGCTTCATCACCGGCTGCCAGGTAGCAGCCCAGTACTCCCCTGTTTCCATATCCCGGATGTACAGATAACGGCCGGGACGGTCCACAGGCAGGCTGTTGTACTTATAGCGGGTCAAACGCCGGTTGCCGGGATCTCCGTCAAACAGCAGGCCGCCGGCATTGTTGGAGATCATGCCGCTGAAGCCGCCGTTGCCCAGGTAGTTCATCCAGGGCGTGGGGGTATCCGGCCGGGTGATCACATATTCTTTATTTTCGATATCAAAATAGCCGTAATTCATTGTTGTCACACTCCAAAATTACTGATGATTTGTGTTGCATCCTCATTGGGAATGATGCGGTAGCTTCCATTTTCCAAAACCACTTTGCAGCCGTAGGTCAGGAATGTACCGTCTTCATTTTTGTGGGCAAACGCCTTGTTCAGCACGGTTTCCTCCAGGCATTTGAATATCTCGTGGACATCGTTATCGCAGCAGCCGCCTTGGTTATCCACATAAAGCGTTTCCTTCTCCATAAACAGCGGGCAGGATTCGTAGCCGCCAACCAGCTTCTGTGTACCTGTGCGATACCACCCGGATATCATGGGAATATAGCTTTCGCCATAGACTCTTTCCTCGTATTTTCCGCGGCAGCCGCCATCCGGCAAAGGCCGCTCTGTGTCCGGGATCAGCGTTCTTGCCTGCACATAGGGCTGCGCACAGTAGCCCCAGTGCAGCTCGCCATCCAATGTCATCAGCTGGACGCAGCTGCCCAGGCAATTCATCAGATTCACAAGATACGCTTTCTTATGGGTCAGCAGATACAGGTAGTAGTGCGCATACGCCGTCCATGCAGACCAGCCGTGGGGACTGTTGAGCATATTTGCCATGACCATCACATCGTACTGAGACTCCCAGTAGCGCAGTGATGCACCGTTGCAGCGGCAATCCGGAATGAGCTGCTGCTCCAGGCAAGCGTGAATGGTCATCAGCTTCTCAGCGGCCTCCACATAGGGCTGTCTTTTCTCCTGGGGCAGGGTCAGCGCAAACATACCGATCTGCAGCGCAGAGCAGGAGATCATGCCGTCCTCCAAAGTTGCCTCTCCCTCTGTATCGATATCATCCAGAGAGGCGGCCAGTTCATCCACTGCACGCTTTGCCGATGCATAGTGCCGGGCGTAGGCGACGGGATCATGATCCTTTTCCGCAAGGGCCAGCTCCAGCACCGCCTTGGCAATGTAGATCACGCAGGTGTAATGAATGCGGTTTTCCTTGCGGTAAACGCCATCCTGTCCCTGCTTGGTATCGATCAGCCAATCCGCAAAACCGGCCGCATCGCGCAGGTGTTTTTTATCCCCCGTTGCTTCGTACATATCCACCAAAAGGCTGATCAGCAAGGCCGTATTTTGGATCCGTTCCGGAATGACGATGGGCTTGTGCGCCTGAAAATCGAACATCAGCGGCAGGACCTCCTCGGCACTTTCCAGAGCGCGCTGTATCAGCTCCTTATTGCCGTAGTGCTTTCCTGCCAGGAAAGCAGAGAACAATCCATAAAAGCTCTCCACATGGGTGGTCGCCTTCTGGGGTTTGGCCAGTGCTTCCTTTGCCGCATTTTGCAGATAGAAATCCCAGCCGGGTCTGCAGTAGAACATTGCCTGACACTGCTTGCCATTTCGCGAAAGCACATTTACCTTATATAGGCCGCAGGTGTCAAAAACGACCTCCTTTGCTTCCGTGACGGAACCGTCAGGAAGCACGCACTGCGCCTCGAAACCATCACCCGCTACGCAGTATTTCAAGGTCTCGCCCACCTCACAGGTGTACTTTTCCGCTTGAACGATGGGGATCTGCGCAATTTTGCTCAATCGCGTAATGATCTCATTTTTTGCCGAAACCGGGATCAGCAGGATCGTATTTTCGTATACAGCGCCGGGCTCCAGCGCATTCAGCTGCTGAGGATGTCTGTCCGGCAACAGGCCGTCATGGATGAACAGAAGATCCGTCCCTGCGATCCGGTGTCCAAAATCACCGTCATCCAGCCGGTTATAGCAGATGTCGTAGCTGGCAACCGGGTCAGTTGTAGCGATCGCCAGTGCATTTTCGGCACTGTTCATGTAATAGCCCCACAGGTGGGTCTTTTCGCACCGCAGAAGCGTGGGAAAGAAGGGCTTGTGCCACTGAGGATAGCTTTCCATCCAGGAATCCACACCCAAGTGGAAACCTATCCTTCCCACAAATCTGTCTGCGCTTTGATTGATTACAGTGATCTTGAGAGCCAAATGCTCCTGAAAAGGCAGATATTGCGCAGAAAACGAAATCCCTTTTGTGCAGCCTGTCAGTGTATTGTCATGCAATTGGCAGGCGATCTCGTTTGTTTCCCCCTCTGTATCCAGGAAAAAACCTTGATTTTCGGAAAAGGGAACTGTAAAGCCGTCACTTTCTATTTGGGACAGCCATCCTTCCGGACGAAAAAGGATATTCATCACATCGCCTCCCGTAAATCAATATTGCTGTACGTAATGCAGCTGTGCCTCCACCTTTTTATCCTTGTCGAATACCACTTCCACCTTGTTGGTACGGATGGTGGGGAATTGGCAGATGGCCTTATGGCCAATGGTCGTACCCCGGTAAACAGTTACCGGAATGCCGTAATAGTAGGGATACGCCTTGATCTCAAAGTATCCGATCTCGTTATCCGGATCGATTTCCTCTGTCAGCACCACATGGTTGACCAATTGGTGCTCCATTTCCATGGTCAGCTTCTTTTCTTCTGCGGTTGCCTCGCAGACAATAGGTGCAGCAAAGTTCTTGCGAAGCTGTGCGCCGAATTTCAGCAGAGCTGCCTTGTCCGCATTGGGCAGCTTGCCTCTGCGGTCAGGGCCGATGTTGATCAGGAAGTTTGCACTACGGCCTACGGAATAGTAGTAAAGGCCCATCAGCTCGTCCACGGACTTGACTGTATGTACATCGTTTTCGCTGTAGAACCAGTTGGTAAGGCGCATACGGAAATCGCACTCTGTGGGCAGGAATCTGGGCTCGTCCAGCAGATCCTGAATGTCGCTGTTGATGGAGAAATCCAACGCGCCCACGGTCAGCTTGTTGGGGCTGTGAGCCACACCGGACTCATTGCCCACCCACTTGGTATCGGGATCCCACATATTGAAGATCAGGATCTCCGGCTGGCACTTGCGGATCTCTGCTACGATCCGGTCAGTATCGTATTTGTGATTTTCGCTGCCGTTGCCGTCAAACCACAGATAATCGATCTTGCCGTAACCGGTGAGCAGTTCCCGGATTTGATTGATGAAATAGTCATCGTAATCCGTGGAGACCATATCGGAAGAACCGAACTGAGCCGGTGAATAGTAAAGGCCGACCTTCATTCCGTATTTCCGGCAGGCATCCACATATTCCCGGACGACGTCACCCTTGCCATCCTTCCAGGGGGTGTTCTTAACGGAATAGTCGGTATAGGCAGAGGGCCAGTTTGCAAAGCCATCGTGGTGCTTGCATACCAAAATGGTATACTTGGCGCCGGCCTCGCTGGCAGCCTTGATCCAGTCCTCGCAATCCAGATCCGTAGGATTAAAGGTGGACAAGGGCATTTCCTTCATATCCCAGTCCTGATGACCTTCATTGAAGGTGCGAATGCCGAAATGGAAGAATACACCGAACTCCCAATTCAAAAAATCCAGCTGTTCTTTTTTCATTCTTGCCATGATTTTATACCTCTCAATTCAAAATTTTTTCAAGTTCTACAGACAGAGCCTGTGCATAGTATCCGAAACCCACATCATTGGGATGTACATGATCCTCCGCAAAACACGCAAGATCACAGGGAACAAGGTCCGTTCCCTCGATAACGGTCAGATTCTCCACAAAATGTTCCAGCTCTTTCAAATGGGAGACCAGATTTTCAAAGGGCCAGCGCTCCTGCTTCTTTTCCTCCCTTGTCTTCATCCAGATGGGGGTCAGGACCAGGATCTTCGCATGGGGATAGAGCTTGCGCAGTCCCAGACAGAATGCCCGGGATTTGGCTGCAAATTCCTCCTCCGTTCGTGCATTCCAGTCGTTTGCGCCGTAAGCGACCAGGATGCTCTCCGGCTCAAATCCGTCCGCCAGTGAAGCCAGCTCCGGCCAGTAGGCCTCGCCGCCAATTCCCTTGTTGATCATGTCCGCATCCAGCCAGCGGCTGATCCGGGATGCGTAGCTGTTTTCCGGAAGCCATGTGGTATAGCCCTGAGTAATGGAATCGCCAAATATCAGCATTTTTCGTTTTTTGGCAACGGGGATCAGCTTTGCCCCGTCATCCAGCTCCAGCGCAGCGATGCGGGAACATTCGTTCCAGGGGAATACGATCCGTACACGCTTCATTCCCTTTCCCAGGGCAAATACGCCCTTCGCGGAGGCAACGCCGCCCTCAGGAATAAAGCCGATCACTTCTCCTGCACGTTTGTCGTCCACAAACACGCTGTGAACAAACCACCGATAACCGCAGCCCTCGCTGACCTGAACCGCAAGTGTAAGTTCTTCGCTGTCCGTGTCGAACTCCAGCGTCACTCCGGCAGTGGAAAATGTCCTTTTGTAAAAGCTGGGCCAGGAGCTTTCCCGATACAGCTCCTCCTGCTCTTTTGTGAATCGCAGCAGGCCGATCAGGTCGCCGACCTGCTCTACCCGGGCTGTGCCGCAGGCAATACTTTGAATCTGCTCAAGTGATAATCGCACGGTTTGCCTCACCTCGCATTGAAAACATTTTTCCGCTTGCGAATGCAATCTGCAATTTCCACGGCCTGCAGGCCGGATGCGATATCATCCACCGGGCGGATCCCCTTTTGCACACACTCCAAAAAGTGTGCATTTTCACCGTAAAATCCGTTGCTTACAAAATCCTCTTCCGTCTCCGGAGTACCTTGCAGGAAGCGCAATTCATGATTTTGTGCGTACAGAATATTGCCGCTTCCGTCTAAAGAAGCGCCGCCATGATAAGGCAATGCCGCAGATATGACCTCATTGGCGCCGTGCATGATGCACCGCTCCGCACTGATGCCGGAGGCAGGGACAAAGGTTATTTTTGCCTTCTGTCCGTCCCGGAAGCAAGCATCCAGCAAAATGGTGGATACATATTCCTCACCGGCAGGATTCGACAGATATTCAAAGTTCACCGTTTCATAATCCTGCCCGGCCAAGAACCGCACCGTATCGATGGCATGGATGCTGGTGGTGGAAAAATCTGCATCCTTCCGGCCGCATCTGTAAAAATCATACTGCCACAGATGGGGCTGACACTTTTGGCGCAGCTCCCGGAATTGGCGGATCATGGGCATAAAGCGCCGGTTGAACGCTACCTGATGCATCGTGCCGGTTCGCGCCGCCACATCCATCATGCGCAATGTCTGCTCCCGATCCATTCCGGGCGGTTTTTCCAGGATCACAGGAATACCCGCCTCCAACAGCTTAATGGACATTTTTTCTGTCAACGATACAGGAACGACCAAGCTAACAGCATCCGGCTTCTCCACACGGAGCATCTCGTCTACATCCGTATAGGCTCTGGCAAAGCCAAAGGTGCTGCGGAAAAGCTCCGCCTTGGATGCATCCACATCACAGCAGGCAGCCAGATGGATCTGACTGTTCTGTGCTGCATATTTTTGAATGGCCGGTCCGTGTCCATGGGTGGCCATACCGCCACAACCGATCAAGCATACTTTTAATGCCATTGTTTCCTCCATTCTGTGAGGCCACTGCCTGCTTTTTTGGAATCCTTTGGTCTTGTATCTACGCCATTACACCAGCCGGAACATCCTCGTTTCTCCTCTGAGCATGTCCACAGTAAATGCCTGCGCATCGGAAGCGACCAGGCTTCCGTCATAGACATCTGTGACCTCTTGTCTGCCGGGCAGGTTAATGGTCTTCGGGCCACTGCTTGCGGCATGGATCGTAATATAATTCTTGTTGGCATACACCACATCATCGGTCTCCGAATAGATGTGGCAGCCTGCATACCGGGCAAACTCCTTGATCTCATCACAGCTTATGTGCGTACTGCCATAATAAATGCTGGTATAGCCGTCCTGCTCCTTGATGGCCAGTGCCGGCAGCTTGCTGTCCAGGAAGTAGGCAAGCACGGTTGCATTCGGGTCGTCCGGATAAATAACAGGATAGAGGTCTGCTGCTGTGGTCTTGATGCGGTTCATAAACTGGCTGGCATTGGCCCACATCTTCCGGGTAAAATCACCGTAGATCTGACCCTTGTCCAGATTCTTCGTCAGCGCATGCTCTGCACCGTTGATCTTGAACTTGCCCCGGTAAACGCCGTCCAGGCTCTTCATCTGCATGCCGATCGTCTTGCTGACATTGTCTGTGGAAACCGGAGTTTCGCTCTCAAAGTCCACCATGCCGGAGGCGTACATATAAAGCGCCGTAGCATGATTCTTCTTCAGCTTTGCCTGCACGGCCGCGCGCTCCCGGTCATTGAAGCACAGGTCGTTCATGAACACATACAGCTTATAATCGGGCATGTTGCCGTCAAAGAAATCGCTCTTGTAGTACCGGTCGCAGGGAAGGCCGATCTTGTCGATCTCGTAGTTGTTGAACAGCTCCACCAGCTGGTGCGTTGTTTCGTGGGTTGCCACATGGTAGCTGTCTTCATCGTAAATAAACGCGACCTCGCTGTTCTTTTTCCGGTCCAGGCTGTAGGCTTCCTTTGCGATCTTCTGCTGTTTTTCAAACAGGGCATAGATCGCAGGATCCTTATACCGTTTTCCGCCGGGCAGCTGGTCAAACCACCATGCATGCAGATCCATGCAGATATTTCTGCCAAATTCCCGTTTGAGCAGGTTGCAGGTATCCTCGATATCGTACAGCTCAAAGTAATTCTGATAGAAACGGTTATCCAGATGGGTTCTGGCATCCTCTTCCACCACGAACATCCGGTTTTTCAGTCGGAAGGAATCAAAATACTGCCGCTGGCCGGTAAAGCCGCTGGGCTGGCGATTTTCATACACGCCGGGAGAAGCCAGGAAGTCAATGGCACCGGATTTCAAAATGTGTGTCACAGAACCGATCTGACCCATGGAGTGATAGCGCACTGCACCGCAGGAGCCATAGAACGCACCGGTCAGCTTGCCGGGATAATTCTGTTTGACCACATTGCCGAAATAAACGATGGAATCTGCCGTTCCCTTGTGCCATGCACGGTAAAAATCGTACACATCCTGATGATTGGCAACATCCAGGAACAGGCCGATATGCGTTCCCTGATCCGGCTTTGCCGGAACACCGGACTGGGGGTCCACCCAACCGGGATGGCTAATATCGTAGTCCACGCCATGGACATAGTAGCGTCCCTCACAGTCCGGTACTTTGGGATCTGCCAGGGTTACCGTGGGATCCTTCCACGCCTTTTGCAGAGCCTCGTCCGTGCCGTATTTCTCTGTCAGGAACTGACTGAACTGACGGCGGAAAGCCGGGCTCAGATCCGCGTACACACCGTCCAGGCCAGGGTCGGGCTGCTGCTCAAATCCGCCGGTATCAAAATAATCCGTTTTACTGGTGTATTCAGTAGGTGTTATGTAGTACCATTCGCTGGTGCCGCCTGCCGCAAAGAAGAAGCCTGCAACGCGGTCAGCAAAGGGCAGCTTTTCGATCTCGGCGCAGGTATCCAGCAATGCCTTGCCTGCATCCTCCCTCCACTTTTGGGAGCACAGGGAGTACATGGAAGGATACTCCGCCGCATAGGATTCTGTCCACAGCATAGCCTTCTGCGGGTTGCCGTCGCTGTAGTGTACCAGCTCGTCAGGATTTTCCTCGCACCAGCTCACCGGCGGATGCATGCCGATACGGGCCATGATGTAGGCATCCGGTACAGCGCGCAGAAGCATCTCTGCCTCCGTCTTAAACTCCTGGAACGCGCCGGGGCGCAGCCACTCGGTATCACAGATCAGGAAGAAAATGCGAATACCGCTTTTGCCCAGCTCCCGGAAATAATTTTCATCCAGTAACTGCTCTTTCTTGTTGGTGGTTACCACGGTCATCATCATAGGCGGGATGATCTCGCCGTTGATGCAAATGGCCGGAGAACCGTTGTGCTGGATCAGTTCTGCTCGTATCATATGATCACTCCAATCATTTAATCGTCCGGATCAGTGCCGCGATATGCTGGGCAAGGACCTTCTGGCCTTCTTCATTCAAATGGACCTTGTCTTCTTTCAAAAGCTCCGATCTGCCAAAGGTCAGTGCGTGCAGATCATCAAAGGGCAATGCATATTTTCCGGCAATTCGCGAAAGGCTTTCGTTGCGCTGCAGGCAGGTTTCCTCCTTTGGAGGATAGCTGCTGTAGATCCTGCCGGCTATGATCAGCTTCTTCTGGGGATATTCCGTCAGCAGCCATTGCACCAATTTCTCCGTATTTTGCTCGTATTGCCGGGGCGTTTGATGGGTACCGTGGCCGGAGCAGAAGTAAATGATATCATGCTCCTGCTGGGCCATGATCAGCCGCATATTCTCTTTCAAAAACGGATTGTCCGCTGCTTTTGAAGTGCCATAATTATCCACGCAGTATTCTCCGCGCAGAGCCTCGATCAACGCAAACCGGTAATTGACCGAAATGGAATCTCCGAACACGATCACCCTTTTTTGGGTTTTGTCCGTAGCATGGTCAAACCAAATGTCATCCCATTCATAGGTCTCCAGCGGCACGCTTGCATTCAACTCAAAGGTCTCATAATGTGCCATGGGTCTTCTCCTTTCCGTGCTGCAAAATGAAGCAGATCACTTCATCCGGCGTTTCCAGACCGTGGGGGTGGTGTCCGCAATCCGGCTTGATATACACCTGGCATTCCAAACCTGCCTTTTCATAGGCACTTTGCAGCAAGGCACCGTTTTCCTCAAAAGGCACGGTTACATCGCTGCCACCTGCTACGAGAACGACCGGAATGCGGTTCTGTACCAAAACAGGCAGTTTATCCAGCGGCATTTCCCGATATCCAATCAGCTGGGACATACTTTCCATGTGCAAGGCATTCAGCAGTTCCTGAACACCTGCTCCTTCACCCAAAGGCTCGCCCACACCCAAGCCGCAGGGGCAGCTCAGGTAATTCAGCACCGGTGCATCCAGATATAAGCAGGACACCAGTTCGGGATATTTGGCGGCAAATTTGATCGCGATCAAGCCGCCGCAGCTCATTCCGATGGGCACGGTCTTCGTGGCGAGGCCGTACTTTTCCGTTACAAATTTGACAAACCGGGCCTTTCGATCCAGGTCCTCATCCACGCCCCACCGGTTATCGTTTGTGATAAAGCACAGGTGAAAACCCTGCTCCAGCAAGGGTATTTCAGCAGCCTTGGGAAACGCATTCCAGTATTCCGTTTTCAGTGCCAGCAGGCCATTTGCCGTACCGGGGGCAGGAAAAACAACATGTGCTTCCCTTCCCTCGAAATTCAGGGTTTCCACAGGAAAACCATTCCATAAATTACACATATGAAGTCTCCTTTACGTATGGATTGAAACGTGCAAAACGCCAAATTACATAAATTGTCAAGTTAATTATAGCATCGTCATATGCGATTTTCAATTTCTATTTTTTTGCAAAGGGTTTTGTTTTTGTGCGCCGCCTGAGAAAGCGCCAAATGCGGTTCATTTTCCCTTAAAAACCTGATGGGGCGCGGTAAAAACCGCGCCCCATTCTGGTTTTGGACTTCAGTTGGCGGGATCAAAATTTGCATCATTGGTAACAACAAACTGATCAAACGCAGTATAGATATTTGCGCCTCTGAACCGGATGGTATAGGTATTACCTTCCGTCCACTCATAAGTGCCAACCTTTATCCAGTTGAATACATTGCTGCCCCATTTGTCAGTGCTGTTGTACGCCTTCAGATTCGAATGTGCTGTATACACATAAGCACTATCGCCCGTACCTGCGTCACCGTCAATGTATTTGAGATAGTTGCCCGTAGTCCCGCTAACAACGACCTTTGCCCAAATAGTATAGGTTCCGGAGGATTTTGCGGTATGCGTGAAGCTCAGATGGGCAGGATTCGTCGCCAGCAACAGCGAAGGCTTCACAGCGGCAGGCGTGTTGCCATGGGTATAGTAGCCGTTCAAGCGAACAATCTGATTGCTTCCGGATGCATATTCATTGGTGAAATATTGAATCGGATTTACAGCAGAACTTGTGACCTTATCTGACTGGTAGGACTGATTGGTGTCATCCCTGCCACTGAACAGGTTTGCATTTTCTGCTTCAACAGTCACTTGATCCAGGTAGTTCGCATTGCAAACGCTGCAAACCATATTCACAAATGTGTGTTCACCTTTCTCCCCTACCAGACCCTGGCAGCAGGTAGCCTCTTTCCAGTGGTGCGTGCTATCACTGCTCCAGTTCTGGTTGTAGGTGTGAGTGTGAATGGTCCTTTCATATCCACAGGTATTGCAGCTTGCATCCGTATCGTCGGTATAGACATGTTCTGCCTTGTCGGCGATCTGCGTGGTATGCTCGCAGGTGGCAGCATGCCAGTGATAAGATGCATCGCTGCTCCATTCGGTGTCAAAGGTGTGCACATGACTCTGAGGCACAAAGCTCGCATCGCTGACAATCAGGAATTCGTCAATTGCCAACTGATAGTTGCGGGAACGGAAGCGGATATTGTAAACTTCTCCAGCCGTCCAGTGATAAGGATTAGAAGAACTGCCGAGCCGCACCCAAACGAAGTTGGAATTTGTGGTGCTCTGCTGCCACACAAAGCCATCGGAATAGTTGCTGGCAGTACCCATGCTCTGATAAACATATCCTGCATCCGCCGTCACCTTTGCGCCAACTGTATCGCCGTCGACATAACGGAAGATCGAGGTTGCATTGCCTGTCAGCACCTTCGCCCAAATATAGTAGTAACCACTCTGAGTCGGGGTCACACTAAAGCTGATATGTGCAGGAGAATTCACATCCAGAGTCGGCTTCTTGTCCGAAGTGGTATGCACCACCTTGCCATTGGATGCAGCGGGATTCTCGTAAATCGTCACGGGAATCTTGTTGATCAAGCTATCATTTTCCAGCATCAGATTGGTATCCTCAGCCTGAACTGTCAATTTGCCATCGGTAATCGCAAACGGCTTCAGTACGCCACACTCGGTACATATATCATTCTCGAAATTGTGGGTTGCATACTGCTTCTTGTCGCCGCAGGCGCAGGCATACCAGTGTCCAAAAGCATCCGCAGTCCAGGTAGTACCATAGACATGCTCGTGGGCAGGTCTTTCATATCCGCAGATGTTGCAGGTTGTGTCCGTTGCATCATCATAAATATGCGCGCCCTTGTCCTTGATTACATCCGTATCATCGCAGGCAGGCTCACGCCAGTGCTCGGTCTCATTGCTGCTCCAGGTCTCACTCCAGGTATGGTTATGCGGCACATCCAGCGCATCATTCGTGATGTAGAACTCATTGATGCGGACCCATTGTGTGAAGCTTCTGAGCTTCACGGCATAGGTCTGACCAGCCGTCCAGTTATAGGACTTATCATTGGTCAATGTAGTACCGTTTCTGTATTCCTGGTGCAGTCTGACCCAAATGTAATCGGAAGTATTGGCAGAGTGGGTGCCGTTCAGCGTCAACGGCTGGCGCCAGTAGTAGGTGTCCTGACCGCCGTCAATGTAGCAGTACACACTGGAATCGGCAGGTGCATACACCTTCGCCCAGATATAATACTCTCCTGTCACATCCGGAGTCACATAGAAACTCAGATGCGCAATAGGATCGCTACCAGCATTGATGTACTGGTTCCATGCGCTATGGCCTTTTTCGAACCGAACCACCTTGTTGCTCTGATCCAGCACTACCAGATTGCCTTCATAGAAGCCGCTGGCCGCACTGCTGTCGGTGATGAAGTTCTCCGTTCCGGCCTCTGCCCGGAAGGCTTCCTCAGCCTGGACTGTCAGCTTGCCGCCTTCCGTCTTAATTGGCTGCATCATACCGCAGCTGCTACAGATGCGCTCCACAAAGGTGTGCTCTGCATAGGCCACCTTGTCTCCGCAGGCACATTCATGCCAGTGGCCCGTTCCATCAGCGCTCCACTTGGTGCTGTGGGTATGCTCATGGGGAGCTCTTACATATCCGCATGTATTACAGGTAGTATCCAGCAAATCATCATACACATGGGCTGCCTTATCTGCGACCACGGTGGTATCGCCACAGGTGGGATTGCGCCAATGCTCAGTATCATTGCTGCTCCAGGTTTCGCTATAGGTGTGGTTATGCGGATTGAAGTTGGGATCGGTGGTGATGTAGATCTGGTCGATCTGCACATTCTCTGCACAGCCTCTGAAGCGAATTGCGTAAGTATGGCCGGCAGTCCACTTATAAGTTCTTTCACCCTTCAATGCCGTATCAACGCGATACTCCTGATGGACCCGTACCCAGACATAATCCTGCTCATTGCCGGAGTAGCCGCCCATAAACAGGGGCTGGCGGTAGTAGTATGTATCTGCCCCTGTGTCATCCTGGATGTAGGCATATACAGCAGGAGTCCGGATGCTGTTCCTGGGTGCATACGCCCTAACCCAAATGTAGTATTCTCCAGTCTTGTCCGGCGCGATCAGTGCACTCAGGTGCGGAATCGGTGTCGAACCAGCTGTGAGCAGACTGTTCCATGCAGGATGGGTTTTGGTGAACCTGACTGCCTCACCGGCAGAGGCGCCTGCATTCTGCACCACCTTGACCACGCTGCCTGTGTAATCGGCTATGAAGTTTTCCGTACCGTCAGGCGCCAGCATCAGATCCTCAGCCTCCAGGGTCAGTTTGCCGCCGGAGGTCTTGAAGGGTGCCAGGCCGCCACAGATCGTACAGATGTCATTCACATAATTATGCGGCGCATAATTGGGATTCTGGTGACCGCAGGTGTTGCATGCATTATCGGTATGATCCTCAAAGTAGTGCTCGCCGTAGAGTCTCAGAGCTGCATCTGCACAGCCGCAGGTGGGGGCATACCAGTGATGGGTATCATTCGTGACCCAGTTTTCTGTATAGCTATGATTGTGGGGTTGATCATTGGGATCGTTGGTTACATAAATTTCGTCGATCACCACTCCGGCTGTATAGCTTCGCAGAGAAATCGTGTAAACTCTGCGGGCTGTCCAGTCGTAGAAGCGCTCTTGTCTGAGCGTATACTCAGCACGGCACTCCCGCCACAGTCTGACCCAAATGTAGTTGTCCTCATCCACGGAATAAGTATCCGCAGTCAAAGGCTGACGCCAATAATAGGTGTCCTCACCGCCATCGATCCAGGCGTAAATCGCCGAATCCTTTGGCGCATATACCTTGACCCAAATGAAATACTCTCCGCTGACATCCGGCTTGACTTTTACGCTCAGGTGGGAATTTGCCTCAGATGTGACCACGATCATCTGATTCCATGCGCTGTAGCCCTTGACAAGCTTGACTGCCTTGCCACCGGTTGCGCCCTGGCTGTCAATGATGGTCGCCAGCTCTCCGTCATAATATACATCACCGGAGATGATAACGGTCTCCTCGCCGGCTTGGCCAAGCAGGCCATCCTCTGCCTGAATGGTGACCTTGCCATTCGTGGTATTATAAACGCCCGTAGCCGGCTCACAAGTAGTCGAGATCGTACCGAATGTCACTCCCTCGGAGTGGGCTTTGATCCGAACGAACACTTCTTCCCGCGCCTGAGCCTCCACCTCGCCCAGCTTCACAGTAACGTAGGTGCCTGCTGTGTAGCCCGGGGCCAACTCGCTCAGTTTATGCAGGGTATATTTATACTCTGCATCGTTGACAGAGATCGCGCAGAAGAACTGATCCCTGCTAAGGCTGGAAGCCTTAACAGTAGCCCAAATGGTGTACTTGCCGCTGTCATCGGTGTTGATCTGCAGGGTAATATCACCTGGCAGATTCTTGTTTTTCAGTACATAATCCAGGTATTCAGCGGTAACCACACCATCAGCAGAAACCTTCTGCAGTGTGGCGCCGGTGCCGCTCTTTTGTGCCATGGACGGAACATAGATCGCATCGGATGCATTCACACTCAGTTCACCGGTAACGGATGTGGTCGCCTGGTAAGGTGCTCCGATGGGACAGTAAGCAGGATCCATGGAGAGCACAAAGCAGTCCACGATCAGACCTTCACAGCCGGAAATGACAGACAAAGTGTACTCCTGTTCCTTTTGCCACTGAGCAAATGCGCTTTGGATCTCGTATTGTCCCAACTTGACCCATACAAATTCCTTCTCATTTGCACATTTCTTGCCGTTGAAGATAACCTTTTCGCTGTAATACTGTGTTCCGGTCACGCCTCCGATGCTGACCCACATGCTGTCGCCGGAGGTAACCTTGTGGGTGTTGACCTTTGCCCAAATATAATATGTACCTGTTCTCTGGGGGATAAAGGTTGCGGAAAGCTGAGGTGTGGAGCCGGCCACTGCACCGGGATTGCCGGAGTAGCCCTTGCTCAGCAGTACAGTTTCCTTTCCGGAAGCATTTTTATTCTTTTCCACAGTAGCGCCATCGGCCATGTTGAAGCACTCCGCCTCAGCCAACAGCTTGTTGCCCTTGACCGGCTCACCGTTGGGATCAATGATGGCTTGCTGCAGGAAGATGATTTCCGCAATACTGGTCCAGGTATTATTGACCGCATCGGGCTGACGGCCGGCGCTTGTATAGCGGTAGCGGCCCTTGCCCATGATCTTGACATATCTTGCTTCAGCATCCAACAAAACCGTAGTGTAATGCTCAAAGTAGGTGTCGGGATCAATCTCACCGGATTTGATATTCTCGAAAAGCAGCTCATATTCCTTGCCGTCCACGGAAGTGTACACATCAAACACATAGTTACTGTACAGATCGGGCTCTGTGTAGAACATGATCATCATTTCTGTCAACGGAACCACTTTGCCCATGTCGAAAACGCCTTCGCTTCGGCGGGATGCCTCTGTCTGGCTGACCCAGCGGGTTTCCGGGTCTCCGTCCAAAGCACTGGCCATGTCCGTTGTGGAATAACCCAAATCGATCAAACCGGCCACCTGCGTGGCAGTGGGATATTCATTCAGGACGTTGTCTGTCAGGCCGGGAATCACACCCATTGCTTCCACATTCACGCGGATGCGGTTGATAAAGCGATCATAATATACCTTGCCGTACTCTGCAAACAGTATATTCAGTGTGGAAGCATCCACCATCAGATCTCCGTTTGCAGGCCGGATCTCCTTGTGGGCGACCGCCTCGCCGTCGACCTTAATGCCGTCAGCAGAGACGCGGTATTCCTGACCCTTAAAGGTGGTAACAAAGGATGTATTGTCCTTAGACCATTCCACATGAGCATTCAATGCCTCAAATGTCAGGCCCAAAGGAACCAGATAATCGCCGTCGATCTCAACAGGATTGTTCTGTGTGTAGTAGAAGAAGTTGTTGACCATCAGACCGATGGGCTCATTTTCAATAACGATGGGAGTCTCATCAAAGGTCTTGTTGGCGTTGGCATCGGTGTAAACCAGCTTGACCGTGCCGGCAGCAGCCTCGAAGTAGATCATGCCGCCGTCCTCGGAGGCGATCTGCGTACCGGCGGACTTGCCGTTTACATAGACCGTCCAGGTACCGGCCTTCAGGCCTGCCACGTTGACCTTGAAGGTATTGTAGCCGTCATTGGCAGGGATGGTAAAGGACACTTCCTTGCTGATGCGGTTGTTGCCGTCCATATTGAACATGGCAACATGGTTCATCAGCTGTGCGCCCATGATGATACCCTTGCCGTCGTAGATCAGCTTTGCCGGGATGGTTTTGGCCTCACCGTCCGCATCACCGACATACATAACATTCAGAAGATAGTCCGTCTGATCCTTGGCAGTTGTGGTGGTGGAGATCTCAACACGACCCCAGCCCTGCTCCTGAGAAAGGGTGCTGCCAATGATATCGCTGTGGGCGTAATTGTAGCTGCCCACCAGGAATTGCTTACCCGGGCCGCCGATCTTGGTAATCGTGTAATCCTCGTCTGCTTTTTGTGCAGTGCCCACATACACGACCTGATTGGTGAGCATGCCGTTGTAGTCTTCCTTGGTGTTTTTGATGATGACTACATTCTCATCGATCTCCGGCTCGGACTGCATGTGCAGCAGGAAGCTCTTCTTGGAGCCGACTTCCAAGGTTTTGATCTGATCGAAGACGATAAATGCTCCGGGATTGGCAGTGTTGCCATCCAACTCCAGATTCAGGAATAGCATGCTTCTGACCGCTTCCTGAACATTCTTATCCGTATCGCTCACATATGCGCCTGCAATATCGCCTGCCAGATAGGAATACTCCGGCTTATAGGTGTTCGGACCATATTCGTGGCCCAGAACGGTTGTCTGCAAGGGAGTCTTTCCGTCCGTGCCCCAGTCGTCATTTCTATTGCTTGATACTTGCGTTCCATACCGATTGCGTATGGATGTGATCGACAGTGTATTGTGGGCAATGGAAGACTTCGTATAGTAGGTATCATGGGCTGTGCCGTAGGTCACATAGTATCCGGACTCACTGGCCAAAATTCCCTTGTAGTAGATCTGGAAGTTGCCGGCATCCCGATGCTGGTGATTGTTCAGATATGCCTGTGTCAACTGCATTCGCACCAAAACATCGTCGGACTCGATACCCATATCCCAGCCTGTACGGGCAGTCATGGAACCGGAGGGTGTGGGGAAATACTTGGTATAAGGCAGTGTTGCATAACTCTGCGTTCCTACGCTCGTATTACTGACCAGCAGTGCATACAGAGCATTACCGTGGCTGAAATCCAGATTGCTGAATTCCATTGCGTAGCGTTTCGCCATGGGATCTTGATAGAACGTACCTATCTTGTATGCCACACGCGCAATATTGTCCCAAAGCTCACCTCTGTCAGTCTGGTTTTCCTCCCAGCAGTCTCCTTCACGAAAGAGCTGACCGTCCGGTCGGGTGGAATACAGAGCATGATAAAGAACGGACTGCGCGGAAGCATCCAGCGACACAAAGCCGTCCATCGCGCCGTTGCCATCCCGATCGTTGATACCGCCGGTCATCTGATAGATCAAATATTGCGCATTGATATCCTCTTCGAAACGGTTACCAACACCGTAGACCGTACCTTGGTGATGTGTTCCGGATACATTCCACAGATTTCTGGGCCCGAGATAAACCTGGAAATACGCGCCACCCACATATTCGAAGAAAGTAGGGTACTCATCATACATGGCAATGGCAATGGCCATCCAATAGCGCTGGATCAGTGCGCCGCCCGTGTGGGAGGTAACAGCCGTTCCCACATGGATCGGCCAGCCGGCCTCCGACAATGCACCGATATCCTGAATCAGGGAAGCAATTTCGCGCTTGTTCTCATGGGTCAGCAGGTCGTAGCACCAGTCATAGACCTCTGCAGCAGCCTGTTGGAAATCGCCTCTTGTGTAGATGTCAAAGCCCTCTGCAAACTTAATCGTTTTCATTGCAGGGATGATCGCCTTGACTGCCGTTTCACCATAATTCTTCGCCATATTGGCATAGAATTGGTTATCACTGTTCTTAAACAGGGCATAATAGAGCGCCTTCGCACGAATAGAATTGAGCTTATCCGCATTGTATACTCCGGAAGCACCGAAGTTGCCGTCAAAGTTAATGCTAAGCAAGCGATAGAACTCTGCTTTAAGTTCATAGTTTTCCTCTGCGTCAATGCTTTCAATGATGCGGGGAATATCTTCCTTGACGAACATCAGTCTGGGATGTTCGCCAATAGTAGGCGTCACCGCGGGAGCCGCGTATTCTACCCACTCCAGATCGGACATGGAGCTGTGCATAGCCTCCACAGCAGTTTCGGTCTGATCCGCCATTTCGTAGGTCATGGTGGCGGTAGCTTCATACTCCACGCCGTCAACGGTAAACTTGACCGAGGCATTGAGCACATTGCCGTCACCCATGATCATGTCGCCGATATTCAAGCCTGCAGCGCTCACATCCACTGCAGGAATGCAGGGCAGCACCATGCCCAGTGAGAGCACCAGTGCCAGGCAAGCGATCACGCCTCTGTGCTTGAGGATCAGAAATACGATGCCGCCGATGCCCGCAAGGGCCAGCACGATCAAAATGATCAGCACCGCGATCTGCCCACCGGAAGCACCCTCATCTTCTTCGATCGAAGGGATTTCCTGAGGTTGTGTGCTGGGGGTGGTGGGCTCGGGCTCCTGGGGTTCTTCCAGAGGATCCACGATCTTCATCAAGCGGTAATTGATGACTGCCCGCTCACCCACCTCCACGGTCTGGGTGCCGGTCAAATTACCGGACAAAAATGTCAGTTCTCCCCCGGGGATGGTTGCCTCCCAGGAAACATTGGCCAGCTTCATCTTGCTGTTGTAGTTCTTCGCCAGCAAAATGATCTGGACCTCTTCGTTCACACCGTACTCAGCTTTGGATGTGACGATCTCAAAGGTCATTCCGTCGCCGGCTGCATATTCTGCAGCCGCTGTTGTCACAGCAAATAGTGTGACCAGCGCCACAGCTACCGCAAGCAATGTACGGAGAATCTTGTTTTTCTTCATATTCAGACCTCACTTTCTTGAATGACACCTTAAACTCAGTTTTCCTGCTCTAAAATGCTTTTACGGATATCTGCCACGCGGCCAAAATAGCCCCGCAGAGGCTCCATATCGAATTCCTTTACAATATCCCAAACCGTGAACTCGTGGGTTTCACAGCTTAAAAGCACCGCACCCAAATATCCGGGATCGCTGATCTTCAGCTTATCGCCGTATTTTTTCTTCGCCTCGTTCAGCTTGCCGTGATTCAGCCCCAGGAAGAACGGACAGCAATCCAGGTTGATATCCGCTGTCACAAAGTCCCGGTAATTTGTGGTCTTGGCGATCACCTCTCCCACGGGAGAAAGAATCCGCGATTGCAGACCGGTAGAGGCGCTGACAAAGTGGGAAATGGTGTTGTACGCCCATATGTCCTGAACAAAGCTGCCGTGATAAGCCGCTGCGAACAGCATCACATCCGGCTGAAGCTCCCGGTACTCCCAGGCAAGATTCTGATAGCACAGGTCAAAGCAGATAATACAGCCGACCCGGCCAAAATCACAATCAAATACCACAGGTCCCTTGCCGGGAACAATGCCGAGTACCTCCATTTCGCTTGCAACGGGATAGCACTTATGGTACTGGCCCATGATCTCGCCATTGCGGTCGATCATGACAATTGCATTCCTCCAGCGGCCATCCGGTGCAGTTACTGTCGGATATGCAATATAACAGTGATTTTCCTTTGCAATGTTGCGGATATACTCCGGCGCACCGAGAAAATCCCGGCTCTTATAGCATTGGGAAGTGCCGATCCGATCGCACAGCTCCGGCAGCAAGATCAGATCCGGCTTGTCCGGCAGAACCTGTGCAATCTCCCTTGTGAGGATCTCCTGCGGATCTCCATCGTGAGGAAGATAGGGCACGCCAATGGTAGAAATGCGAACTTTTCTCATAACTTATCACCCCAAATAGTATTTGTCTTCAAAAATGCCGACCTTACGCATCGTATGCGTCCTGGGGGGCGCATTCTGCCGTCTGCTCACGATATGCCGCATCACTCTTTCGGAAGCTTTGCAGAAACATATGGGCGTTTGCAAAAAACAGCAGTCCGAAGATCAACAGAATCCACAGCGGAAGAGTCCTCACGACCTGCTGCGGCAGAAACAGCAAAATCAGGATTGGAAGGACAGTCAAAACCATGATCAGCACCGACCGGAATAAATTCATAAAGAAGATCAGGAAGCAATTTCGAACGATCTGTCCTGTTGGCGCATCATACCGGCCCATGATCGCAAATGCGTGGCTGACCACGATCGCATACAGCAGTGCGATCACAAAAAACGCCACCCATAAAACATGGAATTGTCCCGGATGGTTGCCCACCAGATACACGGCATCCAATCCCAGCAGCAAACCAATAAGCATCAACGGGATCCACAGGAGCGTCGCCTGCTTAAAATTCTGACGAAATGCCCGAAAGAAAGGCTTCACCACCGCACTGTCCTCATTGGTCAGATTCTGATACAGCGCGTAGTATGCTGCTGTTGTGGCCGCCCCTGCTGTGATCACAGGAATCACGCAAATCAACCACAGTATATTGATTAGCATCATATTGGTGACCGCAGTAAAGAAGCGCATGATCGCGGAGTCCTCTGAGAGTAGCCTTCGCATCTGTATCCCCCCATTTTATATAAATACGCAAACCGTCAGTCATCGCCGGTTGACTGCTTGCGTACGCATATAAAATGGTGGGTTCAACGGATACGGCACTAAGGCCGTATCCGTTGATCCGGTTATTATTTATTTGTTAAAGTCGTCATAGTACGGCTGCAGAAGTTCTTGGATATCTTCCATGCCCATGCTCTTGAGATTGTTGATGTAGGAATCCCACATGGTGGCAACATCCCATTGACCGGTTACAAACTTTGCGGTGGATTCGTTGATGTACTTCTTCATATCCAGCCAAGTATTATCGTATTCTTCCTGATCTTCCTCAGACTTGGGCAGTTCGGTAACCAGAGGCTTCTCCTCCGACAGCGGCAACAGCTGGTTGATCATAGCAGCACACTTGATACCGAAGGTAGAATCGGCTGCGCTGTAGAAGTCAGTCGCACCCATGAACTGGTAGAAGTAAGCGCCAGCCGGAGAACCGTTGGGCTGCTCGTAACCCTTGCCATGCTCGGTTTCTTCCACAACGACGGTATCGACACCGATCTCGCCCAGCCATGCGGAGACGCCCCAAACTGTGCCTTCCTTGTTCAGAGGGTTGTCCTCCGTGGAGAAGAATGCATCGAACCAACGGCACATGGTCTCGATATCCTTACACTTGCTGCTGATCCAGGAATTACAAGTAATGTTGCCATCCAGCGACTTGGAGAAATGCTTGGTGTCCCAAACAGAAGATGTCAGAGGATCCAGAACCAGGATCTCGAACTCGCCGGAGGCAAAGTGCTCCTTGGTAATACCACTGATAACACCCAGGCAGATGGCAGTTTCGCCGGCAGAGACCTTGGCCTTTGCCATTGTGCCGTCGTCTGCATAAGCTTCCTTCCAGACTGTGCCGGACTTGTACCAATCGCTCAGATACTGGACATAGTTTTTATACTGCTCAGTAGCTGCGCCCAAAACGACCTCGCCCTTGCTGTTGGCGGTAAAAGCGGTATCCACCAGTTCCCCAAAAGCGGGGAAGAGGGTCATGTCCATTACATTGCCGGGCTCCATGTACGGGCCGGAAGTCCAGGAAACAGCGTAGAAATCTTCAACCTTGGGGCCAAAGGTCTTCTGGATGTCCAGAGACATCTGCATCAGCTCTTCCACGGTGGTGGGCATGGTATCCCAGCCTGCCTCACGGGCCATATCGGCACGGACATAAATCATGTTGGACTGGGAGCCTGCGGTTTGGAACATGGTGGGCAGGCAGTAGATAGAGCCATCCTCGTTTGTGCAGGCAAAGCGTGCAACGGGATAACGCTCCAGGAACGCTGCAAAGTTGGGCATAATGTGCAGGTAATCGGTAAAATCAATGATCAGGCCTGCATTGCCCATCTCGTACAGAGCCGCCTTATCGTAGCCGTAGTTGCGGTAGCATGCATCGGGCAGACTGCCGCCCATGGTAACCATCTGGTACTGCTCTTCTGTGTACTCCAGGTAGTTGATCTCCACACCTGTCACGCGCTCAAACAGGGGCGCAACTTTTGCCTCACTTGCATCGCCGTAGAAAATGACATCAAAAACGGTGTCACTGTCCAAAGGATACACATCGCTGTTGACCTGGTCAGTTACAACGGGCTTGTCGTTGCCACTGCCACCGGTGCTTGGGGTGCTTCCCTGCTGCGGAACTGTGGGGCCGCAGCCGACCAGGACTGAAAGAACCATCACGACTACGAGCAGCATTGCAAATACTTTCTTCATAATTTTTCCTCCTTAATTTGTATATTGTAGACAGCATTCGCTGAAACTACCGTTTTTTATCCCTTCACAGAGCCCATCATGACACCCTTATCAAAATACTTTTGGATGAAGGGGTAGATAATCAAAAGGGGTGCAGACGCGATGACGACGACTGCGTACTTCATTTGGTTGGCAAGCTGTGCATAGTACTCCGCCATTTCCGGGTCCATTCCGGCCAGCTGCTTTGTAAGCAGCAAGATCCGTCGCAGCACCATCTGCAGAGGCCACATGTCGGAATTCATGGGCTGATAGTACAAAGAGGAAGTATAGGCATTCCATCTGGCCACGGCGTAATAGAGGGTGATAACACCGATCATTGCCTTGGACAGAGGCAGGATGATTTTCAAAAAAACCTGAATGGTGGATGCACCATCGATCTGTGCCGCCTCCTCCAGCTCCTGGGGAACACCAGTCTGGAAGAAGGTTCTGGCAATGATCAGGTTGGTCGTGGTAATACCGCCGGACAGCAGAACAGCCGCAGTCGTATCCAGCAATCCCAGGTCTTTGATAACCAGATAGGTGGGCACGGTACCACCGGAGAAATACATGGTGATCACCATTGCAGTCATAAAGAAGCTGCGGCCCATCAACCGTTTTTTGGAGAAAGCATACGCTGCCGGGATAGTCAGCAGCAGATTCAAAAGCGTGCCGGCAACCAGATAGTACAGTGAATTGGCGTATCCACGCAAAATAGAATCATCTTCAAAGGCCAGCTTATAGCCCTCGATCGTAAAATCCTTGATCCAAATAAATGTTTCACCGTTGGCTACTGCGTTAGGATCAGAAAAAGAGTTGATAAGCACCAAATACAGCGGATACAGGCACAGGAACGCACAGGCGAAGACGATCAGGTACACAACGCCCATGAACAACCGGTCGCCAAGAGATGTTTTGATTTTCATAAGCTCCTCCTTACAGCAGACTGGTTTCAGAGATCTTGGAGGAGATCCAGTTCACCGTCAAAAGCATGATCAAATTGATTACATTCGTAAACAGACCTACTGCTGTACCCACACCGTAATCGCCTGCCAGCAGGCCGCGGTTGTACACATAGGTCGCGATCAATTCTGCAGTTTCTGCATTCAGGCTGTTCAGCATGAGGATCGCCTTGTCACCACCGACGGACATGATGTTACCCACACGCATGATCAGCATGATCACGATCGTAGGCATAATTGTGGGAATGTTAATATGTACGATCCGCTGGATTCGGGAAGCGCCATCCAGTGCAGCTGCCTCGTGCAATCCGGGATCGACTGCAGACAGCGCCGCCACATAAATCACGCTGTTCCATCCCAGCTGCTGCCAGACGCCGGACCAAACATACAGATGACGGTATGCATCCGGGTCCGTCAGATAGGAATGGGATTCGCCGCCCATGGCCTTCACCAGCTGGTTGAACAGACCGTAATCACCATTGAAGAACAGCGTCAGGATACTGACCATGACCACCATGGAGATAAAATGGGGTGCATACATGATCGTCTGAATGGTTTTCTTAAGCCGCTCATGTACCACTTCATTGATCAGCAGCGCAAAAATGATAGGCAAAATAAATGTTGCCAAAGAGTACAACGAAATGATAATGGTATTGCGGATGACGGTTGTTGAGTAGTAGGATGCAAAAAATTGCTCAAACCATTTCAAACCGACCCACGGTGCCTCCGTGATGGAGGTAAAGCCCGTGTACTTCTTAAATGCAGTGATGATACCACCCATGGGGGCATAGCAAAAAACTGCGTACCAAATCATCGTTGGGAGGATAAAAAGATACAGCCAATAATCCCGTTTTACATTTTTGGCTAACCTGACCCAGAAATTCTGATTGTCCCATCCAAGCTTGGGCCCTTTTTTTACACTTACTGCTTCTGTTCTTTTGGCCAACAAACAAATCACTCCATTTGTATTAAGATAATGCTCCCAAATTGCACACAAGTACTAATTGCGCACCTTTGTTGGGGAAATGCCATAGTGTTTTTTGAATACGGTCGAAAAATAGGTGGAGTTTTCAAAACCGATGGCTCGTGCGATTTCTCCCACCGAGTCATCCGTATTGATCAGCAGCTCCATCGCGCGCTCCAGGCGTTTATCCACAACATATTCCTTAAAGCCGCAGCCCGTCCCTTCTCTGAAAAGACGACTGACCGCATAAATGGACATGTTCAGCTGCTCCGCAGTGGTAGACAGGCACAGATCCACATCCGTTAAATGGTCATCAACATATCGGATCAGCTTTTGCTGCATTTCCAGATTGGCTTTTTCGGCCATCAGTGCCACACGGTCACAACAGGCAATTACGGATTTCCGAAGCAGCATGAATAGCTCGGTATGGTCTGTAAAGGCCATGAGCTCGTCCATCTCTTCATTGGGAATGCCGCCCGCATTCTCATTGACGCCGCTCAAATACGCCGTAAGCAGCTTGTACGCGTAGTACCGGCCATAGGACGCGCGGAATTTTCGAGTGTTGAAAACCGATTCAATCTTGTCCAGGGTTTGCTGCGCCGCTTCCCGGTCGCCCACACAAACACATTGCACAAATGCCTGTATTTCTTTCGCCGGGTAGGCGTCGTTCATCAATCTTGATTCGGTTTCATCTTCAAGTAAATAATCCATAAATGAACTGTAGTAGGATTTTTGGACATCCTCCAGGCAATGGACGACGCCGCCTACCTGCACCTCCCCTTCACAATTTGTTGCCTCGCGAACTGCAAGAACCACATCCGCCTGCGCCAATGCTGTATCGATGCTCTCATTTCCAAGCAAAAGGAACAGCACATGTGCACGGCTGGGCATACTGGTGGTGAACACCTCCGATGCTTGCAGACCTTCTCTCAGCTGCTCGGAGATCTTATAGGCCTGCGATACAGAGATATCCCGCGAAACCACTGTGGCGACCGCAAAGTATTGAAATTTGTCACACCCTAATTCTTGAGCCAGAAATTTTGCCTTTCGTCTGGATCCGTATATCAGCTCACCCAACAACATGCTGCCCAGCAAATTTCTTTGTGACAGGATCCGTTCATCCCGCGCAAAAAATGCCGAATCCAAACGCTCCAGCTCGGACATATTACTCCTTCCGGGAGAATGCTTATGTACCAGCCGCTTCAGCGGAGTGTAGCTGATGTAGATCGTTGTGCAGGCAAGGGCGCAAAGCATGAGCACCGAGATCATCACGATCCCGCCGATCCTGTCAGAATACTCTGTGATCGCCTTCAGTGCTTCTTCCTTTGCGATCATCGCCAGAAATATATTCCCGGACTTCTTATCCTCATATTTATAGATCTGCAAGGGGCCGCTTGCAGCATCTGTTTCATAGATGGTAGTGGAGGGATTGTCAAGATATGCCAGAAAATCGGTGTTGTTCATATAGCTCTGCCAGGATGCGTCTGTGCTCAAAAGCCAGTGGCCATCTGCACGCACCGCCGCCACATTTGTGTTGTGGGGAAGGTTCGCCCGGAAGATGCCCTCAAGATTGCTTTGTTCCAGTATGTAGAACACGACACCATCGTATACATGGTGTGACAGCAAATGCACCGGTCGTGCCAACATCAGAACGCCATTTGGTCCGCTTACGCGGAAGGCATCCTGGCAGTCAGGGTTGGTCATGTATGCAAGCAGCTGCTCCTGGGACTGGGCGTCCTCTGCGCCGACTGCGGCAAAGAAGGATCCCATTGTCCGCTTAAAGCCGTCCAGCAACACAAAATCCATGGTCGGATAATAGAAGCCGAGCTTGGCAACCGACTGCATCCCTTTGCTGTATGCCTCCAGCGTTCTTGCCGCCACGCCGACATCGTAGGGGGTGCTGTCGCTTCTCAACGGTACTGCCAGGCTGGGATCCAGGCCCACATTCAGCGCACTGTAGCGAAGCAGATCTACCTGCTCATGATAAGAGTTCGCGCAACTCAGAAGTGCGGAACGGTAGAATTCCGTATTGCTGTGCAGTATCTCGGTCTTGGATTGATTTACCAAAAAAATCTGAAACACAATGATCGGCAAGCAAATCAAGATCAAAACTGAGGTCACAAGTGTCAGTAAAAAGGATTTTCTATTTGAGGTTTTGCTGCTGTTCTTTCTGTACTCCATGTATGAGCCGCGTCCTTTCTGCAATTGTATCTCATCTTATTTTAAGAAGAGTACACTCGCGATTCAACTGGGAATTATTTCTATTCGCAGGCATGCAAAAGGCCAATGGTATATTAATCGCTAATATCTTTACAAAAATATGATAACATTGAAATCTGCGTATTTCATCCTAATTTTCTTGTTTCAGAATTAACTTCCTTGCATTGTCTCACACAATAAGCCAAAACACGCATGCTGTTTTTATACATTTTGTCCAAAACAGCATTGCTTACGCAAAAAAGGGCACGGCTTTCGCCGCGCCCTTGGTAAGCATGTAGGATTCTAATTAGGCAGGATTGAAGGTTGCATCGTTGGTAACCACAAACTGATCAAAGGCTGCGGTAAGGCCGGAACCTCTAAATCGGACTGTGTATGTGTTACCAGCAGTCCACTCATACTCACCGACGAGAACCCAACTGAATGTATTGCTTCCCCATTTATGGGTAGCATCATAGGGTGTTACCGTATGGGAGGTGTAAACATATTGGCTATCTGCAGAAGTGCCGTCACCATCAATGTACTTAAGGTAGCTTGTCGTTGATTGAGAGGCAAGAACCTTAGCCCAAATATAGTAGGTACCGGTATGTTCCGCTATATGTGCAAAACTCATATGCGCAGGATTGCTTGCATCCAGACATGCCTGTTTCTCTGCCGGCATTGTTGCGGCAGGAATAGCAGTGTAATAACCATTCAGTCTATAAACCTTCTTTATGCCGGAAGCAAACTCATTGTCAAATGCAGTATACGCATAATTAGCCGTACCACTGGTATTCTTATTTGTGCTGTCAATACCTTGGAAAAGATTGGCGTCCTCTGCTTCAACGGTCACTTGATCCAGGTAGTTTGCATTACAAACACTGCAAACCATATTCACGAAGGTATGTTCCGCCTTATTGGCAGTCACGCCCTGGCAGCAAGAAGCCTCATTCCAGTGATATTCCTCGTCATGAACATACTCGCCTATGTCAATCGTGTGCGTATGCTCATCCGGTTTAAATGCACTGTCTTTGGTGATAACGATCTGGTCAATGCGAGGGAAGGCGGAATAATAACCGCGAATACGTACAGTATAATCCTGTCCCTCCGTCCACGCATACTCACCGAGCTTGAACCAGATAAGAGCAGTAGTGCTTGCAGAAGCAGCGGTTGGCTTAAATCCTTTATATTCAGGTGTAGCGCCGTCAGCGTCTACGGAAACAAAGAGGTGGGGGTTTTTTGTATCCTTGGCATAGGCTTTGATCCAAATAGAGTATGTGCCATCTGCGGTTGCCGTTGTCTCGAAGGACAGATGCGCTACATTGGTGGCAGAACTGGGAGCCTGGTCTCTATTGAAGCGCACAACCCCAGTGGTTTCTACTGTAACCGGCTTCTTATTCGCATCCTGTGTCGCATCCGGCTTCTCAGCCCATCTCAAATCATATTCTCGCTTGGATAGCAGATCCATTTCCTCTGCCTCAAGCCAGACAGCCTTATTACCCACTGCGTAGTGTGCAACATTGCAGGCCGTACACTTGCCATTGGCGTCGTAAGTGTGTTCGTTAGCATACATTGCCGCAGCATCACCATACTGCATCATGGCATTCACCAGATTCACCAAAGAAGTCTCTTCCTTCTTCGTTTTATCAGTAATTGCCGAAGAAACAAGATCAGAAACCTTGGCTGCAGCATAATGCTCAACACTGTACGCCTTCTTGTCGCTGATTTCAACGCCATCACGCTTTGCAACAATGTAAACCACATCACGCATTTGTGCAGGATTCAGGCCGTCAAATTCGCAGGTGGTATAAGTCGCACCATTAATTACCTTCTCGCCAAATTCACTGACGGTCCAGGTCTTCTCACCGCGGGTGAGTTCCATGGTCAGCCCCTCGGTGGACTCCACAGAGAATGCAAAGTTCATCACAATGCCGGAGTTCAGGGTAAGGGATGCTTGCTTCCATGTAACCTCAGCGCCATCCAGAGCAGTATCCAGACCTTCCAAAAGTTCCAACTGGGGATCAGAAATTGCACCCAGGTTTATTTGTGCCGTTGTCAAACCGGCATTGACCAGTGTACCAGCTTCGGTTGCATTCTCTTCCGCAACGTAAGTCTGTGCAGCAGCACCATAGTTCAGCATATCCACAATCAGCGTCTTGAGCTGAGCAGAACTGTCTTCAGCACCAAGCTTTGTTGTGCAGTATTCCAACACGCTCTTCGTGCGGGTATCAGTCAGTGCACCATTGATATACAGTTCCGCCTTAATCTCTGCTCCCATCTCGTGGGGGCCCAACTTGGAGAAAGTGAAATACACAAGGCCGTCAGAGCTTGCCCGCGGGAGTGTAGCGATTGTTTCCATTACCTGATCGTTTTTATAGAACACGACCTTTGTGAAGCCCTCCAGATTAGCCGGTTCGGCATAAAAGCTGATCGCAATGCTTTCTTTCAGGAAGAGCGTATAGCCCTTAAATTGAGGAGTTGTTGTTTCCGCAACTGCAGTCATGGGAAGCATTCCCATCAGCATAACAGCCACGAGTAAAACAGCCATTAATTTTTTCATCATAATCACCATCTTATTCTAAAGTTTAGGAGATGCCAAGGTTAAAAATCAATGCCGGGCAGACCAATAGAACCATCATCGGTGCCCTCTTCCTCGCCGCCGGTGCCGCTAACCATCAGTATTTCATCGACGGGAAAGGACCAAACTTTTAACTCAGGGTCTGTGAATGCTTTTACCACGATTGTTGCCTCCTTTTTGGAAATTTGTATAAACCGCTATTTATATAGTATCAGTGAATATTGCACGAGACAAGTTAACTTTCCGCGTCAAAAGTTAACTTTTTTGCACAAAAGCCAACAAAAACGAAAAGAGGCCCCAAAGGGCCTCTTTCTTTTATTCTCTCACCGGCACTCTGCGGGGAATCCAATAATACCGTCCCCTTGTCTTGGCCCAGGATATAAATCCTACCACGAGGCCCACAAGTGCCACCCCGGCACCGCTGCCCGCAACGATCACATTGACGATCCAGTTCTGCCCTATCTGCAACGCAGGAGACCACATAAACGCCAGCACTGTGGCGATTCCCCCCAGCAACGGCAGCAGTAGCGGTAACACCTTCCTGGAGAATATCAGGCTCACCACCGGGTACAAAATTCCAACAAAAAACGCAATCACCAGTTCCGTTGCGATCACATCCGCATCAAACTTGTAGGGCTTGCCGTATTCATCAACGATGTTTTCGCCATAGAGGCTTTTATACAGATCAGTCATGTCCTTGGAAATAGGCTTATGATGCTCGGGAAGCCAAACATATTCCGCAATGGAAACCATTCTGTCCTCATCTATGTGGGTCTTACAATCCGTGCAGTTCCAAAAAGGTAAAAACTGCAGCGCCAGCACCGCCAGCATTAATACCGCACAAATATAATTTGTGATCCTTACCACAATACTTTGCTTCATGATATCGTGCCTCCTGTGTAAAAAAACCGCATTCCGTCGAGGAGCATTTCTAATATTATTATACTGTGTTTCCCTGCTTCCTCAAGTTAAAACATTTGCTCCGCAATTAGACTTTTTGCATAATGACAAAAAAAGAGCGTGCTTTGCAGCACGCTCTTTCTATTTTAAATATCAGACCAGCTCGATGACTGCCATTTCAGCAGCGTCGCCGCGGCGGGCGCCGGTACGGGTCACGCGGGTGTAACCACCGTTGCGCTCAGCGTACTTGGGAGCGATCTCCTTGAACAGCTTGTTTGCCACATCCTCCTTGGTGATGAAGGCCAGAGCACGGCGATAGTTGGCCAGGCCGCCCTTCTTGCCCAGGGTGATCATCTTCTCGACAACAGGCTGAACTTCCTTTGCGCGGTAGAAGGTGGTCTCGATCTTGCCGTTGTCCAGCAGATCGGTCACCAGCTGACGCAGCAGAGCTTTTCTCTGAGTGCTGGTTTTGCCCAGCTTACGAGTTCCGAACATGAACTTTTCCTCCTTCTTAAAAGGTTGACTTAGTTGTTGCTGCCAGAATCTTCGCTGGCCAGGGACAAGCCCATCATCTCCAGCTTCTTCTGAACCTCGTCCAGGGACTTCTTGCCCATATTGCGGACCTTCATCATATCCTCGCCGGTCTTGCTGATCAAGTCGGCAACAGTGTTGATGTTAGCACGCTTCAGGCAGTTGAAGCTCCGGACAGACAGATCCAGCTCATCGATTGTCATGGACAGCTTTGCATCGGGACGGTCCGTGCTCTTCTCAACCACCGTGGAATCTGTGCCGAGGGTATCGGACAGGTTCGTGAATACGGTCAGATGATCAGACAGGATCTTGGCGCCCAAAGAAACAGCATCCTTGGCGGAAATGGTGGAATCTGTCCAGACCTCAAGGGTCAGCTTGTCGAAGTCGGTCTTGTCACCGACACGAGTGGGCTCCACCGTGTAATTCACCTTTTTAACAGGGGAATAGATGGAGTCGATGGGAATCACACCGATCACGGTCTGTGCGGTCTTGTTCCGGTCAGAGGAAACATAGCCGCGACCCTGGGACAGAGTGATCTCCATATTGAAAGTGGCATTTTCGCCCAGAGTGCAGATGTGCAGCTCGGGGTTCAGGATCTCAACCTCACCGTCAGCCTTGATATCGCCTGCAGTGACCTCACAGGGGCCAACAGCGTCGATATATACGGTCTTGATGCCCTGGCTGTGCAGCTTGACGATCATCCGCTTCACATTCAGCACGATCTCAGTCACGTCCTCGGTAACACCGGGGATGGTGGAGAACTCATGCTGCACGCCGGCGATCTTAACAGATGTAGCGGCATAGCCGGGCAGGCTGCTGAGCATGATCCGGCGCAGAGAGTTGCCCAGAGTCATGCCATAACCCCGTTCCAGGGGCTCAACAACATACTTGCCGTAGGAGACGTCTTCAACGTCGTCCAAACAGGTGATGCGAGGCTTTTCGATTTCTACCATAATACATTACCCTCCTTCTCAAGTGTATGGGGTGTAGAATGCACCCCACAATTTGACAATACGACCAACAGGGTACCAATTACTTGGAGTACAACTCGACGATCAGGTGCACTGCGATGTCGAAGTCGATGTCTGCCTGAGTAGGCATAGCAAGGACCTTACCCTGGAGGGTGTTCTTATCACGATCCAGCCACTTGGGAGCAGCAACAAATGCATCGTTCTCCTTCAAAGCCTTGAAGAAGTTGTTGGAAGCGCTCTTCTCGGAAACAGCGATCACATCGCCAACCTTGATCAGGTAGCTGGGGATGTTGACGCGGCTGCCGTTGACGGTAAAGTGGCCGTGGTTCACCAGCTGGCGAGCCTGGCGGCGGGAGTTGGCAAAGCCCAGACGGTACACGACGTTGTCAAGGCGGCGCTCCACGAAGGTCAGCAGCTCCTCACCGGTGTTGCCTTCCATGCGGGAAGCCTTGTCGTAGTAGTTCCGGAACTGCTTTTCCTGAATACCGTAAACAAATTTGACCTTCTGCTTTTCGGTCAGCTGAGTAGCATACTCAGACTTCTTAGCTCTTCTCTGACCGCCGGGATTCTTGTTGGAAGTCTTAGAATAACCCATGGCGGCAGGAGAAACGCCCAGCGCTCTGCAACGCTTCAGAACGGGCTGCATATTTTTAGCCATAACGCAAAATTCCTCCTATTGCTTATTAGACGCGACGTCTCTTGGGGGGACGGCAGCCATTGTGGGGGATGGGGGTGACGTCCTTAATCATAACGACTTCCAGACCTGCGGACTGCAGAGCCCGGATCGCAGCTTCACGTCCCTGGCCGGGGCCCTTAACATAGACCTCAACAGACTTCAGGCCGCAGTTGTCGATAGCAGCCTTTGCAGCAGTCTCAGCTGCAGTCTGAGCAGCGAAGGGAGTGGATTTACGGGAACCACGGAAGCCCAGACCGCCGGAGGAAGCCCAGGAAAGGGCGTTGCCCTGCAGGTCGGTGATGGTCACCATGGTGTTGTTGAAAGAGGAACGGATATGTGCCGCACCTTTTTCTACGTTTTTGCGCTCGCGACGGCGCTTGATGACTTTCTTAGTAGTCTTAGCCATTGTACATATCCCTCCTTACTTCTTCTTATTGGCAATGGTCTTCTTGGGACCCTTGCGGGTACGAGCGTTAGTCTTGGTGCGCTGACCACGAACGGGCAGACCACGACGATGACGCAGGCCGCGGTAGCAGCCAATTTCGCTGAGCCGCTTGATGTTCATAGCGGTCTCACGACGCAGGTCACCTTCGATGATATAGTTATGCTCGATGGCATCACGCAGCAGGGCCTCCTGCTCTTCGGTCAGGTCCTTAACGCGGATATCGGGATTGATACCGGTCTTTTCCAGAACCTGGGCGGCACGGGCGGGGCCGATGCCGTAGATATAAGTCAGTGCAACTTCGATCCGCTTATCGCGGGGAAGGTCGATACCAGAAATACGTGCCATATTTTGTCAGCACCTCCTATTAGCCTTGTCTCTGCTTATGCTTGGGGTTTTCGCAAATTACCATTACGCGACCCTTGCGCTTGATGATCTTACACTTTTCGCACATGGGTTTAACGGACGGTCTTACTTTCATACTGTTTAACCTCCATATGAGAAATTGTTTCTCTTGTGATTACTTGCTTCTCCATGTGATCCGGCCTTGGGTCAGATCATAGGGAGACATTTGTACGGTTACTTTGTCACCGGGCAAAATCTTAATGAAATTCATTCTGAGTTTGCCGGAAATGTGTGCCAGAATGGTGTGACCGTTGCCAATGTCAACAGTGAACATTGCATTCGGCAGCGCATCGGTTACGATGCCCTCAATCTCGATTACGTCGTCTTTTGCCAAGTCAGAAACCTCCTAGGTCGTTACTTGCATTTCCCGGCTTAGGTAAGCCAGATCTCTTCGTAATTCGCTGTTGAGCACTTTGTCGCCGGATCTTAGCTTTTCGGCGACTCTGGTCTCAGAGCGAAGGACCTTATCTACATGCCGGCGCTTTTTGCGCTTGGGCTGTTCCAGGGTACGGTCCTTTCCATTGCCCAGGATCAGGTATTGTTCATCCACATCCAAAACGTAGAAGAGCTTTCCCTTCTCCCGGCCGGCTGTGGCGATCACCACATCCGCAATTTGAATATCCGATAATCGTTCTGGGTCCATAGTTAAAGTCCTTCAGTGACGGTGAGTATTTCCGGCTCGCCGTCGGTGATGAGTACAGTATTTTCATAGTGGGCCGAGAGCTTTCCGTCGGCAGTGACGGTGGTCCATCCGTCCTTGAGAATGCGCACATCATATGTGCCTTCATTCACCATGGGTTCGATGGCCAGGGTCATTCCGGGGATCAGTCTGGGACCACGACCGGGTGCACCGAAATTCGGCACCTCCGGCTCCTCATGCAGCTGCGCGCCTACGCCGTGACCTACGAAGGATCGCACAACCGAATAACCGTTAGACTCCACATACGTCTGAATGGCGTGGGAGATATCGGACACTCTGTGTCCGCGCCTGACAAAGCGGAGACCTTCGAAGAAGCTCTGCTTTGTGACATTGATCAGCTTTTCAGCTTCGGCGCTGATGGCACCGCAGGGAAAAGTTGCTGCGCAATCGCCATGAAATCCCTTGTAGAACGCACCCACATCAACGGAGACGATATCCCCTTCCTGCAGCACATAGCCGCCGGGAATTCCGTGGATGATCGTATCATTGACGGAGATGCAGACACTCGCAGGGTAGCCGTTATAGTGCAGGAACGACGGTTTCGCGCCCTGACGCACGATAAAATCGTGAACAGCCTTGTCGATCTGCTCGGTTGACACGCCGGGTCTTACCATTTCCCCTGCCAAGGCACGGGCTGCCGCGGTAATTTTACAAGCCTGGCGCATGAACGCGAGCTCACGCTCATTTTTGATTGCTATCATACTTTTACCCCAATTGCCTTCAGGATGTCCTGATTGGCACCCTCAATGGACTGGTTGCCTTCCACCAGGCAAAGCTTGCCGCGTTTGGCATAGAAGTCCTTGAGAACCTCTGTCAGTTCATGATAAACCTCCAGACGGTGGCGGACAGTTTCCGCCGCATCATCCTTGCGGATCATCAGTTCACCCTGGCAAATGTCGCAAATGCCTTCGGCTTTCGGGGGATTGGCGGCAATGTGATAGCTGGCACCGCATTTGCTGCAGACCCGCCGGCCGGTCATCCGGCCCTCGATCACATCGTCGTCGATCTCAATAGAAATTACATGGTCGATGCGGATGCCCCGCTCTTCCAGCGCCTCAGCCTGGGCCAGTGTGCGGGGCACACCGTCCAAAATAAAGCCATTGGCGCAGTCAGCCTGGGCGACCCGTTCCGCAACGATGTCAAGAATGACACCGTCGGGAACCAGGGAACCTTCGTCCATGATTTTCTTAACCTGTTGCCCCAGTGCAGAACCATTTTTCATGGCCTCCCGGAGCATATTCCCGGTAGATATGGCGGGGATGGAGAGTTTCTGAACCAGAAGCTCTGCTTGTGTCCCCTTTCCGGCGCCGGGAGCGCCCAGTAGGATCAAATTCATCCTGCCAGTCCTCCAAACTTAGTCAAGGAAGCCCTTGTAATGGCGCATCAGCATCTGAGCCTCCAGAGCCTTCACGGTTTCCAGTGCAACGCTGACCACGATGATGACGGATGTGCCGCCGATGGCCAGAGACTGGACAGAGGGCAGCAGATTGCCGGCAATGATGGGCAGCAGTGCCACGATACCGAGATACACAGCACCAAATACAACGATCTTGTTGATGACCTTCTTGATGAAGTCGGCAGTGGGCTTTCCGGGACGGAAGCCGGGAATGAAACCGCCGTTCTTCTTCAGATTGTTGGAGATCTCCACGGGATCATACTGGATGGATGCATAGAACCAGCTGAAGAAGAAGATCAGCAGGAAGTAGATCACAGCATACAGCCAGCTGGTGGAGCTAAACACATTCTCATACCACCAGCCGCTGGTCACACCTGCGAAGGTGCAGATGGTAGCGGGCAGGGAGCAAATGGACTGTGCAAAGATAACAGGCATAACACCGGTCATGCTCACCTTGATGGGCAGATTGGTGTTCTGTCCGCCGTAGACCTTCCGGCCCACAACACGCTTGGCGTACTGAACAGGGATGCGGCGCTCAGCATCGTTGGTGAATACGATCAAAACGACCAGAGCCAGCATACCGATCACAACCAGGATGATGTGCCACCAAACCATGTGGATGGTGGTGTTCAGCATCGCGGGCAGACGGGAGATAATGTTTGCGAACAGGATGATGGAGATACCGTTGCCGATACCGTGCTCGGTGATCTGCTCACCCAGCCACATAACCACGGAAGAACCGGCAGCAAACGCCAGAACAATGACCACTGCGTTCAGGAAACCGGTCTCAGTGACGATACCGGCGCCGGAGTTGACGAGCATCATGTAATATGCCCAACCCATCAGCAGACCCAGAGCAACCGTAGTGATACGGGTGATCATGTTCAGCTTCTTCTTGCCTTCTTCGCCGCCATCCTTCTGCAGCCGCTCCAGTGCAGGAATTGCAATGGTCAGCAGCTGAATGATGATGGATGCGTTGATGTAGGGCTGGATGGACAGCGCCAGAACGGTTGCCTGAGAGAAGGCAGAGCCGGACATGGCGTTGTACAGGCCCAAAATGGTATCAGACAGGGTAGTGTTAAAGTAGCTGGTCAGTGCGTCCACATTGATGTAGGGCACCGGAATCACGCTACCGATGCGGTACAGCAGCATGATCAGCACAGTGAAGATCAGCTTCTTACGCAGTTCAGGGATGTTCCAAGCGTTTCTAAGAGTTGTAAACACTTAAATCACCTCGGCCTTTCCGCCTGCCTGCTGGATCTTTTCCTTTGCAGACTCAGAGAAAGCCGCTGCTTTAACAGTAATTTTCTTGGTCAGGTTGCCGTTGGACAGAACCTTCAGACCGTAGGGGCACTCGGAGATGATGCCCTTTTCAATCAGCGCAGCGGCGTCGACCACAGCGCCATCCTCAAAGCAATTCAGTGCAGCCAGATTGACAGCAGTCAGAGGCTTTGCAAAGATGTTGTTGAAGCCGCGCTTGGGAACACGACGAACCAGAGGCATCTGGCCGCCTTCAAAGCCGACGCGGACCTTGCCGCCGGAGCGGGCCTTCTGGCCCTTGTGACCACGACCACCGGTCTTGCCGTTGCCGGAACCGGTACCGCGGCCCTTCCGCTTGCCCACCTGAGTGGAACCCAGGACAGGAGAGAGTTCATGCAGATTCATATTCTGTCTCCTCCTTATTCTACTTCGGTGACCTGCAGCAGATAGCCGATCTTGGCGATCTTACCGCGGGTCTGAGTGTTGTCCGGCTGGATGGTAGTCTGGCCGATCTTACGCAGACCCAGGCTCTCAGCAGTTGCGATGTGCTTTTCCAGACGGCCGTTCAGGCTCTTAACAAGAGTAATCTTCAGATTTGCCATGTTAATTGCCCTCCTTGTTATACAATTTCTTCTACGCTCTTACCGCGGATAGCAGCAACCTGCTCGGGAGAACGCAGAGAGGCCAGGCCGGCCATGGTGGCCTTGACCACATTCTGGGGATTGTTGGAACGCAGGCACTTGGAGCAGATGTTCTTAATGCCAACAGCCTCCATAACGGCACGGACAGCGCCGCCGGCGATCACGCCGGTACCTTCGGTAGCGGGCTTCAGCAGAACAGTGCCTGCACCGTAAATACCGATGACATCATGAGGAATGGTGTTGCCGGAGAGAGAGACCTTGATCATGTTCTTCTTGGCATCAGCGATACCCTTGATGATAGCCTCGGAAACTTCGGCAGCCTTACCCAGGCCGTAACCAACAGTGCCCTTGCCGTCGCCCACGACGACCAGAGCGGAGAACTTCATAACGCGGCCGCCCTTAACGGTCTTGCTGACACGGTTCAGGTAAACGACCTTTTCAATGAACTCAGGAGCTTCATTGACAGAAGTCTTATTATAAGCCATTTCTTTTCCTCCTCTACCTTAGAAATTGAGTCCGCCTTCGCGGGCGCCCTCAGCCAGGGCAGCGACACGGCCGTGATAGATATAGCCGCCGCGATCGAAGACCACGTCTTCGATGCCCTTTGCCTTGGCACGCTCTGCCAGGGTAAGACCTACCTTCTTCGCAGCTTCTGCGTTGCCGGTAGCACCTTCGAACTCTTTCTCCAGCGTATTGGCGGAAACCAGAGTGACACCGTTCACATCATCGATGAGCTGAGCGTAGATGTTCGCGTTGGAACGGAACACGTTCAGACGGGGACACTCAGCAGTGCCGGAGATCTTGCCACGAACGCGGACATGCCGCTTCAGGCGCATTGCTTTCTTATTAACCTTGCTGACCATTTCGGCACACCTCCATTACTTCTTACCACCGGTCTTACCAACCTTGCGGCGGATAACTTCGGTGGTGTACTTGATGCCCTTGCCCTTGTAAGGCTCGGGGGGACGCTTACCACGGACTTCAGCGGCAAACTGGCCAACGGCCTGCTTGTCAATACCGCTGATGACGATCTTGTTGGGAGTGGGGACTTCCACAGTGATGCCGGGGATCTCGTCCACGAAAACCTCGTGGGAGAAGCCCAGACGCATGACCAGCTGGTTGCCCTTCTTCTCAGCACGGTAGCCAACGCCGTTGACTTCCAGCTCCTTGCTGTAGCCCTTCTCAACGCCCTCGACCATGTTGTTGATCAGAGTACGGGTCAGGCCGTGCAGTGCTCTGTGCTGTGCCTCGTCATCGGGACGGGAAACGGTCAGAACATTGCCTTCCACCTTCAGGATCATGTCCTGGTGGAACTTGTTGGTCAATTCGCCCTTGGGGCCCTTGACGGTCACCACATTGCCTTCGGCAACATTAACGGTGACGTTTGCCGGGATAACGACCGGCTTCTTACCAATTCTAGACATTCCGCAATCCTCCTTACCACACGAAGGCCAGAACTTCGCCGCCGATGTGCAGCTCGCGGGCCTTCTTGTCGGTCATAACACCCTTGGAAGTGGACACGATGGCGATACCCAGGCCCTTGAGAACCTTGGGCAGCTCCTCAGCGCCGGCGTAAACACGCAGACCGGGCTTGGAGACGCGGCGCAGACCGGAAATGACCTGCTCCTTCTTGCCGTGATACTTCAGAGTGATGTGGATGATGCCCTGATTGCCGTTGTCCACCAGAGTGTAGGACTTGATATAGCCCTCGTCCAGCAGGATCTGTGCAATGGCCTTCTTCAGGTTGGAAGCAGGAACATCGACGGTTTCGTGCTTTGCAGAGTTTGCATTCCGGATACGGGTCAGCATATCTGCTACGGGATCAGTGATGTGCATTTTAATATCCTCCTTAATGAAGTTACGGGACTTGCCCGTGAAGATCAGGGGGTATCCGGGGAATGCGCTTGCCCGAAAGCAAGCCATCTTCCCGGGACTTCCCTAATCCTTGTTACAAATTGTGATTACCAGCTGGCCTTGCGGACACCGGGAATCTGACCCTTGTAGGCCAGCTCACGGAAGCAGATACGGCACACGCCGTAATCGCGCAGGTAAGCATGGGGTCTGCCGCAGATCTTGCAGCGGTTGTAGCGGCGGCTGGAGAACTTAGCCTCAGCCTGCTGCTTCAGGATCATAGACTTCTTAGCCATTTACCATATCCTCCTAATCAAGCGTGGAAGGGAGCGCCCAGCTGGGTCAGCAGCTCTTTGGCTTCCTCATCGGTGGCAGCGCTGGTGCAGATGCAGATATCCATACCGCGGATCTTGTCCACCTTGTCGTACTCGATCTCAGGGAAGATCAGCTGTTCCTTCAGACCGAAAGCATAGTTGCCGCGGCCGTCGAAGGAGTTGGGGTTGATGCCACGGAAGTCACGGACACGGGGCAGCGCAACGCTGAACAGACGGTCCAGGAATTCGTACATCTTGTCGCCACGCAGGGTGACCTTCACGCCGACGGTTTCGCCTTCACGCAGCTTGAAGTTCGCAACAGACTTGCGAGCCTTGCAGGTGATGGGCTTCTGGCCGGTGATGGTAGCGATGTCCTTGCAGATAGCCTCGATCTCCTTGGCGTTGTTCTTGCTTTCGCCGCAGCCAACGTTCACGATGACCTTCTCCAGCTTGGGGATCTGCATAACGCTCTTGTAGCCGAACTTCTTGTTCAGGGCAGGAGCGATCTCGTTGACATAGAGTTCTTTCATTCTATTCATAACTTAAATGCTCCTTCCTTAGATTTCAGCGCCGCACTTACGGCAGATGCGGATCTTCTTGTCGCCGTCCATCTTGTAACCAACGCGAACGCCCTTTTCGCACTTTTCGCAGTACAGAGCAACCTTGCAGGCACGGATGGGGGTCTCACGCTTGACGATGCCACCGGTCTCGCCCTGCTTGCGGGGCTTGGTGTGGCAGGTAGCCATGTTGACCTTCTCGACGATCAGCTTGTTTTCGCTGGGCATGGCAGTCAGAACCTTGCCCTTGACGCCCTTGTCCTTACCGGACAGGACGATAACGGTATCATTCTTCTTAATGTTCATACCTTGGTTCCCCCTTAGATAACTTCGGGTGCCAGGGAGAGGATCTTCATGTAATCTCTCTCACGCAGCTCACGAGCAACCGGTCCAAAGATACGAGTACCACGGGGGTTCTTGTCTTCCTTGATGATAACAGCAGCGTTCTCATCGAAGCGGACATAGGTGCCGTCCTCACGACGGATGCCCCGCTTGGTGCGGACGATAACAGCCTTAACGACGTCGCCCTTCTTCACAGTGCCGCCGGGAGTGGCCTTACGCACGGAAGCAACGATCACATCGCCGATGTTGCCGAACTTCCGCTTGGAGCCGCCCAGGACGCGGATGGTGTGGATCTCTTTAGCGCCGGTGTTGTCGGCAACCTTCAGGTAGCTTTCCTGTTGAATCATAGTTGTCCGACCTCCTTACTTCGCCTTTTCGATAATGTTGACGAGTCTCCATCTCTTGTCCTTGGACAGGGGACGAGTCTCCATGACCTCAACGGTATCGCCGATGCCGCACTCGTTGTTCTCGTCGTGGGCCTTCAGCTTGTAAGTCCGCTTCATGGTCTTCTTGTACAAAGGATGCTGATAGCTATCCTTAACCGCAACCACAATGGTCTTGTCCATCTTATCGGAGACAACCTGACCAATCATAGTCTTGCGGAAAGCTCTGGTATTTTCAGTCATAATTGTTTACCTCCCTCAGATGTTGGTCTCTTTCTCACGAATAATGGTCTTGATGCGGGCAATGTCCTTCTTGACAGCTGCGATCTGCAGCGGGTTGTCAAGCTGGTTCGTAGCATGCTGCATCCGAAGCATGAACAGGTCCTTCTTCAGGTCGTTCAGCTTCTTGTCCAGATCCTCAACGGACAAGCCACGGATCTCCTTGATTTCCTTTGCCTTCATCATTATTCACCACCATTCTCAGAGACTTCTCTTGCGATGATGCGGGTCTTGATGGGCAGCTTGTGCTGTGCAAGACGCAGAGCCTCGCGGGCGACTTCCTCAGAAACGCCACCGATCTCAAACATCACCTTCTGGTTCTTCACGACTGCGACCCAGCCTTCAGGAGCGCCCTTACCGGAACCCATACGGGTGCCCAGGCCCTTCTTGGAGTAAGGCTTGTCGGGGAAGATCTTGATCCAGACCTTACCGCCACGCTTGGTATAACGGGTCATGGCGATACGAGCGGCCTCGATCTGATTGCCGGTGATCCAGCCGGGCTCCAGAGCCTGGATGCCGAACTGGCCGTAGGCAATCTTATTGCCGCGGGAAGCAGCGCCGGTCATACGACCACGCTGAACCTTGCGGTACTTGACTCTTTTGGGCATCAGCATTAGCGGTTGCCTCCTTCTCTACGGGTATAGGGTCTGTCGCCCTGACGACGCTCGCCCCGACGCTCGCCGTTGCCACGGCGGTCGCCCTGACGGCGTTCCCGACGCTCACCGCGAGGAGCGGGCTCGGGAGCAGCAGCGCGCAGAGTGGTATTCAGGACCTCGCCCTTGTAGATCCAAACCTTAACACCGATGCGGCCGTAAGTGGTGGCAGCCTCAGCGAAGCCGTACTCGATATCAGCACGGATGGTCTGCAGGGGGATGGTGCCCTCGTGATAGCTCTCGGAACGAGCGATTTCAGCGCCGCCCAGACGGCCGCCGCAGGTGACCTTGATGCCCTTGGCACCCAGGCGGGTTGCGGACTGCATAGCCTTCTTCATTGCACGGCGGAAGGAAATACGCTTCTCAAGCTGCTGAGCGATGTTCTCAGCAACCAGCTGAGCGCTCAGGTCAGGGCTGCGAACCTCAACGATGTTCAGGTTAACGCTCTTGCCCAGACGATTCTCCATATCCTTGCGCAGATTCTCGATTTCGGCACCAGCCTTACCGATGACCACGCCGGGACGGGAGCAGTTGATGTTGATCTTGACCTTGCCATTGCTGCGCTCGATCTCGATCTTAGCCACGCCAGCGGCGTACAGCTTTTCTTTCAGATACTTACGGATGTTGTAATCTTCGACGACCAGGTCACCGACCTTGTCCTCGCGGGCGTACCAGCGGGAATCCCAATCCTTGATAACGCCTACCCGCAGTCCATGGGGATTAACTTTCTGACCCATAGCTACCTCCTGATTAAGCCTTCTCGCTCACACCGATGGTGATGTGAGTGGTTCTCTTGTTGATCCGGACGAATCCGCGGCGAGATGCGATGCGGCCACGCTTCAGAATGGGGCCTGCATTGGCGATCACGGTGGAGACGTACAGATTGTCGGCGTTCATGCCGTTGTTGTGCTCGGCGTTTGCCACAGCGCTCTTCAGCAGCTTAGCCATAGGCTCGCAGGCTGCCTTGGAGGTCTGGCTCAGGTACGCGGCTGCAGTCTTGACGTCCTTGCCCCGGATCATGTCGCAAACCAGCTTGACCTTACGGGGAGACATACGGACGAACTTAACATGTGCAAATGCTTCCATTTTCGTACCTCCTTACTTGCTGTTAGCGGTCTTGCTGCCGGAGTGACCACGGAAGGACCGGGTCGGAACGAACTCGCCCAGCTTGTGGCCGACCATATCCTCAGTGATATAGACGGGAACATGCTTGCGGCCGTCGTGGACAGCGATGGTGTGACCGACAAAGGAGGGGAAGATGGTGGAAGCTCTGGACCAGGTCTTCAGAACCTTCTTTTCACCGGCCTTGTTCAGCTCTTCAACGCGCTTATACAGCTCGGGAGCTACGAAAGGGCCCTTTTTGATACTTCTGCTCATTTCATTTCCTCCTTACTTGCTGTTTCTGCGCTTCACGATGAACTTGTTGGTGCGAGCCTTGGTCTTACGGGTCTTATAACCCAGAGCAGGCTTGCCCCAGGGAGTCACAGGGCCGGGACGGCCGATGGGGCTGCGACCCTCACCACCACCGTGGGGGTGGTCATTGGGGTTCATAACGGAACCGCGGACGGTGGGACGGATACCCATGTGACGGGTACGGCCGGCCTTACCGATGTGGACATTCTCGTGGTCCAGGTTGCCAACCTGACCGATACATGCGGTGCAGTTGGTACGGATATAGCGGACTTCGCCGGAGGGCAGACGGACCTGAGCCAGCTCGCCTTCCTTAGCCATCAGCTGGGCAGCGGTACCGGCAGAGCGGACCAGCTGTGCGCCGTGGCCAGGCTGCAGCTCCACATTGTGGATCACAGTACCCACGGGAATGTTAGCGATGGGCAGGCAGTTGCCGGGCTTGATGTCAGCAGCTGCGGAGGAGACAACCTTGTCGCCGGCCTTCAGACCGTTGGGAGCCAGAATGTAGCTCAGGGTGTTGTCCTCGTAGCGGATCAGTGCGATGAAAGCGGACCGGTTGGGATCGTACTCCAGGCGCTCAACAGTAGCGGTCATGTCCAGCTTCTGGCGCTTGAAGTCGATGATGCGGTACTTACGCTTGTTGCCGCCGCCGCGATGGCGGACGGTGATGTGACCGTAGCTGTTGCGACCTGCGTTCTTCTTGAGGGTCTCAACCAGGCTACGCTCAGGTTTTGCCTGCTTATCCACGCCGTCAAAAGCAGAAACGGTCATGTTTCTTCTGGCGGGGGTATAAGGCTTGAAAGTTTTAATAGCCATTTTGCGTTTACTCCTTTATTGAGATTGGTTTAGACCATACCCTCGAACAGCTCGATGGTCTTGGAGTCAGCAGTCAGAGTGACCACTGCCTTCTTGTAGGCGGCGCGGCGGCCGGCGGGATAAGCACCGGTGCGCTTGACCTTACCCTGCATGCGAACAGTGTTGACCTTGGCAACCTTCACGCCGAAAACAGCTTCGACGGCAGCCTTGATCTCAGTCTTGTTTGCGTTGATGTCCACTTCGAAAACATACTTCTTGTCAGCGATGTTTTCCATGGACTGCTCGGTGATGACCGGGCGCTTGATGATATCGTAAACGTTCTTCATTATGCGAATACCTCCACGATCTTGGCAAGGGCTGCCTGATCGACAACCAGAACCTCAGCGTTGACGATGTCGTAAACGTTGATCAGGTTGGCGAAGGTAACCTCGCAGCCGGGGATGTTGCGGCCGGACTTGACCACATTCTGGTCAGGAGCGGCAGTGATGACCAGGGGCTTCTTGACAGCGTTGACAGCAGTCAGGAAAGCAGCGAATTCCTTGGTCTTGGGAGCATCCATCTTGATCTCGTCGATAACAACGATCTTGGATGCAGCAGCCTTGGCGCTCAAAGCGGACTTCAGAGCCAGGCGCTTAGCCTTCTTGTTCAGGGTGTAGCTGTAATCCCGGGGCTTGGGAGCAAACACGATACCACCGTGTGTCCACTGGGGAGCGCGGGTGGAACCCTGACGGGCACGACCTGTACCCTTCTGCTTCCAGGGCTTGCGGCCGCCGCCGGAAACCTCAGCGCGGGTCAGAGCGGACTGTGTGCCCTGACGGCAGTTGGCCAGGTGATTCTTGACCACATCGTGAACAACAGCCTGGTTGGGCTCGATGCCGAACACAGCTTCGGACAGTTCGATCTCGCCAACCTGCTTGCCAGCCATGTTATAAACTTTTGTAAGCATGATTTAAGATCTCCTTTCCTTAGCCTCTTGCGGAAGCCTTCTGGGGATTTCTGCCGGAAGCCTTCTGCGGGTTCTTGCTGATGTCTGCACCAGCCTGCTTTGCCTTGTGAGTCTTGACAGTGTCGCGGATATACACAAGACCGCCCTTGGGGCCGGGGATGGCGCCGCGGATAACGATCATGTTCAGCTCTGCGTCCACCTTGACGACCTCCAGGTTCTGAACAGTGACCTGCTCATTGCCCATCTGGCCGGCGCCGATCTTGCCCTTGAAGATACGGGCTGCATCCAGAGCGCCCATGGAACCTGCGTGACGGTGAACAGGGCCGCCGCCGTGGGTCATGTCGATCCGGTGTGCATTGTGGCGCTTGATAACGCCCTGGTAACCGTGACCTTTGCTGATACCGGTGACATCGATCCAGTCGCCGGCTGCGAAGGTGTCAGCCTTGACAACGTCGCCAACGTTCATGTCAGCAGCGCTCTCCAGAGTGAACTCCTTCAGGTGCTTCTTAGCCTCAACGCCGGCCTTCTTCAGATGGCCAGCCTCAGGCTTGGTCAGCTTGGACTCCTTGACATCCTCAAAGCCCAGCTGGACGGCAGTGTAGCCGTCGGTTTCTTCGGTCTTCTTCTGAGTGACGACACAGGGGCCTGCTTCCACAACGGTAACAGGGATCACCTTGCCGCTCTCATCGAAGATCTGGGTCATGCCCACTTTCTTGCCGATGATTGCTTTCTTCATCTTGGGTTTTCTCCTTTTTTGTTAGGTTATTGGTTGACGGCCCATTGGGAGGCAGTCAACATGACCCGTGCCCGATGCTTTTCAGTGCGGGCAGCGGTGAATCCTTATATTATAATGTATAAGGATTACAGCTTTATCTCAATTTCAACGCCAGCCGGCAGATCCAGGCTCATCAGAGCCTCAACGGTCTTCTGGTTGGGGTTGAGAATATCGATCAGTCTCTTATGGGTTCTGCGCTCGAACTGCTCACGGCTGTCCTTGTACTTATGGACTGCGCGAAGGATGGTGATGACTTCCTTCTTGGTGGGCAGCGGGATGGGCCCGGAAACGGATGCACCGTTACGCTTTGCGGTCTCGACGATCTTTGCAGCGCTGGAGTCGATCAGCTGGTGATCGTAAGCCTTCAGCCGGATGCGGATCATTTGGTTTGCCATGGTTTGTTTTCCTCCTTGATTTTCGTACTCAGTTTACTTGGTTTGGCTGGGTACGGTCGAACTACTAGGCTTTGATAAACCGAGCCATGATAGCCCTGCAGCCGATCTTGTTTGGATTTTTTCACCTTGTCCTTCTCGCCTTGCACTCGCAAGGCTTCGTCGTCCGCGCTGAAAACATCTCAAAAATCTTCGGCTGGAGGGTGCTTCGCAGTTTATGCGCCCTGCCATTTGTCAAGACAAGCAAATCGCCACAGACAATACTTTGTGTATTATCAAGGTGATTTGTGCCGTATTGGCGAATGGCAGGCCGCATAAACCTGTCAGGGTTCGGTTCATCAAAGCCTCTGTTCACGCCACCGTGCGTATCATTCTGAGCCATGAAAAATGGCCGACGCAAGCCGACCCTTTTCCAGGCGCAGCGATATACGCAGCGCAAACCTGGATAGTTCAGCCGCCCGATGACCGGACATACTCCGCAGAAGTTACCGCCTTTCGGCGCAATCTCCTGCATCATCGCATTGCGGGCATAGTTTCCCTACACACGCTCGAATATCTTACCACCTATTTCCCCTTTTGTCAAGCATATTTTTAGGGAAAATTACAAATTTTTTTATTATTTTTCGTTCAAATTGCGAAGCAAAACGCTCTCCCTCTGGAGAGCGTTTTGTCATTTCAGTTCCCACTGTTTGATCTGGCTGGACTTTTCATAAAGCCGCAGGTAGCTGTCATAACGGGTGGGCTCGATTTCTCCTGATGCAACTGCTGCGCTCACGGCACAGCCGGGCTCTTTTCGGTGGGTGCAGTCATGAAACTGGCATTTGCCCACATACGGGCCAAAATCCGCAAATGCGAACTGGAGATTCTCCTTGAGAATGATCTCCATCATATCTGTATCAAAGGAGGAAAAGCCGGGGGTATCTGCAACATACGTCCCCTCCCCCAGGTCATACAGCTCCACATGGCGGGTGGTATGCCGCCCACGGCCCAGCTTCTGGGATACCTCACCGGTGGTGAGTGCCAGCTCCGGGCACAATCGGTTTAGGATACTGCTCTTGCCTACGCCGGAATTTCCGGTAAAAGCGGTCAGCTTTCCCTTGATCAGCTGCCGCAAAGCCTCCACACCCTCTCCGGTCTCGGCGCTGGTGCAGATGACCCGAAATCCTGCATTGCGGTAAATGCGTTCCAAATCCAGCGCAGGGTCTAAATCGCATTTGTTGATGCACAGATACACCGGCACTTCCTGGTCTCCCGCAATGGCGGCCACCCGGTCGATCAAAAACGGTTCTGTCACCGGGTTGACATTGGCCGCAAACACCACCAAGGCATCCACATTGGCCACCGCCGGACGCACAAAATAATTCCACCGGGGCAGGATCCGTTCCACCATGCCCTTGCCGTTTTCCACGGTGATTTCCACCATATCGCCGGTCAACGGGCTGTTTCCCACTTTTCGTAGGATGCCGCGGGCGCGGCAGGAGATCAACTGATCCCCTGCGCGCACATCATAAAAGCCACTGATGGACCGCACTATACGGCCCGTTTTCTTTTCACTCATTGCCAATTACAGACCCAGTTCATCATCCGTAAAATCCACCTGGAAGGTCCAGGTTGTAGCGGCCTCATCATCCAGCTTGGCAGTGAAGGTTACAAGGCCTTCGCCCCGCAGCTTCAGCTCCACAGAGACTGTGCCTGCGAACACCTCACGCTCCTCCACCAGCTCTGCTCCATTCCAAATGGTCAGAACGCAGTCCACTTCCGGTACTTCCTTCAGCTCCAGGGGGATCAGAAGCTCCACGGTGTTATCCGGCTCTGTAACCGGGGGGATTTCCGGGCCGGTGCTGGCAGGTAAGCCCTTGGATATCGTCAGCTTAATGGTGGTGTTCACATCCAGCTTGGTTCCACCGTCGGGATACTGCTTCAAAACCGTGCCCTTGGGCTCGCTGCTTTCCTGTTCCTCGATCTCCACATTGATGAAGCCGGCCTCCGTCAGCATATGCTCTGCCACAGATTGGCTGTAGGTCTCCACTCTCGGCAGGTCTGCCACCACGATCTGCGGGCCGGTGCTGATCCACAGGATCACAGTCTGACCCTTCTCCAGCGGCTCACCTTCAATGGGGTCCGTACGGATCACGCAGCCCTTTTCAATGTCGCTGCTGTTTTCCATCTTCGGCAGGAACTTCAGATCCAGTTCCATGGCATTGAGGAAGTTTTCCGCTTGCTGCTGGGGCACATGGGAAAGATCCACCATCACCTTTTCCTCCGGCTGAGGGCCGAGGCTGATGACCACGCGAATGGTGTCGCCCTTGGTTATTTTCTTTCCTGCCTTGGGTGTCTGATCCATGATCGCACCCTTTTCAAAGTCAGCACTGTATTGCTTGCTGCTGATCTCTACAGAAAAATCTCCGTAATTCTTGTTCTCATCGAATATCTGGCTCATCAGATTCGGAACTGTGATCAATTCCTCAGAGGAGCCGCCACCAAACAGGGCCACGCAGAGCAAAATAATGGCTGCCAATGCCACAACGGCACAGGAAATGATTGCGATCGTGGCCACCTTGCTCCGCTCTTCCTTATCCTCCACGATCACTTCCTTGCGCCGAGCAGGCTTTTTGGCCGGTGTCGGCTGGGGATCGGGGCGTTGTCTGGGGGGCGTTGCCCGGGCAGCTGTTCGCTCTGCTGCCGTCTTGGGCAAGGGCATGGTCTCATCCACATCCCGCTTGGGCGGCTGCAGGCGGGTCGCCGCATCCATGTCTGTATTGGGATTGTTGTAATCAAACAAAATGGTGGGATTTTTCCGGAATTCATCCAGATCCGTCAGCAATGCCCCTGCGGAAGGATACCGATCCGCGGGATCATGGGCCATGGATCGCACAATGATCTGTTCAAGACCGCCGGGGATATTGGGATTCAGCATGGAGGGCAGTGTTGCCTTGCCGTTGATATGCTGAATGGCCACTGCCACAGGAGACTCCCCATCATAGGGAGGCTTGCCGGTTGCCATCTCATACATGACAACACCCAAAGAGTACAGATCAGACCGGTTGTCCACCCGGCCTCCCTTAGCCTGTTCGGGGGAAATATAGTGCACCGAGCCCAGCGCTTCCTTGGTCAGGGTATTACTCTCGGACATCACCCGGGCGATGCCGAAGTCCGTCACCTTCACAGAGCCGTTTTTCAGCACCATCACATTGTGGGGCTTGATATCCCGGTGGATGATACCCCGGCTGTGGGCGTGATCCAGAGCCTTGGCGATCTGGATCGCGAAATGCAGGGTCTCCTTCCAGTTGAGCGTGCCCTTTCTTTCCATATACTGCTTCAGCGTAATGCCATCGATCAGCTCCATAACGATGTAATCCGCCTCATCTGTGGTGGAAACATCGTAAACCGACACGATATTCGGATGGCTGAGCATGGCAACTGCCTGGCTCTCCGCATGGAAGCGGCGGCGGAACTCTTCATCCTTGGTATATTCCGCCTTCAGGATCTTGATGGCAACCAGTCGGTTCAGCCGATGGCAGCGGGCCTTATAGACCACAGCCATACCGCCAACGCCCAAAACCTCCAGTATCTCATATCGGTTGTCCAGCAACCGACCGATATATTTATCCATATCCATATAAGTATCTCCTCTCTAAACCGGCTCAGAGCTGAACCAGTACGCAGGTCACATTATCCGGCGCGCCCCGGTTCTTGGCAATGTCCAGCAGCTGCTGGCAGCAATGTGCCTTTTCTTCCCCGTGGACCACCTCAAAGAGTATTTCCTGGTCGTCAATAATATTGCTCAGTCCATCGGAGCACAACAGCAGAAAGTCCTCACGCTCCATATCCACATGGAACAGATCGCTCTCGGCGATAGCCTCTGTGCCGACTGCACGGGTGATGTAATTTTTCCCGGGATAGCTTTTCGCCTCCTCAGGGGTCAGCTCTCCACGCAGAACCATCATTTCCACCAGGGAATGGTCAACGGTGATCTTTTGGATGCCTCCGGCGTTGATGCGGTAAGCCCGGCTGTCACCTACATTGACAACAGTGGCTTCTTTATCCCGGATCAGTGCCGCCACCAGGGTGGTACCCATGCCGGAAAACTCCTCAAACTGTTGTCCCTGATCAAAGACAGTAAAGTTCGCCAGTTTGACTGCGGCCTGTAGCATTTGGTCGATCTCGGCCTGGGTCATGTCGCTGATCCATGTCCTGCGGACTTCATCCACAAAGACCTCCGCAGCCAGACTGCTGGCAACATTGCCGGATTTGGCGCCGCCCATGCCGTCGCAAACGATGCACAGCACCGCTTCCCGGTCCAGGTTTTCAATTTGGAATGTGTCCTGATTCTGCTCACGGACGCATCCGGGATCCGTAATTCCCCAATACTGCATATTGCGTCACTCCTTTCGGGTGATTGACTCCTTACCTGCTGTTTGCAGGTGCAGATCGTTCTTTGGTATATTTTCTTCTCAGCTGGCCGCAGGAGGCGTCGATATCGCCGCCCAATGTCCTGCGAACGGTTGCGGGAATCCCCGCATCCTCCAGGGTCTTCTGAAATTTTGCCACCGCATCACGGGTGCTGGGCTTCAGCGGGCTTTCCTCCACATGGTTCAGCGGGATCAGGTTAAAATGCGCCGGCAGACCCTTGAGCCTGTGGATCAATTCCTTTGCATGCTCTGCTGAATCATTGACGCCGTGGATCATGGCGTACTCGAACGAGATCCGCCGGGAGGTTTCTGCATAATAGCGGCGGCAGGCCGCCAGCAACTGCTCCGTAGGATATGCCTTATTCACCGGCATAATGGTGTTTCGCACTTCATCATTGGGCGCGTGCAGGGACACAGACAATGTGATCTGCAGCTTCCGCTTAGCCAGCTCGTCGATCTTCGGCACAAGGCCGCAGGTGCTGAGGCTGATGTGGCGCATGGAAATGTTCATGCCGTCCGCGCTGTTCACCAGCTCCAAAAAGCGCATGACATTGTCAAAATTGTCAAGCGGTTCGCCAATGCCCATCAAAACGATATGGGAAATGGGCAATCCGGAGTCGATCTGCGTGAACAGAACCTGGTCCAGCATCTCAAAGGGCTCCAGCTTTCTGACCAGACCGCCCAAGGTGGATGCGCAGAAGGCGCAGCCCATGCGGCAGCCCACTTCCGAGGAAATGCAGACCGTGTTGCCGTAATGATAACGCATCAACACTGTCTCCACGCAGTTTCCGTCGGACAAGCGCCATAAATACTTGATGGTGCCATCCTTTTGGGATTCCTGCTTGCGCACCACCTCCGGCGCACAGATCGGATACCGGCTTGTCAGCTCTGCCCGCAAACCCTGAGGCAGATTGGACATTTCATCATAGCTTTTGACGCCCTTATGGAGCCATGTAAAGACCTGCTTGGCGCGAAAAGCCGGTTGTCCCAATTCCTTGAGGACACCGCCGATTTCCGCCATGGTCATGGATTTCAAATTTTCGTTCATGCCTTCCTCCGCAGCTTTGCGATGAAGAAGCCATCGGTGTCATATTCGCCGGGCACCAGGGTCAGCATGCCTGTGGTGTTCCCGGGAAACACCGGTGGAAGCTCCAGCGGCTCCAGCGCAAAATCACTGCGGTGCTTCAAGAACGCCTCTATAACAGCTTCATTTTCGCCCCGTACCAAGGTACAGGTGGAATACAGCAATACACCGCCGGGCTTGACATACTCTGCCTGCTTGTCCAGGATCTTCAGCTGAAGTTGGGGCAGCCTGGCCATGTCGTCCGGGTCTTTGTAACGGATATCCGGCTTTTTGCGGATGATGCCGTAACCGGAGCAGGGCACATCTGCCAGCACCACATCCATCTTCTCCAGCCAGCCGGCATGGTTTTCTGTGGCATCCTGCTCCCGCACCAGCACACAGTCCAGCCCCAAACGGTCTGCACCGTGCTGAATAAGGGTGGTTTTGTGTCGGTGAATATCGCAGGAACGGATATGTCCCTTGTTTTCCATCATGATCGCTGCTGCAAAGGTCTTTCCGCCGGGAGCGGCGCAGCAATCCAGTACACGGGTGGCATCCCCTGCCTGGATCCCGGCGCACCGGACCGCCAGCTTGCTTGCTGCGTCCTGGACATAGAAAAGTCCGTCCTTGAAGGCTTGAAGCTTTTCCAAGCTGCCGGTGTTGCTCAGTACCAGGCAATCCGGCATCCAGGAGTGGGGCAACGCTGTAACATCCTCCTGCTCCAGCTTTTCTATCAATTCCTGCATGGTGATACGCAGGGTGTTAAGCTGCACCACCGTTTGCGGTGTGTCGTTATTGGCCGCCAGCATAGGCTCTAAGCGCTCCTTGCCCACATAGCCTTCCAAAAGATCGATGAGCTTTTGGGGATGGCTGTAACGGTCTTCCAAGGATGTGGGCTGCTGCAATGTGCCCTTGGTGCGCACCGCACTGCGCAGCACAGCATTCACCAGACCCGGTGCAAAGCGCTGGGTGCGGCAGTATTTTTTTACCAGATCCACCGACTCGTTGACTGCGGCAGATTCCGGGATCTTGTCCAATTCATAAATCTGATACAGGCCCATGTGCAAAATATCCCGCACCACAGGATGCAGGTCCTTGACCTTGCCCGTCAGAAGCTGCTGCAAGAAGAAATCCAGCATTCCGCGGTGCTGCAGAACGCCGTAGCACAGCCGGGTGGCCAAGGCGGCATCCCGTCTGTCCAGGCGATCCCTGGCAATATAATCTTTCAATACGCCGTTAGACCAGGCTGCCCGCTTCCGGCAGGCGATCAACGCATCCAGTGCTGTTTTTCTCGCAGACATGTTTATCCCTCCAATGGGTGTCCTCTGAAATAATCCGGTGCGGCCATCCGCTTACCACCCTCGGCCTGTAAGGAGCGAATTTCGATGGCTCCCTCTCCGCAGGCGACCCGCAGACCGGTCTTGGTCAAGCCCAGGATCGTTCCCGGCGTGCCGCTTCCTTCCACCACTTTTGTGGCGTGTATCTTGAATTTTGTACCGTTCAGCTCCGCCGTAGCCACAGGCCAGGGGTGCAGACCGCGTACCTGATTGTGCACCTGCTGTGCGCTCTTCGTCCAATCAATGGGGCACATGGTCTTGTCCAGCATGGGTGCATAGGTAGCCTTGGAGGCATCCTGAGCAGTGCCCTTGGCTTCACCCTTTTCCACTTTGGAAAGGGTCTTGCTCAAAAGCTCTGCACCCAATACTGCAAGCCTGTCCAAAAGCTCTCCGGCCGTTTCATCCTCGCCGATGGAGGTCTTCGCCACATCGATCATATTTCCGGCGTCCATTTCCCGGCACAGGTACATAGCCGTCACGCCGGTCTCGGCCAAGCCATCCAGCACCGCCCACTGATAAGGAGCAGAGCCCCGATACTGGGGCAGGATGCTTGCATGAATGTTAATGAAGCCTTCAGGCGCAATATCCAGCACCCGCTGGGGCAGGATCCGGCCATAGGCCACAACTGCTACCACATCCGGCTGTAAGGCCTTCAGCTGCTCCACCGTTTCGTCCTCCCGGAAGTTTTCCGGCTGAAAAACTGGTAAACCGTGAGCCAGTGCCACCTCTTTTACCGGGGGATATACCATTTTCATACCCCGTCCCTTGGGACGGTCCGGCTGGGTGTACACGCCAACCACCTCAAAGCCATCTTCCAAAATCTTGGTCAGACAGGTGGCCGCGATCTCCGGGGTTCCCATAAATACAACGCGCATTTGCTTTCCTCCAAAGGAAATTACTCGTCGGCCTCCAGCTCCTCCTCGGTCAGGAAACGCTCCATGACCTGGGTATACAGGATGCCATCCAAATGATCCAGCTCGTGGCAGAAGCAACGACCAATAAGCTCTTCGCCCTCGGCTTCGAACCAGTTGCCGTTTCGGTCTTGGGCCCGCACCTTAGCATAGTAAGGCCGCTTCACCAGGCCGTACCGGCCGGGTACGCTGAGACAGCCCTCCGGGCCTTCCTGCTCGCCATCGGTAGCGATGAGTTCAGGGTTCACCAGCTCCAGGATCTCTTCCCCGGTATCCACGATGACCACTCTTCTCAGAATGCCGATCTGCGGAGCTGCCAAGCCAACACCGTTGGCCTCTTCCAACGTTTCAGCCATATCATCCAACAGTTTATGCAGTTTTGCATCAAACTTTTCCACCGGCCTGCAAACTTTATGCAGTGCGGGGTCTTTGTCATCCAAAATTTTTCGCAGTCCCATTTGCTTTCCTCTCTATTCTTCCAATCCGTTTACGTCCACGAAGGCGCTGACGCCCCGGTTTTCCTTGTCCTGCATGAATTGCCGCAAAAGATGGGCGATCAGCAGCCGCAGCTGCTTCGTCATCCGGCATCGCAGTGTCAATCTGTAACGGAAATTGTAGTTGATCTTCGGCACCGCGCAGGGCGCAGGGCCTAATACCCGGCAAATTTCGCCGGAATATGCGGTTTGCTTCAGGCAGGCGTTCAGACTGTCACGGAATTTTGCCGCACCTCGCAGCACCCGGACTTCCTCCTGGCCCAAAAATGTAATGGACGCCAAGTCGCCAAAGGGTGGACATTCTTGAATTCGACGCATTTCCAGCTCCAATTCAAAGAAGCCTTCGTAATCCTGCATAGCCGCCAGCTGGATAACCTTATGCTTGGGCACTACCGTCTGGATCAGCGCCTCACCTGGGGCATCGCCCCGTCCGGCACGGCCCACGACTTGGGTCAGCATATTGAAGGTGTTCTCCGCCGCCCGATAAGAGCCGGAATACAGCTCTCTGTCCGCATCCAGCACGCCTACCAGGGTCACATCCGGGAAATTGAGGCCTTTCGCTACCATCTGCGTGCCGATCAGTACGGGAATGCGGTCATTTTTGAACCGCTCCAGTATTTTTTCGTGGGTATTCACCGCGCTGACTGTGTCTGCATCCATGCGGATCACTTCCATCTGCAGAAAACGCTCCTGCAATTCCTGCTGAGCCTTTTGCGTGCCCGTTCCCACTCGTTTCAGTGGGCCGCCACAGCTGGGACACCGCTCCGGTGCAGGGACGGAATGGCCGCAATAGTGGCACATAAGCCGCGCATTGGCGCTGTGATAGGTCAGTCTTGCACTGCACCGGGGACATTCGGGTGCTTCGCCGCAATCCACGCAAACCAGTGCGCGGCTGTTGCCCCGGCGATTGAGAAACAGAATGCTCTGCTTCCCTGCTTTGTGAGTATTTTCAATGGCATCCAGCAGATCCCAGCTGAAATCGGAGTCATTTCCGTTTTTCAGCTCCTCCCCCATGTCCACAATGCGAACCTTGGGCAGGGCACGACCGCCGAAGCGGTTTTTTAAGGTATACAGCTGATAATCGCCATTTTTTGCCCGGAACATACTTTCCACCGACGGTGTGGCAGAGCCAAGCACCACCAGGGCATTTTCCCGGTTTCCCCGCCAAATGGCCACTTCTTTGGCCGAATACCGGGGGGAATTCTCGGACTTGTAGGAGTGTTCCTGCTCCTCGTCCATGATAATAACACCAAATTGTGAACTGGGTGCGAACACCGCGCTGCGGGTTCCCACCACCACCTTGGCTTCCCCGGAAGCGATGCGCTTCCATTGGTCATTTCGCTCACCTGCGGAAAGACTGCTGTGCTGAACTGCCACCTTGTCTCCGAAATGGGCAGCAACCAAGCTTAGCAGCTGGGGTGTCAATCCAATTTCCGGCACCAGAAGCAATGCACTCTTGCCTTCCTCCAGGCAACGGCTGATGAGTTTCAGGTAGATGGCCGTCTTACCCGAGCCGGTAACGCCATGCAGCAGCGCCACTCCGGGCTTTTCCAGATGCATCTGCCCGTTCAGGCCATCAAAAACCGCTTGTTGCTCCGCACTCAATACCAACGGCCCATCCAGGACTGCAGGTCGAATTTCACGGCAGCGCAAAACCGGCTTGTCCGTCAGCACCAAATAGCCCAATTCCACCAATCGGTTGACCGTAGCGGTATTGGCGCCCGTATAGTAGCACAGCTCCTTGACAGACACGCTGCCCAGACTGCACATAAGCTGCAGTACGCTTCTTTGCATGGCGGCGGACTTGGGTCGACGGGAGGCAAACTCCATGGCTTCCTCCGCAGAAGATGCCAGGGTCGCAATTTTTTCCGTCTTATCCTTTGTTTGGCGCAGAAGGCTCGTCTTGCCGGTGATCCACTTTTTCTTCAGCAGATACTGCAGTACGCCGCGGAAGGCCTCATCCTCCGAGACCAAATTGCGCAGCACGGCTTCTTCCGCCTGGCCACCCAAATTCTCCATGCAGGTCAGAAACTCCAAAGCAAATTCCCGGCGGGGCGGCTTGTCCTTCCAGCTTAAGTCATCTGTCAGACGGTAGGTGTTCTTTTCCTTGAACCAAAGGCCTGCCGGGAGCATCACCCGCACTGCCTCATAAAAGGTGCAGAAATATCGCTCCCGCAGAAATGCCGCCAAACGGAGCATCGTGGGCATCAGCAGGGACTTTTCATCCAGCACCTGCTCAATGGCCTTGAGGTTTTGTGCATGGCCATCCTCCACGGACAGCACTACACCCTCACAGCGGCGGTTGCCTCTTCCAAAGGGCACCATTACCCGCTGACCGGGTGTAAGGGACATTCCTTCAGGGATGGCATAGGAGTAGGGCTTGTCGATGGCAAAATTTGCCGCAGAAACAGCAATTTTTCCGATCATGGCCCTTTCCTCCCTTTGTTATTTTGCGTATTCTTCCTTCAGCGTGGCAGTCAGCTTGCCCTCAGCCACTTCACGAATGGCCAGGGTAACGGGCTTTTCCGTCAGCTCCTCACCAAATTCCTCCGCCTCCTCGGCGATCTGGCGTGCCCGCTGGGCGACCACGTTCACCAGAAGGTAACGGCTCTTCACATCTTTCAGCAAATCTGCTACAGGGGGGTACAACATATTCTTTTCCTCCAATTATTCCATATCCGCTTGTGCGATGATATGTAAAATCTGATCGGCACAGGCCTGAGCCTGGTCGTTGACAACTACGTAATGATATTTTTCCTTTTGCTCCATTTCCCATTTGGCTCTTTCCAGCCGCATGGCGATCTGATCCTCCGCCGTGTCGCCCCGGCCGCGAAGCCGGCGCTCCAGCTCCTCCCAGGAGGGTGCTTCAATGAAGATCAGGGTGGCATCCGGGCGCTTTTTCTGAACATTGAACGCACCCACGGGCTCGATATCCAGAATCACGTGACCTTTTTGAAGCTTGTCCTCCACCTGCTGGGCAGGCGTGCCATAGTAATTCTTGTTGTGGGCATCGTACTCCAGGAATGCATCCTCTGCGATCATCTTCTGGAACTGCTCGTGGGTAACGAAGTAGTAATGCACGCCCTCCTGCTCACCGGGACGGGCGGCGCGGGTGGTGGCAGACACGGAGAACTGCAGGTCCGGTCTTCCGTCCATCACCTTTTTCAGTACCGTGCTTTTTCCCACACCGGATGCGCCGGAAATAATAAACAGCTTTCCCTTTGCCATTATGCACGCTCTCCTTCCTCGCATTGCTCCGTCCATCGGGCCGAGAGGGTCTCCGGAGCTATGGCAGACAGAATGACATGATCCGTATCCATCAGCAGTACGGTTTTCGTCTTGTGGCCGTAGGATGCATCGATAAGCATTCCCCGGTCTCTGGCCTCCTGCACCAGGCGCTTAATGGGCGCAGAATCCGGCGTGACGATGGCCAACAGCCGGTTTGCGGCGATCATACTCCCAAAACCAATGTTGATCAGCTTCATAGTAACCTCTTATTCAATATTCTGGGTCTGCTCCCGGATCTTCTCCAGCTCCGCCTTAATGTCCACCACGACTCTGGCCAGACGTACATCCGTGCACTTGGAGCCGATGGTATTGGCCTCACGGTTCATTTCCTGAAGCAGGAAGTCCAGCTTCCGACCGACCGCGCCGCCGGTGGTGAGCATCTCGTTCATCTGCGCCAGATGGCTGCGCAGGCGGACGGTCTCTTCATCCACCGCCACCTTATCGGCAAAGATGGCCGCTTCGGTGAGGATCCGGCTTTCGTCGATGTTTGTAGACTCCAAAACCTCGCGGAGCTTGTTTTCCAAACGGGTGCGATAGTCGATCACTGTTTGGGCATTGCCCTGCTCCACCTGGGAAACCAGCTCCAAAATGGTGTTGCCCCGGCTGCGAAGATCCGCATCCAGCGCCTGACCCTCGGTACAGCGCATGGCATCATACCCTGCCAGGGCCTGGTCCACCACGCTCAGCAGATCCTTCAGAAGCTGCTCTTCATCCACCTGGGGCTTCTCCACAGAGAAGACCTCCGGCAGCCGGGAAACAGCAGAAACACTGATGTCATCCCGCACCTGGAACTCCTCCACCATCTGATGCATAGCGGCCAGATATCCCTCCAACACCGCCTTGTTCAGGGTGATGGTGGTATCGTCCGCGCTCTCAGACTTCAGGGAGATGAATACATCCACCTTGCCTCTGGATACTGACGCTTTCACCGCCTGCTTTACGGCATCCTCAGCAAAAGACAATGCCCTGGGCAGCTTTACCGTACAATCCAAATAGCGGTTGTTGACGGAGCGCAGCTCCACTGTAAATTCTCTGCCGCCGACGGTGGCAACAGCACGGCCGTAGCCGGTCATACTCTTAATCAAGCCTATTCCTCCAGTCATGGTCAGCTGACAGTAGCTGCCACATCATAAGTACCGACTGCGCCGGTCATATCGGCAAAGAGCGGATTGATCACGATCACCTTTGCCTCAAAGGTCGCCATGCCCATCTCCGCATCGGCGAAGTCCACCTGGATCACCAGATCCTGAGCCGTCAAAGCTGCCAGCGCACTCTCCGGTCCGCGGACTGTGACAAGCTTTTCCTTGGTGTTGAAGACCACATTCCTGTCGCCGACATTGATGGCCTGGATGTTACTCACAGTAAACTCCACCGTCATCAGCGAAGGGATCTGCACAGTCACATCCACAGTATTCTTCTCCGACAGGTTCGTTGCCCACTCGGGCAGATTGATGTCAAAGGAAAGGGTACCGCTCTGCCGGATCTGCGCCAAATCGATCACAAACACCATTTCATCGTCCAGATCTGCCAGCTGCTTCTCGCCGCCGGTGACCCGGATGGCATCCAGTGACTGGGTAATGATGCAGTCCTGCTGCTTCAGTCCACCGCCATCGACCACGTTCACCCGCAGGGAAATATCCTTCCACTGCTGGATCTTCAGGGTATACAACACCTGCTCCGTGTTGGCTGTGATCCATTCACTTTCCACCGCATTGCCCTCTGCATCACACAGCACATAGCTGTACTGTTGGCTGATGGTCTCCTTCTGCTCCTGCAGGTTTACCTCAACCTTGGCAGTGGCAATCCGGTCGATCACATCGGCAGGGCCGGTAATGGTGATCTTTTCATAATCCAGTGTGGCCTTATCCTTAAATGCAATATACTGCTCCGTAACTGCACCGTTGAAAACGATCTGCACATCCACATCCTTGGACTTACGCTCCGCTACCGACAGCGTCACCTGCTGGGGTGCCTGGCTCAGGATCTCAAAGGCATTGTTGGGTACATCACCCGGGTAGACGATGGAATAGCTGAGACTTTGCTCTCCCGCGCTGTAAATACGGGACAGATCTGCCCGGATGGTAATATTGGAAGAATTCAGATTGATCATATCCGCGCGGTTGCCGGACAGACGCAATGTCACCTTGGGTTCATCCTCGGATACCAGCATCAAGCCCCGCTCATGCAATATCTCTTCGTTCTCCAAAATCACAGGAATGTTGTAAAAGGTATCCTCCCATTCGGGATTTACCACCGTGACCACATACAGCCACAGGCCAATGGAGAGCAGTACGGCAAGGAGGCCATAGATCAGTTTTCTTTTCATTTGCGCTCCTCCTTGCCGATCTTTTGCAATTTTTGCTTCAGCCGCTGGACGGGATTTTCCGGGGTGGAATTCTCCTCCGGGCACAGCTCATGCGTCAGTAAGCGTTCCAGGGTCTGAGAAGCCAAATGGCGCTTGAGCATACCGCCCACAGCCACAGAGATCGTGCCGGTCTCCTCGGATACGATCACCACCACAGCGTCGGATACCTCGCTGATACCCACACCGGCACGGTGGCGGGTGCCCAGATCTGCACTGAGCCGCTCTGTGGTAGAAAGCGGCAATACGCAGCCTGCTGCAGCCATCCGGCCATCGCGGACGATCACTGCACCGTCATGAAGGGATGCCTTGGGGAAAAAGATATTGCGTATCAGCTGTTCCGAGATCTGTGCCTCGATCTTGGTACCGGTCTTGATATATTCGTCCAGCCGGTTATCCCGGGCGAAGACGATCAGCGCACCCACCCGCTCCCGGCTCATCACCTCGCAGGCGGCTACGGTCTGAGAAATAATGGGCGCCATTTCCTGGCCGGCCTTTTCCACACCCAGGAACTTGTGAAACTTCATATTGCCCAAATGGTCCAGCATCCGGCGCAGCTCCGGCTGGAACAGGACTACAAGGGCAATAAGACCGATCTGCAGGAATTGCTCCATAATAAAGCTAAGCGCATACAGATTCATCAGATCCGTCAGCCAGGCAACTGCTAAAATAACACCGATCGCCTTTGCGATCTGCTTTGTTCCGGTGTTGCGCACCAGCGGCAAAAGCCGATACAGCAAATATGCCACGATGGCAATATCCAGATAGTCCGACCACTGCATTTTCGCCATTTGCTGGAACAATGTTTCGATGGTACTCATCATCCCTTAACTCCCTCTTTTCTGTCCTTTCGATCCTCTTTTTCCAAAAATCGTATACCAAGCCTATTATCCGTTCTATTATAGCGGATTTGGCCCATGATAGCAATACTGTTTCACAAAAAATTTTCACATCTTAATCCATTATTCTCGCAAATCCTTGCTTAAGCGCCATTATTTGCCGGTAGGATGCATCATGGCCAAAGCTGATGCGCACCGTTCCCGTGTCCTTTGTTCCTGCGCTTTCATGAGCAAGGGGCGCACAATGCAGCCCCGCACGCACCGCAATGCCCAGCCTTCCCAGCTTGTGGGCAAGCTCTTCGCAGTCCTCCTGTGGCAGGAAGGAAACTGTTCCGCTTTGATGCTCCCCGGAAAAGACCTTGAAGCCACGGTCCTCCAGCAACCGGATGCACTGCCCGGCGAAATACCGCTCCCGCTGTCCGATCTCATCCACGCCCTGCCGCTTAATATGACGCAGCCCTGCCTCAAGTCCGCTGATCCCGGGCACATTCAGCGTACCGGCCTCCGCCCTGTCCGGCAGATACTCCGGCATTTCCTGATTCATAGATTCGCTTCCTGTACCCCCGGCCATCCACGGCTTGGGCAGCCGGTTGCACAGCAGAATTCCCGTGCCCTGTGGGCCAAGCAGCCCCTTGTGCCCCGGCATAGCGATAAAATCCGCCCCCAGTTTCTTTAAGGATACCGGCAGCATCCCGGCAGACTGTGCTGCATCGATGATGAACGGCACGCCATACTTACGGCACAGTGCCGCCATCTCCTCCACCGGCAGGATATAGCCGAACACATTGGATACATGGGTAAAAACCGCCGCATCCACTCCCCGGCGCAGCTGTACCTCAAAATCCGAAAGAGTATCTTCCCAATCGAACAGCCGCCGTCCGGCGACCTGTACCTCTGCTCCCAGAAGCTTAAGAGGTCTGGTGACCGCATTGTGTTCAAAACCGGAGATCAGCACCTTGGCGCCCGGCCGCACCAGGGTGTGGATCCCGATGTTCAGCCCGTGGGTACAGTTGGAGGTGAAAACCACCTGTTCCGGCTGGCAGTCAAAAAGACCGGCTGCCGCCTCCCGGCACTGAAAAACCACCTTCCCGGCCTCCATTGCGGCAGCATAACCGCCGCGGCCGGGATTGGCACAAGTATAGATCGCCCGATACATTGCTCTGTAAACCTCCGGGGGCTTACAGAAGGAGGTCGCTCCGTTATCCAGATAGATCATAATATACGCTCCTCCGTAATGCCGTTGTCATCTACAGCATACAGCTTTTCGTAGGCCAATTTCTCCCGACGCAGGATCTCCACTGCCCGCAAAGCATCCATTCCCCGCAGGCGCAGGCAATAGCTGCAGCCCCGCTCCGTCAGGTATTTGGGTGTCCGCTGCATACGGCAAGGGATCTGCCTGCCGTGCAGTGCCCGTTCTGCCCTCTGCGCAAAGGTCACCGAGCGAAATGTGATCAGCCATTCGTTTATCATATTCCATCCCTCCCCAAACAGCCTATGCGCCGGATTTTGTCGAGGTGAAGGGAACTCTACTGCCGGTAGGGTAAAAAAATGAAAAGTAGATTGTACTTTTTCCCATATGGTGGTAGAATATATTTATTCTTGCAGGGGCATTTATCAGCCGAATGCCGGCGATCACGGATTGCCCCTGCGATCCATCTTATTGACGGGGGTGTTTCCATGGCCTTGTCGCCCAAAACGGTGCGCAATCAGATCAGCATGCTTCAGCCTTTGCTGCATAACTGTTCCCTGGAAACCATCCGCAAGGGACAAAATCTCATGGGCGAGCTGATGCACTTTAAGCACCGCCAGCATGTGCTGACCCGCGACCATTCCTTCGGACACTTTGATGCCGCCTGGGTACTGCCCAGAGATGAACGCCGTCAGGGCGTGATACTGTATCTTCACGGCGGTGGCTACACCTTTGGCGACCTGGATTACGCCAAGGGCTTTGGCTCTACTCTGGCTGCCGAATGTGGCGTGCGGGTGTTCTGCCCCGCGTACCGCCTTGCACCGGAGCACCCCTATCCCGCCGCTTTGGAGGATGCACTGACCGCCTACGAATATCTGCTGGCCAAGGGCTACGCCCCTGAACACATCAGCTTATGCGGCGAAAGCGCCGGCGGTGGTCTTTGCTACGCTCTTTGCCTGAAGCTGAAGGAAAAGGGCATGGCACAGCCCGCTTCCGTCATTGCCATCTCCCCCTGGGTGGATCTGACCGCCTCCGGGGAATCCTATGAAACCAACCGGGACACGGACGTTTCTTTAAATGAAGCACTTTTGAGCGCCTATACTGATAATTACACCAATGACCGCACCGATCCCTTTGTCTCTCCTCTGCTGGCAGATCTGACCGGGCTGCCCCCTTCACTGATATTTGCGGGCGGTGACGAAATATTGCTCAGCGACGCAGAGCAGATGCACAAGAAGCTCCTGGCCGCAAGATGCAAAAGTCATTTGGTGGTCACACCGGAGCGGTGGCATGCTTATGTCCTATACTGCCTTGAGGAGGACAAAAAGGATTTCGTCACCTTGGGCCGCTTTCTCAGCCGCACCCTTGCTGAGGAGCGCAAGCTGCGGTGGATGCCCCTCGACAATGCGGCAAAGATATATCCCGCTGCCCGGAATCAGAACTGGAGCAATGTCTTCCGCCTGTCCGCCACGCTGACGGAAACGGTGGATACCGAAGTTTTGCAGTCGGCTTTGGATGTAACGGTGCGCCGGTTTCCTTCCATTGCCGCCCGGCTGCGCCGGGGCGTATTCTGGTACTATCTTCAGCAGGTGAAAACCGCACCTCAGATCCAACAGGAGCTCAGCTATCCCCTGCCGCGGATGTCCAAAAAGGAAGTCAGCAAATGTGCCCTGCGGGTGGTAGTGTTCCACCGCCGGATCGCTATTGAGGTCTTCCATTCCCTGACCGACGGCACTGGCGCAATGATCTTTCTGAAAAGCCTGCTTGCCGAGTATATTCAGCAGAAATATCGCATCCATGTACCCGCCCAGCACGGTGTGCTGGGCCGTTTGGAAGAGCCCTCCCGGGCTGAGCTGGAGGACAGTTTTCAAAAATATGCCGGCAGAGTGCAGGCAAGCCGCAAGGAAAACGACGCCTGGCGACTGCGCGGCACGCCCGAACCGGACGGTTTTTTGCATCTGACGTGCCTGCAGGTACCCGTAAAGCAGGCCCTGGAAAAGGCCCATGAATACGGCGTGAGCCTTACGGTATTTCTCTGCGCAGCCATGATGCAGGCCATTCAGCAGATGCAGCTGGCACGGCAGCCGGATGCGCGGTGGCGCAAGGCCATACGGATACTGCTCCCTGTAAATTTGCGGAGCATCTTCCCGAGCCAATCCCTGCGAAACTTCGCTCTCTACGTCACCCCGGAGATCGATCCCCGGCTGGGAGAATTCTCCTTTTTAGAGATCTGCAGCGCGGTACATCACCGCATGGGCCTGGAGATCAATCCCAAATATATGAGCACCAAAATCGCCACCAATGTGGCCAGCGAACGGATCCTTGCCGTAAAGCTGATGCCCCTGTTTATTAAAAATATTGTGATGAAAGCGGTGTTCAACGCCGTGGGCGAGCGAAAATCCTGCCTGAATCTGTCGAATTTGGGCAAAGTCACGCTGCCGGAAGTCATGCTTCCCTATGTGGAGCGCATGGACTTCATTTTGGGCACACAAAATACTGCTCCCCACAACTGCGGTGTGCTCTCCTTTGGAGATACGCTGTATATCAATTTCATCCGCAATGTACGGGAAAGTGAACTGGAATTCCGTTTTTATCAGGTCCTGCAGGAGCTGGGTCTGAGCGTACAGGTCGAAAGCAACGGCGACCAGCCGTAAAGGAGTAACTATGTACTGTGTAAATTGCGGTGTCAAACTCTCTGACACAGAAAAACGCTGTCCTCTCTGCCAGACAGCGGTATATCATCCGGATCTCCCTCTCCGGAATGCAGAGCCTTTGTATCCGGAGGGCCTTGGGCCGGGGCCTCAATTAAATTCTTTGACCATGCAAAGCATCATCACCGCCACTTATTTGATCGCAATTTTGGTCAGCCTGGTATGCGATCTGCAAATAGGCAGCGGCATCGTCTGGGCCGGCTATGTGATCGGCGGCTTGCTTTTAAGCTATGTGGTGCTGATATTACCCCTGTGGTTCAAAAAACCCAATCCTGTAATCTTCGTTCCCTGTGATTTTGCCGCAGCAGGCTTATACCTTCTGTATATCAATCTGGCAACCGGCGGACGGTGGTTCCTCAGCTTTGCCTTCCCGGTCACGGGATTTGTAGGCTTGGTGGTGACAGCTGTGGTGGTCCTGCGCCGCTACATCCGCCGGGGTCGGCTGTATGTATTCGGCGGCGCGATCCTGGCTATGGGCGCATTTATGCCGCTGATGGAGTTTTTACTTTCCATTACCTTTCCGTCTGTCGGCTTTATGGGCTGGTATCTGTATCCGCTGATCGTATTGGGACTTCTGGGCGGTATGCTGCTGTTTTTCGCCATCTGCAAGCCCGCACGGCACTCCATGGCACGAAAATTCTTTATTTGACGGGAGATGTTTATGAATCGTTTTGTTTTAGTCGCGCTTCGCAATCTCTGGCGTTTGCCGGGGGCATATATCAAGCTGTGTCGCCACGCCAAGCACCCCGAACGGTATCCCGAGGAAGAAAGGTGGCGTCATGTGCAAAAGGTCATGGGCTGGGTGATCCGTTCCGGCAATATTGACCTGCAGGTTTCCGGCAAAGAGAACATCCCTCAGGAGGAGAGCTTTATGCTCTACGCCAATCATCAGGGTATGTTTGACGTGGTTGCTTTGGCTGCCACCTGTGACCGTCCCCTGGGTGCGGTGTATAAAAAGGAACTGAAAAATGTTCCCGTGCTGAACAAGATCCTGCAAAGCACCCTCTCTTTCGATATGGACCGGGAAGATGTGCGCCAGTCTCTGACTGTGATCCAGCAGGTGACCAAGCAGGTGCTTTCCGGCCGGAATTACCTAATCTTCCCCGAGGGCACGCGAAGCAAAAACGGCAACGTGATGGGGCAGTTTCATGCCGGCAGCTTCCGGGCAGCCGGCAAGGCAAAATGTCCCATCGTACCGGTGGCCTTTATTGACAGCTTCAAGGTCTTGGATCAGAAGGGCAGCGCTCCGGTAACGGTGAAAATGTATTACCTGAAACCCATTCCCTACGAGGAATATGCAGATCTAAAGACCGTGGACCTGGCCGCGTTGGTCAAGCAGCGCATTGCCACGGCAATGGAAGATGCCCTCGTTGATACCTAAAAAATCCGACTGATGGCAGGTCCTGTCATCAGTCGTTTTTTATGGAATAAACCTCCGATAAATACGATAAAATAGATACAAAAACGTTTTACGGAGGGTGGATATGAAAAAACGCGCAAGGTCTCTGCTCATCGGTTCGGGCATTACGGCAGCCATGATGGCACTGGCAGGATCCGTGCGGCATAAGGTGGCCGATTATTTTGTTGGCATCGCACTGGATCGCGAGATCCCACCCCACCCTGTGCGCGCTGAGCGGCGGCTGACCGCCAGCTGTGTGGACGAAGCGATGCTGTCCCGGGTGCATCAGGCCCGTAAATATTTGGCAGCACAGCCCAACGAAGCTGTTACAATTCACAGCAGCCGGGACGGCACGCGCCTTGTGGGACATTGGATGGCCGCCCACAAGCCCAAGCGCATCATCATCGCCATGCACGGCTGGCGCTCGGCATGGGATAATGATTTTGGCATGGTGGCTGACTTTTTTCGCAAAAATGACTGCAGTGTCCTCTACGCTGAGCAGCGGGCGCAGGGCAGCAGCGGCGGGGCATACATCAGCTTCGGACTGACAGAGCGTTACGACTGCCTGGATTGGGTGAATTGGGCAAATGAAAAGACCGGCAAGCGCTTACCGATCTATTTGTGCGGCATCTCCATGGGCGCGTCCACTGTGCTCATGGCCGCAGGTCTGGAGCTGCCGGAGAATCTGCGTGGCATCATCGCCGATTGTGGGTACACCTCTGCAGTGGATATTTGGAAGCACGTGGCAAAGAATCTCCATCTATCCTACGGGATCTGCGGTGGCCCGGCATGCAAACTCGCCAAAAAACGCCTGTGCGTGGCCATGGATGCAGAGTCCTGCCCCCAGGCCCTGGCGCGATGCCATGTTCCGGTGCTTTTCGTCCACGGCACAGACGATCGGTTTGTGCCCGTTGAAATGACCTATGAAAATTATAAGGCCTGCGCCGGACCGAAACGGCTGTTCATCGTCCCCGGTGCGGAGCACGGCATGAGCTATTTGGTAGACCCCGGTGGTTACGAAGCCACTGTAAAGGCCTTTTGGCAGGATTTTGACAGTGGGATTCCCCTGTGAATTATAAAATTACCCCTTGCATTTTCCGGCAAAGTGTATTATACTATCTAAGCACCGATGCTGGTGTGATGGAATGGCGGATGTAATGGACACAACATCCACTGCTGCGAGCCCGAGCGCCGCCTGCGGCGGATAAAGCGAGGGCGGAGCAAGTGCCGCGGTCGGCGAGGGACGAAGGCGTTCGCGCCAAGGACAATCGCCGGGCACCGCAAACGATGGCGACATTGCGTCGCCGTAGGGAATCCATCAAATAATGCACACCTGCCGGTGTGATGGAATGGTAGACGTAGTGGACTCAAAATCCACCGCTGGCGACAGCGTGCCGGTTCGAGTCCGGCCACCGGCACCATTAAACGGGTTATCCCAAATGGGATAACCCGTTTAATATTTTTCAGAGGATGCTGGACTCGAACCGATCTAAATGCAACCTGCCGGGGGCAGGTTGCGCGCGACGGCTGGACGGAGCGCAACAATAATTTTGCCCTATACGGGCAAAATGCAACTCGAGTCCGGCCACCGGCACCAATAAAGAAGCACCCTGTAAGGGGTGCTTCTTTTTACCCGCATCTGCTCCAGTGTGCGCAGGTCCGTAGGGCCTGTTACAATCTGCCGGTACAATATAGCAATCCGATAAGTACTGCCAGGAGATTGCCACGTCGCTTCGCTCCTCGCAATGACAGACGGGGGAAGGCTCATTCCTTAAGAATTTCTTACATTTCTTAAAAAATACTGAAAATCCCACAAAATCTGCTATAATATCCAAAAAACCACAGAAAGAGATCGGTTTATGAAAGAATTCTTTGGTATTGGCGGCTATCAGCGCACGCCGGAGGGTGCTTTTTCCTGGCAGCATCTGCTGTTCGTCACCTCGCTGATGATCCTTATGGTCGTGTTGGCCGTATTTTTAGGAAAACGAAACAAAAATGAACTTGCACAGAAAAAGAACCGCGTTCTGATCTGGTCAGCCATCCTCATTGACGGATTTGAACTTATGAAAATCATCATCTCCTGCGTGGATGACCCCTCTGCCTGGACCATGATGCTCCCCCTGTTTCTGTGCAGCATCCAACTCATCGCCATCCCCTTGGCCGCCTTTTCCGGTGGCAGAGTACGGGAAGCGGCTCTGGATTTTGTGAGTGTTTTCGGCCTGCTGGGCGCGGTTCTTGGCACATTCGGTGCGACGCAGAACTATAACGCCTACCCGGTGCTGTCTTTCACCAACATGGTCTCCGGCATCACCCACAGCATCTCCGGCTTTGCCGCGCTGTACATCATGATCTCCGGCATGGCCAGCATGAAGCGCACGAATATGTGGATCACCTTCGCTATTCTGCTTATTTTCTGCGTGGCCGCCTATGTGGCCAACATCCTGGTCGACTACAACTATATGTTCCTCATGAGCGGCGATGGCACACCCTATGATATTCTGTTTAATTTGGTGGGTGGCCACGAAGTGCTCTACCCTCTGTCCGTGGTTGCATTGTTCTTGGTGTACATCTGCCTGTTTTATGGCATTTGGCACTTGGTTGAGAAAAAGGAACCGCAAAGCGCAGCTGTATGATAAAAAGCACCGGTTTTTCCGGTGCTTTTCCCTTGCAAACCGCCTGTGTTTGTCATATAATAAAAGGACGAAAAGAGGTGTATCCTATGAAGGCTTGGCAGCATTTTAAGACCATCACTCATCACCGCTGGCTTGTCATGTGCGGCTGTTTCCGGGTGGGTCTGTATTGGCAGGGGCTGACCCATGATCTGTCCAAATATTCCCCTACCGAGTTTTGGATCGGCGCCCGGTATTTCCAGGGTGACAAAAGCCCCAACGCCGCTGAGCGTACGGATAAGGGCTACTCGGAAGCATGGATGCACCATAAGGGCCGCAACCGCCATCACTATGAGTACTGGACGGATATGAACCGCCAGACCCGCAACTATGAGGCGGTAAAAATGCCCCGGAAATATATGGTGGAACAGTTTATGGACCGCCGGGCCGCCTGTATCGTATACCAAAAAGATGCCTATACCGATCGTTCTGCTTATGATTATTTTATGTCCAGCCGAGAACGGGAGCTGATGCACCCGGAAAATCGTGCGGAGCTGGAATTTTTGCTGGGCATGCTGGCGAAAAAAGGCGAAAAACGCACCTTTTCGTATATCCGGCGCAATGTTTTGAAAGGAAATCCCTTCCCTTGGGAAACAGATGCGGAATAAAAATGCGGTTTTGGGGAAAAGTATTTTCGGACAAGGAAATTTTTTCGCAAAACAGGAAAAAACTTCTTGACTTTTCAAGGAAGATGGGTATAATAATATCCGCATAGAGGATTTGTGTAACGGTAGCACACCGGACTCTGACTCCGTTTGCGGGGGTTCGAATCCCTCATCCTCTGCCATAAAAACCTCGACCACATTCGTGGTCGGGGTTTTTATTTTGCAGGGATGAGGGTTCGAACCGATTTAGATGCAACAGTCCGGTGGACTGTTGCGCGCGACGGCTTGACGGAGCGCAACATTAATTTTCGCCATAGGCGAAAATGCAACTCGAATCCCTCATCCTCTGCCAAAAAATCACCAACCACATCCGTGGTTGGTGATTTTTTATCATCGGATGGGATTCGAAGAGGACGGCCGAGCGAAGCGAGGTAAAAAACATGCCGGGGGCATGTTTTTTAGTCCGGGGGAGAATCCATTGATTGATGGACGCAGGGCGTAGGCCTGTGGACAGCAATCAATTTGGGCCATAAAAATTCCCTCATCTGTCCTTTTTATCTTCGCATACAGCTGGAGATCTTCTGCTCCTCAATCAATACGCACCGCCATGATCACCCAGCGGCCATTGGTCGTACCGTCCGGATCCTTCATAGTGTACTCGCAGGTGGACAGACACAGCAATTTGTCACCGTACTGGGGCGTAATGCCGGTATCGTAAAAGGTCCAGCCTTGATATTCACCGCTTGTAAACGCCGCGCCCTTCACATCCGCAATAAACTTGTCAAAGGCCTCCTTGGTGGCAAAGTCATTGAGTCTGTGGTAGGGGTAGCCCCAGGGCGTTCCGTCGTCCTTGTACTGCTTGGCAGCAGTTTTGAACACCGCAAAGATCTGATAGGTATGCCGTTCGTACAGGGTATCAAAGGAAAATGTCTGATTCTTCTCCCAGTAAGATTTATTGCGGTAGTACGTCAGCTTATTGAACATACCGCCGGTTCTCAGATTGTGACCGTAAATGACCACATTGTCCGATGGCTCGAATACGTCGCAGCCGGCCGGTACATACGGACAGCCCACAATGCTTTCCGCGCCGTAAAAATCATGGCTCAGGTAGAAATCGTCATCTTCCGGGGATTGCAGTACCGGGTAGCGCAGATTCAGGCTACTGTTGGGAAAATTCAGATATCCCACCAGATCGTCATTCAATTCATAGATCGGCTGTAACTCCGGCAGGATCACAGGTGGCTGGGTCTCTACACTTCCGGAGCTTTCCACATTGCCGGGGATCCTGGTGGGAACCGTCGACGGCGTGCTGTTCTGGTTCTGTATCCCCTGCTGATAGATGCTTGCCAGAGCATCATACTCCTTTTCCGTACTTCCGGTCTCGTAAAAGTATCCGCCAAGGTATACTCCGCACAGCAAGAAAACTGCCGTAAAAATACCGATCAGCGCATAATATGTCACTCTGGACATACCACGTCCTTTTTGCTTGGGCGCAGGATTTTCCGCCGCTTCTGCTTCCTGCAACAGCTCTTCTTTATGCTCGTCCATAGAAAATGCATCCTTTATAAGTAGTTCTTTTATCATAACGGATTTTTGTCATAATGTAAAGGTCTTTCCCACAGCAACACACATTATTTACATTTTGGAAGCTCTGCCATCTTTCGGAATATGGGGGATTCCCTTGACTAACCGCCGATCTTTGCTATAATAAAAGCACTACAAAAAGCGAGGTTTGCTATGAAAAAGAAAACATTATGGATCACGCAGACTGCCGTTATGCTGGCATTGCTGGTCGTACTTCAGGGATTGACAAAGCCTTTTGGCCAGTTTGTCACCGGCTCCTGCGTCAATGCCGTCCTTGCTGCGGCTGTTTTGATAGGTGGATTTTGGTCCGGTGCTGCCGTGGCCGTGATTTCTCCCTTTGTGGCCTTTCTGTTTGGGATCGGACCACAGCTTCTGCCCATCGTGCCAGCTATTGCCGCAGGCAATCTGGTCTTTGTGGGAGCCTTGCATCTGATCCACGGGCCTGCACCCAAGCTCCTGGGAAAGGCGCTGGCCTGGCTGGGTGCATCTTTCGGAAAATTTGCAGCACTGTATCTGCTTGTGGTGCAGCTGCTTTGCCGGGTGCTGCCTCTAAAGCAGCCTCAGATCGACACCTTTACCGCCATGTTTTCCTTCCCCCAGCTGATCACTGCCCTCATTGGCGGCGGTATTGCGATCTTGATTGCCCCGGTGCTGAAAAAAGCCCTGCATAAAGTACAATAAAGGAGATATATCATGCGTGGAATTCCATCCCTGATCACTGATATCCGAAAAAAAGTCTTTACCGAGGTAGCCAGAATGGCCTACAACGGCGGCGATTACACCACCGCTGAGGATCTTCCTTACATCATCGTGCCCGGCGACCGTCCCCTGCACCGGGAATCCATCTTCCTGGAGCGTGCCATTGCCGGCGAACGGGTGCGCCTTGCCATGGGTCTGTCCATCCGCCCGGTGCAGAGCCGACATTTGATGACCGAGGGCATGGACGCTGCTGCCATCGCAGAGCAGTATTACGAGCCGCCGCTGGTCAACATCATCCCCTACGCCTGCCACGCCTGTCCCTCGAACCAGTACCGTGTGACGGAAAGCTGTCAGAACTGCCTGGCCGCCTCCTGTCAAAAGGTCTGCCCCAAGGATGCCATTTCCTTCGTCAACGGCAAAAGCCATATCGACCCGGATAAGTGCATCAAGTGCGGCAAATGCGCCAAGGCCTGTCCCTATCACGCTATTATCCACCTGGAGCGCCCCTGCGTAGCCGCCTGCGGCATGGATGCCATCGGTGTGGGCGAGGATGGCCGTGCGGTCATCAATCAGGATAAATGCGTTTCCTGCGGCCAGTGTCTGGTGTCCTGCCCCTTCGGTGCCATTGTGGACAAGGGTCAGATCTTCCAGGTGGTGCAGTCCATTTTGAAGGGCGACAAGGTCATCGCCATCGTTGCCCCGGCCTTTATCGGCCAGTTCGGCAAGCATTCCACCCCCGGCAAATTCATTGCCGCCATGAAAAAGCTTGGCTTCAAGCGCATCGTAGAAGTGGCGGTGGGCGCGGATATGTGTACCATCGAGGAAGCCAAGGACTTTATGGAAAAAGTGCCCCATGAGCAAAAGTATATGGCGACATCCTGCTGTCCTGCCTGGCACTCCATGATCTACAAGCTCTTCCCCGGCGAGTCGAAAAACATCTCCATGACCTTGACCCCCATGGTCTTCACCGCCCGTTTGATGAAGAAGGAATACCCCGGGTGTAAGGTGGTCTTTGTTGGCCCCTGCGCAGCGAAGAAATTGGAGGCCATCCGGGCGGATATCCGATCGGATGTGGACTTTGTCCTCACCTTTGAGGAGCTTCAGGGCATGTTTGAGGCGAAAGAAATCGATTTTGAGACCATTGAGCCCATGTATGACCTGAACGAAGGCACAGCCGCAGGCCGTGGCTTCGCCGTTGCCGGCGGCGTGGCCGGTGCGGTGGAAAAGCTCATCCGGGAAACCCATCCGGATGCCCAGGTCAAAACTGCCCGGGCAGAGGGTCTGCGGGATTGCCGCAAACTGATGCTCATGGCCAAGGCCGGTAAATACGACGGCTACCTCCTGGAGGGAATGGCCTGTCCCGGCGGCTGTGTGGCCGGTGCGGGAACGCTTCTTCCCGTTGATCTGGCCGCCAACGTAGTAGGCCGCTACCAAAATGAAGCGGACGCAGAAAGCCCCCTGGAAAGCGCCTACCGCGACCGCGGACACACATTGGATTGACGAAAAGAGCCTGTTGCAAAATGCAACAGGCTCTCTTTTTTACAGTACTTTGGACAGGAAATCCTGCAGTCGCGGATGCTTGGGACTACCGAAGATCTCCCCTGGTGTGCCCTCTTCCAGCAGCTTGCCCTCATCCATAAACAGGACACGGTTGCCCACTTCCCGGGCAAAGCCCATCTCATGGGTGACCACCACCATGGTCATACCGGACTGCGCCAGCTCCTTCATAACACTCAGAACCTCTCCCACCATTTCCGGGTCAAGGGCGGAAGTAGGCTCGTCGAAGAGCATTACCTGGGGCTCCATCATCAGCGCGCGAACTATGGCCACACGCTGCTTTTGACCGCCGGACAGCTGGATGGGATAAGCATCCGCCCGATCCTCCAGGCCAACCCGCTGCAAAAGGCTCAGCGCCTTTTCCTTGGCTTCCGTCTTGCTCATGTGCTTGACCTTGACAGGGGCAAGGATCATATTGTCCAGGATGGTCATGTGCGGAAACAGGTTGAAATGCTGGAACACCATGCCCATCTTCTGACGATGCTTGTCAATGTCCAGCTTGACCATTTTGCCTTTTTCATTGGGGATCTTTTTGCTGGTGATGTCCACTCCGTCAAAAACGATACTGCCATCAGTGGGCTCTTCCGTCAGATTAAGGCTACGAAGGAGCGTGGACTTACCGGAGCCGGAAGGGCCGATAACCACCATCACATCGCCCTTGTTGATATCCACAGAAACATCATCCAGGGCCTTGATGGTGCCATTGTTAAAGTATTTTTTCAAATTCCGAACGGAAATCAAACAATCAGCGCACATTTCCACGGCTCATCCTCCTTTCGAAATAGGCAATCAGCTTGGATGTGGGGAAGCACAGGCAGAAGTACACTGCTGTGGCGATCAGCAAGGGCTCCATAATGATGCTCGCCGCACCCCGGACATCGTTCACCGCAGACATCAGATCCGGCACGCCGATGGTGTAGGCAATGGCGGATTCCTTAATGATGACCACGAATTCGTTGGCAATGGCCGGCAGGATATTCCGCAGGGCCTGGGGCAGGATGATGTGGAACATGGTCTTGCCCTTGGAAAGGCCCAGGCTGCGGGCTGCTTCTGTCTGGCCGCCATCGATGGACTGGATACCGGAGCGGATGATCTCACACAGGTAAGCAGCGGAGTTCATGCTCAATGCCACAACACCCGGGAAAAACCGCTGAAATTTCAAAAAGCCCAGCAAGGTCACATTCGGCAGCTTGATCAAGCGGAATACACCGTAATAAATGATCATGATCTGCACCAGCACAGGTGTGGAGCGGATGACTTCCACATAGCAGGTGGCCAAAAAGGAAATGGGATTAAATTTGCTCAGCGTAAGCAGAAAGCCCTTGCCACGCAGACGCCCGTTTCTGTCGATGCTCAGAAAGCGAAAAGGGCGAATATCACTCATGCGGGCAATGGCCAGCAAAATACCCAAAATGAAACCGAAAATAACGGTAAAAAACGCAAGCAGGACCGTAACGATCAGGCCATGCTTAAAATGTTCAATATATTGAAAGGATTTTTCAAAACCCGATGCAGTAATGAGATTGCCCATGCATGTTCTCCTATCTTTGATAAAACGCACCGATTCCTCCCCATGGATCATGGGGAGGAACGGCTATCCTTATAAAATTAGCCTACACCTTCATCGGTGGGGACGTTGCCATCCTGGTCCAGCATGCCTTCGTACTTCTCACCGGCTGCCAGAGCATTGGCCTTCTCCAGGTACTGGTTGAATGTACCCTCGTCCACGCACTTGTGCAACGCCTCGTTGACATACTTCAGAAGATCTGCATTGCCCTTTGCAACGCCGATCACATTGCCGTCGGCCTCGTAAGGCACTTCGCATACAATTTCCAGGTCGGGATAGTTCTTCTGATAGGAAACCGCCACATCCCACTCGATGTATGCGCCGTCCAGGTTTCCGGCGACCAGGTCAGCGATGATGTCGGTAGCCTTGGTCAAGGTAACAATTTCAGCATTTGCGCTGTACTTGGCAGCCAGCTCCATCTGAATGGTACCGTTCTGTGCACCAATGGAATACTCTGCCTTGTTGGTGGATTCCAGATCCGTGAACTGAGCCTTCTTGGACTTGGTGGTAACGAAAGCCTGCTTGCCGCCGTAGTAGATGTCAGAGAAATCCATCTTTTCCAAACGGTCGGGATCGGGGGACAGACCGGCCATAGCCAGGTCAGCAACGCCTGCGCTCATCTCACCGATGATGCCATCGAAATCCACGGGAACGACCTCCAGGGTCAGGCCCAGGTAGTCAGCGATGTACTTTGCCAGATCCATGTCGAAGCCAGCCAGAGTGGGCTTGCCGTTTTCATCCAGTGCGTAGAACTCATAGGGAGCGTAGTCGGGAGAGGTAACTACGGTCAGGTAGCCCTCCTTGACGGTGGTCAGGTTGTACTTGTTGGTACCTGCCTTCTCCTCCTCGTTCACAACACAGCCGGAAAACATGCCGACAGCCATCAGAACTACCAGTATCAAAGCAATGATCTTTTTCATAATAAATCTCCTCTTTCTTGGGTTGATTTTGATGAATGAATAATAACACGAATATTATTCATCGTCAAGAGTATTTCACCCCAAATAATCCACAATATTCCGAATCTAAACTGGATGAATTGAACAAAAATGGGTATTTTATCTGCATATATGCATGAATATTTCCGATGGCCGGTTTTCTTTTCTCCCGTGGCTTATTCAAATATACTGCATAAATGAATAAAGAGGCGTGCAAAAGCACGCCCCCTTCTCATTCTTCCAGCAGGCACACGGCATGGCAGGAAATGCCCTCCAGATTGCCTGTAAAGCCCAAGCCCTCCTCCGTGGTGGCTTTTACATTCACCCGATCCGGGGTAACACCCAGGGCATCGGCGATGTTTTGCACCATTTCCGGGATGTACTTTCCTACCTTGGGTCGCTGGGCGATCAAGGTCACATCCACATTGCTGACCCGATAATTCCTGTCCGCAATTTTCTTTGCCACCTGGCGCAGCAATTCCAAAGAATCCGCATCCTTATAGGCAGGATCAGTATCCGGGAAGTGATAGCCAATATCCCGCAGCCCGGCCGCGCCCAACAGGGCATCGGACACTGCATGCAGCAGTACATCCGCGTCGCTGTGTCCCAAAAGTCCCTTTTCGAAGGGGATCTTTACGCCGCCCAGAATCAGATCCCGCTTTTCCACCAGTTTATGCACATCATAGCCGTGACCGATCCTCATTGCATTTCCTCCAGCAGTATTTCTGCGATTTTCAAGTCCATGGGCGTGGTGACCTTGATATTGCGCTCGTCACCCTCCACGATTTTGACGGACATGCCCATCAACTCCACCGCAGAGCAATCGTCTGTGACCGCTGCGCCGGCGTCCTTCGCCTTTTTCAATGCCCCTTTCAGCAGGTCTGCATCGAAAACCTGAGGTGTCTGCACCGCCCGAAGGGTGCTCCTGTCCGGAGTTTCCGCTACCAAACCGCCCTGCACCACCTTGATGGTATCTTTTACGGGAATGGCAGGTGCTGCCGCGCCATAGGTATGGGCCGCGCGAACGGTGCGGTCAATAACTGCCCCGGTGATCAGCGGACGGGCCCCATCCTGCACCGCCACCAGCTTCATATTGGAAGACAGTGCGCCCAAACCGATCTCCACCGATTCCTGGCGGCTGCTGCCGCCAACCATGACAGCCTGTACTTTGTCAAAACCATGGCACAGATCGGAAATGGGAACGATGAGATCCTGCCGGGTCACGATCACGATCTGCCTGATGGCATCACAGTTCTGGAAGGCACGAACTGTACGAACGATCATAGGCTCACCGCCGATGGGGGCCATCACCTTGTCGATGCCACCCATACGGGATGCCGTACCGGCCGCTACGATCACTGCGCCGCAGGCCTTCAGCGGCAATGCCTTGCGCATTGCATTGGTTAATTTGCCAAACTCCATAATTACAGCTCCATCACGAGTTTTTTGAAGTACTGTCCCCGAACCATAAAGTTCTTAAACTGGTCAAAGGCAGCAGATGCCGGGCTCATGAGCACCACATCCCCGGGCTGTGCCGCTTTCGCCGCAGCATAAACTGCCGAAGTAAAATCACCGCAGTCCACGATCTCCGGCTTTTCGCCGTCACAATTCTCCACCGCTTCCCGGATCAGCGGGCCGGTTGCACCGCCCAAAAACAGCTTTTTCACATGGGCACAGATCTCCGGGCCGAGGACATCGTAGGGAATATGCTTGTCGTAACCGCCGGCGATCAGGATCACCTTATCCTCAAAACTGCGTAGACCGGCAATGGTGCGGCTTGGAGAGGACGCAATGGAATCATTATAGAACCGAACGCCGTCTTTGATACGCACCAGCTCGATCCGGTGCTCCACGCCGCCAAAGGTCTTGGCAACAGATTGGATGGTTTCGTCAGAAACCAAGCCCTCAACAGCCGCTATGGCCGCCATGTAATTCTCGATATTATGGACACCGGGGAGCAGAATATCCTTGCTGTCCAGCACAGCGCCGCCATTGCGGCAGATGACGCTGTCTTTCAAGCATACATTCCCCTGCCCCACCCGGGTAAAGGTCTTGGTAGTGCCATTGCCACGCAAGGGTGCGGTGATGGCATTGTCCGCATTGACCACCAGTACTCCCGTCTCATTCTGATGGCGGTAAATGTTCTTCTTGGCCTCCACATATTCGTCCATGTCCTTGTGGACATCCAGGTGATTGGGGGCAAGATTGGTGATCACCGCCACCCGGGGGCTGTAATTCATGTCCATCAGCTGGAAAGAGCTTAATTCTACAACGGCAACATCCGTTTCTTTCATCTGCCTGGTCAAAGGCAACAGCGGCGTGCCGATGTTACCGCCCAGCCACACAGTCTTTCCCTCGGCCTTCAGCATTTCGGAAATAAGGGTGGTTGTGGTAGTCTTTCCATCCGAGCCGGTGACAGCGATGATGTCACAGGGGCAGACCTGGAAAAAGGCCTCCATTTCCGATGTGATGGTGGCACCGGAATTGCGCAGTGCGGTCACCGCCGGACTGTCCGGGTGCATGCCGGGAGTGCGAAATGCCACATCCGCAGACATTTCCTCATAGAAATGCTCACCCAAATACAGCTTGCAGCCCTGCTGCTCCAGCTCCAGCACCTCGGCATCCAGCTTCTCCCGCTCGGTGCGGTCACCGCCGGAGACGATGCATCCAAATTCCAAAAGCAGGCGCACCAGCGGTCGGTTGCTGACACCAAGGCCCAGCACAGCAACGCGCTTTCCTCTCAAATTTTCAAAATAAACTTCAAAAGGAATCATCATAGCCATTCTCCATTCCTGTTACTTGTTTATAGTATATCCTGTCCCTAAAGAATTTGCAAGACATTTGACAATTCTGCCTCTTTGCAGTACAATAATCCAGCAACCAGGTTGGACAGCCGCGGGCTCATGCCGAAAGGCAGAGCGTGAGGAAAGTCCGGGCTTCACAGGGCAAGGATAACGGGTAATGCCCGCCGGGGGTGACCCCAGGACAAGTGCAACAGAGATATACCGCTGATGCGCACTTCGTGCGCATCAGCAAGGGTGAAAAGGTGGGGTAAGAGCCCACCCGGCCCATGGAAACATGGGTTTTACGATGTAAACTCTATCCCGAAGCAACACCGTGGAGGAACAATGGCTTGCCCGGCCGTTCCGAGGAGGTGGCTGGATCCTGCGAGTAATTGCGGGACTAGATAGATGGCTGTCAAGACAGAACCCGGCTTATAGACCTGCGTCGCATACAAAAAAGCACCGCTCTTGCGAGCGGTGCTTTTGTTTCATTTTCCTGTCATTCCGAGGGATCGAAGCGACCGTGAGAATCCGTTCCCCTGCGGCTCACAAGAGCCGCAGGGCACCAAAGGTGCCACAAAGATGCGGATTGCCACACCAGTGACTACGAGTCACTGGTGTGGCAATGACATGCAGTTACGACAATTACACAATACCCTGGGCGGTCATGGCGTCGGCAATCTTCAGGAAACCGGCGATATTCGCACCGGCAACATAGTTGCCCTCCATGCCGTATTCCTTTGCGGCGGAGTCCACATTGCGGAAGATATTGACCATAATGCCCTTGAGCTTGCTGTCCACTTCCTCGAAGCTCCAGTGCAAACGCTCGGAGTTCTGGCTCATTTCCAGAGCGGAAGTAGCCACGCCGCCGGCGTTGGCAGCCTTGCCGGGGCAGAAGCGCACGCCTGCCTTCTGCAGGTACTCGGTAGCCTCTGCGGTGGTGGGCATATTTGCGCCCTCACAAACAGCGGTGCAGCCGTTGGCAACCAGCATCTTGGCATCCTCCAGGTGCAGCTCGTTCTGGGTTGCACAGGGCAGAGCCACGTCACACTTTACGCTCCACACGCCCTTGCCGGGAGTGTAAACAGCACTGGGACGCGCAGCAGCATACTCAGTCAAACGTGCACGCTTGACCTCCTTGACCTCCTTCAGCAGAGCCACATCGATGCCCTCGGGATCGTAGATCCAGCCGGTGGAATCGGAGCAGGTCACAGGCTTTGCGCCCAGCTGCCATGCCTTCTCGATGGCATAGATGGCCACATTACCCGCGCCGGACACAGCAACAGTCTTGCCTGCCAGCTGATCGCCGGTGCTCTTGAGCATTTCCTCGGTGAAGTACAGCAGACCGTAGCCGGTTGCTTCCTTACGGGCCAGGCTGCCGCCGTAGGACAGACCCTTGCCGGTCAGCACACCCTCGTATACGCCGCGGATGCGCTTATACTGACCGTACATGTAGCCGATCTCACGGGCACCCACGCCGATATCACCGGCAGGGACGTCCACATCCGCACCGATGTACTTATACAGCTCAGTAATGAAGCTCTGGCAGAAAGCCATGATCTCCCGGTCGGACTTGCCCTTGGGATCAAAATCAGAGCCGCCCTTGCCGCCGCCGATGGGCAGGCCGGTAAGAGAGTTCTTGAAGATCTGCTCAAAGCCCAGGAATTTGATCACGCTCGCATTCACAGACGGATGGAAGCGAATGCCGCCCTTGTAGGGGCCAATGGCATTGTTGTACTGGACGCGGTAGGCATTGTTCACCTGCACCTGGCCATTGTCATCCACCCAGGCAACCCGGAACTGAATGATCCGATCAGGTGTCGTCAGCCGCTCCAGCAGCGCATCCCGGCGGAACTTCTCCTCATTGCGCTCGATAGCCGGGCGCAGAGAGTCCAAGACCTCCTTGACAGCCTGGTGAAATTCCGGCTGTGCGGGGTTTTGATTTACCACTCTTTCATATACTTCATCAATATAATTCATACAAGTTTGACCTCCCAAAAATGTAAATTTTCAAAGAATAAGGACATTTTACCACGGCTCATGGACAAATGCAATAGAAAACGCAAGAAGACCGAAAAAAACTTGCATAAAAAAATGGGAGGATTTCGTCCTCCCATTGGTTTATTTTTTACCACAGACTGCATACATCCGATGGTCGGATATTTTTTCCGGCACTGTCAGATGCCTTGCAAAGATCCCTGCCAACGCATCCTCATGCATCAGCCCAACGGATACTTTGCTGGCTGCTCCTTCGTGATGATGGTCGATCTGTGCCCGGCTCATACCATGGGCTACCGTGAGCGTACCGCCGGGTTTCAAAAGGCCGCTCAGCACTTCGATCAGATGCTCTGGATCCGGAAAGTGGGGAAAGGCATTGTAAACCACGACGCAGTCGAATTTTCTGTCAAATCCCACTTCTTCCACATCACCGCAAATAACCTCGACCTGCGGAAATTTTTCACGGGCGATCTTCGCCATTTCCGGTGATATGTCAATGCCGGTGAGGCTGCCCACCTTTCGGTCAAGGTAGTCCGGGAACAGCACGCCCGTTCCACAAGCCACATCCAGAACATCCACCCCGGCTTGAATGCCGGCAATATCCAGAATCTTGTGAATAATGTCGTCGTGGCGAATCATATCCGCATCCCACACAGGTGCAAGGTGGTCAAAAAATGTGATTACATCCTGTTTATTCATGGGTCACTTCCTTGGGATAACGATTGGGAATCAGCTTGGCTTTTGTCAATGCCAGGACAACCATGGGCATCAGGATCAGCTGGATCACAATGCCGGGGATACCTGTAACCAGAGAGGTAGTCACCCAGGCGAAGGGAGAAATGCCGGGAGTGAAAATCCAGGCCTTGGCAAAGCCAGCCAGCACCCGGCCTGCTACCATTGCAGAAACCAAGCTGATATAAAGATCAGCAACAGCGTGCCTTGTATGTACATGGCGCATCAGCATGCCTGTTACAAAGCCGTAGGCACAGCACTCCACCATCATGCTGGGCAGCATGGCCGCAGGGGGCATACCGGTGACCAGGCTGGAAAGCAGCGGACCGACAATTCCGCAAACGCCGCCATAGGGCCAGCCGCAGATCAGACCGCACAGCAGCACCGGAATGTGCATGGGCAGAAAGATCGTTCCGGCGTTTGGAACGGAATGGAATGCCATGGGCAGCACCAGACACAGGGCTGCACAAACAGCGGTAAAGACCAATTTTTTCACAGGGGTGAGCTTCATAAGAATCCTCCTTGGGTTTGTTTTTCCCCATTATAAAACAGGAAAAATGGGATTTGAAGCCCCCCTGGGGGATGAAATTTTAAAAAGGCCGGGAAATATTTCCCGGCCTCCTGCCTGCGTCAATGTCTTTTTCTCCAATAATTTACGGCAACTGTTCCTACCATCAGCAAAATCACACCTGCTGCAAACCAACTAAGAAACTCGCTTTCATGTTCGCCGTCTTCCTGTGTCGTCGGTGGCTCTGTTTCCTTCACCTCAAGCTTGGGTGCAATCTGATGGCCACACACCATGCAAATCTGTGCGCTGGTCTCGGTAGCTTCTGGACCGGGTGTATGATTCGTTAGCTTAGCAATGTTCTCCGTCCTCACGGTCTGACAAAGGGTACAGGTGTATCGCTTGAGTCCCTCCTCCTTACAGGTGGCTTCTTTGATGGTCTCACCGTCATCCCAAATATGGGCGCAATCGTTAAGGCAGATGCTGCAGGTTTTGGCTTCAGCATCAATGGCTATTTCGCCATACGAATCAAAGTGCATGGTTACCGCTTCAAGCGATACATTGCTTGAGTCGATAAATGTCGCGTTCCATTGGCTTTCATTTCCTTTATACAAAATATGCCATAGGTCAGTACAGCCGCTGAACACATTATTCATTATTTTTTCCAGACTGCTGGGCATTCTGATGATCTTTAGACCGGTGCAGTTCTGAAACGCCTTAGACTGGAGCATAGTCAAACTGTCCGGCAAGGCAATCTCCCTTAAACCGGTACAATCGCTAAATGCCTCACTGCCAATATTGTCAAGACCATTGCCAAATACAATTTCTGTAAGTCCGGTGCAATTAGAAAATGCTCTTTCGCGGATCCTTGTAACGCTTTGCGGAAGAACGACCTTTGTCAGCCCGGTACAGTTTGCAAAAGTATACTTATCGATCTGCTTGACACCGCCGCCAACGACGATTTCCGCCAAATTGCTACAGCCGGAAAATGCATAACTGCCAATACTGGTAATGCTATCCGGGAGGATGATTTTTGTCAATCCGGTACAGTTTTCAAAAGCGGAAGAACCAATACTTGTAACGCTGTTTGGTATGGTGATATCTGTCAATCCCGTACATCCACAGAACGCAGCACTGCCAATGCTGGTTACGCCATCGTCAATGGTGATTTCAGATAAACTTTGACAACCGTAGAAAGAATATGCGCCAAAAGACGTGATCACGTCAGGAAAATCAACCTTCTGCAATCGGCCACAGCGTTGGAACATACCCTTGCTGATCTCCGTAATACCCTTTGGCAGTGTAACATTTCTTAATTGGCTACAACCATAAAAAACCATACTTCCAATGCTTGCAACGCTATCTGGAATAATAATTGATGTCAGTCCATGGCAATCAGAAAATGCAGACATTCCAATTTTGGTAACCGTATCTGGGATGATTGCATCCGTCAGATAGTAGCAAAACTGAAAGGCCTTATCGCCGATTTCGGTCACCGGCTTACCACTATATTCTGCGGGGATCTCTATAACCCCGGTGGCAGAGGTGTCGCAGGCAGAAACAATATAGCCTTGCCCATCGCTGCTGAGTTGAAACACGAGACTTGTTTCGCCAACTGCTTGTGCATCCATAGGCAAAAATGCTATTAAAGCAGAAAAAAGCATTAACAAGATCAGTGACACAGTTTTCTTAAACATAGCGTTTCCTCCTATAATTGAAATGCTTCGTATAAATTATATCAATACCGTAACCGGTATACAAGCAATTCGCTCTTCATTATTTTGCAGCAACGACACAATAATTTTGCAACACCTGCTAAAATTTCATAGTACACGGTTAAAAATTGGAGCTATACGCGCAAAAAATCCCCCGAGCGGCTGCTCGGGGGATGATTTGCTTTTCAGCTACAAGAATTACTCGTAGATCTCGGTAACAACACCGGAACCGACGGTACGGCCGCCTTCACGGATAGCGAAACGCAGGCCCTTCTCGATAGCGATGGGGGTGATCAGCTCGACGTTCATAACAACGTTGTCGCCGGGCATGCACATCTCGGTGCCCTCGGGCAGGGAGATGATACCGGTAACGTCAGTGGTACGGAAGTAGAACTGAGGACGGTAGTTGTTAAAGAAGGGGGTGTGACGGCCGCCTTCTTCCTTGGACAGGACGTAAACCTGGCCAGCGAACTTGGTCAGAGGCTTGATGGAGCCGGGCTTGCAGAGAACCTGGCCTCTCTCGATCTCCTTCTTGTCAACACCACGCAGCAGAGCGCCGATGTTGTCGCCAGCTTCTGCGTAGTCCAGCAGCTTGTGGAACATCTCGATGTCGGTGCAGACGGTTTCCTTCTTCTCGTCGCGCAGGCCAACGATCTCGATCTTGTCGTTCTTGTTGATCACGCCACGCTCAACACGACCGGTAGCAACAGTACCACGGCCGGAGATGGTGAAGACGTCCTCAACGGGCATCAGGAAGGGCATGTCAGCCTTACGGTCGGGAGTGGGGATATACTCATCAACAGCGTCCATCAGAGCCTTGATGCAAGCGTACTCGGGAGCATTGGGGTCGTTGGACTCGGAAATCAGAGCGTTCAGAGCGGAACCCTGGATAACAGGGATGTCGTCGCCGGGGAACTCGTAGAAGGACAGAGTCTCACGGATCTCCATCTCAACCAGCTCCAGCAGCTCAGCGT
>SVMG01000002.1 GCA_015067545.1 Oscillospiraceae bacterium
TGGAGTCCAAGGTGTTACGGGCAAAACGGGTGATCTCTTTGGTGATGACCAGATCGAACATCCCTGCAGCGGCATCATCCACCATCCGGTGGAAATTCTCCCGCTTCTTTGTGGAAATGCCGGAAAGACCTTCATCAATATAGCCGGGAACGAAGGTCCAGTTGGAATTGCGCTTGATCAGATCCTCGTAATACGAGATCTGATTGCCCAGAGAATTTAACTGTTCGTCACTCTCCGAGGATACGCGGGCGTAGTAAGTCACCCGCAGAGAGATATCATAAATCGATTTGATTTTCAGTGCCTGACGCACGCTATGTATATCCATAGTTTTCTCCTTTATTTTTTCGTTCTATCATGTTTGTATTTATTGTAAGGCAGAATGGCGAAAAGGTAAATGACCTTTTTTATCCATTCCTGTCATCAAAATTTGTATTCTCCCTACGTCACATGTTTTCCGGACATACCGCGGCTGGCAATCATATTGGCAATGCGGTTGCGCTCTGTTTCGGTGATCACGTTCTTATTAAGCAGGGTCTGGTTGAAATAGTTCAGCCACATTTCTTCTGCCATCAGCTTCTTCTGCTGTTCGGCAGACAGCTTTTTCTTGTCAGCCATTTGCTCCACCTCCTTCTGGTTTTTATAGTATTTGCCAATTGAAAGCTTTCATGCATCCCGGCATTTGTAATCAAGCTTTCCTCGCTTTTGAACCGCCCCCGGTGAGACGTTCTAATACTATTATGAGCGTTTGATCCACAGATTGCGAAATTACTTGGTTAAGTAGTTTCTGATGGTGCTCTCATCGACCCAGTGAGAGAGCGCATAGACAGATGCGATCCGCACCGCCACCCGATCATACTCCGTGGGGCGGCCCAGGGCGATGGCTCGCTCCCGGTTGCCACCACGGATACTGATGGGTGCCGGATTCTCCAACTGCTTACGGTATTTTTCAATGTCTGTTGTCGTAGCCATAGGATGTTCCTGGCTGTATTTATATACAATTTTGTCAATCCACTCTTTTTTCTCCCGTTCTGCGGCAGCTTGGGCCTCAGCCCTGCGCTTGCGTTCTGCCGGAGTCTTGCTGGGCATGGTTTTCCACGCATTGAAGCGCTGAGAGTAGTATTGCTCAATCTCCTGTGCCCTTTTGTCACGGGCGTAGTTCCATGATATTTTCCCCAAATCCTTTTTCGTAAACGGACATTTATTGGGCGGAATAGGATTCCCTTCCGCATCCTTAGACAGTAACTCTTTGACCATCACTGCTTCGTGGGGCAGTAAATATTGCAGGCTTATTTTACCACCCTTTCCGCGAACTCGAATCATGTTGTCGCCAAATTCATCCACAAGCAGGCAGTTTGCATTTAACTTTTTCAGCTCGTTCGGCCTAACACCGGCCAGCTCTCCAAGCCTTCGTATTCTTGCAAATCTGGGATCCTTAAGTTGGCGTGCGCCAACCGAATTTTGGTGCCGAAGAGCATTCTTGATAATGTCTGCAGAATTGCGGCTGGGTTTTCGAATTTCGTGCATACCTACTCCCAGACCTTTGCAAACCGGAGCCAAATATGTATGCACAGATGTGGGGCGCAAGCCGCTTGCGACCAACTCATCTGCATATTTTTGAATCAAAGTTACATTTGTATAGCCGTTTTTCTCAATATCATGTTCGCGTTTTATCCCCAACTCTTTGGCCCAGCCAGAAAATTTGAGAATATGTTTCTTATATGCTTTCAGAGTGTCGCGGTCTGTCAAGCGCCCGCCTTCTTTGCCCGCATTTAGCGGCGCAAGGCGCAGCATAACAACATCAAGTCTTTCCGACCTTGGCATAGTTCTACCTCCTTTCTAAATGATAGACACCTGCACCGGCAGTCACATCGGCGCTACGGACGGCATCAGTCCGCCATCAGTGTTCAACGCGGCAAACCAGTATTCCCGCTCTGTCATAACAGAGCTAGGTTCGTCGGCGAATGCCGACCTGTGTTACAGGGACACAACCAATATCACAGCCCGCCGCGGCTTGCGGTACCTTAAGGGAGACTAATCCTTCAGTACACTGTGATTTGGTGGCAATCATTTTTGCAGGATCTATACGCGCCTTGCTTAAGGGCGCAAGAAGCGCAAAATAACCACATTGAAAACCGATAAATCCCCTATGATGGTTATTTTCCACTGTCGTGTAAAATAACCATCATAGCCAGGACGCTCCCACCTTGCCTTGGTTCGTCGCCATACTGGCTGTATGGCAGACAAACCGGCTTGCGATGGTCGCTCTGTTCGCTGTGTTCTGCGCGCTTGCCTATTGCACCGCACAGCAGTAACACAGCGTCGATTGTAATGTGCGCAGAAAGACGCTTATTGCCATCGGCAATCTATCTGCGTTTTGATCGGTTCGTCACTCCGATCTGCATCGCCTCAAGGGCAGATGCGCACCTGTACTAGCCGTTATTTGTTCTTTGGCACAGATCAAAGAACTACGCTACCTCCTTTTCGTCATTAAATGGTTCCGATATTACAATGCGAAAACCAAGTAAAAGTCAACAAAAAAGAGAAGCAGGATGCCCAAAAGGCATCCTGCTCAAATAAACCAAGGATTCGTTAACAAAATAGATTTTTAGTGATGCGAATGTAATCGACACATTTTTCGCTAGGTACAACTTCTTTCCTCCTATTGTAGGATTCACAGTGTAGCTTAGCCAGAAGCAGTCGATATCGCCTAAAAAATATGTAGGTCTTTCTGAAATACATGAATCTCGTTTCTCGGAATTCTTAGGATAAAATGCAATGCTATGTATACGTTTTGTGCATAGCAATACCAGTAGTATACCAAAATGCTGCCTTTTCTATTAAGACCGTTGATTTGTCAATTGACCCTGTATCTACACAAACTGTATTGGGTTGCTCCCTATAACAAGCATTGCCCACGGCGAAGTTTCCTGTCTTAGTCGTTATTAGGGGGCTAGCCCTCTCTACTGCTTTATGTAGTACAAGTCCAGGGTTGCATCTCGGACCAAGTACCACAATTCTTAGATAGAATAATTTTTATCATAATTTGTATAAAATTGTCGTTCTATTTCGTTATAGGTAGTTAGTAATGTGGCGTGTCATACATCACTCCAATAATGCATCCAAACCTATCCGCCGGCATAAACTGAACTAATATATCAAGATAGGACATAATTTGCTTATTTTGACTCATAATCAATATCATCGAAAAGAGGTGTTTTCATGAAAATAGACTTGCATTGTCACACAAAACAGATAAAATCCGGTGATGGGGAAGGCAGGAATGTTTCCCCCGAACTCTTTAGAGAAAAGATCATAAATGCAAACGTAAAAATTGTTGCTATTACAAATCACAATGCATTTGACTATGGGCAGTACACTGTTCTCAGGGACACAGTGGCAGATTTTTGTACAGTATGGCCGGGTGTCGAAATTGATATTCTTGGAAGTAATAATAAAAAATATCACCTCATTGTGGTAGCCAACCCTGAGAATGCTGAAGCTTTTGCACATGGGGTAAGTGCACTTTTTGGCGGGAAGAATCTAGAGACCTGTAAATTATGCCTTCAAGAAGTGTACGATAACCTACACGGATACGACGTCATCTATATATCTCATCTTCATAAATCGCCGGGGATCTCCGAGGAAGATCGACTTGCGCTCCAGCAACTTGTTGGAGACCCTTCTAGAGTATTTGGAGAAACTGCTGACCATAGATCATTGGGTGTCTTCGCAAATCATGATTTCAGTGTGCTGATAGGTAGCGATGTGAAAGATTGGAATCATTATGAAGAGTGCTCATTTGCGGAACTCAGACTTCCTGTAGAAAGTTTCTCACAATTCTGTCTGCTTGCAAAACGGGACAATGTTGTTGTGGATACACTTCTAAACAAGAAGCAGGCACACGAATTAACTGCCTCGCCTTATAAAAATGTAATGTTTCCGCTGAAACTATATGCAGACGTGAATATCATCTTTGGTCAGAAGGGTACGGGTAAGAGTGAGATTCTGCAATCTTTGTATCAAGACATGCTCAGTCACGGAGTTGTATGCGAAAAGTATACGGGTTCAGAAAGAGATGAAGATTTTGGCGATTTGCTAAGCAACAGGGACATGGACAGGGATTTAACAAAGACTGGCGCTAATAGTTGTGAAGCAGAATTTGCTGCAATTTTCGAGTGGTGCGACCACGCTCCAACACTATTCACCAATTACAAAAACTGGTATAAGACCAGGGAAAATAACACCAACAAGAGCAGAATGAAAATCACAGAAACAGTTAGCCTAGGGGATCCAAATTTACCCGCGTTCGGCATACACGCGCAAGACCATAAAAATGTGAATGCTGCAATCAGTGCTGTGGAAAGAATCAATGTTGATGCATACCTTGCGCACGAAAATGTAGCCATGTTGCGAGAATTACTTGGCAGGTTACAGAAATCGATCCTTTGCAATTTGCAAACGGATATCATAGAAAAATATGCTCATCAACTAGCTGACTACAGTATTGAACAAATCAAATTACATGCGGATAAAAATTCTGATACACTATCAAAACCATCCTCATGTGGATTTAGAGATTTTGCTATTGGTAGACTCAAACTTCGAAATGCGGTAGATTGTATCCTTTTGAATCTAGTAACCCCCCAGCAAAATGAAAGGGTGTGCCTTGGGGAACTGGAGGATAAGGGGAAAATTTATATAAATAAGCGTTACAGAATGTTATGTGCCGACTCTAAAACAGCGGAGTTTGACTGTGGAATTATGGGTTTGCGTTACCTAGTAGGCATGCTGACTACGATTCGCAAAGACATTTTTAGTGCAAATTTGGCCACAACGATAGCAACATTTACTGAGAAGTGCAGCGAGACAAACGTTGCGTCGTTAAAATCTTTTCTAGGCCTATCCAAGCAGATAGTGCTTGACACTGGTGATGAGTATAAGCCATCCAACGGGGAAAAAGGAATTCTGTTGCTTCAGCAAAAACTCGACAAGGAAGCGGATGCTTACTTTCTGGATGAACCCGAATTAGGAATGGGTAATTCCTATATTGATACCAATATTCGTCCGCGCATTACGGCATTAGCTAAGCGGCATAAAGTTGTTGTGGTCGCAACCCACAATGCTAACATTGCCGTTCGCACACTGCCATACACCTCTATTTTCCGAGTGCATCAAAATGGTGTTTATACTACATATGTAGGCAATCCCTTTAATGATCAACTAGTAAACATAGATGATCCCCAGGATGTGCGGAGCTGGGCTGAAGAGAGTATGCACACTCTTGAGGGTGGCAAGGAAGCTTTTTATGAAAGGAAGACTATTTATGAATCAACGAATAATTGATGTGATATTAACCGCATCTGCAGATGTAGATGTTTTGGTGTTTGTACTAGATGATGAGCATCCGGATGCATACACAGTAAACTTGAATAGTGCCACCAGTCAAAACGAGTTGAAGAATGTTTTCTCAAAACTGCTTCAAATACTGCTGGAAGAAGATGTGGCATTGCGGCTTCTTATAGCGGACGGCTATGGAAAAGGTTTATATAAGGATGTGTGCAGAGAATATATCGATGATCTTAACCGTGAACTTGTTCAAGTCAAGGAGATTATACAGAAGGAGCTTTTCTGAGACATGCCAGTTTGCATTTTCTTATTGCTATAATCTATATCATGGTTTATCTGTGCGTTTATCGTTGTTTTAGTAGTATAGCACTTTATCAAATATAATTCAATTTATACGAATGGTGTGATTGTTATGAACTTTACAGAAGAAAATATTCGCAAATTATTTGGTCCTGAAGCGGCAGAGGATGAAAACATTGAGAGGTTGAAGGAATATTACTTTAAAAGTGATGTATATGACCTGATTCATAATGATCTTCCTCTTAGAATTCTTGTTGGCCATAAGGGCGTGGGTAAATCTGCAGCCTTTAAGATTTCATGTGAAGAGAACCGGAATAAAAAACGCGTCGCCATTTGGATTCGCCCTGACGATATTATGGAATTGTGCCAGGAGAGCACAAATCTCTTACAGATGATTCGTGACTGGAAAAAAGGTTTATCAGAAATAATATTTCAAAAAGTCATGGAAAGTGTCGGTATCCATATTGACAGCGAACTGGGACAGAGCATTACTTGGACAGGCAAATTAATTGGAAAGATCACTGAACTATTTAAAGATGCTTTTGAACAAAAAATCTCTATGGATGTTATACAGTCTGACACCATCCGCGCTTATTTGGCTTCAAATAAAGTTTATGTTTATATTGATGATCTAGATAGAGGTTGGAAAGGCACCGCTCCTGGCATCCAGCGCATTTCCGCTCTTCTAAATGCTTCCCGCGATTTAACCAATGATAATCCGGGTCTCTGTATCCGAATAAGCTTGCGTTCAGACGTATATTTCCTAGTGCGCACATCTGATGAATCTACTGATAAAATTGAAGGTTCTGTAATTTGGTACGAATGGACGCAACATCAAATATTATGTATGTTGGCAAAACGAATTCAAGCCTATCAAGGCAATTATATGAGTGATCGACAATTACTCAAACTGCCGCAGTTCAGGATCGCAGAGTTTTACAATGATGTTTTCGACAGTCGCTTTCTAGGATACGGAAAATGGGCGGACGTACCTACCCACAAAGTTTTAGCTTCAATGATTCGCCGGCGGCCCCGCGATTTGGTAAAGCTGTGTACAATGGCTGCACGTACAGCAAGAGAGAACAACCACGACCTCGTTTACACAGACGATTGGCTTGATAACTTCGACTCGTATTCACAGGAGCGCTTGCAAGATACTGTAAACGAATATAAATCCGAGTTGCCCGATATCGAGCGCCTGCTTCTAGGAATGCGGCCTAGCAAACGTGAACGTCGGACTACTGAAGAGTTTATCTACACTTCAGCTGAACTGTTCGATAAAATCAATATTGTACAAAGCAAGCAACCTTTTACTTTTTCAAAAGGTACGCAAGCTGAGGTTTCAGAACTTGCTGCATTCTTATACAAAATCAATTTTCTTGTCGCACGCAAGAAATGTGACGGTCAAGAAGCTATTGATAGACGTTATTTTGAGGATCACAAGTATCTCTCCAATCGTTTTGTTGATTTTGGATATCAATGGGAGGTTCATCCTGCATTCAGATGGGCTCTATACCCGGAAGCTGCTACCGACATATTCGACTCCTTGAGTATTGATGCAGAAATCTAGTGCTATCCGCAATTGATTGCACACCAAGTGATATACTTAACAATCCCCTCCGAAAAGGCCGGCCGGTCCGCTTGGAAGGGGATTTTTTATGGCTATCTGGTTTCTTATTTATTTTAATATTCGGAAAAATATTTACTTACCGATGTGCAACGCGGTGGCGAGGACGGTTGCTATGAGCTGGGGGCTGTTTGAGCCCATCCCTGAGGGGAGGGTGGGAGATTGAGGCGGTTGGCCGGTGAGCAGGTAGTCAATTGTGACGCCCAGGGTGCTTGCCAGGGCGATGATTGTTGAAACCGCGGGTTCTCTTCTGCCTTGCTCGTACATGGCTATCGTGCTCGTGCTGAGACCCAAGGCGCTGGCGAGCTTTGATTGGCTTAAGCCGCGCATGCGCCGCAGCTGTGCAATTCGTTTTCCCATACGATCTGTTTGTCCTTTCTTCCATTTTTTACAAATTAGCACAATGCGCGCGTAAAAAATGTCGAAGTAACGAACCGTGCTAAAAAAAACGCTCAAAATCTACTGTATCAATGTTTACGGCCACCTTTGTATGACACAAAGGTGGCCGCCTTTTAAGCATAATGCCAGAGAGTCCAAATGTCAAGACATAGAACCATCTGCTGTCTTTTGCTGATTACTCCAAATATTTCTTCAATTCGGGCACCAGGTCTACGTCCACATATTCCGTTAATACCGCACTCCAATGTTTGCTGTCAAAGTAATATGCCTTGACCCACCACTCGCCGTCTATACGCACGCTAGCGGAATTTACCATACCTACCACTTCTGCTTCTCCATTGGTGTATGATATACGCAGGATAATCTCGCCGTAACTGCCCATAGGGAAATCACCAAAATGTTTGTAACATGGTAGTTCCGAAATATCCTTCAGAAGAGCCTCCGCCTTTTCTGAATCCAACTCCGTTACCAATGTCACATGATCGTTCTCCGGATTGGTTGCATAATAATATCGGCAAACTTCCACCTTTACCACATTGCTGAATACTTGCTCAAATGGATATTGGTATATTTTCTGTTCGCACCCGGACAGCAAAGCCAATGTGCTAAGTACGCATACCATTGGCGTCGTAGGTATACGACCATGTAGTAGCACCGTCAGTCATGGATGCCAGTTCCCGGCCATTCTGCCAAGTGTAAGTCCAAGTTCCGTCGGTCTGAAGATTGCCTATGGTGTCGTAACTTGATGCTATTCAGTTGTAGGAAGTCTGTAATTACCTGATTAGATATTATATAATCTCAGATAATTTGTAATGTTTGTGAAGTTTTGATTGCCCAAAATAACAAGTAATTAGTATTTTTTTCTTTGAGCCACGAAAAAGCTAATGAAGGCTAAAGCAAAGCCCAACCCCACAATGAGTGGGATGCGAATTCTGTGTTGATAGAGGACAGAAGACAACGGCCTTTTAATAACACAGATATCTCCCGTTTCACAAACTTTCCAAACGGATGCAAATTTAATCACATAATCAGTTGAACTTTTTTCAAAATCAATGCTTTCTAAAATGTTATTTGCATCATCTCTCTCTATAAATTGGATAAATTCGCCTTCTAAAAAAACATACACGTGGCTATGCGGATCCCTTACATATAAATAGCGATCCTTTACTGCAAACATAAATGCGCCATTTGGATAATCATAAAAGGCTAGCGTGTACAGATAATTGCCATCCAGATCAAACACTCTCAAAACACCCTCATCTGAATCCAGCAAATATAGGTGAGTATCATCGTTCGCTATCTGGTCAATATTGATCGTATCAATATCTAAATCTTCAACAAACTGAACAGGAGTCCCGTAGATTAAAGTAGGTTTATTGTGTTGATTCTGCATTGAACAATAGTTGATTATTAACACAATAATTATTAATAGTATGCAAAGCAGGCGATACGGGAACTTACGGAATTTACGCATAAAATACTACCTCCCCCACCTATGCTAGGTACATTATTCACAGCAGATTGACCAATGTTGAGCTCATAAAACTGTTTATAGTATGTTTTAGAAACACTCCAAGAAGGGAGTAGCGAAGCACCTGTTATCTTTCCTCCTATTGAGTATGCTTTACAATTTTCAGAATACGCGTAGGAAGCTTTGAGTTTTCCCCAACCGCCATCAACAGATGTAAAAGACCCGCCATAAGATTCAGTGGTTCTAAAACTTTCGGCACCCGTTACCAATACCCCGGAAACACTTATCGAAAAAGTATCACCAATAAGTGCTGCTAATGCCAATACACCCGCTTCGTTTCCATTTGCTAAAAGATCGGAATTGTCTGTTATTGTTGCCATAATAGAGCCAAGAAGAGGGTCGCTCATATCAAATGAAAAGCCGCAATATGCGTATGCTGCGATTACAACCCCTCCATTAGCGCATTCATCAACATCCCAATAACAGATTACCTCGATACCAATCGTACAACTTCCTACTGAAATCTCAAACTGCAGTCCTGCACCTACAACTCTATACGAAGTACCCTGGTCATCTAAAAATATTACTGGATTATTCCCACAGTATGCGAACATATTGTTGCCGAGCAAGCCTTGACCGGTTGTTACAAGGGCATCTGCATTAATGAATCTGCCGATTTTGGGATCATAGTAGCGGCTTTGGAGGTAGTAGTACCCGGTTTCTGCATCGTAGACATAGCCGCGGTAGCGCAGGGGGTTCAATGTGCCAAGGGTATTGGCCATAGAGCCTTCAGGAATGGGATTGTAACCCCAGGCGTTGTCCCAATTGTAGAGCACGACCTGCTGGCCTTCTCTATTAAAGATACCGGTGACATCGCCCTGTGCATTAAGCGCGTAGTAGTAGGTCGTTCCGTTCCACGTGACGGTGTTGGGGCCAAGGATGCCATAGGTGAAATACAGGGTATCATTACCCACAGTCATTTGGGTCAGTTGACTACCGTTGTACACATAGCTATAGGTCTTTGTTCCATTACTTCTCTGTGTACGCATACCGTTAGCATCATAGGTGTAGTTCCACGTGGTCGAGCCATCGGTCATGGATGTCAGTTCCCGGCCAGTATACCACGAATAAGTCCATGTCCCATCGTTAAGGGGATTGCCGATTTCGTCGTAAGTAATTACTGTGCCATCGTATGCGGTCAGTAGGTCGCCCCAGGAATCGTCACCGTAGGTGCAGGCGTATTCCTTGCGAGGATAACAGTTGAAGGGAGGTTAGTCCCTCCAACTGTTTCCTCACAAAAAGGCAATTTTGTAACCGTTAAGGCTTAACTTTTAATAAGGGCTTGGGACTATCCCAACAAGTCTGCGTTTGGGTGACCAAAGGCAATGTTTGCACAGATGATTTATGCTTTACTTTTTTCTATAAATGGAAACTCTGTTCGAATCAACATTTATCCGGACTAAAAAGCAAATAATAAGCTTTACAACTGCGAAAAAGCATAAGACGTACATACTTTTCATGCCCAGCAGAACATTGCTTACAATAAGAATAGCATACTGCGGAATGAGCGTATATACTACTACCTTATACATCCTATGAAAAGCGGTAAACTCTTTGATATATTTCTTTAGATGTGCTTTGATGAAAGATAGCATGATTTTATCACGCAGGGATTGAGTTGCATAAACTTGGTTGGCATTATTCCTGCTTTTCTTTCCTCTTAGAAAATCTAAGAGGAATTTTCTCAAATCGTATATGGTAACAAAATCTAAAATCAACAGAGCACAATCAAAGTATATAATTTTTGCAAGCATTGTACACTCCTCTAATTGACCAGTATATTTTTACCAGTTACGATTGTTGATCCAACAGCGCTTTTACCTAAGGATTGCAGCAGGGGTTTAAATACATACTCACCACCCATATTATGGGCAACTTTGGCATAGTAACTGCGCGCTTGCGGATTAAAGAAGCCTCGTTTGAAGAGTTGTTTACCAGCGGCCATGATACCGCCAGAGTTTCCATAGCTGGCACCATTACCGCCCCATGCACCACAAGCAAGCCCTACTGCGCCATCAAAAAGCATATCTCCTACGTCGAATTCTGTCTCTCCAGTTTTGTCCTGTACAATATGATTTACCTGTGATGCTGCGTTGGACGCCATGGATATCGCAGCGCTTCCCAGTGCCTGTACCACAACACCAGCACCGCTTGCCGCTAGTACACCCCCGGCAGCTCCAGCAGCGGCACCAATCAGAACATCAACAATATCTCCTCCGCTTGCTGCAGAAGATATAGCTCCAATGATACCTCCAATTACACCACCTACAACTAGATGCCAAAACTCTCCGCCATCATCTTTCCTGCTAACCGGATTATTGCCGCAGTAGGCAAACATGTTAGTGCCTGTCAGCCCTTGCCCCGTGGAAGTAAATACATCTGCGTTAATAAATCTACCAATCTCGGGGTCATAGTAGCGGCTTTGGAGGTAGTAGTAGCCGGTTTCGGTGTCGTAGACGTAAGAACGATAGCGCAAGGGATTCAGCGTGCCGAGGGTGGATGCAAGAGGGCCTTCCGGGACGGGGTTATAGCCCCAAGCGGTATCCCAGTTGTAGGTAACAACCTGGTGGCCACTCCAATCAAAGATACCGGTGACATCGCCCTGTGCATTAAGCGCGTAGTAGTAGGTCGTTCCGTTCCAGGTGACGGTGTTGGGACCAAGGATACCATAGGTGAAATACAGGGTGTCATTGCCTACTGTCATCTGGGTCAGTTGACTGCCGTTGTACACATAGTTATAAGTCTTTGTTCCGTTGCTACGGCTGGTGCGCATACCATTAGCATCATAGGTGTAAGACCACGTGGTCTCGCCGTCAGTCATGGAGGCCAACTCGCGACCATTCTGCCAGGTATAAGACCATGTACCATCGGTCAACAGGTTGCCGATCTCGTCGTATGTTCTAGGGATGCCATTATAGGCAGTCAGTAAGTCGCCCCAAGAATCGTCGCCATAGGTATAGGCATACGTTGCTGTGGGTGTGCCGGAGACTTCGCTATTGGGATTGGTATAGGCATATTCCTTACGACTGGTGATATTGCCGGCATTATCGTAAGCCCAAACAAAGGTCTTACCTAACCACTCGTTATCTTCCCGGACAAGCTGATTTGCCGTATCGTAATGATAGTACGATCTTCTCATGCGCTTCAGCGTATCATAATACGGGTCGTCTCTGGGTATAGACCCTTGGCTGCTGTAATAAGATATGTTTCCATTGTCGTCGTATTCGTACGCATAATCAATGGAATACCCGTACATGGTAAACACATCCAAATATACCACCTGTGGGGTGGTCACATAGGGTGTTCCGTTTTCCACATACGAAAACCAAGAGGTCAACATGGGCTCGCCATTATCGGTTGCCGTAGCAGTATCGATTCGTCCGAAAGAATCATAGCGTACTTCCTCGTAAACGACATCGTAATTTGTTTTAGTCAGCCGGTTTTCGTAGTCGTAGGTGTAGCTGGTAGTATGTTCCACACCGTTGATGGTTTCTACCAGACCGGACAGGTTGTTACGCTCGTCATAGGTGTAAGTAACGCTGTGTTCGTAATTCGGCCCGACTTCTCTGTACTTCCCAAGCCGGTCGATCAGGTCATAGTAGTAGGTGGTTTTGCGACCTGTGGCAGAGTCTGTCATGGTAGACAGTGCGCCGGTGTTATCGTATTCGTAGGAAATGGAGTATTCAGAATCTCTTAATTCGCTACTCAGGCGGCCTTGGTCATCATAATAGTATTCCACACACCAGCCATTACCATAGACCAACTCAGACAAATACCGATTGGCATCATCGGTATAAATGTAACTGGCCAGCGTTCTGTCGCCGATGCTGACACCCGTGCGCTGAGAAAAAGCACCATAGGTGAAAGAATAGGTGGTAGAACCGGTCTGGATGGCTGTCAGAAGGTCACCATCGTAGGTGTAGCTTGCCGTCAGGGCTGTGCCCTCCGACAGGCCGGGGACTGTCGCCAAAGCCGTCTTAATGCGATACATCTCGTCATAGGTGTATGTGGTGCGGCTGGTTTCCGTATCGTTGGGGTACTGCACCCATTCCAGTACACCTGTATTTTCATTATAGCAGTAAGTGGTGGTGTTTTCAAGACCATCTTTGGTGGTATGCAGGCGGTTTCCGTCGGGCGTGTAGGTCGCCGAGGAACTGATATACATATTGCCGTTAACGACTTTTACCAGTGTGTTGTTGCCGTAGGTGTCATATGCAAATTCGTATACGGTACCGTCAACGATATTGCCGCTGGCATCCTCTTTTTGGGTGATGGCTTTGGTTACATTGTGATAATTATCGTATTCGTATTCCATCTTGGCCTTGTTGCCCTGGATGATCTTGGTCAGATTGTTGTTCTTGTACTTATATTTGGTAGTTTCATTTTAATGTATAAAAACAGCGCCTAATTTCTTAGGCGCTGCAGTCTAAAATAAATCTTACACCAATTGGGTAATTTTGCGTTTTTCTTTTTAAAGAGAGATTTCTCGCTATTTCATGCGCATCACGATTGTTCGTACCATTTCCAATTTAAAATATCAAATCCTATCAAAGCAGAAATAGAAATGATTATCAAAAACGTACCAATTAGTGAAACTACACCTGTAATTCGTTCTTGCCATTTTTGTACAACATTCTTTTTCCATCCATAGCGTTTTGATAGGCGTTCCGTTAAATTGTAGTGATTACACAATCCATTTAGGCAAGCCCACAACATAAAAGCCGGAATAAACCATAAAGGGCATATATACCAGAATTCAGGTTCCATTCAAAATACCTCTCCTTGTAGTTTTATTAGAAAATAAACTTTCCGGCATATTCCGCAACCAACAATCCAGATTTCCTCAAAATATTTGTTCCTGCGCGTTTTGTGCTGTAAGAAATTGAATCTGCGAGATAGTATGGTCCTTTGTCGTATTTTCCCTGATACGGTCCTGAAGTTTTATCCTTAATGAATTTTGAGACAGCATTAAGTTTGGTATACTTTCCACCTAAAGACTTATTAATGATTTTTGGCGCGGCACAAACAGCTCCCGAAATTAAGGTGTTTTTTGCGGTATCCGCAATGATTTTTTCAACGGAATCACCATTTCTTACGCCACTGATAACTGATGTTGTAGCGCTAGAGGCCATTGATGCAGCCATATTTGATCCGGTAGCCGCCATAACGCCACCATATACAGCTCCACCGGCTGCACTAGTTATTACATCGCCCCAATCGATTTTTTCACCCGTGGCAATATATTTGACAGTTTGTGACACCAATTCAGATGCTACGCTTAATGCTGCACCAACTACAGCGCCAACTATAACATTCCAAAAATCGCCGCCATCATCTTTCCTGCTAACCGGATTATTGCCGCAGTAAGCAAACATATTATTTCCAGTCAGTCCCTGGCCAGTGGTCGGGTAGTTATCAGCATTAATGAATCTGCCGATCTCGGGATCGTAGTAGCGGCTTTGGAGGTAGTACAGCCCTGTTTCCTGGTCGTAAACATAGGAGCGATAACGCAGGGGGTTTTCAACACCTAGCGTATCGGCCATAGCACCGGTGATGGAAAGGGGCTTGCCCCAGGCATCGTAAGTGTAATTTACAACAATGGTGCCCGTACTATCTACAATGCCCATTACATCGCCTTGCAGGTTTACAATGTAATAGTAATTTGTGCCGTTATAGGTCACCATCATGGGAATTCCGCTGGCATCGTAGGCAAAGTTCAGCGTGTTGCTACCCACAGTCATTTGGGTCAGTTGGCTACCATTATATACATAGCTGTAGGTCTGTGTTCCATTAGAACGGCTAATACGCATGTTGTTTCCGTCATAGACGTAGTTCCATGTGCTGGCCCCATCGGTCATGGATGTGAGTTCCCGGCCAGTATACCACGAATAAGTCCATGTCCCATCGTTAAGGGGATTGCCGATTTCGTCGTAAGTAATTACTGTGCCATCGTATGCGGTCAGTAGGTCGCCCCAGGAATCATCACCATAGGTGTAGGGGATGGTATCGATGGGTGTTCCTAAATCACCAGTGGTGTAGGCGTATTCCTTATGGCTGGTAATATTACCGGCGTTGTCATAGACCCAAGTCCAGGTTTTGCCTGCCTCCTGGTTGTTCTCACGAATCAGTTGATTGGCAGAATCATAGACATAAGAGGTGGTGTTCGTGCCATCGCTGATTGTGAGGATATTGCCGTTACCATCGTAGGTGTAGGAGTAGACAACATCGACAGCAGTTCCACGGGTCGTGCGCATGGTGGCGATTTGGGTGGAGGCCCGTTCTGCTGTATCGTGATAGGTGTAAACGATAGTTTGCAGGTTGGTTTCGCCCTGCTTATCCTCCATCCGGGTGATGCGCCCGTAGGCATCATAGGTATAGGTACGGGTGATACCGTTGATGGTGACGGTCTTAATACGATTTTCTCCGTCATAGGCGTAATCCGTGACGTGCTCCACACCGTTAATAGTCTCCACCAGCTTGGACAGGTTATTGCGCTCGTCATAGGTGTAGGAAACGCTGTGCTCATAATTCGAGCCGACTTCCTTATACTTTCCAAGCCTGCCGATCAGGTCGTAGTAGTAGGTGGTTTTGCGACCCGTGGCAGAGTCCATCATGGTGGACAAAGCGCCGGAGTTGTCGTATTCGTAGGAAACAGTGTGATTATCCTCAAAGGTTTCCAGGGTCAGACGACTTTGATCATCATAATCATATTCTATGTAATCACCGTTTCCGTAGGTCAGCTTATCCAGATACCGGTTTGCGTCCTCCGTGTATTCATAGGCCGCCAGTAGCCTATCGCCAACACTTACGCTCGTACGCTGAGCAAAGTCACCATAGGTAAAGGAATAGGTGGTAGAACCAGTCTGGATCTTCGTCAGCAAGTCATCCTCGTAGGTATAACTTGCCGTCAGGGCTGTGCCCTCCGACAGACCGGGGACTGTCGCCAAAGCCGTCTTAATGCGATACATCTCGTCATAGGTGTATGTGGTACGGCTGGTTTCCGTATCGTTGGGGTACTGCACCCATTCCAGTACACCTGTATTTTCATTATAGCAGTAAGTGGTGGTGTTTTCAAGACCATCTTTGGTGGTATGCAGGCGGTTTCCGTCGGGCGTGTAGGTCGCCGAGGAACTGATATACATATTGCCGTTAACGACTTTTACCAGAGTGTTGTTGCCGTAGGTGTCATATGCAAATTCGTATACGGTACCGTCCACAATGTTGCCGCTGGCATCCTCTTTTTGGGTGATGGCTTTGGTTACATTGTGATAATTATCGTATTCGTATTCCATCTTGGCCTTGTTGCCCTGGATGATCTTGGTCAGATTGTTGTTCTTGTACTCGTATGTGGTGGTCTCGTTCTGCAGATCTACTACGTTGGTCACGTTGCCGTCATCATCATAGGTGTAGCTCGTGCCGAAGGTCTCCTTGAACAGCTGTATGCCGTCGAAAAGAGCTGTGTTGGCATTATTACAATAACATATGCGCACTACTATTTTGTTGTAGTTTGTTTTGGGCACTACGGGCGCTGCTGCATATTGCCATTCGACTGTAGAATCGCAGTCAGCATTGAAACTGACAGAGTGGGTTTCTTGTAGGTCGTCGTCTATATAGAACAGCATTTCCAGTCCAAACTTTCGGCCTTCTGTGTCAAGCGGCACTGAATCGGCCTTCGCCCAACCGGAAAGGACATAGTTATCATTAGCCGAGCCATTGATATACAGCGTTTGGCTCAGATACTTTTCCACCGTGGGAGAGCCGGTGATGCTATACACGCAGGTATCCAGTTGCGGTATTGGAGGAGTTGCACCGGTATACTGATCTGTAGTTGTCATATCATCGCAGCGTACCCATGCATAATCTCCAAATCGGAAATTTCCGTTATCCAGCAGATTGTATCGGCTGGCCGTGGAGGCCCATTCTGCCTGTACGCAGTCCATATACACAGCGCCGAGATCATGGACGTAAATGAAACATTGAATAGAGTCTGTTACAGTGGAATTGTTGGTATAGGAAATCTGATACCGCGCCCAATCTTTTCCGGCAGGGATCACTTCGCTGCAAAAGGCACTCCAATCGCTCCTGCGTATAATTGCAAGTTCTGCAGCAGCATCTACCGATTTTACGTAAGCAGAAAAAGTGACCGTCCGTCCGGGTTCAATAGTGAACTCCTGACTGTAGGCGCCTCTATACGTTCCTGTTTCCGTGCTTGTTACTTTTAGAGAGTGCTCGCCAATATACGCTGCCTCGTTGCTTTTGCTGACGGAAATAGAAGATACAGCAGGCGTCCAAACAGCGGTGTGCTCAAAACTGTTATTTACTAGTAGATTGCTTACAGTATTCTGCATCTTCGAGGACAAACTCATTTGGTTTGCCTTAGAAGTGTCTTCGTCTTTATACTCGTTGCGTGCATACTGGGCATATTGTGCCCGACCCTGGTCGTCCTGGGTGGCAATGAGGTTGCCCCAGTCGTTGAACTGCAGAATTTGGACATTGTTATTGTGATCCCTGAATGTGGTCTGATTATGCGCATATTCAACGATCATGTAGCCACCGGCCACAGTGCCGTCATACTCATGGATACCCACGACTCGCTTGGGCAAACCGGTGAAATAGGTGTACTGCAGTTTGTAGCCATCCACATCCTGCACTGTTGCCAATAGATTATTCGCACCATATGTAAAAATACTGCTTTCGTTATCTTTGTCTGTGATAGATGTGAGATTGGAACCGGTATAGCCGAAGGTAACATAGGATAGTTCTGTAGTTCCCTTGCCGGTATAGCCGATTTTGCTCAAAAGGCCACCGGAGTAGTAGAAGTTGTATTTTCTGCCCACACCATCTGTGATTGTGGCGATCAGCTTACTGGTGGAATCCAGGTAGGTAATGGTGATGTTGCTCTTTGTCGCTTGGTTGTTCTCCATTTTATACAGACGACCTTGTGCGTCAAAGAAACTCTTATTACCATTCTTGTCTTCGATGGTTACTTCGCTGCCGGAGACAGTTAGAATCAATTCCAAACCATCTTCATCCTTGTAGGCGTTGTCAGCAGCCGACCACAAAAAGTAATGCTTTGTTCCGTCCCCATCTTCCCAGAAATAGTAACTGTTGTCCTGCGACCACACACCTACTGTCTGATTATAGTTTGTACGCCAGCCATAGCCCAGGCCAAAGGCGTTATTTGCGCTATCATTGGTGTTGTACACATGGCTGATGGTAACAGGCATTCTGTTGCCACCAAACCCAATGTCATTGCGTATCCATGTCAGGTTGCCGGAATAGTTGTTGACATATCCCGCACCTGCTCTACCGGCTGAAGTAGATGTATAGTCCCAATAGCCTTCAATGCCATTGTTGTTTTTGAAATAGATATACATCTGGGGGCAAATGGATGTTTCATATATATCATAATCAACAGTATAAAACTTTTTCCAGAAATTTGTTGTGCCGTTCTCGACGCTGTCGGGTGCTTTCAGCATAACGCCGGTATTGCTTTCCGAGTTTTCGCCGTTATACCACCCCTTAACAATGTCGGTAATTTCCCAGGAATAGCGATTGGTTCCACCAACTTGGCAGTAATCTTCTATGATGGGATCATACGCAGGCTGGTTGTCCCATGTGATGGTTTGAGAATCCCAATATCCTGTCACCTTATGCGCTTCGATGGGCAGCAAACTGACGGAGCCACCGAGGCGATAAAGAGAAAGTTCAGCATGTACAATAACATCCGCAGATGTGAGCTCCGGAATGTTGACATACCGCAGGAAACTACGCATTTTACCATAAGACGCATTGTAACCGCAGTACATCGCTCCATGATTATAGTCTTCATAATAATATTGGGCAACGAACTGGTCTTTGATATTCTGCCGATATAGTTCAAATTCGATAACGGGATCCAAAACCACGGGCCAGGCGCGGTCTGTGTCCGCGAGCCATTCCATGGGCATTTGATAATTCAACAGATATCCGCCAGCAGTTGGTGTTAAAGTAACGCCGACATCCTTGCTGATTGCACCATCCTTATCGATCATGTACGGTGCAGGTAAAGTCATGATGACTTCGCCCTGCGCAGTTTGTAATTCAATGCTGTTGTCTTTCAGTAAAACCGGGGTTAGTCCGCCGGTTTCCAAAAGAAAATCGTAACCCCGAACAGCAGAGTTATAGGAGCGAATAATGATAGATTCCTTCAACTGATAGGAATTCAAATCATACTGAATGTCTGTATTCTGATAGACATTCATATACTGCACGCGGGATTGCAATGTGTCTGCGACTGTTTCGGGATGTGCAGACATGCTTTTTGCATCCACGTAATTTAAGTCAACTACTTGTGCGGAAGATGTCCGCACGGCTTCCGTAACAGCCAAGACATTATCGGAGGCAGACGCGAGCAACTCTGTTTCTACCTGACCGATATACCGCCGTTTCTCGCCGGCCATTCCAAAACTGACAACATATCCATCCTTTTCAACGGTTACCTTATTCGTTGCGCTTAACTGTTGGGGAAGAGAAACGTTCCAGGAGTTGTTTTTGTTCCGATACGTGCCAATACCACGGCTACTGTCGGTTACCAGCGTGTTGTCGATCTCTTCCCACGCGTTGTCTTTTTCGAAATGAACGGCTTCCGGATAGACAACGATCATGCTCATGCCGTTACTGAGCTTAAATTCTTTAGAGAATTCTGTTCGTTTGTCAACGGATTCTCCAATAATGGTTGCATTGCTGGGTGTATCCAGCTCATTGTCATATACTACATTACTGCTTACGTTTTCGGTTTGTTCCAAAAGCGCCTTTAATTCCTCGCCCAGCACCTGCATAGGAAGAAGATTGATCAAAAGCGCGAGTGTCAGAATGATGCTGCAAAGTTTCACGAATTTTGAATACATAAAGATCCTCCTTTGTAAATAACTGTTGTTTCTGATCTTGCGGGGACAATGCTGTAAAACGTGCTATATACGGGGTAACCACCTCCTAAACAAAACGACGCCATCTTATCCGCTCAATAGCTAGCCGGCATGTATGCAGCGTCATTGCCGTTACCTATAATAACGATGTAAATCTTTGCATTTATACACGTACAGAATTTTTCTATATTAAAATAAAAAGACAACCCGGCAATTTGCCGGACTGTCCTTTTCGCGTTTGGAATTAGCAGGTTCCGCTTACGGAAACCGGAGTATTGGCAACACCATTGATCTTCACTTCCACGACAAGTTGGTATGTATGACCTTTTGTTACGGTATCGTACTCCAACATATAGAGATATCCATAATCATCGGCTATCCAGGTTGCTTCGCAATAATTGCCGCGCATCAGTTTCATTGTTACCTCGATATGGTCTGTTGCCTTGTCGCCTAGCACCTCTACTTCGCAAACGGCAGTGGTGTCCTCAAAACCCAAACTTGGGAACGCATTCCATGCTCTTGGAGCCGCTGAAACATTTAACGGCATAGAAAGCATAAGGATTATTGCCATAAATAATGCCACTTTTCTCATAAATACACCTCCTTTCAACGAATTTCTAAAAAAAACGAAATAAAGGTGTGTATTTATACAGTCCCCCAAAATTATTTATTTTGTATTTTCTACGGATTCTGCCAAAGTTGTTAATTCCGTTTGATTCATCATTGCAAAAATTTGAAATAGCACATTCGACTCAGCATCCCGCCAAATAATCGCACCATTTTCATCTTCTATCATAGATATGTAAACATCCGCTGGGATTCCGTTGACAGTTCCCTCAAAATAGTGACAATTCTCTGTGTCAATAAATAGAGACGCATTGTCTGCTTGGTACGTATATGAAAACTGTATAAGCATATTTTGTTCATTGATGTATACATATGTTTTACCATTCTTCTTTTCGGTCACCCTGAATTCACGATACCCATCCGGAATGACAGATAAATGATACTGGCCCATAGGCGTCTGCTCACCATCGCTTGGCTTTTCGTCCTCCGCAGGAGCAATAGATGGCTCATCCGTATCATTGCTCGAATAGGTTGTATAGATACCGAACGTCTCCTTAATCCATCCAACCACTGCTGCGCGGGCTTCGGGGCTGACGGCCATCACTGCGCCGAACAGGGTCACAATGGCCAAAGCCACTGCTGCAGCGACGCGCATGACTCGATAGCGAACAGGATGATCCGCTCTGCGGATCAATTTCTGCATTTTTCGCTCAAACCGTTTTGAAAACACATGAGGCTCGCCGTCTTCCGGCACGATCGACAAGCGGAAACGCTCAGCTTCCGCAGTTGCTTCTTTTAAAATAGCATCTGTTAACATGAGATTCCTTCCTCCTCGCAAAGCACACGCAATTTTGCTTTCGCTCTCTGTTCGATTTGCAGAGCATTTCGATATGTTATACCAAGTATTTTGGCGATGTCCTTCAGGTCATATCCATAATGGTGCTTTAAAATAAGGACATTCTGCTGGCGTTCGTTCAACTTCAGAATGCAAGCCGCCACTTCGTTTTCGCCATCATAATCAAACGTTACACCCTTAAAGGCATCGCGATATTCTACATGGGGATGTGCCTTTTTCTTCCGGTAGACATCGATTGCTCTGTTTCTGACAATAGTAACGACGTAGCCCTTGGCTTTTAGACAGTGCGGATCGTCGACCTTTTCAATATTTTCCGCAAGCTTTACAAATGCATAATGTACCGCATCCTCAGCATCCTCTATGTTGTGCAGGATAGCTAATGCGACGCGGTACATGTAATCACGGTTTTCTTCATACATAATGATAAATTTTGACTGATCCTCCGGGGTTTCGATCATTTGCAAGTAAATTAGCATATTTCTTCCTCCCATAATTGGTTTTTTCCATTATAACCCACGGCAGGCATTTCGTCAACAACCGACAAAAAATCCCGCGCCCGGGAAACCCGGGCGCGGGAACCTTGATTCATTAATTTAGTAAACTGGTAAATACTTCTACAGTTGTATCAAAAGTATCATCGCCATCTTTTATTTTTACCTCTATTTGAGATACAATTCCTATGCTGCCATCCGGTGTTCTTGCTAATGTTTGCTGCGCAACATTTAGACTTACTACTGAAAATGACTTTTGCGTATATATTTTATCAATTTTAGCAGCAATTACGTCTTGAACTTTACTATTGTCAATTTTGATTGATAAATTATCCAATCCCCCTATATCACCTATCGCAATCTGAGCTATATTTCCCTTAGATGTAATCTCCATAGTAATGTGATCTCTTGTAGGGTAGCCACAAACATTTTTTGTAAACGCAACTTCATAATAGGTAAGCGAATAATCCTTTCCGTCGCGTTCTACGGTACGAGTTCGAAGTTCTCTAGTTGTTTGCTTATAATTAGATGGATCAATAAATTTTTCTGCCACTTTTCTTGCGATTGCAACAACTGTTTCTTTAGGATTATTCACATCTTCCAAAAATGGCTCTGTCGCAAAAAAATCCTTGCTCATAAGATTTAAGGTTTTTAGTTCCCCTGTGTCACTACGAAGAGAAAACTCTACCCCCTCATTAGTAAAATACCTATCAACAGTATAAGGCGTACAAGGTATACTTTGTGTCAGATAATAAGTTCCTGTTATTTGTTTCCCCAGAAATTCACATGAACCATATCCTTGCTTGCCTTCAATGATTGTTCGAACTGCCCAGTAATCTTTTTCTTGAGATATATTCGTCTGATCATTTGCTACATTCGTAATATATGTATCGTAATAACTTGTGGTTTGCTGTTTGTTACATCCCACCAGCATCTGCACCATACACACAATTGCCACCAAAAACAGAATCATCTTGTTTGCAAGTTTCATAAAATCATCCTCCTAATAAAGCATTACCCGGATTTCCTGCGATCACTGCCAAATCCTTCATATTTTTATCATAGAATTCTAACTGAAGTGCATCGATTGCTTCTTCCACAGTTAATCCATAAAATGCTATTTGTTTTGCGAAATCTTCGGCAAATTGATTGCAATCATCAACGTATGTTGTCTCGCTAAAACCGATTACTGTTTCTGCACCTTGAATAACCATTGCCTCAATTATATTTACTGGAGAGTTATTTGTAATGTGTGACTCATCGAAATCTACTCCTGTATTACATGTTAGCAACAAAGCTATTTCTAAATTAGAAAAATCCTCTTCGTTTATGTCCCACATTGTTAATAAAGTATTGTTCGAACCAATTTGAAACGCTGTTTTGTTACCATGTGTATGAATAAAGAAAACATTATAGTTTTGCAATGCCGCAATCATAGCCTCTTTACTCCATGCTTCTGCATATTGCGTCGTTACATTTGAAAAGGCATTGCCATCTTCTCTACGAAACCAATATTTGGCATATTCAAAATAATCACTTCTCAGTCCGCCATCAGAGTGCTTCAAAGCATAGAAATTGACGTTACCAGTATAAATAATCTTCCACTCGTCTTCGTAGTACACATCATTTATATACGTTCTTTGCTGTAGAGTTGCACCATTCCCGGAAGGATTACTACCAAGAGCGGTCAATACCAAGTTTGCACTTTCACCAGACTTTGGAATGAACCTATACGCGCCGCTGGCAGTCGTCTGTATGATCCATCTCATACCGTCTTCTACTGTTCCCGTGCACAGTACAATATTTGCACCGCTTGCAACAGAATTTCCAGAAACACCCATATATACATAGCTTGTGGTGGCTGCAGTGCGGATGGTATATGTACCGTCTCCCCGATGTGTCACTTTCCACTTTTGACTATCGTCGCCAGAAAACTCCCACTGTTGTACGGTTATGCCATTTGCCGCGGTTTGATTATAAATATCTGCATACAACGCTGTTTCTTTGTTTCGAAGATAGTAGGTTCCATTAGGCACTGCTGTTACATTCATCGTATAACTTCTTGAATATGTTGTGCCGTTATATGTCATTGAAGCATTTACAGCTGTGACAGCGCTGGGAGTATTGCCGGTGATTTTACCTGTAGCGGCGTCTATAACCGCAATATCCGCATCGCCCACGCTCCATACAATATCCTGCTCGTTTGTATACACAGACACGAAAGAAGCATATAGTTTCAATCCCGCACAGGTTTTTGACTCCTCTGGCGCAATATATCTGACAGGGTTCAGCGATAACACTTTCTTTTCTTTGTCGTAAAAGATTATCGTATTTTGGATTGTAGATGTCACATTTTCCAATGTCCACAAATGCGCAGCACTTATACTGCTTGGGCTTTCTACTGTAAGCGCGGCATTGCCTGATGTGGAGTGGTTTACGGGAACAAGCGTGCGTGCGGCCAAGCCCTCATGCCGGAACACATATCCAGAGGAGGAATATGAGATGGTCCACTCGCAGTCATCCGCAACCGCGGATATACTATCGGTTTCATCAATGTCCCAAATGTTCACATCGGTTTGATATGCGCTTAATCCCGTATTCAGCTGGTGCATTGGACGAATGCTGTACTTACCATCGGCAAGATATGTAATTTTCCACAGCTGTGAGTATTTTCGAGGATTTGATGTTCTCTGCGGTTCCTGAATAACACCACTGGCGCTCATTATGTTGGAATCTTCTACACCCACATAATAGCCTGAATTGTTGTTCTTGATGTAGTAAACACCGTCCGCTACTGCCACATACACATCAAATGTCTTCTCCACAACTCCATTTACAGAAGCGGTTACTGTCGTATGTCCTGCCTTTACACCAGTTACTACGCCGGATGCTGTTACAGTAGCGATACCGGTATTGCTGGATGCCCAGGTTATAGTACCGGTAATGCCAGCAGCGGATAGCGTGGAAGTTCCACCTTCTCGAATACTTACTGTGCCGCCTCCCACTGAATAAGTTACAGTCAGGGATGGCCGGTAGTTTGTTCGGTTATATGAACCGAAGGTACGATTTTGGATCGTGCTGCCGTTTTCGACTGTGCTTGCAACCTTAAAGAGAAAACCCTTGTTCTGACTATAGTTTCCGTTGACCCAGCCTTGGACAGCTTCGGTTACATCAAACTGATACCAATGCTTGTTGGAAAAAGTATTGCCAATGGACCATTTTAAGGTGTTGGTGGACAGCGGTGTGCTTACATAGCTGTCGGGGCTGCAGTTTGCCCAAGTGGCCGAGCTTTCTGCCCACACATTGCCGGTAAAAATATGGCAGGATACGTCCAGAGGAACGTCTTCGCACATCATGTCCCGGATGCGCACATGGGCATCAGTGACTGTTGCGCCTGCCAGTTGGCTCATGTCCAATCCAGGAAAACGCATCAAGATTCGGGCAATACCCTCCGTTTGCCGTCTCCCAACGAACAAGTAATCGTAAGAACCGGAAAAGTTCGTGTTGGTGCTAATGGTAATGTCTTCCACAGCACCTGCACCATAATTATAATTAATTTTCACCGTGGGGTCAATGCGAATGGGATAAGTTGTTGCTGGGTCAGCCAGATATTCGGCATCTACCACAATGTTCAGCAGATATTCCTGATTCTCTACGATGGTCTTTGGTTCAATATCACCAAATGCATTGTTGCGCTCATCGGCGGTGAAGATGATAATGTCACCGATGGATGCTTCAATATTACCCTGGTCGTCCACCAGGAAGAATGAGCCGCCGATCTCTTCCAGGGCAAGGCCGTTAGTGAGCAGACGGAAGGGGTACTCCGTCTGACCCGTATACTCGCTGACCACAATATCTTCCTTAAAGCCGGTATAGGTCAGGGAGTATTCCACCGTGGTCTTGGCATCGTAGGGATATGCTACGGTATCTGCGTCAATGCGCTGGGCGGTTGCGGTAGTGGCCACCATGTCGGTGGTGGACAGCGTCGCGCTGAGATCGGGGGCTGGCAGTATGGGGATCAGACGGATTTCTGTGTCGTTACCCTCCAGAGTGATGCCGTCAGTAAACTGTGCAGAGAAGGTGGTTACCGTATTATTGGCGGCGGTTTCAAATGCGCCGGCATTTACGGCACTCTCTGCAATTTCGAGACGAATGTCCTGAATGTTTCCGTTGTCGTCCACGTACTTGACCGGGAAATCAAAGGTGTACATGGTTTTCGTGCCGTCGATGTTCAAGAAAATGATCTTGTTCAGGTCGGTGCCTTCGTCTTCATAACACCGCGCAATATGGTTCTTCTCGACGGCTTCATTGTAATCGATGGCCGCGGGAACAATGGATGGATCCAGAACGCCGTAGATATCTTCTGCGGTCGCAGTTCCTGCAAGGAAATCTGCTATCGTGGGTGTGGTTTCCTCAACGGACTCTTCCACCGTAACCGCAAACACAGATTCCGGCAGAAGTGAGGTACATATGCTGAATATGAGCAGTACCGCCAAAAACCTCAAAACCTTTTTCTTCATTTGATTTGCCTCCTTTGTTTTTATTTACTCGCGGAATTCTATCCACATTACAGATAACGAACTAAAACAATAGAATTAGACATTAGAAGAATCAAAACGTTGCCAATTAAGCTTTTGACCGCAGCGGTCGCAAAAGGACATATATTCCCTGTCCAAGGTATTGACGCATCGGGGACAGATAGGATAAGCGTTGCCATTTGCGAATATCCGTACATCCTTCACCGGAAGAGGCACTCTGTAAGTATACGCCCCGAAGCGGGATACTTCACGCAGCTTTGTTGTCGGCAGCTTCAAAGGCATCGCGCAGCTCCTCCAGAAAAGCAACGGGATCCGCACATACGTAAATCAAAAAACGTGCAAGCGTCAGTGCGCTGCAGGATGTTTTTCCGTGGTCAAGATCCACATAGGTACGGGCGGCCATAGCCAGGCGATGTGCCATTTCTTCTTGGGAGATACCCAGGGATTCACGGGCGTAGAATAACTTGTCGTGGAAGAATGATTTCAGGACGTTTATGTAGTGTTTTCGCATGGTTTTCTCTCCTTTTCGTCAGAATTCGACAGAATTCTAACCATCTTCAGGAGAATGCACCATGAGGCATACCTCAGGAATTTCCAGATAATTTTGCGTCACATTGTATAATGTGACGCTTTTCTTTCGTTATTTAGGGAGTCGGACAAGAATTACCGTCTGCATTCCAACATATTGTGCGCAATGGCATAGCAAAAGATCCGCCATCGTTGCTTCAAATAACGAAGGGACTATATTTATTTAGACATATGATATGCGTTTATGGGGTATCCTTTTTTATTTCCTTATTTAAAAAGTTCCCCAATTATACATAGATTGCTTGCATATTGGGGAACATTTTGTTATAGTATATAAAAGAAAGTTCCCCAAGGAGGTTTTGTTATGGAGAACACTTACTCTAAAATTCAAGAATTACTGCATCAAAAAGCAGATTATCAGGCGCGACTGAATCTGATCCCTTATGAGGGTACCCCGGAGATCAAAGACCGGGATGGGCAAAAGTATTTATATATGCGCAAACGGGTGGGCAGCCGGGTGACCTCTACCTATGTGGACTCCTATACCGAAGAGCTGTACCAGCTACTGCTCCGCAATTCTCGGGAGGCACGGGAACTCCGCAAGCAGATCCGCAAGGTAGAGCGGGAATTGGCAGCATTAGGCTACGAGGAAACAGAACTCTCTCCCCGTGTAATGCTGAATCTAGACTTTGCCCGCGCCAATATGAAAGCCAACATCTACGACCAGGCAGTTTTGGAAGGCGTCGCTACCACATTTCCCCAAACCGAGGACATTATCGAGAACGGCATTGTGTCCGGCATGAAGCCCACAGATGTGCAGAAAATCTTGAACCTGAAGCACGCTTGGGAATTTATCCTGGACAAGGATGTTCTAAGCTACGGCACGGACTACCACATCCTTTGCCATATTGCCAAACTGGTAAACGAAGGCTTCTATTCTGACGGTGGCCGGATTCGCGGTGTACCGGTTACTATTGGTGGCACAACCTATATTCCTCCGCTGCCTATCGAGACTATCGTCAAGGAAAACATTGATGCAATCATCCACGAGAGCACTGATGCGGTGGGCACCGCTATCAAGTTGTGCCTGTACTGTATGAAGGCCCAAATCTTCAATGATGGCAACAAGCGTGCTGCTGTGATTTTCGCCAATCATTTTATGATTACCAAGGGACAAGGCCTGCTGGTGATCCCCCAGGAGCATGTCCCGGAATTTAAGCACCTGTTGGTTGCTTATTACGAGGATCGGGACAACGGAGAAATTGTGGAGTTTATGCGTAACCTTTGCTGGCGGACATTCTAGTTCCGCCATAGATAAGAGAGAGGTAAATACTAATGAATATTACTTTTTTGATTGGTAATGGTTTTGACAGGAATCTTGGCCTTAAAACAACATACTCCGAATTCATTAAGTGGTATAAGAAAACCCCTGCTAAAACAGACACTTTGAAGAAATTCCGAGAATACATTAATGATAATGAGGAATTATGGTCTGCGGCAGAGGAAGAATTAGGAAAGTATACCGCACAATTCGATGCAGGTGCAGGAGCTGCGTTCAATGAGTGCCATAAGGATATTTGCGAACATCTTGCTTGCTATTTGAAAGATGAGCAGGGAAAATTTGAGAGCCAAGCGCTTGTTAATGAAATTGAAAATGCTTTTTCGCAGTTAAAGGCTCTTTCTTCGCCTTTTCACACACAAGAAAAAGAAGTGCTGGATGCTGTTTATACTAATCGCAGAAACGAAAATGTTATCTTCAATTTTATTACATACAATTACACTGACACACTTGACCAATGTCTTAAGTTGGCTCAAAAAAAGCAAGGGCTTTTGGGTACTCACAAATATGACACCTCCATCCTCAATCACACAGTCGGTGCGATTCACCATGTACATGGCACAGTAAATTCGCAAATGGTTTTCGGTGTTAATGATAAGTCGCAAATCGCTAAACCAGATATTTTTAATTGTGAATATGGTGATTTGTATGAGGAACTTTTGATCAAACAGCAAGCGAATCAAGGATACCAAGAAAACGCCGATGCAAAAGCGAAAAAACTTTTGAATGAAAGCCATATTCTGTACATATATGGAATGTCAATTGGTGCTACTGATAAATTTTGGTGGGAGCGAGTCTGTGCTTGGCTGACAGGAAACGCTGAGCGCCATGTCGTCTTATTCTGTTATGATATCCAGCAGAAGGGGTTATCGATATTGACCGCAAAATTGCGGAACGGAAAGCTAAGCGCACAATAACCCAATATTCACAATTAGACGATCAAAAAAAGCAAGCAATAGAGCCCCGAATACATGTTACCAATGCGAACATTTTCCAAGGGCTTACCGATATTGCAAGGGATACCACCAAGGAATACTTAGCTGCTTCCAAAGAAATCCGAGAAAAAGGAACGGAAGAGATTGCTGCTGCAATTTCGTAATCTAAAAAGGCAAGCACAGCCGCCTCCATTGTAGGAGGCGGCTGTGCTGCTCTATACGCCAATATGTACAGCGTACTGTACAGCGATTTGGTGGCCTTGTGCTATGCGGTTTTCTCTGTGGAATATCAGGAGTCGTATGGGACAATTGTTCTTGACCATCTGGCCGCCGACGGAGCCGGCCTCGCGGGAGGTCAGGTGACCGTTGTAGCCGTTGGTCAGGTTAACGCCGACTTCCTGAGCTGCCTGCATCTTGAACTTGTCCATTGCTTCGCGAGCCTGAGGGACATTGATCTGATTGTTGTTCTTCATTTCCAAATACGCTCCTTTTTGCTTCTTTCGCGGTTTTTCTTCCGCAACCATAGCATGGCCTTTTTGGAATGAAATATGATTGTTTCTTTTCGGAAATTGAAATAAAAAATGGAAGTTTTGCAAAAGAGTGTCCATTTTTTGATGCCTGCTTCGTTATAATATGCAGAAAGAAACGGAGGTATCATACCATGAAACGATTTTCTTATGTAATTGCTATGCTAACGGTGGTTCTCTGCCTGTGCGCCGCATGTCAAAAAGAATGTGTCCACGACTACCATTCTGAGATCACGCAAGCGGCAAGCTGCACCAAAGCGGGCGTGGAGACCTTTACCTGCGTCTTGTGTCAGGATAGTTATACACAGCCTATCCCGTTTTTAAATCATGTATACGATAATGGTACCGTTGAAAAAGAAGCTTCTTGCTCCGAAGAAGGCCTTCAGAAGTATACCTGTACCGGCTGCAACGGAAGCAAGTATGAGCAGATCGAAAAAATCCCACACACCTTGGGTGATGCCTCTGTCACCAAGGAGCCCAACTGCTCAGAAGAAGGCGAACGCACCGGAGTCTGCGCTGTCTGCGGTGCAGAAAATGTGGTAGAGAAGATCCCCGTCAATGATGTCCACTCCTTTGAAAATACGGTGATCCGGGAAGCTACCTGCACTGATCCCGGCGAGGGACTTGACACCTGCACCTTGTGCGGGCATACCCAAGCCTGCCAGTATTCTTACAAAGCACATACCTTTGGTCAGCCCGAGACCGTTACAGCCGCGACTTGTACCAAGGACGGCAAAGCAAAAGTGACCTGCTCAGCTTGCGGAGCGACTGAGGATCGTAATATCCCTGCCGCCGGGCACAAATGGACCGGTGCGACTTGCACCCAAGCAAGCACCTGCTCTGTTTGCGGTGCTACCGGCAGCAAAGCAGACCACGATTATGAGATCACCCGTCAAACCGACGCCAATCCTAAGTACTACGCCAAACAGGTGGACAAACAATGCAAAACCTGTGGTGTTCAAAAGACTCTCTACTATGTAAACGACATCGAGGTCGATATCGAGGCCATTCAAAAGGCTTTGGATGACTACGCCAAAGCCTATGGCTTTGTTAACATCGTCCACTCTGTAGATGGCCTGAACAGCAACCAGAAAAGCAATAAAACGCTAGAGGTATTCAAATTCGATTGGTATAAGGATCCTGTTGATGAGCTGATCAGACAGGGGAAGCTTCTGATCGACAGCAAATATAATTCCATTAAAAATTCCACCTTCCCCATGGACCAAAGATTGCTGCATCTGCAGGCTGGCTACTGGTCCAGCGGTTCTTTGGGCACCGGTATGTTCCAGGTCTACATTGGCCTCACTACACTCCCTGCGGAAGGATAGAGGAAAATTGCAAGTGCCGCTCCGGAAAACCGGATCGGCACTTTTCTTTATGTTTCGTTTTCCTCGGGAAATTCCCGGTATCGGACACTTTCTGCCAGGGCGATCAGTTCGTCTTTTTCCAAATCTGCGTGGATTTGGAACATCACGCCGCTGTGCTTGCTGTTCCATATGATCACATTGCACTGCTTTTCTTCTGTAGTGGTGTAAAGATCTGCTGTCACACCACCAACAGTGACACGCTCATGCTCATATCCTTCCACATTCAAAAACAGCTCTCCAGCGCCGACGGCATAGTGATAGTTAAAGTCGAGCATCATTCCCGTATTGCCGGTATAAAGATATGTTTTTCCTTCCACCCTTGGAGTCTCCAGTATCAGCGAATAGCCCTCGGGGAGCGTCGGCAGGTAGTAATCATATTTCATTTCCGTGGCAGCATCCGGTAAACCCTGGGCATCTGCATTGACATAGTGGGTGTACGGGCCTACAGATTCTGTCAAAAACCAACCGAGAATACTGGCCCGTGCCTCCGGGCTGACGGCCAGCACAGCACCAAACATCGTCGCCATCACCAGTACCACCACCGCTGCATAGCGCAGCACCCGATACCCCACTGGATGCTTGGCCCGGCGTGTCAGCTTCCTGATTTTCTTCTCAAATTGTCCGGAGAACTCATGTGGCCGTTCTTCTGCTGTCAAGGCCAACAACAGGGTCTGTTCTGCTTCTGCAGCCGCATTTTGCAGCATTTCTTCCGTTACCATTCGATCCCCGCCTCCTCACACAGCAGTCTCAGTTTTGCCTTGGCTCTTTGATCCAGTTTTTGCGCATTGGACAAGCTGATTCCCAGAATCCTTGCAATTTCCTTGTTTTCGTAGCCATGACTGTACTTAAGAATGATCACGCTCCGCTGACGGGCAGGCAATTTCAAAATACACTCTGCCAAAGTATTGCTGCCGTTGTACTCCACCTGAATACCCACGATCTCGTCAAGATACTCCACCTGAGGATGGGCGTGCCGCCTTCTGTACATGTCGATGGCTTTGTTCTCAACAATAGTAACGATGTAGCCCTTGGTTTTTGGACAAATGGGTTCCTCAATTTTATAAATATTTTCCGCAAGCTTCACAAAAGCCTGTTGTACCGCATCCTCGGCATCCTGGGCATCTTGAAGAATTTTATAGGCGGTGCCATACATGATATCCCTGTATTGCATGTAAATCCGTTCAAATTTTGTCTGTTCCTCCGCGGTCTCGATCATTTGTAAATAAACGAGCATCTTTCTATCCTCCTGCGATGATTATTTCCATTATATCCCAAATACTTCCTGCCGTCAATCATTCCCGCTCACCGGGATCGTCCGTTTTCTTTGTTTTCATAAAAATAAAAAGTGCGCAGCCGAAACTGCGCACCAAAAACACATGCTCCGATTGCTGCGACACAAATTCATTCCCACGCTGCAAGCGCACGGAAACAGAGCCTGTATTTTTACGAAAAAGTAAAAATACACGCTTGCACAATGGAAATTATGAATTTGCGTCGCAAGAAAAATATATCACACTACGAAATAAATTGCAAGCAAAACTCGTCGAATGAGAACGTCATTTCCCAAAAGAGCGACCAGGAGGCAATCATTGGGCATCATAAAATGGGGCTCATCAAGAGCCCCATTTTTACTCAATATTCCACAGGAATGCACAGATCTCCGTACAGCTCCGGGCGACGTTCCATTAGGTAAGTGGGATTGGGTTCTGCACTGGAACCGCAGGACATCCAGGGACACCAAACCGGCTCATTCAGATCCACTTCCGCCAGGGCATAACCCTTATCTCCCGCTTCATCCAGCACCTTGCCGTTGGGAGAAACAACCATAGTGCCCTCGTTGTGGGTGTAGGCACTGACCAGGTGAACACCGTTTTCCAGTGCCCGGGTCAAGGTGCGCTCTCTACGGAAGCCATGTGTTGGAATCAGCAGGACTTCCGCGCCTCTCAGCGCCAGCGTCCTGGTGCTTTCCGGGAAGAAGTGATCCCAGCAGATCTGAATGCCCACCTTGCCGAAATCCGTATCGAAAACAGGCAGTTCATTTTCCAAAATACTGCCGTCTTCCAGCTCACCCATGGTCAAGTGGGTCTTATGGTAAAGCTCCTGGATCTGACCCTGGCGGTTGATCAGCAACCCGGTCAGCCGCTTCAGATCATCAGAGTCCTTTTCATAAATGGAGCAGGCGATATAAGTGTTATACTGCTTTGCCTTTGCGCACAGCTTGGCAATATCTTCATCATCCAAGCGGGAGAAATGAACCTTGGGCTGACGCTTGGAATCCCGTCCGGTCTGGTAGACCGCCTCGGTAAAGACCACCATATCCGGCTTCAGAGGTCCAACCGTGTCCAGCTCTTTCATTACATTGTCCACGTTTTCCTCATAGGTCTTGAAAACGCCCGGATCGACCATATCCCAGGAAACAGCGCACAGCCGCACTTTTCGGGGCACATAAGGGCCTTCTTCTGTCAAAGTCACATCCCGCAGAACGGCAGTTCCGGGCGTGTGACTGAACAGCAGCAGCTCCAGCTCCAAACGGCAGCAGCCCTCCGGGATCAAAATAGACTCACCGAGGCGAAGGTGTCCCTTGTGTTTTTCCTGTCCTTCACTGTCATAACAGTTGTAGAAAAAGCGATGGCTCAGCTTTGCGGTGTCAAAGGATGCGTCGAAACGGTAATAATACCGCTCCTTCAAGTCTGTAACATCCAATGTACATTTCAAAACAGTGTATTTTTCATTCGAAAAGCCCACGGACAGATCGTTGTCATCCGTCGTGATCAAAACGTCCCGATCTTCATAAGGCTTTCTAAAACGCCAGTTTCCAAATTGCATAATACAGCCTCCTTTGCTGCTTAAAACATCACAATTATTATAAGCTTTACCAAAATACTTGTCAAATCCTCCAAGGGTTTTATGCAAAAACTTGTAGATTTTGCAAAAAACTTTTGATTGCCAACTTGGTGTCATTCGGTGTATAATATCATTAAATTAGAATGGGGGCATTCCCCAGTAAACAGGAGGTATACATATGTATCGCAAAACTGCAGATGAAATCACCGCATTGGATCCGGAGATCGCCATTATTCCCGTGGGCTCTTTGGAGCAGCACGGCCCTCATCTGCCTGTGATGACCGACTGGGCCATCGCCGCAGAGCTGGGCAAACGGGTCGCTGAGAAAATGGGCGCATTTTTGGTGCCCGCACTGCCTGTTTCCACCTGCCGGGAGCAGATGGGCAAAAAGGGCAGCGTTTGGATGGAGCCTGTCACCTTCTATCAGATGATGACGGACATCATCATGTCCCTGAAGCTGCAGGGTTTCAAAAAAGTGGGTATTTTACAATGCCACGGCGGTATTTTTATTATGACTCCCCTGGTGCGGGATCTGAACGCCAGAAACAATCCCGACCTGATGGTTGCACTGGCCTATTCCGGTGACTTTAGCCCCAAGCTGCGTGAGGAGGGACTGCTGGAGACTCCCGAGCTCCACGCCGGTGAGGGCGAGACCTCCAAGATCCTGGCCATTGACCCGGAGTCCGTGCACATGGACCGTGCGGTGGACTATGTGCCCGATGTGCCCCGCCCCTACTTGAGCTACGGCAGTATCTTCCGTGCCAGTCCCTCCGGCGTGTGGGGCATCCCCAGCAAGGCGACTGCCGAAAAGGGCGAAAAGATCTTCGAACGCACCGCCGAACTGATGGTGGAGGAGCTGAACAAGGCCTTCTCTTACATGGAATCCAAAGAGAAATTCGGCTACAGTTATTTTTAAGGAGATACATATGAAGTTAGATAATCTGAAGATCAACATCCTCGGCGACAGTATCACCGCAGGCAAATGTGCCACCCGGGATGAAGATGGCTATGTGGGCCTGTTGCAGCGGAAATATCCCAACGCCACCATTCGCAATTACGGCGATCCCGGCTCCTGCCTGTCAAACAAATGCCTGTGGGGGGTCAGAAGCTTCTGCGAGCGTGCCGATGAAATGGACGCGGACGCCGATCTTGTTATGGTGTTCGGCGGCACCAACGACTACTGCTGCTGCTGTCCTCTGGGACAGTGGGGCGACAAAACTGACGACACCTTCTACGGTGCCTGCTGGGTGCTGTTTGAGAAGCTGCTGCGCCGCTATCACGGCAAATGGATCGTAGTCGCCACCCCCATTCACCGTCTGAACGAGGATGGAACCATTTGCGAGGAGCGGCAGATGATCGCCCCTCTGCGGGAGTATGTTCGTATTATAAAGGAAACCGCAGCATATTTTGGCTTCCCTGTGATCGACCTGTTCACCACCAGCGGTCTGCAGCCCAATATCGACTACATTCGTGAGGCGTATACTGCAGACGGTCTGCACCCCAACGACGCGGGCCACGCACTTCTGTTCCAAAGAGTGGACGCAGCGCTGCGGCATCTCCTTTGAGAGCCCTATTTGGACAAGAAAGGAAAGGAAGAATCATGGCTTTTACCGAAAAAGCAAAGAAAATATTGAAACAGCGTTCCTTTCTTTTCACGCTGGTCTTGTCCATTGTGGGACTCATCTGCATCCCACTGCTTGCTCTGCAGACCTTCACTGTAAGCCACTCAACGGATGAATTTCAGAAAAGCAATCATGAATACTATCGCTCCGTTTTGCAGTCCAGTGCCAGTACCTTTCAGTCCCGGGAGCAGGTACTGTCACAGACGGCCCTGCGGATCAGCCTCAACGATATCATCCAAAAGCCTTTGCGTCATCCCTCTTCGGAGTATGCGCTATATGAGGCAGCGCAGGAAATTTCCAATTACGGTGCGGAAGTGCTCTATGTAACAAATGTGGGCGTATACTACGCTTCCGAAGGATACCTTCTGACCAACGGCAACAAATACCTGTTGACCGATTACTGCGACATGCATGAGCCAGCAAGTCGTGAATATTCCAAGCGGCTGCGGGTCTTCTTTGAGGAGCTGGACTGCATGGACTATCATGCATCCTCTGACGGCAAAACACTCTATGCCGCCCGCCCCATTTCTTTGGGCGCAGCAGGCAGAAATGATGCCATCGCCTTCTTTGTCATGGATGCAGCGGCATTGGAAGAAAGTCTCAGAGCATCCATCTCCCTGCACGCCAGCTTTGCGATCATCGACGAAGCCGGTCATTTTCTGCTCCAGGGCAGTGACTTTGTGGAAAACATCCACACTCCGGAGCTCAACAGCTTCCTGTCCTCCGGAAGCAACGTTTGCACTGCCGGCGCGAAAAAGGATCTGCTGCTTTACAGGCATACCGATCCGGAGTCCAGCCTTACCTTTTTGCTTTCCGTGGATAAGGATGCCTCCGAGGGCCGGCTGTTGGACTTTGCACAATTGCTGCGCACCACCATGTATGGAATGATCTTTCTGGTGATCATTTCCCTTTGTGTTACAATTTATATTAACTACCGGCCCATTTACCAGCTTCTGAAAAAGCATACCGGCGGAGAGCTGGGGCACAAGACCCGTTCTGAGATCGAGCTGCTGGATTCCGCTTTCTTTCAGCTGGACGAAAAAATGTCTAATCAGCAGAATCTGCTGAAGGATTTCATTCTGGGAGATCTGCTGTTTGGAAATGCCGTAAAACCGGAGCTGATCAACCAATACTTCCCATCCAGTCGCTATCAATCCTTCGCAGTTATGACCACGCTGTGCCCCTCTTTGAATTCCGCGCAATCTCTCCAGCTGGCAGACAGAATCACAGAAGCCACGGGACACAGCATCTACATCACCAGTGTTCCCAGCCGCCCCCATACGATCATCGTATGTTTGGCTGAAACGCAGATCCATTCCCTCGCACTGCATGACCATACGATTCGCGCCATCGCAGATGTCTTTGGCATGGAGTATCCTCTTTGCACAGGTCAGATCGTGACGGATATCCACGAACTGCGCGCCTCCTACCGGGGCGCTGTAACCGCCCATCCCAGTCCAAACGCAAACAAAACGGACGCAACGGCGGATGATTTCTCCAAAATGCTGCATTTGCTGTCACAGTGTGTTTACGTGGGTGATGAAGCAGAAGCACAAAAATATTTGGCAGATATCAGAGCATATCTTTACAACAACATTATGGGAGAAGGCCACTTGCGATATCATTGCTTCCAGCTGCTGCACTCTTATCTAGACAGCATCAACAGTAACGAAGCACACCTTTCGGCCCAGGACATAGAGCTGCTCCTGTCTTTTACCGGCACAGACCATTTGTTTAAGCTTTTGGGCGAATCCGTTCAACAGGTTTGCGCACAAGTTGCCGACACCGAACGCTCTGTGGACATACAGATACAGCAACGGCTGCTGACGTATGTGGATACCAATTTCAAAAACAGCGAACTGTGTTTGACTTCTGCCGCAGACCATATTGGCGTTTCCATCTATGCAGTCAGCCGTCTTTTCAAAGAAGTGACGGGTACAGGCTTCAAGGAATACGTTACAGAAAAGCGTCTGGAATACGGCCATATGCTTTTGTGCACCACACAGAAGAGCATCGCGGAGATCTCTGCTGCGGCCGGTTTTGAAAACGCCAACTATTTCTCCACCGTTTTTAAGTTAAAGTACGGTATGCCGCCAACAAAATATCGGAACATCCAAAAGGAAAAGCAATCCATATAATATATTTATTTACCGGAGGAATGATCATGGAAACCTGTACCCGTGGCTGGGCTGAGGGTGACGAAAATCTATACTACCTGGATGGTGCAGGGATGTTCGGTGACGAAGACCAGGATGCCTGCACTGTGGACCATACGCACCCCAACGATCTTGGCTTCTACCGGATGGCACAGCGCATCCGCCCGATCCTCTACAACATACTGGAAGGCATAAAATAATGCGAGAATCCCCACTCGATGGTACGGTCGAGTGGGGATTTGTTACCCTTGCACAAAACCAAATGGCAAAATCTATGCATAAAGATCATACCTGCAAAATTCTTGAGATGGTTTGCAAGAAAGACGTGATGCATAATGGGAGTTTTTGATTTATCATATAGTCAGTCCATCCACACAGATTAGGAGTGATACTTTTGAAAACGCCATCCCCGCGCACAGCACAAACGTTGTCCCCCAGTACGAAGGGACAGAAGCTGCTGCAACATTTTAAAACATATTTTTGGTTGTATCTGTTTATTTTACCAACACTGATTTGGTACGCCGTCTTCCTCTACGGCCCCATGGGCGGCATCATCATTGCTTTCAAGCGCTATACAGGTGCCAAGAGCATCTGGGCAAGTAAATGGGTCGGCCTGAAGTGGTTTAAGAGTTTCTTTAGCTCTTACTACTTCACCACCATCCTTCGAAACACCCTGACACTCTCTTTATATAGTCTTTGCACTTTTCCGTTACCTATTATCTTTGCGCTGATGATCAACGAGGTCACCCACACAAAGTTTAAGAAATCAATCCAGACCATCATGTATGCTCCCCACTTTGTTTCTACTGTGGTTATTGTAAGCATGCTGCAGCTTTTCTTTGCTAATAATGGCTTAGTTAATCAGCTGTTGCAATCCCTGGGTCTTGAAGAGGTCGCGTTCATGACTGACCCGGCTGCATTCCCGCATCTGTATGTATGGTCTGATGTTTGGCAAAACTTAGGTTGGGGTTGTATTGTTTACGTGTCCGCTCTGTCCAGTGTTGACCCCGGCTTGCATGAGGCTGCTACCTTGGACGGTGCATCGCGCCTTCAGCGAATCTGGCACATCAACATTCCCACCATTCTTCCTACAATCATGGTCATGCTGATCATGCGTGTGGGCGGCATAATGGCAAATAATACCAACAAGGTGCTGCTGATGCTCAACGATTTGAACGCAGATACCGCAGAAGTGATCGGCACTTTTGTGTATTATCGCGGTTTGATCGATGGCAACTATAGCTACGCTACCGCAGTTGGCCTATTTTCCAATGTGATCAATCTGATCTTGTTATTGACCGTGAATAAGATCTCCGACAAACTCACCAAAAACAGTCTCTTCTAAGGGGGTGCCAAAATGAAAGTAAAAGAATCAATTTCTGACCGTGTTGTGCTTGGAATCATTTATACGATTCTGGTCATTGCCGCGCTCGTCTGTTTGTATCCCCTTTGGTTGGTATTAATCAGTTCCTTTTCAGATCCTAATACCGTGGCACTGGGAAAGGTACTTCTTTATCCCATCAACCTGACGATCTCTGCTTATACGGAAGCCTTCCGCACGAACGAAATCATGATCGGTTACCGTAACAGTCTGTTCTATCTTGTTGTGGGTACGATCATAAACCTTTTGTTTACCATTCCCGCCGCCTATTCTCTATCCCATCCCAAGGTCAAGGGTCGCAGCGTGATCATGAAGCTTCTGGTATTTACCATGTACTTCAGCGGCGGCCTGATCCCCACCTTCATTCTGAAAAAAGAGTTAGGGTTGATCAACACTGTTTGGGCCGTTCTGCTCAGTGGTGCCTGCTCTACTACCAATTTGATCATTGCCCGGAGTTTCTTTGTATCCGGTGTGCCCAGAGAATTGGAGGAAGCCTCTGAAATCGACGGCTGTAGCCCTCTGCAGACTTTCTTGCAAATCGTTCTGCCTCTTTCCAAGGCTATGCTCAGCGTTATTATGCTGTACTACGCTGTCTCCCGCTGGAACGACTTTACCAATTCACTGTACTATCAGCCCAGCGCTGACCACCTGCATTCCTTGCAGATGGTGCTCCGGGGCTTCGTTGACCGTGCCAATATGGAAGCACTCCACGGTGGTGCAAATGCAGATCACTGGGCAGAAGTGGTACTCCAGTTGAGATATTCCAGTATCGTTATTGCATCTGTCCCGCTTTTGGTGATCTACCCCTTCATTCAAAAGTATTTTGAGAAGGGCGTTATGCTGGGTTCTGTTAAAGGCTAATCTTTTACCGGTAGTTTCGATGCAGCAGCATCGTGCTATATAAAAATAAGGAGGAAAGAATATGAAAAAACTGCTCGCAATGCTTATGGCCTTCGTTATGATCCTTGGCTTGACCGCCTGTGTCACCGAAGACGATACCCCGGAGACCAAAGCAACCATCAGCATCCCCCCCGCTGTGATCGACCCCAAGGAACAGGTCAATGCTGATTTCTATCCCTTGGAGACCGACACCGTTCTGCGCGTCCTGTTTACTGAGGGCGGAGAAGGTGAAATAGATGCGTCCAAGCTGTGGGAAGAAGTTACCGGCATTGAGCTGGATGTTTTGACCTGGACCGGAGAACAGCTGAGTGCCTCTTTGGCCGCTACTGACATCCCCGACGCCATTGTTATGCCCTGGGATTTTCCCAAGGCGAAGGTCTATGAATTTGGTGCCGCAGGTAAATTTTTGGACTTCAGCAAGCATCTGGATAAGATGCCCAACCTGTGCGCCCTGATCAAGCAGTATCCTGAGATTCTGGAAGTCTGCGCCTATCCCGACGGCGGCATGTATTCCCTGCCCAAGGTCGGTTGGTCCAATACTAACCAGTCTAACCTTCTTTACATCCGTACCGACATTATGGAAGAACTCGGATGGGAAAAAGCTCCCGCTACCACCGACGAGCTTCTGCAGTTTATTAAGGAAGCTCAGGAAAAGTATAAGGACAACCCCGAGTTCAAGGCTTTCATTCCCCAGACCAAATCCTATATGAACTGGAACGGCCAGAACACCCTCGCCAGCACCCTGTTCTCGTCCTTTGGCGAGTTGGTGGAAACCGGCTTGACCCTCGATGCCGAGAACAAAGTTGTGTTGGGCGCTGCTACTGAGCAGTACCGTTACTATCTGGAATACATGAACCAGCTGTGGAACTCCGGTGCTTTCGAGACCGGCATCTACACCATGGACTCCGCTTCCAGCAAAGCCGCTATCCAAAACGGCAACTGTGCAATTTCTATCGGTACTTACGCTAACACCTCTTCTTTTGCAGACGGTGTCGCTCATATCGAAGTCATGGAGCCTCTGGTCTCTAAGTATCAGGGCACCAAGCAGTGGATGAAGAATCCTGTTGTCAATTTCCGCGCCTGTGTGGCCAATGCAAACTGCGAAGATCTGGATACTCTGCTTGCATTCCTGGATTCCTTCTATGCACCTCATGATAACCCCCTGAACAAGGAGGGTACCGTATATGGCGCTTCCCTTTCCAAGGGTGTTACTGGTGTGAACATTGCGATAGATCACGAAGCCAAGACCTGGACCTCCCTTGAAAAATTCAGCAATTATTCCGACAATCTGTACACTGGCATTATAGGCGAGTACGTTCCCATTTCCAGCTTGCGTGTGAAGGGCAAAGGCACCATGGAGAATCTGTTGCCCTATGCAAAAGAGGTATCCAATCTGACCGCCCTTGTGGTCCTGTCCGAGGACGACCAGGACAATTACGCAGACCTGTGGACTGACCTTGAGAAGTACATCTCTCAAATGCACGGTAAGTTCATTACTGGTCAGGAAGATCTGGAAACCGGCTGGGATAATTATTTGAGCCGGCTGAACCAGATGGGTCTTGAGGAAGTTCTGGAAATCTATCAGAACGCATACGATCCCAACTAATAGTCAAATGTAAATAGTCTAACCTGCGAAACAGCGGGCCACCCCGTGGCCCGCTGTTTTTTAAGAATTATCACACAAGAGGTACTGAAATGAAGATTTACGTCGAGACACCTATCGGTATCATTCGGGATACCTTTTTTACTCCTGAAAATATAGCACGCATGAATGAACTGGGGTCTGTGGAATGGAACCCCTATGACCGCCACCTGACACCCGAAGAATTGCGGGATGCTCTTGTGGACGTGGATGTATGCTTCTGCTGCTGGGGCGTACCTGCCTTTGGCGGCACTGTACTGGAAAAAGCCAATAAATTGAAAATTATCGCCTACGTAGGCGGTTCTGTTAATTACGTTGTCACCGACGAGTCCTACAAAAGAGGAATCCGCTGCCTCAGCGGTAACGAGGAGTTTGCCCGCAGCGTTGCGGAAGGCACTTTGGGTTACATGATCGCCGCCCTGCGCCGCCTGCCTCAGACCGTAAATGAAATGGCTCAGGAAGGCTGGCAGCATGTGTATAAGCGCACTGACTCCCTCATTGAGCAAAATGTGGGTATCATCGGCCTGGGCACCATCAGCCGCTATCTGATCAAATATCTGAAGCCCTTTGATGTGAAGATCAAGCTGTTCTCCAACCACACCTCCGATGAAGAGGCCGCCCAACTGGGTGTGGAGAAGGTCTCTTTGGAAGAAATGTTCAAAACCTGTAAAATCATCTCCGTCAACAGTTCCCAAACCCCAAAAAACTATCATATGGTCAACGATGAACTGATGAGTCTGCTGAGACCCGACTGCCTGATCGTCAATACCTCCCGGGGCAGCCTGATCGACGAGGCCGCGATGGCAAAACATTTACAGCAGGGACATTTCCGTGCTATTCTGGACGTATACGAGGAAGAGCCGCTGTCTATGGACAGCCCCCTGCGTGACCTGGAAAACGCCATTCTGATCCCCCACCGGGGTGGCCCCACCACTGACCGCCGCGCCGCCGCTACGCGAATCGTCATTGATGATGTCATCAACATTATGGAGGGCCGTCCCGCCAAAAATGAGATTACACAGTCTCGCGCGGCTACCATGACGCATAAGTAATATTTTCGAGGGAAACCTTTATGACTTTTCATTTTACAAATCTGCCGGATTCTTATTTGGAGGGCACGCGAAGACTCCTGGCCCTTAAAAACTGTCAGCTCTGCGCAGGCGGTATGCCTGTTACAGTCTGCACAGGGGATGTGCTGCGCGTTCAAATCGCCAGCGGAGTGGCAACGCTCACCTATCCCAAGGGCGGTTTTTTTCGTGCCTTGGGATTGCTGTTGGAGCACTCGAATTCAGAAGAATTTTCCATCATAGAACAGCCGCAGTTTGAAAATCTGGGACTGCAGGTGGATCTTTCCCGCAACGGTGCTCTTCGTGTTAGCGCTCTCAAGGAATTGATGGATATGCTGGCACTGATGGGCTATCAGCAGCTGTATCTTTACATGGAAGATATGTACTGCGTACCCGGCCGGGATTATTTCGGCTATATGCGCGGGTGCTATACCCCCGAAGAGCTGAAAGAACTGGACGATTATGCCGCCGACTACAATATGGAGCTGATTCCCAGCATTCAGACTCTTGGACATATGGAGCAGTATCTGCGGTGGGATGAATCCGCGGATATCCGGGATACCGCCCGGGAACTGCTGGCGGACGAAGATGCGACCTATCAATTTATCTTTGGGGCGATCCAGTCCGTCATGTCCTGCTTCCGCACCAAAAAGATCGTTTTGGGACTGGATGAGGCCCACAATTTGGGTCTTGGCAAGCATTTGCAGCTTCACGGCTACCAGCCAAAGGACACGATTTTCTGCAGACATCTGAAAAAAGTCTTTGAGATTACCGATGCGCTGGGCCTGGAGGGCATGATCTATAGTGATATGTTCTTCCGCATGGCTGCGCCGGACGCCGGCTATTATACAGAATCCACCGTTATCCCCCCCGCGGTCGCAGCAAAGATCCCGGAAAACGCAACATTGATCTACTGGCATTACGGCGAAGAGCCCGGCTGCGATGAATACATGCTGGAAAAGCATTTGGCTCTGAACCGGAAGATCGTATTCTATGGCGGCACTTGGACTTGGTCCGGTCATTTGCCCCATACGGAGTACGCATTGCGGGCCACAAAGGAAGCACTGCCCGCTTGCAGTAAATACGGAATCAAAGACATTGTGCAATCGGTCTGGCACGACGACGATGGCTGTCAATGCAACCATTTTTACAGTCTGCTGACCCTGCAATATACGGCAGAATATGCCTTCGGTCACGAGGATGATGCATGGCTTTCCCGCCGTTTCCGTTACTGCACCGGCGGTGATATGGATGCTTTCCTTGCAATGAGCGATTACCAATGCAAATTCAAATTTGGAGAAGTTTCGGAGAATTTCATGGAGCTTTTCCGCGGCAAAACCCTGTTTTGGCAGGATGTGCTGTTGGGCCAGGCGGACGAGTACTTATCCACTGTTCCCATGAGCAAGTATTATCAAAGTGCCGCTCTGGAATTCCAAGGCTTTGCCGGCAACGAATCCGCTTGGCAAGCCCACTACTCCTATGTTGAAACCGTGTTTCGTTACCTCAGCTTGAAGTGTGAGATCGCCGAAAATCTGGAGCCGGCTTACAAACGTGGGGATACCGCTGTGCTTACCCGGATCTGCGGTTGTCTCCTGCCCGAACTGCTGAAGCTGACGCAGCTGTGCCACGATCAGCACAAAAAGCAGTGGATGGCATACTGCAAGCCCTTCGGCTGGGAAGTGCTGGATCAGCGTTACGGCGGTACAGAAGCCAGAATCGCAACTGCCATGGAACGGCTTCACGCCTACATAAATGGCGAGATCCCCTGTTTGGAAGAGTTGGAAGAAAAACGCCTGCCCATGACGGTTTCTCCCTGGAACACGTTTAGACGAATTGCTTCCTCTTCCTCCGATTTCTAAGTAAAACGATCCCATGGTCGCAAAGCAAAACCTCCGGCTTCGCCGGAGGTTTTGTTTATGGTTTATTAACTTCGTATTAATACGCAAACGGCAGTATTTGCTCAAACACTTCGGATATTGTTTTTGCCATTGAAGTAAATCCGAAATCCGTAGGATGATCCGTGTCGACCGTTCCTTCATTTCCGGCCATTTGCATAAGGGTTCTGCCGTCAATTAGGTATACATTCTTATCACCACTTTGAATTGCGTTGCGGTAAGTGGTGCGAATGATCTCCAACCGTTGTTCTTGTTTTTGATTCAATTTCGGCCTGGGCATTGACATCATGACAATCGGCAAATCGGGATGTGCACTGCGAATCTTTTTGAACATTGGTTCATGGGTCAACTGCAAATGCTCGGGCGATGGAGCATTGTGGTCATAATCGTACACAAACACGGACATATCCAAACGGCTGATGTATTCAGCCATTTCACTCTCACCCTTGGCATTTCCGGAAAAGCCCAGATTGATGTGGTCGCAGGAAAATCTGCGGGAAAGGATGCTTTCATAGGCACTGCCGGGCCGTGAGGCGCAGCCCCCCTGGGTGATCGATGACCCATAATATACAACAGGCTTTTCGATTCTGTACGGTGTGGGTGCGCAAACCGTGGCAGTTTCACTCAGACCGATATACAACTCACTCACATCGCTGTAAAGTGGGAAATTAATCGTAAATTCGTGCATTCCTGCACTCTTGATCTCAACAACGCTTTCATATCCATCCACTATGTCAAAAGGCGGCACAAAGGTATTAACATATCCGCTATCCCCACAATATAGGTCGAAACCTGCAGAGCCTGTCAAGGCAAAATGGGGCATTTTACAAATTGCAGGCATTTTCGTATATATTGCGATATAGGGGCTGTCTGTTTTGAACCGCACTCTTCCGCCCGCTGTATTTGCATGTAAGGCAAACACGCCATCGCTTATATTTTTTGCAACAGCAGCTGGCATTCTACGATACTGACCATCCTCAAAAAAGACACCGTTGATTTGAAAAGGAGGTTTTCTGATGTCGTAAAATTTGATGTCCGGCTTATTGATTTTCGTTTCGACTTTAAAATTAGTATCAATCTCTGCAATATTTTTCATGGAGATTACCTCTTTCTGCAACTACCGGTTATTTAGGCCGTCCTCCCTAGGGAGGACGGCTCAAAATATTTCTTTGCTATGCTGGATTAGTTTTCTTCGGGGGGAGTTTGCTTCTTTTTCTTGATCAGGATAAAGGCGATCACGCCACCACAGATCAGCGCAGCAGCTACCAGACCAATGACGATCCAAATCGTAGCGGTGTTGTCCTTGCCGGTATTGTCCTCAATAGCATCATCGCCGGACTCAACCTTCTCAATTGTGATTGTCGCAGCATTCTTCGTAACCGTCATCGTAGGCAGACTATCCAAGCTTGCGTTAGGATCGTAGTCCATCTCCACGCTGGCCAACTTAATATCCGTTACGCCGTCTTTCTTCGCACGGAAGGTCAGCGTGATCGTGTCGGTAATGGGCCGTTCCGTACCAATGCCGGAAATCACGATCCTGCCGCCATCCACCTCCACTTTGGAATTGGGATCCGAAATACCCACAAATTCCAGTCTGCTGGTACTGAACGACAAGGTGAACCGATAGACGTTAAACACCGTTGCATTCTTGGAATCCAAAGAGATGGTGACTTGGAATTCATCACCGGGTTTCACTGTCTGATCCTTGGAGATCGCAGCACTGAACACGGGCAGCTGAGGATCTCTGGGAACGGTAACAGTGAACTTCTTAGTGGTTTCAATGCCCTTGTAGGTGATCTTTGCAGTCATGGTAACCGTCTTGGGCAGGCGACCCATGGTCACCTTGCCGTCGGAGGTGATCACACTTTCATCACTGGAGGACCAGGTGATCTTGGAAGCTTCTCCGGTGGTGCTGGGCAGAGTCAAATCGGACATAACGTTCTTTTCCGACTCGTTCTCGCCCTTAATGGTGTTCCAAGTCAAACCGACGGAATCCAAAGTAGCCTCGACTTCCTCATCGGTTGTGCCCAGGAAGATGAAGCTACAGCCGGCGATGACATAGCTTCTCTTATTTTTTGCATCATCCGCAGTCTTACCTGTGGAAGTGTGGAACATGATCTGCGTTGCCTCGTCCACATCGTGAACATCCATAACACTGTAGAACTCGACCCACTCTTCACCGATATTGGCTATTGCACGGCAACGCTGAGTATATGAGCTTGGCGACTGAACCTGAAGACAAGCATAGGAGCTGTTGATGGGTTCAAGAGGAAGGTACGAACGCATATAGCAACGGAACAAATACTTGCCGGCGCCCAGCAGTTTGACCTGACCGGTCACATCCTGCTGCAAAGAGCCGTATCTGCCCTCGGCTGTTACAATAGCAGAAGCAGGCTCACCATCCAGAAGATACTCAGGATCTTGTGTTACCTTGAAGTTGCCGGTGCCCCAACCAAACTTCCAGGGGCCGGGAGAAGTGCCGTCAATGAAGTCTGGATTGATCAGCAGTTCCATGCCTCTGCCGATCTCGTGCAGAACACGAACCTCGACTTCCAACTCCCACTCATCGGCGTTGGTGAGCATGCTCTCGGGAAGAACGCACTTGAAGGTATATACATCCGGAACGGTGGGATTGTAATTCTCACAAGTCCAGGTAACGGGCAGTTCTTCTTCAAAACCTGTTTCTACACGAACCTTCAGTGTTTGCGGCAGTTGAGCGATGACATCCTCCAAAGAGGTATTGTAGAACACAGTCAAATTATTCAGCTGTGTCTCAATATTCATCAGTTCCAGTCTGTCCTTGATTTGAATATTGACAGAAACGGTCTTGCCGGCAATATTCAGATCAGTATGGGGGCCATTGCGCAGCTCGCCGGTGATGGTCACAGTGCCGGGCTTGGAACTGTCGAATCCAACATCGCTCCAAACGATCAGAAGCATGACATCAATACCGCTTTTGGAAACAGCAGACACTGTTTCAGGCAGGAACAATTGAGAAAATTCAGCGCCGGTTCTGGCAACAACATCTTTCAATTTGCCTACAGAAGCCACCTCACCTGTGATCTTCTCGCTGTAAGAGATTGCGCCGATACTGGGAGATTCCGCAAGATACACAACGCCATTCAGGTCTGTGTATTCCGCCTTCAGACGCTCCCAGGCAGGGAAGTACTCATACACGCTGTTATACAGGGACAGGCCAGCATAACGCATGGGCGATTCACTGCTGAGGGTGAAGTCCTGGACTACCGTTCCGCTCAGGGTCAGATCCGCATTCAGGAACTTGGGGTCTGCGAAAATGTTACCGCTGTATCCGGCATTCACGCCGTTGACATCCTCCGCCGTGTAGATCTTACTGTCTACCATAAAGTGGTCAACACGGCCGTCTGCATAAACGCCGTTGTTCATCACATACTGCAGACCAATAGTGTTGTCACTGATCGCACCTATATTGCTGTAGGTGCCGGAATCACTGGTGTAGTTAACGATCAGATTATTAGCGTAAATCGTGTTATAGACTGAGTTGGATTTGTCAATTAGTCCAACAGCACTGCCTACATCATAGAAGGTGTTGTTGATGACCATATTGCCCACAGAAGTGTGACCGCTGTACGGGTACGTATCAAAGGCCCAGGGTACGGCACCCTTGCCATCTCTTAACTCGCCCTCCTCGTTGTATTTGCAGTGCAGGAAGGAGAAGACATTACTGTAGATCAAATTGTTCATACCGAACAGGTGACTGGCGGTGGACATGCCGTAGCAGCGGTTGCGACGGAAGGTGTTATCCCGGCACATCTCAGTACCGGACAGGTTAGGACCGCCGCAGATATTGAAGGCGCGGGCATAGCCCAGCTTACTGCCATCCAACAGGTTATCTTCGATAATACAGTTGCGGACACCGGTGGTCTTGTAGTCGCTCGATCTATCAAGACTCTCGATGGCGATATAGGCATGGCTTACATCGCGGATGGTATTGTGGTGGATCCAGGCTCCGTCCACTCCGTCACGCATAGTGATGCCCTCTGTAAGGTGGGCATCCCACACGCTGGGATCGCCTCCAACTCCGGACAGATCTGCTTCCTCCTGACTGAACATCAAGTCGATATAACAGTGGCTGATCTCGGGCTTGTAATTAACACGCTCATCGGAGGCTTCCATAACCAACTGATAGTAAAAGCTGTGAGTAATATTCAGGTATTGAAGTTTGATATATTCCGTAGGCGCGTTCATACGAATCAGGTTGTTAACCGGACTACCGCCCTTTATGTGGATGAACTCAATGGTCAGATGAGAAGTTCTCTCAATTGTTATCCGCGGGCCGCCGGCAGAATTGGGAATAAACTCCACATTCTCGGGTGCTCCGCCTTCCGTACGGATATAAAGTGTTCCGTCATAGCTGCAATATTGGCCTGCATCCAGCGCAACATAATTGGTACGGTTCTGATGGATGTAGGGCTGGTCATTGACGAACAAACGGTGGGCCGAAATGCCGTTTTTTGTGCCCACAGAGGAAACATCGGCTGCATAAACATTACGCTTTGCGTCCACCAATTTCCATGCGCTGTTTTCGACTTTCGCCAGGAAGCCGATGACCGGCAGCTTATCGCCACTGCCGTAGGCACCGATCACCAGAGGGGCTTCCGCGGTGCCATAGATATCCTTAAGAGAGAAAGTGTTCTTAGGAAGATACCAGATATCGCCACGCTTTAAGCGAACGTTGTAGCCCTGCTTCAGATAGGTGGGAATCTTCGTGGCATCCTGCTTGGGAGAATCCGGAGACAGGCCGTCGTTATCCTCACTACCGGAGGTGGAGATGTAAATCGTTTGACGCAGATCCTCACCCTTGGCACGGACAGTGACCTGAACAACGGGTGCAAAGCCCTTGGTATTGGCGTACTTACCGCCCAGATTCAGCGTACCGGTAATGGTCTGATCGCCAATCTTGTCGCAATCGTATGTGCTCTTATCCCAAGTAACACCGATTTCGAATCGCTGGCCATTCTTAAGCTGAACCTGCAAGGTGCTGGGGAGATTCAGGCCTGCAAACGAGGTTCCCTCGTGGACATAGACATGCGCTGGATCCTCGCAGGAAATGATGTCATTCATGTTCGGAATCTCAACATTTAAAGGAACCAATTCCAGCTGGTCCAGGTACAGTTTGCTCAGACGCATCTGATCCGGCGTGCCATAGAAGTAAATATCCATACGGCTCCAAGTGATATCATCCGGCACATCTACAACATCTCCGCTTTGGATATATTGTGAAGCAGAAAGGTTGATTTTGGACGAGGTCTTTGTTGTAGTCGTGTCGCCTTTGGCTGCATTCTTATAAAGGAACCGTGTTTCCACCTGCATATCCAGGGAACTCTCCGTACCGTGCGCCCAGGAACCAAAGAAATACCGTCCGCCACCGGTCGCTGTAACCTTTTCACCCAGAGATAATGCTGCATTGGAGAAGAACGCCTGCAGCCAGGAGCTTTTGTAGTCGGGCATTGTGCCTATGGTAAACTCCAGTGCCATGTCGCCGTTTCTCACAGGGGATGTGACGCCCAATATGCTGACACGGTCATTCTTGGTCCAATGGTCATCAGCATCCTCGAAACCACCATTGGTGAGCAGATTTTGATAGCTCACTACATGCACGACCTGATCAACCGTCAAAGCATTAGGATTCGCCAGTTGCATATCCTCCAGGACACCGGTCAGAGTGTAGGTGCCCAGTTTGGACAGATTCAAATTATTGTAATCCCACTGCACGCCAACCTTGACGATCTCGCCCTTGGTGCTGCGGACCTCCACGGTCTCCGGGAAGAGCAGATCGGCAGTAGTATATCCTGCAATGTAGTTAGGATAATTTTGAATAATATTCCGCTCGGGAATAATGGTCAGAACCTCTTCAGCGGCACCCTCGTAGGTTTGCACAGTGACATTCAGCGGGATGAACTGCACGTCATCCACCAAAATCCACTGGTCGGCAAACTTGGTGCTGCTCAACATATAAAGATCCACACGAGCCCACACCTCGTCGCCGTCCAAATTGAACACGCCGCTGCTTTCCTGATAGGTTTCGGTCAGTGTAATCTTATCGGTCTCACCCTTCAGCGAGGAGGAGGAGGCATTGACGTCCTTTTTATAGCGCAGCCGGAGAACTGTCTCCAAGGGCTCGGTATGGGTTGTCTCACCACTATGGAGATAATCCCGCACCTGAACGCCCAGGTAATATTGGCCTGCACCTGCTTCAGCTATCTTCTGTGCAAGGGCGGTTGTACCAGAAGAGATCAGCATGCTGGCAGACGTAGTACCTTTTGCGGAGGATTTCAAGGCCAAGGCAAATTTGCCTTCGGCAGCGGGGGTAGCACTGGCCTCAACATCACTGCCCCAGCCCCAGCTGGTCTTGCCACCCTCAAAGCCACCATTGGAGATCAGGTTTTTGGCCTCGCGGATGTAAATGGTCTGGGTAACGTACAGGTTATCCGGGTTGGGATAGGCGCTGTCGTCCAGTGTGCCAACCAGGACATACTTGCCGGTTTTTGTCAGATTCAAGGGAGAGTAATCCCAGGTAACGTTCACCGAGCCGGTGACACCGTTGGTGGTCTTGACTTCCACCTTTGCGGGCAGACCCAAAGCTTCCTGCCAGTTGGCACCCACATATTTGTCGTAGTTCTGCACCACGGCACGAACCGGAATATTGCTGGTCACTTCCACGATATCCGCAGGCTCTTCGCCCTTAGGGATCAGGACGTTGATAGGAAGGAACTGCATATCGTCCGCGAGGATCCACTGGGATGCGAACTTTGTGGCACTCTTCAGATACAAGACAGGATAGATCGCGGCTTCTTCCCCGGTGAAGTCAAATATGCCACCGGCGGTCACATACCGATCACTGGACAAGGTCACCTCTTGCGTATTGCCCAAGAAAGACCAGCTTTTTGCATTGGCGTCCGTTTTATAGCTAGTTTTGATGTAAACACTCAGCGCATCTGTATGGGCTGTCTCGTCGTCATAGAGAAAATCCCGAGCCTGCGCACTGATATAATACTGACCTGCACCCGCAGCAGCAACCAGATTGGCTAACTGTTTCTGATGAGTCGTATTCGGGAACACCATATTATAATCGCTGTTATTGGATTTACTGGATTTCAAGCCTATGGCATATTTGCCTTCCGCAGCCGGGGTAAGCTTGGTCTTATCACCGTACGTCGACCAGCCGGTTTTACCCTCTTCAAAGCCGCTGTTGGTAAACAGGTTCTCTACCTTGCGGATATAGATGTTCTGCTGAACAGTGAGGCCTTTCGGGTTAGGGTATGCACTGTCGTCCAGCGTACCCACAAGGGTATATTTTCCGCACTTGGTCACATCCAATTGGGAATAATCCCACGTAACCTTCAAAGAACCAGTCTCGCCCTTGTCAGTCAGGATCTCTACAGTCTCGGGCAGTCCCAGAGAGCTCTGCCAGTCATTGCCGGCATACTTATCGTAATTGACTGCCACGAATCGGGACAGTAATTCAGTCTTGATCTCGGCAATATTGGACGGCTCGGCCTTTAACGGCACGTTCAGGGGTACCAGTTCGGCATCGTCAAGATACGTACCAATATCAGTGAAGGAGACGGTTTTATCAGTCTTGACAAAGTTAAATCGCAACTGGGCAGAGGTGAGGTTTGCAGGCAGTTCCACAACGCCCCCGGAAATCGCATATTCCGTGCCCAGCTCAAACTGGGTGCCCTTGATCTTCTGGCTGCTCGGAACATCGGTCTGCTCACCGTACTTATAGAAAAACTGGGTGTAGAAGTTTACTGCGACATCGCTTTCGCCTTTACGGGCATAAATTCCGAAGTAATACTGGCCGGCCCCCATAGCATTTACTCTTGCGGCAACATTGGGCGCGCTGTCGTCGGTAGTACCGGTACTCTTATTGAAGCCGTTAATTGAGGTTTTGGTTGCGGTTGTGTATTTGGCCCAAGCAGCATACTTGCCACTTCTGACATACGTAGAAGTATAACGGGGATTGGCACCGGGGATTTCCCAGCCGGTGGGTCCGGCGGTTGCGCAAGATTCAAAATCACTGTTGGCAAACAAGTTGATTTTCTCCTGCACCTGGATGGTGATGGTCACACCCAGGTTTTGGCTGTTGGTAGCACCAACAGGCAGGGTTACCGTACCGGGCAGATAGTAGTAACCGGGAGTTCTCGGATCCAGGGGCGAGGTATCCCAGGTAACAGGAGCCTCTGCTGTCGTATCATCCGCCAATGTGACGGTGACCGATGCAGGCAGCCCGAGCTTACTTTCCCAGCCGTCACCGAAATAGTCATCGTAATCTTCTACGATGGTCTTGCCGGTAGGCTTGGTGATTGCCTTGATGTCGGTGCTGGCATCCACAGCCCAAACTGCGCCCGGAATGTAGGACAGCAGCATGACCATGGCCAACGCCATCGAGGCAATACGCTTTTTCATGGTGATCTTTTTCATAATGTACCTCCTAATATTTCGCATATGGAGTTCTGAGTTAACCATATCAAATAATCTTTCAAAAAGAAACACAAGGATTTTGTTATCTATCTCTAGTTTTTTGCGTATTGTGCAACCTGTTGAAAACGATGCGTGGAGTTTTGTGCATCCTGCGCGAACAGTTTTGCAAATAGAAATTCCCCCACAGAAGGGTAGCTTCTGTGGGGGAATCGTAAATTCTAGGATCAGCCCTTGGGCAGACGGTTGTCTTCGTCGTCGGGATCGCCGCTTGTCAGCAGGATGTTCTCCTTTGCGAAGAGGAGCACTTCCAGCTTGGGTTCTTCAAAATAAGTCTTCATATTCGTTCTCCTCTCTTATTGCATTGTTTCAAAGTAGGCCTTTGCGGATTCACCCACAGCCAGGATGGCCTTGTAGATGTCGCCCTTGGCCAGCTGGCGGCCAGCGTAGCTTGCCATGCTGTCGGTAACGGTGATCTCACCAATGGTAACGGTGATCACGGTGTTCACATCAGCAAGCGCCAGGCCTTCGATCTTGACGCTCCACTCATCATAGTATGCATCCAGTGTCACGGGGATCTCCTTGGTAACGGGGTCGCCGCTTACGGGATCATAGGTGACGGTAGCGATCTCATTGCCGGTCAGCGCAGCCTTGGCAAAGAAGACCTCCATAATGATGCTGCTTTCCAAAGTCAGGGTGCTGCCGGTCCATTCTACAGGATTGGTGGCAGAGCCGGGAGCGGTAACATCGCGGATGGGGGTATCCAGATCGCTGTTAACCAGATTTGTAACATTGTAATCGAATTCTTCCTGGGCGGCAGCGCCGTAGTGCAGCAGATCGGTGCACAGGGTCTGCAGCTGCGGATTCTTTTCAGCAATACGGATCAGGTAGTCCTTCATGGAATCCACCCAAACGCCGATGACATTTTCTTCTGCGTCATACAGGGTGACGGTGATGGTGTCGCCCATTTCCTTGGCGGCCATGCCGTTGTAGGAGATGTAGGAATCATTTTCCTTGTCGATCTTGATGTCTTCCACAGACTTGACCTGCTCAACGGTGGTGCCGTCGGCCTTGGTCTGCACGATCTTGGCAGATGCCACGGTGCTGAGCACTGCATCGTTGATGTAGAAGTTCATATCCAGACTGTTGTCCAGATCGGCAGAGGCGTACTTGATGGCCTGTGCAGGTTCTACCTCGCGGATAGCGTCGCAGATGTTACAATCGGGGTCGGAGTCATTGTCATAGGTGTGCTCGCCGGTAGCGGGGACAGGAGTGGTCACGCGGCTGATTTCTGCATCACAGACGGAGCAATAAACCACGGTGTCGTAGGAGCCGTCCTTGCCGCAGGTTGCAGCGACGTTGTTCTCAACAACAGCCTCGGCTTCGGTGTGGCCCAGGGCCTCGACTTCGTCAGAGTTGTAGCTGTCACCGCACAGGGGGCAGTAGTTGATGGTGTAGCCAGCCTCGGTACAGGTGGGCTCAACAACCTGAGTCAGGCGATCGGCGTGCTCGCAGTCAGCAGGCAGGGGCAGATTGATCCTCAGCGGGAACACTTCGATGTTATCCAGATAGAAATAAGCGGCGGCCGTTCCAATCGTAGCCTGAACATAAAGTCTGTATTGCGGATTCAGTGTATCGATGTCGAACTGGCAACCAATCGTTTGCCATTCTTCGGTGAGTGTTACAGCTGTACCGGTCTTTTGCGCCTTGAATCCGGAGGTAGCGGTAGCACTAGTGTTATAATAGATTCTAGGCCACAGCTGTGTATCGGCACGTGCAGGAACATAACTATCTTCGCCTTCGGTACCATAAGACACGCTCTTTGCAATAAACTGCATGTAATACTGACCTGCACCGCTATTGGCAATTCCCTCGCTTAGTTTAGGAGTGCCTAAACCATTAGTTGAGAAAAGCACCGACTTATTTGTAGCAGTACTGCTTGCTTTGAAACGTGCAATATAATCCGCCTCATCATCCGGATTTTCAACTCTGAGTAGCGTGTAACCTAGTTCCCAACCCTCGGCCTTATTAGTAGCTGTTCCAATTTTAAAATCGCCGTTGTGGACCAGATTGGTCTTCTCGCGGATAAGAACGACCTGCTGAACGGTCACGTTGTTGTCGTTCGTATATTTCAGAGTGCTCAGCTTGCCGGTGAGGACATACTTGCCTGTTACAGACAGATCCTCCAGAGGAGCGTAGTCCCAAACTACTTCGACAGTATCGGTAGTGCCGTCGGATACTGTTACGGTAACGGTAGCGGGCAGATTCAGACCGGCCTTCCAATCTGCCACGTAGGTGTCATAATCCTTAACAATGGCAATGGGAGCAAGGGCGCTAACCTCAGTGATGTTGATCGCAGGCTCGTTTTCGATGGGCAGAACACTGATATTGCAGAGCTCCAGATCGTCCAAGTAGATCAAATCACCGTTGCCGCCATTGGGGAAGCTTGCAAGCACTTGGGGGAATACAGTGGAAACGACAGAATCAGCAGGAACCGTGTAAACAGCAACCGAATTGACCCAGCTGTCTTTCTGCATTGCATTCTGAATCACATAACTTGCATCCAGTTCGGTACCATCTTCCAGCGTGAAGGTCGCACCGGGGCGCAATTCATGCTCATCGACGGCTTCTTCATTCAGGCGGCCCCAAACACTGAAGCAGTACTCACCGCTGCCGCTTGCATTCACCAAAGCAGCAATTTCATCATAATAGTCGTCTTTAATATAAGTCAGCTGCGGATTTGTCTCCTCGGCGGAATAGTTGAACTGACGGGAATAGGTACCGTCCTTGACCGGAGAGGTTACGGGCGTAATAAAGCCTGTCTTGTTTGCATAGTTGTTCGTCCAGGGGGACTTAAAGCCATAGTTGGCTGTGCTGTCCTCAAAGCTGGGGTCATACTCTGCCAGCAGGTTGACTCTTTGGCGCACTTCCACTGTGATGGAGGTGGTCAGGGTCTCCTCGCCGACAACCACTGCGCCGGGGATGGAGTAGTAGCCCAGAACACTGGGATCTACATATTCGGCAGGATCTGCCCAGGTGACGGGTGTGGCAACACCGTCAACGGAAACCTCTGCAGGCAGATTGGCTTTCACGCTTTCGGCCCAGCTGCCTTCGTCGACGCCCTTGAGCACATCGTAATCCTGTACGATAGAGACACCAACGGGCTTTTCGATCTCGGCTGCGCTTGCTGCCAAGGTGATCGCCGGCATGATAGACAGCACCATGGCAAAGGCCAGCAACAGGGAGATCAACTTCTTACTGTTGTTTTTCATATGTTCGCCTCCTAAAAATTTTTGCTTAGGGTACGAATAAATCATAGCAGAACAAGCACAGCAAAAAAACACAAGTATTTTGTGGGGTATCTTCAAATTTTTGCATTTTGTTTATATTGCAAAAAATTACAGGGGTGATTATAGTAAATTTCACGATGGGTAGCCTTATTAGCATAGTTACACAATAACATGTTGCTGCAGAGGGTGGCAGGCAGCGGGAGCAAATCCCCACGGCAACCGCGTCGTTGCGAGGGGTGCAAAAAATTGGTGATGCGCAATATTGACAAAAGTTGTATGATGATAGAAAGACTTACTAAAGGAGATACTTTATGGGCAACATCTTTCGTTGGGACTCCCCATTTGCGCAAAAGCTGGCAATGGTGGGGAATTCCATTCTTTTAAACGTATTATGGCTGCTGTGCAGCCTGCCGGTGGTTACTATGGGTGCTTCCACCGCTGCACTCTATTATGTGGTGTTTCAATATCAGACTTCAGATGAGACCGCTGTGATCAAGCCCTTCTTCCGGGCATTTATAAAGGATTTCAAGCAGGCAACACTTCTGTGGATCCCCACATTGGCAATCATCACTCTGCTGATATTGGATCTGCGGTATCTCTTCGCTTATGGCGGCAACTCCCTTATGTGGGTGGTCGTCATTGTTGCCAGTGTGGTCTTCCTGATGATCCAAACCCAGCTGCTGCCCCAGGTGGCACGCTTTGAGAACAAGCTGGGAACTATCATTAAAAATGCCGCACTGCTTACTATATTACATATGCCCTCCGCTTTTCTCATGGCGACGCTGAATATTCTTCCTGTTGTCATTTTCCTTCTGCTCCCGGTGGAATTCATGCGATGGTTGCCCCTGTGGGTCGGCATTTACTTTGCATTGGTAGCCTACATGAACGGTCGGATGCTGCTGAAGCAATGGGCAAAGCATATTCCGCCGGAAGTAGATGAGGGGGAAGAAAATGAAGAACAGTAAACTGCTGCCGTATTTGGCAGCAACACTAGGCAACGTCATTTGGGGTCTGAGCTTTCTGTTTATTACAGAGGCACTGAAATATGCCCCCTCACCTGTGATGCTGGCCCACCGCTTTTTGATCTCCGCTCTTGTGACCGGCATTTTTCTGCTGATCCGGGGAAAGAAGGTTACCTTCAAGGGCAAGAGCTGGAAATCTCTTGTGCTGATGATGGCATTTCAGGCAGTCTATTATATTTTTGAAACCTTAGGTCTGCAATACAGCAATACCACGATTGCCGGCTTGGTGTTGGCTGCTGTGCCTGTGGTGACCATTTTTACCGGGGCGGTTTTTCTCAAGGAGATTCCCACCCGGCGGCAAGCACTTCTCTGTCTGCTCCCTGTTGCGGGTGTGATCCTGATGACTGTCTACGGAAATGAATTGGGGGCTCTGCAGCCACTTGGCATTGTGTTTCTCTTGCTCACCTGTCTGTCTTCTGCGTTTTACAAAACCGCTGCCCGCAAAAGTTCCCAGGATTTTGATCCCTGGGAACGGACCTTTTTCGTTCTTACCTCCTCCGCCCTGTTCTTCAGCATATCGGGCATGAATGAAACAGGCTGGAACATCGGTGAATTCTTTGCACCCATGGCCAACGGGCAATACGTCATTGCGGTACTGTTTTTGAGCCTGCTGTGTTCTGTGGCAGCAAATACGCTGGTTAATTATGCCGTAGGAAAGATGGAAGTGATGAAGCTGGCTTCTTTCGGCGCACTTTCTTCCCTTTGCACCATGGTGGCAGGTGTTTTGATCCTGCACGAACCGGTAAATCTGGGCCTGCTGATCGGCGCAGTGCTGATCCTTGTAGGCATCCACCGGCTGACAGCAAAATAACAAAAAAATCGGCACATTGCGTGCCGATTTTTTCTTTGTGCTTTTTAGTAGTTCTCTGCGTGGATCTCGAAGTAGCTCTGGGGATGGTTGCAGGTGGGGCAAACCTCGGGAGCCTTGGTGCCCACCACCAGGTGACCGCAGTTACGGCACTCCCAAACCTTGACCTCGCTCTTTTTGAAGACTTCCGCAGTCTCCACATTCTTCAGCAGGGCGCGGTAACGCTCCTCATGATGCTTTTCAATCTCAGCGACCAAACGGAACTTGGCTGCCAGCTCGTGGAAGCCCTCCTCCTCGGCAGTCTTGGCAAAGCCGGCATACATATCCGTCCACTCGTAGTTCTCACCTGCGGCAGCATTGCCCAGGTTTTCAGCGGTATCGCCGATGCCGTTGAGTTCCTTGAACCACAGCTTTGCGTGCTCCTTTTCATTATCGGCAGTCTTCAAAAACAGTGCCGCGATCTGCTCATAGCCTTCCTTCTTGGCCTTGGATGCAAAATAGGTGTATTTATTTCTGGCCTCGGACTCGCCGGAGAAGGCTGCCATCAGATTTTTCTCGGTCTGGGTACCTGCGTATTTGTTGGACATATCGTTTACCTCCAATGTAAAATTGATGGAATGTACCATCTTCTAGTACAGTATACCACAAATTCCATTTCTTTCAACAGGATATTTAATTTTTATCCCGCTATGCTTGCAAATTTTTCCCATTCATGGTATGCTAAACGCAGCAAAACGCAAGGAGGTGTCGTATGGCATTGCAGGAATCCGGTGAGATGTATCTGGAAACCATTTTGATCCTTTCCCAAAAGCTCGGTCAGGTGCGCTCTGTGGACATCAGCGAGCACATGGGTTATTCCAAGCCCAGCGTTTCCCGGGCTGTGGGACTTCTGAAAAAGGGCGGCTTCATCACCGTGGAGAAGGAGGGCTTCATCCATCTGACGGACGAGGGACTTTCTCTGGCGCAAAAAATCCTGGAGCGCCACACGATCCTTACAGAGCTGCTGATCCGTCTGGGTGTTGGCAATGAAACGGCTGCAAACGATGCCTGCCGGATTGAACACGTGATCAGCGACGAAACCTTTGAAGCAATCCGCAATCACATGCTAGCGCATAATTCATAATTTTAGGAGGCTAATCCATGACGGCAAGTGAAAAGAACCAGCTGCAAATCACTGCAGCAAAGGTCCGTATGGGTATCATCGAGTCCACCCATGGGGCCAAGGCCGGTCACCCCGGCGGCAGCCTGTCTGCCACTGAAATGTTCACCTACCTGTACTTCAAGGAAATGAACATCGACCCCAAAAATCCCAAGGCCGAAGATCGGGACCGTTTCGTCCTGTCCAAGGGTCACACCGCCCCCGGCCTGTATGCCGCCCTTGCCCATCGCGGCTTCTTCCCCGTAGAAGATCTTCCCACCCTGCGGCACATCGACAGCTACCTGCAGGGCCACCCCAATATGAACACCGTTCCCGGTGTGGATATGTCCACCGGCTCCTTGGGCCAGGGCATCTCCGCTGCTGTGGGTATGGCACTGGGTGCGAAGCATCAGAATAAGGACTTCCGTGTTTACACTCTGCTGGGCGACGGCGAGATCCAGGAGGGCCAGGTTTGGGAGGCCTGCATGGCTGCCGCCCACTACAAGCTGGACAACCTGGTGGTGATCGTTGACAACAACGGCCTGCAGATCGACGGCAATGTCGCCGATGTTATGAGCCCCTACCCCATTTTCGACAAGCTGGTGGCCTTCGGTTTCCATACCATCGCCATTGACGGCCATGATTTTGACGCCATCGAGAAGGCTCTGAACCAGGCCAGAAAGGTCAAGGGTCAGCCCACCGCGATCGTGATGTCCACCGTCAAGGGCAAGGATGTCTCCTATATGGAAAATGAAGCCGGCTGGCACGGCAAGGCTCCCAACGATGCGGAGTACGAGGTGGCCATGACCGAGCTGAAGGCAATTCTTGCAGAATTGGAGGGCAAGTAAGATGGCAGAAATGAAAAAAGTTGCAACCCGTGACGCCTATGGCGCTGCCCTGGCAAAGCTGGGCGCAGAGCACGAAGACCTGGTGGTTCTGGATGCCGACCTGGCAGGCGCAACCAAGACCGGCGTTTTCAAGAAGGCTTTCCCCGACCGTTTCTTTGACTGCGGCATCGCCGAGGGCAATATGATCTGTATGGCTGCCGGCCTGTCCACCACCGGACTGGTGCCCTTCGCATCCAGCTTCGCTATGTTTGCCGCAGGCCGCGCCTTTGAGCAGGTGCGTAACTCCATCGGCTACCCCCATCTGAATGTGAAGATCGGTGCTACCCATGGCGGCATCTCCGTGGGCGAGGACGGCGCAAGCCATCAGTGCTGCGAGGACTTTGCCCTCATGCGCTCCATCCCCGGCATGACGGTCATCTGCCCCGCCGACGGCGTGGAAGCAGAGGCTGCCGTGAAGGCCGCCTATGAAATGGACGGCCCTGTGTATCTGCGTTTCGGCAGACTGGCGATCCCGCAGTTCCATGAGGAAGGCTTCAACTTCCAGATCGGCAAGGGCGAAGTCCTGCGCGACGGAACCGACGTTGCCATCATCGCCAACGGTCTGCTGGTTTACGAGGCCATTCAGGCCGGCGAACTGCTGGCAGAAGCCGGCCTCAACGCCATGGTCATCAACATGGCCACCATCAAACCCCTGGACGAGGAGCTGGTAATCGAAGCAGCCAAGAAGTGCGGCAAGGTCATCACCTGTGAGGAGCACTCCGTCATCGGCGGTCTGGGCGAAGCTGTTTGCGCAGTTCTCGCCGAGAAGTGCCCCACCATCGTGCGCCGCATTGGTGTCAACGACGAGTTCGGTCACTCCGGTCCTGCGGCCGCTCTGCTGAAGCAGTTTGGCCTGTCCGCTGAGCACATCGTGGAAGTGGCAAAGGAGCTTTGCAAATAAAATAATCTCTTTGGTGCGCCGTCTTGCGACGGCGCACCTTTTTATTGTCAACATTGACTTTCTGTGCTATAATGAGGAAAATGCGAAAAAGCGAGGTTTTTCCATGGCTAAGGTTATTTTTCAGTTGGAAGACGCAGGCCAAGTGGCCATTGAGGCCAATGTTGGCGACAACCTTTTGGAACTGGCACGCCGGGCCAATGTGGCCATCGATGCCCCCTGCTCCGGCAACGGCTCCTGCGGCAAGTGCAGAGTACAATTATTGGAGGGCAACCTGGATACCATCCCCTCCCGGCACATTTCCGATGAGGAATTCGCCGCCGGCTGGCGGCTCAGCTGCAACTGCAAGATCGTAGGCGACTGCACCGTGTTGGTGCCGGACATTGCTTCTGCGTACCAATCCCGGATGAAGACTGCCGACTTGAGCAGTCCTCAGGAGATCGCCATTTTTGAAACTGCACAAAAGGAACTGCAGGAAAGCGGCATCGTTTTTGAAAATACATACCGGTGCGCGGTTCTTTCCATGTCCGCTCCCAACGAGGACGATACCATGCCCGACATCGAGCGGCTGACCTGGGCCGTGCAGGAAGCATTGGGCGTAGAAAAAGTAGATATCCCCTACGCTGTGATGGTCAAGCTGGCCAAGACTCTGCGGGAATTTGACTTCACTGTGGCGGTCAAGGGCAGATTGGATGGCAGCACCTTCCGCTGTATGGAAGTTTGCGACCCCCAGGACACCGCCCTGGTAGGCTGCGCCATTGACATCGGCACGACTACTGTCACCATGGTGCTGGTGGATATGGAAAATGGCAAAATTCTGGCCAAGGGTTCTTCCGGCAACGGTCAGATCCGCTACGGCGCGGATGTGATCAACCGGATCATTCAGCAGAGCCGTCCCGGCGGACGGAAGAATCTGCAAAAGGCCATTGTGGAGGAGACCCTGAATCCCATCATCCGCAATCTGTGCCGCAGCGCCAGGATCAGCCCGGAAAGCATTGTCCGGCTGAGTGTGGGCGCGAACACCACCATGAATCACCTGCTCATTGGCGTGGATGCCGATCCTGTGCGGATGGATCCCTACATTCCCAGCTTCTTCGGTTGGGAGGGCTTACTTGGCGGAGATCTGAAGCTGCCCGTCAATCCCCTTGCCCCTGTTATCATTGCTCCCAACATCGGCTCTTACGTGGGCGGTGACATCACTGCCGGTACGCTGGCAAGCCTCATTTGGGACAAGGACGAAATGAGCCTGTTCATCGATCTGGGCACCAACGGCGAGATCGTTTTCGGCAACCGGGATTTCCTCATGTCCTGCGCCTGCTCTGCAGGCCCTGCCTTTGAGGGCGGCGATATTTCCTGCGGCATGCGTGCCACCGACGGCGCGGTGGAAGCCTGTGTGCTGGACAAGCAAACCATGGAGCCCGCACTCACCATCGTAGGTGACCCCGGGCAAAAGTGTGTGGGCATCTGCGGCAGCGGCATCATCGATATCATTTCCGAGCTGTACCGCTGTGGCATCATCAATGCCAAGGGTCTGTTTGTCCGGGAGGGCAAGCGGGTGGCCCGGGATCAGCACGGCATGGGCCGTTACATCCTGGCATTCCCTGAGGAGACCGAAACCGGCCGGGAAGTATCCATCAACGAGGTGGATATCGACAACTTCATCCGTGCCAAGGGCGCGATCTTCTCCGCCATCGACACCCTGCTCCAGTCCGTGGACATGAGCGTGGAGTGCATTGACCATGTGTATGTGGCCGGCGGCATCGGCTCGGGCATTAACATGAAAAACGCGGTAAACATCGGCATGCTGCCGGATGTGGAGCTGGAGAAATTCAGCTACATCGGCAACTCGTCACTGACCGGCGCGTATGCCATGGTCATCAGCGACCAGGCAACCGAAAAGTGCGCAGAGGTGGGCGCGAATATGACCTATCTGGAGCTGTCTACCTATCCCGGCTACATGGATTCCTTTGTGGCTGCCTGCTTCATTCCCCACACCGATGCAAGTCTGTTCCCCAACAGCAAACAGGAGTAAGTTATGCAAATTGAGAATCACAAGGAAGAAGTTCCTTTTTCCTACTATGAAAATCTGTTCCGGGATTTAGACCCGGCAGAAGCCGCCCAGCGCACAAATGTGAAATGGGATGGAAAAGAATTTTATGTAAACCTGTTGGGCAAGGAGTACGCCATTTCCCACCCGGATTATGCCCTCCGGGCTTTGGACGGCGGCAAAGAGCCTCCCCTGCCCACCCAGACCTTCCTGCTGCGCTATCTGCTGGAGGGAAAGGCCGTGGCCGACACCGGCGCATGGCTGACTTTCCGGGAAATGCCCTGGGGCGAGCTGTACATCAAGCCCTACACCGGCCGGGTGCTGACCCGAGCAGCGTTCACCTTCGGCACTCGGATCGCCGCGTTCCGGGCGGCCTGCGAAAAAATGGGCGCAATGCCCGTCAATCATGGTGACGCAGGCTTCCAGTTTGACTTTATCGGCGGCTACCGGATGCAGATCCTGGTCTGGGAGGGTGACGACGAATTTCCCCCCAACGCCCAGGTGCTGTATTCCGACAATTTCGGGGGCGGCTTTGCCGCGGAAGACCGCGTTGTCGCCGGTGATATTCTGATCTCCGCAATTAAAGGAAATATGTAGCAAAAAGCCTGCCGTCCGGCAGGCTTTTCCTATTTACGACACTGTCACGCTTTTGCGCATGGCAGAAATAGCACCCTTTTCCAGTCGCGACACCTGTGCCTGGGAGATGCCCACCATGTCGGCCACCTCCATTTGGGTTTTGCCGTCATAAAAACGCAGGGATAGGATTTCCTTTTCCCGCTTTCCCAAGGCGTTGAAGGCATTTTGCAGAGTGATGTGCTCCATCCAATGCCCCTCCGTGTTCTTGTTATCCCGCACCTGATCCATCACCGTCAACGGGTCTCCCCCGTCGGCATACACCGGCTCATACAGGCTCACCGGGGCGCACACCGCATCCAGCGCCTCGCTGATGTCCTCTATGGGCAGATCCAGCTCCTTGGATATCTCCTCCATTGTGGGCTCACGGCCAAGCCGCAGGAGCATGGCCTCCTTGCACTGCAAAACCTTATATGCCACATCCCGGATGGACCGTGAGACCCGGATCGCACTGTTATCTCTAAGGTAGCGACGCACTTCCCCTGCGATCATGGGCACGCCATAGGTGGAAAATTTCACCTGTTTTGTCGGATCAAAATTGGAAATGGCCTTGATCAGACCGATGCACCCCACCTGGAACAGATCGTCGGGACTCTCCCCCCGCTTGTCAAATCGCTGGATCACAGAAAGCACCAGCCGCAGATTTCCCTCGATCAGAGCCTGCCGGGCTTTTTCATCTCCTGTACTGGCCTTTTTGAGCAGCTCCTCCATTTCATCCGGTGGCAAGGTCTTCAGCTTTGCTGTGTTAACGCCGCAGATCTCTACTTTTCCCTGCATGGTGTATCCTCCTCTTGGCTTTGATTCCAGTATTTCCATTTGAAGGTGGATGATACCCATAAGGGCTTTGTGTATTTTACCAAATAATTTGGGAGTGTTTTCCTGTACTCCGGCTTTTTAAGGACAACGTCTGCGAAAAATCCAACTTTTTCAGCAAAAATCACTGGAACTGTTTGACATTTCCCGTTTCCGTAACACGTAATTACCGCAACCGCCAAGGTTCTGATTTTTCTCAAAAAATTGGACAATCCCTCCCCTGCGCACCTTGGCGAATTGGGGGTTTCCCCTTGTCCGGATTGACTTTTCCACATTTTCCACAACCTTTTCCACAGCCCCTTTTTCGGTCAAAAAGTAGGCGGTGGTTTTCGGCTTGTTTACATAATTATTCTCGACGCTTTTCGACCTTTTTCCACTTTTTTCGCTGTTGTGTTTTTCACAACGGCCAAAAACTTACCTCCGATTTTTCTTCTTGACAATTTTGTGTTTCCTGGCTCCTTCGGTTTTTCGAAAATCTTTTCTTAAAAAATCCGCCTTTTTTCAAAAAAAGGGATTGATTTTATTGAAAATACGCGCTATAATGTGGAACTGTATGAGATTATCACAAGGAGGTGGAACACGATGCCCAATATTAAGTCCTCTAAGAAAGATGTTATTTCTTCCAAGATCGCTTACGAGAAGAACAAGGCAAACAAGTCCGAGCTGAAGACCAACCTGAAGAAGTTCGACGCCGCTCTGGCTAACGGCGACAAGGCCGAGGTCGAGGCTGCCTACAAGGTCGCCATCAAGGCTGTTGACCAGGCTGTCAACAAGGGTCTGCTGCACAAGAACAATGCTGCCCGCAAGAAGAGCTCCATGACTCTGAAGCTGAGCAAGCTGGCCTGATTTCTCTGAAAATATCTCCTTCCGAGTTTTCCTTGGAGGGAGTTTTTTCATACCATTTTTACCTCTTCCATTCCATGTAAAAATGGTGTATAATTTTTTCTATCACACATGTAGGAGCCCGATATGCGAATTTTGTTCGACAGCAAGCTGCTGATGTATAAAGATCCCTTTGGAACGCTGATCCCGGGGCAAGGGTGCACCTTGCACATCCACATTCCCGAAACCGTGCCCGCCACCAAGGTGGAGTGTATTTTGTGCCACCCTGACGGAGGGTTATACAAAGCGGTCACCATGCCCTTCCAGGAGCAGGTGGGCGCATATCACATCTTCCGGGGAGATTTTTCCCTGGAGGACACCGGGCTGTTTTTTTATCATTTTTATATCACCACCCGGGACGGCGGCTTCCGCCTGTTCAAGTATGGCAACGACACCAATATGGAAGACGGCGCGCTTTGGCAGCTAAGCTGCGTGCCGGCAGATTTCCACACCCCCGATTGGTCCAAGGGCGCGACCATCTATCAGATCTTCCCCGACCGGTTCTGCAAGGCAGGCAGCTGTGACCTCACCGGAAAATTAGAGCCCTACACCGTTCATAACAGCTGGGACGAGGAAGTAGATTGGCGGCCCAACGCCAGGGGCGAGGTGCTGAACAACGATTTCTTTGGCGGCAATTTCCGGGGCATCATGGAGAAAATGGACTACCTTGCATCCCTGGGCACCACCGTCCTGTACCTGAACCCCATCAGCAAGAGCTTTTCCAACCACCGTTACGACACCGGCGACTACAAGACGCCCGATCCCATGCTGGGTACGATGGAGGATTTCCGTGACCTCTGCCATGCCGCCCATGAAAAGGGCATCAAGGTGATTTTGGACGGGGTATATTCCCATACAGGCTCGGATAGCCTCTATTTCGACAAAGAGCGCACCTTTGGCGGCAATGGCGCATACTGCACCAAGGACTCCCCTTATTACAGCTGGTATCAGTTCAAGTCCTGGCCCGACAGCTACGAATCCTGGTGGGGCTTCAAGACCCTGCCCACAGTCAACAAGATGGATCCCAATTTTTTGGAGTACATCATCACGGGGCAGGACAGCGTCATCGCCCATTGGCTGAGGGCCGGCTGTGACGGCTTCCGGCTGGACGTGGCTGACGAGCTTCCCAATGGATTTCTGATGCTCTTGAAAAAGCACCTGCGCCAGCTGAAGCCCGATGCCCTCCTTATGGGCGAGGTGTGGGAGGATGCTTCCAACAAATGCGCCTATGGGCAGTGCCGCCACTATTTTGTGGACGGCGAGCTGGACAGCATCATGAATTATCCCTTCCGCACCGCCATTTTGAATTTCCTCCGGGGACAGGATGATGGCCGGGGTCTTGAAAACACAGTGATGACCATTGCAGAAAACTATCCGCCGGAGGTGCTGCTCAGCAATATGAATCTGCTGAGCACCCACGACAGTCCCCGGATCCTGACTGCCCTTGTAGATGATTTTGACGGAAGCCGGGAGGAAAAGGCAAACCGCCGCCTGTCTCCCGAGCAGAGAAATATCGCCTTAGAACGACTGCGTTTGGCGGCTTTTTTGCAGTTTACACTGCCGGGCAGCCCCAGCATTTACTATGCCGACGAAGCCGGTATGGAGGGTCACAACGATCCTTTCAACCGCCGCCCCTATCCCTGGGGACGGGAAAACGAGGCATTGCTGGCTTTTTTCCGGGAGCTGGGCACGCTGAGAAAGAACTTGGAAGCTCTGCGGCTGGGTGATATTCGGTTTTTCCACGCGCAGGAGCAGAAGATCGGCTTCACCCGGGAATACAAGGGAAAGTCCCTTAGATGTTATGTAAACTTCAGCGGTGAAGACTGGGATGTTTCTGGCGGCAAGGTGCTCTTTGGATATAATCTGCACTCCGCCGCTCCCGACTGGGTGACGCTTTCGCCCATGGGCCTGTGCATCACGGAGGCAGAATGATGGAAAGAGAAATCTTTTTAAGCGGCTACTGCCGCTGTATGGACGCCAGCCGAATGGTGGCAGTCACGATTGAAGATAGCAACATCACCGATGTGGACTGCAATTTCGGTTCTTGCCCCTATGAACAGGACTGCGTTTTGGCGCAGAAGATCAAGGAAACCACTTTAGAATAACTTTAGCAAAAGGAGCGTGCCATTTATGAAAAAGTATCTTCCCTACTTTCTTTTCTCCGCCATTGCTTTGATCATTTCTTTGGTTCTTTCCTTTCTGTTTGATTTTTCATTATCCAACACTTGGCAGGCATGCGTTGCATTGCTACTTGTATTTGGCCCACTTTGGATATGCGGCTGGAAAGAGGTATGCGTGCAAAAGCATAAGCATCCCGTTATTTGTTTCTTGGCCCGTTTTTATCTGATTTTGGTGTTGGTAGGTTATTTGATTTCAACGCTCGTATTTCTGATTGTTGGATTCTAAGATTGTATCGCAGGGGCGGATATCATCCGCCTGTAAAGGCTCCCCTTGAGGGGAGCTGCCGAACGAATGTGAGGCTGAGGGGTGTAACACCCTTCCGTCATTTGCTCGTTCCTCGCAAATGCCACCTCCCCTCCAGGGGAGGCTTTGGGCGATTCGTGAATCGCCCCTACTTGTTAGGAGGTGAACACCATGGCAAGACTCACAGATCCCATTACCATCTTAAAAGGCATCGGCCCCACTACGGCAAAGCGGTTTGCCGCTTTGAACATCTACACCTTGGGCGACCTGATCTGCCACTTCCCCCGGGGCTACGAAGACCGCACAAAACTCCTGCCCATTGAAACAATGGAGGTGGATGTGCCGGCCTGCTTCAAAGCCATGGTGATGAACACCCCCCGCACCGCCCACATCCGCAAGGGCTTGGATCTGACCCGGGTGCAGGTGGCTGACCACACCGCACGGCTGACACTGACCTTTTTTAACAACAAATTTGCCGCCGAGCAGCTTCAGTACGGCAGAGAATATATCTTCTACGGCACACTGACCGGGGATTTTGTGGGCTACAACATGACAAACCCCGTGTTTGAAGCCCTGGACTCCCAGCCGGTGACTACCCGGCGGGTGCTCCCCATTTATCCCCTGACCGCCGGCCTTTCCAACGCCGCCATGCTCAAGGCGGTGCGGCAGGCTCTTAGCATTTGCGACACGCCTGCGGAGATCATCCCGGAGTCCGTGCGCCGGGAGTTCGGCATTCTGGATGCCCAGCGGGCATACTATGCCATCCACGAGCCTGCCAACATGGCAGAAGCAGAGCTGGCAAAAAAGCGACTGATTTTTGAGGAATTTTTCGTCTTTTCCGCAGGACTTTCCCTCATGCGGGCCTCCCGGGCGGAGAAGAAGACGACCCCCTACAAAAATTTGAATCTTTCGTCTTTTGTCGATGCCCTGCCCTTTTCCCTCACCGGGGCGCAGAATCGGGCGATCCATGAGATCGTCAGCGATTTCGCGTCCGGCGCACCCATGAACCGGCTGGTGCAGGGTGATGTGGGCAGCGGTAAGACCATGGTAGCTGCCGCCGCGGCGTATTTGGCCATCCAAAACGGCCACCAGGCCGCGCTGATGGCGCCCACGGAAATTTTAGCAGAACAGCACCATCATTCCCTGTCCAAATTGCTAACGCCCTTGGGCATTCGTACTGCCCTGCTCACCGGCTCCATGACCCCCAAGCAAAAAGGTGCGGTGCGCACCGCCCTGGAAAACGGCGAAATTGACCTTGCCATCGGCACCCATGCACTGTTGTCCGATGCCACGCAATTTGCTGATCTCGGCCTGGTGATTGCAGACGAACAGCACCGCTTTGGCGTTGCCCAGCGGGCCAAGCTGTCCGCCAAGGGGAGTGATCCCCACCTTTTGGTCATGTCCGCCACCCCCATTCCCCGCACACTGGCACTTTTAATGTACGGCGATCTGGAGGTCTCCATCATCGACGAGCTGCCCCCGGGGCGGAAAGCTGTGGATTCTTTCCTGGTGAACGAATCCTATCGTGCCCGGATCAATGCGTTTATCCGCAAGCAGGTGCAGGAGGGGCATCAGTGCTTCGTGGTCTGCCCTGCGGTGGAGGAAAATGAGGATTTAGGCATCAAAGCCGCCACGGTTTGGGCGGAAACGCTGCAAAAAACCGTCTTCCCGGATCTGCGCATTTTGCTGATCCACGGTCAAATGAAGGGCGCAGAGAAGGAAGCCACCATGGCCGCCTTTGCCCGGGGCGAGGCGGATGTATTGGTGGCTACCACTGTTATCGAAGTGGGCGTGGATGTGCCCAATGCGACCTTGATGGTCATTGAGGACGCCGACCGGTTCGGCCTCAGCCAGCTTCATCAGCTTCGCGGCCGTGTAGGACGGGGCGGGCATCAGAGCTACTGCATCCTCACCTCTCACAACCGAAATCCCGAGACCCTCGCCCGGCTGAAGGCCCTGTGCAAAACCACCGACGGCTTTAAGATCGCGGAAGAGGATCTGAAAATGCGCGGCCCGGGCGACTTCTTCGGCGCGCGGCAGTCGGGTCTTCCCACCTTCCGGGTGGCAAACTTAAGCATGGATCTGCAGACCCTCAAGGATGCCCAGGCGGCATCCGCCAGGTGGATCGACACCGAGGGCACAGCCGATACTCCCGAAGCCATTGCCCTGCGCCAGCGGATCGGTACGCTGTTCCAGCGGGCCGAGGGCACAATGAATTAAAAAAATGGCACACCCATGGGTGTGCCATTTTCATTTGTCACAGCAGCTCCTGGGCGCTTTTCTTCTTTTGTATCCAAAAGAATACGCCTACACCGCTGCCAAGGATCACCAGCGCCACCGGGATCAGCCACCGGGCGGTGGATTTTTCTTCCGCCGGAGCTTCCTGCCTGAGGGTCAATGGTTCGGTTTCCGGAGCTGTAACCGGCTGTGTAGGTGCTTCCTCCGCTTCCGGTTCTGTGGGGATCGTGGGTTCGGTCTGCTGGGGAATTTCCTCCCATTTGGGATGCAGGGTCATGTCCCCGGTGGGGACGGTTTCAGCGGTCACCGCTTCCCCATTTTCCGTGAACCAGCCCAGAAACATTTGCCCCTCCATGCTTAGGACAGGTAATTCTCCCAAAGGGTTTCCCTCCTGCACAGTAATCGCTGTGCTCTCCTGTCCTACAAAGGTAACGGTAAAGCTTTGCACGGTCTTTTCGATCACAAATGCGGCCTGAAACACCTGCGCCGCATCCCGGCCTGTGGAATCCGCTGCAAAGATCGACAGGGTATGCTGTCCGGGCTCTAATTCCCCAAAGCTCAGCTTTTTGTTCAGAGCCGTGGAGCGCAGGCTCAGTTCCCGGACGCCGCCAGTGCCGGACCAGGAGGCATACTGCTTTCCGTCCAAATATCCCTCCACCTTGCGCAGAGGGTATACGGAACTCACTTTGCCATCCAGGCGGTAAGACGCCTGCTGCAGCGTCATGCCGTCTTCCACGGTGCAGTTGCTGAGCTTGATCTGCGAATCAAAATAGCCCATAAATGTCAGCACAGCTTTGGGAACATAGCCTATCTTTGCATCCTGCAATGTCACTTCATACCAGGTTTCTCCCAGGCCGTTGACCACTGTTGCATTGACGGACACCGTCCGTCCGGCACCCAGCACTGCGCCATCGGCCTGGGTATAAGGAATGCCGTTGGCCTTCGTTTCCGCTGCAACGGTGTAATTGCCCATGGCGTCGATATCCCGGGTTGCCTTCCAGTCGTATACATAGCCGCAATCGGTGCAGGCACCTTGGCTGTTGTACTGGGCATGGACGCACCGGGGATACAGCTGTTTTACATAGGCCACATATTCCTGACAGCACTTGCCGAAGGTGGTATGCAGCTCCTCCGGCAATTCCAGCAGCTCATTTATGTACGGATCCAGGGAATAGGATTTGGTCGTTCCGCCCTTGAGGATATCGTAATCCAAATGTGGGCCGGAGCTGCGGCCGGTAGAACCCACGGTTCCCACCTTTTCACCCTTGGCAACGGGCTGTCCCACCTTGACGCTGACATCTGTCAGGTGGGCATACCGGCTGTACAAGGTAACGCTTGTTCCGTTTTTTAAGGTATAGGAATGCTCCAGCAGCACATAATTGCCCCAGCTGGAGCAGCAGCTGCCGGATTTGCCCCAGTTATGCTCACAGTCTGTAAAAATATCGATGACCTTGCCTGCATAGGACGCCACCACCCGGGTGCCCATGGGCGCCGCAATGTCCAAAGAGCGATGGTTGCGGTTATCCAGATAGCAGCTGGACAGATTGTACTGCCCGGGAACGGGCCAGGCAAAATCCCGCTGGCCACCCTCCAATTTTCGCTCCCCTGCCTGGGAAGGTGGGCTGGCAGCAAATATGGATACCGGCAGCAGGCTGAGAAGCAACAGCACGCAGCCCAGCCGGAATAAAAGTTTTGTATGTTTCAAAGGGAAAACCTCCAAAGATATATGTCATCCTATACAACTGACGCACCCATACCTTCCCCCGGGGGGAAGGTGCTCCAGTGGGCACACTGGGGCGGATGAGGAATGCGGGCGGTAACCTGTAAATTCCGGAAACGTATAGGCATATTCAAGTCTCTGTTCTGCCGCCGTTCCTCACCCGTCTTCAAATTTGTCCTATAAGGCCAAATTTGAATCCACCCTCCCCCCGGGGGAGGGTATTTACCCGCTAACGCCCTTCAAAATGACAACGCAATAGATTTCCCCCATATTATCACAAAAACCGCCCGGGGGCAATAGAAATCCCTGCCATTTCTGCCAAAGAAATTCCCATTTACTTAAAAACTTCGTAATATTTATCGGTATTGCTACCGAAAATTGCCTGGCTGTCCGTCCTTTCTTTTCCGTATTTGGACAATTTATCTAAAACCGAAAAAATTACTTGTATCTAGCGCCGAAATGTTGTAGAATAGTAGGACTGGTAATATGCAATTAGCGGATGAATTCCGTTTTGGAGGTAAAGATAATCTATGAAAAAACCCATCGTTCTGGTAATTATGGACGGCGTGGGCAAGGGCGACGGCGGCAGCGGTGACGCTGTGGCAGTTGCCAAGACTCCCACACTGGACAATTTGCTCGCTACCTGCCCTCACACCTATATCAAGGCTCACGGCACCGCTGTCGGTCTGCCCTCTGACGAGGATATGGGCAACTCCGAGGTGGGCCACAATGCCCTTGGCTGCGGCCAGGTCTATTCTCAGGGTGCAAAGCTGGTTGGCGAGTCCATCGAAAGCGGCAGCCTGTATCAGTCCGCCACCTGGCAGGATCTGATTGCCAACGCTAAGGAAGGCAAGGCCCTGCACTTCATGGGCCTGCTGTCCGACGGCAATGTGCACTCCAACATTTCTCACCTGATCGCCCTGCTGAAGCAGGCAAAGGCTGCGGGTGTGAAGAAGGCTTACTGCCACATCCTGCTGGATGGCCGTGACGTTCCCGCCACTTCCGCATTGGAATACGTGGGCCAGCTGGAAGACGTGCTTTCCGAGCTGAACACCGAAGGCTGTGACTACGCCATCGCCTCCGGCGGCGGCCGTATGCAGGTGACCATGGACCGTTACGAAGCTAACTGGGCTATGGTTGAGCTGGGCTGGAAGACCCACGTTCAGGGTCAGGGCAGAATGTTTGCATCTGCCAAAGAGGCTATTGAAACCTATCGTGCAGAGACCGGTGTCATCGACCAGGACCTGCCTGCCTTCGTTATCGCCCGCAACGGCGAGCCTGTTGCCAAAATCGCAAACGGCGACAGCGTAATTCTGTTCAACTTCCGTGGCGACCGGGCGCAGGAGATCTCTCTTGCCTTCGACCGCAAGGATTTTGATAAATTCGACCGTGGTGACTATACCGGCGTGAAGTTTGCCGGCATGCTCCAGTACGACGGCGACCTGAACATTCCCGAGCATTATCTGGTTCAGCCCCCCGTCATCAAGAACACCCTGACGGAAGTGCTGTGCGACGCAGGTCTTACTGAGTACGCAGTATCCGAGACCCAGAAATACGGCCATGTGACCTACTTCTGGAACGGCAACCGCTCCGGCAAGGTCTGCGAGGAGCTGGAAACCTACGAGGAGATCCCCTCCGATGTGATCCCCTTCGAGCAGGCACCTGCCATGAAGTCCAAGGAGATCACCGAAAAGATGGTGCAGGCCATGGCTTCCGGCAAGTACCGCTTCATCCGCTGCAACTACCCCAACGGCGACATGGTGGGTCACACCGGCGTTATGGATGCTGTGGTGTACGCCATGGAATGCGTGGACAGTGGCCTGAAGGCCATTTTGGATGCCGCTGACAAGTACGGCTACACCGTCCTCATCACTGCCGACCACGGCAACGCAGACCAGATGACCGAAACCAAGAAGGGCAAGACTGCTGTGCGTACCGCCCACTCTTTGAACCCTGTTCCCTTTATCATTTACGATAAGGACAATGACTGGGCCATCAAAGACGGCGCTTACGGCCTTGCCAATGTAGCTCCCACCATCGTTAAGATGATGGGTCTGACCGCTCCTTCCTGCTGGGAAGAAAGCATGATTTGATCCAACCACTATCAACAAGGAGGTACGATCTATGATCCGCCAAACCAACGAATACGGCTCCGTCAATGTCAGCGCCAACGTCTATTCCGACATCGCCGGTACTGCCGCCTCCAACTGCTTCGGCGTCAAGGGCATGGCCGCACGCTCCGTTTCCGACGGCGTGTACCACCTGCTGCGCAAGGAATCCATGTCCAAGGGTGTCCGCGTGGAATTCCATGAGGATGACACCATTTCCATTGATCTGCACATTATGGTGGACAACGGCGTGAACCTGAACGCCGTGGGCGCTTCGATCATTTCCGAAGTGCGCTATGTGGTCGCCAAGTGCACCGGCACCGAAGTACGGGCCGTAAATGTATACGTCGATTCTATGATGATCGGCTGATAATCGGAGGTTAACAACTTGAGACAGACCATCCATGGGGCCGAGTTCAGACGACTGATTATCAATGCGGCCGCTTCTATCGAGATCAACAAGCAAGCGCTGAATGATCTGAATGTTTTCCCTGTTCCCGACGGCGATACGGGAACCAATATGTCCATGACCATCAATGCCGCAGCCAACGACCTGCGCAAGACGGAAGATCCCACCTTGGAGCAGGCCGCCGCTACCGCTGCAGCTTCCATGCTGCGGGGCGCAAGAGGCAACTCCGGCGTTATCTTGTCCCTGCTGTTTCGGGGCATCTCCAAGCGGCTGAAGGGCTGCACCGCCTGTGACGGCGTGCTGTGGGCCAAGGCTCTGCAGGAGGGCGTGGATGCTGCCTACAAGGCAGTTATGAAGCCCGCTGAGGGCACGATCCTCACCGTTGCCCGTCTGGCTGCCGCCAAGGCACATCAGGCATCCGAGGAGAATAACTACTTTGAGTATGTCCACGAGGCTGCCATTGAGGAAGCCAAAGTGGCGCTTGCCAATACCATCAACCAGAACCCGGTGCTGAAGAAGGCCGGCGTTGTGGATGCAGGCGGCAAGGGCTGGGTGGTGGCTATGGAGGCCATGCTGCTGGCTCTGCGGGGCGAGGACATCATCGTGCCCGAGAACCTGAGCAGCGGTGAGGCCAAGGCACAGGCAGATTTCTCCGACTTTGACGACGAGGAGATCACCTTCACCTACTGCACCGAGTTCATCATCTCCCGGGAGAACGACAACGATCCGGAAAAGCTGAGAGATTTCCTGTCCAGCTTGGGCGACAGCCTGGTGCTGGTGGATGACGAAGAGATCATCAAGGTCCATGTCCACACCAACGACCCCGGCAAGGCGCTCCATGAAGCCATTGAGTATGGCTCTTTCGTTACAGTCAAGATCGAGAACATGCGCCTGCAGCACACCGAAAAGGTGATGAGCGAGCAGGAGCTGGCTCCCAAGATCGCAGAGCCGGAGAAGCCCTTTGGCGTGGTCTCCGTGTGCGTGGGTGACGGCATTGGCGACGTGTTCCAGAACCTGGGCGTGGACGGCCTCATTTCCGGCGGCCAGACCATGAATCCCAGCACCCAGGACATTCTGGAAGTGGTGAACCAGGTTCCCGCGGAGACTGTCTTCGTGCTGCCCAACAACAAGAACATCATCATGGCCGCTCAGCAGGTGGACGCGCTGACCCCCAAGAATGTGGTGGTCATTGAGAGCAAGACCATCCCCCAGGGCATCACCGCCATGCTCAGCTTCAACCCCGAGGGTACAACGGAGGAGAACACCGAAGCTATGACCGAGGCGCTGGGCTCTGTGGAGACCATGCAGATCACCTACGCCGCCCGGGATTCCGATTTCGACGGCCATATCATCCACGAGGGTGACTACCTGGCCATTTGGAACGGCCTGTTCGGCACAAGTCGTGATATCAAGGTTCTGCTGAAGTCCCTGGCCGAGAAGGTGCGGGATGAGGGTAAGGATTACATCACCATCTACTATGGTGCGGATATCACCGAGAAGCAGGCACAAAAAGCCGCTGATCTGTTCAGCGACATCTGCCCCGATGCGGATGTGAACCTCTTAAACGGTGGACAGCCTGTCTACTATTACCTGATCTCTGCTGAATAAAGCTACACGCCCCTGCCGGGTTCGGCAGGGGCGTTCTTATACCCTCCCCCGGGGGGAGGGTGGATTTTTGCGAAGCAAAAAGACGGGAGAGGAACGGCGGCAGAACGGAAATTGGAATATGCCTATACATTCCCTAAATCAGCACATTACTGCCCGCATTCCTCATCCGACCTCGCTAATGCTCGGCCACCTTCCCCCCGGGGGAAGGCTTAAATACCCTATTGACAAGGCGTACAATAGGGTGTATAGTATTGGTATACATATGAATGATTGCTCATATATGGAAATAAAGGAGGATCTTGTATGGAGCAGAAGGTCTATTATCTGAAGAATTTGGACTGCGCCAACTGCGCGGCAAAAATAGAAGCAAAATTCAACGCCCTCCCGGAGGTGGAGTCTGCCACCATCACCTTTGCCACCCGACAGCTGCGGCTGACCGCCGAAGACCCGGATACATTGATCGAAAAACTGACAAAAATCGCCCGGACGGTGGAGGGCGAGGTGGAAATACATATGCATGAACACCACCATGCGCATCACGGCCATAGCCATGACCATGACCACCGGCATCATCACCGGGAAACCGAATCCCCTGTGGGCATCCTTATCGGTGCGGGACTGTTTGTGGCCGGACTGCTGTTTGGCAGCATGCCGGTAATCAGCATTCTGCTATTTGTGGCTGCTTATCTGCTCCTTGGTTGGGAAGTGCTGACCACAGCCGCCAAAAACCTTGTAAAAGGCCACATTTTCGACGAAAACTTCCTCATGAGCATCGCCACCCTGGGCGCATTCGCCATCGGTGAATTCCCGGAGGCCGTGGGCGTGATGCTCTTTTACCGGGTGGGCGAATTCTTTGAGCACCGGGCGGTGGCGCGCAGCCGCAGTCAGATCATGCAGGCCCTTGACCTGCGCCCGGAATCGGTTCAGCGGTTGGAAAATGATATGCTCGTGACCATTCCTGCGGAGAATGCCCAAATTGGGGATCTGCTTGTGGTGCGTCCCGGCGACCGCATCCCCCTGGACGGCGTGGTGGTCAGCGGCGAGAGCCGCATTGACACTGCTCCCATCACCGGCGAGAGTGTACCCGTATCCGTTCGCCCGGGCAGCGAAGTGATCTCCGGCTGTGTGAATATTGCAGGATTACTGACCGTCCGTGTGGAAAAGACCCTGCAGACCTCCATGGTCACCCGGATCTTGGAGAGCGTGGAAAATGCCGCCGCAGGTAAACCGAAAATCGACCGGTTCATCACCCGCTTCGCCAGAATTTATACTCCCATCGTGGTAGGCACCGCCGTACTGGTGGCCGTCGTTCCCTCATTTCTCACCGGAGATTGGAATTACTGGGTCTACACCGCCCTGTCCTTTTTGGTCATGAGCTGTCCCTGTGCCCTGGTGCTCAGCGTACCGCTTGCTTACTTCTGCGGAATTGGCGTGGGCAGCAAGCAGGGTATTCTGTTCAAAAGCGGACTGACTTTGGAAGCCTTGGCATCCGTCAAGGCAGTGGTGCTGGATAAGACCGGCACGGTCACCAAGGGTGATTTTTCTGTGCAGGAGATCGTAGGCGGCGAGAAAGTTTTGACCCTCTGCGCAGCCTGCGAACAGCATTCCACCCACCCCATCGCCATGAGCATCCTGGCTGCCGCCGAAAATTATTCCCTGCCCCAGCCGGAAGCCGTGGAAGAGATTGCCGGTCACGGCATCCGCGCCACGCTGGATGGCAAGCAGATCCTCTGTGGCAACGAAAAGCTGTTGGCCCAACACGGCATCCAAGTACCGCATGCAACCGGCACACGGGTATATGTGGCCGAAAACGAAACGCTTTTGGGCTGGCTGGTGCTGGGTGACACCGTCAAAGCAGATGCAAGCGATGCAATACGCAGTCTCAAGCGGATGGGCATTGCCACTGCCATGCTCACCGGTGACGAAGCATCCACCGCCCAGGAGGTGGGCGCACTTTTGGGCATTGATGAGATCCACGCCCGGTTGCTCCCCCATGAAAAATTGGAAGCCTTGAAAAAACTCCGTCAAAAATACGGCCCTGTCATGTTCGTGGGCGACGGCATCAACGATGCGCCGGTGCTCTCCGGCAGTGACGTGGGCGCAGCCATGGGCAGCGGCGCAGATGCCGCTATCGAAGCAGCGGATGTGGTATTTATGCGTTCGCAGGTTTCTGCCATTCCGGAATCCATCCGCATTGCCGCGCAGACCCGGCGGACAGCACGGCAGACGGTGATTTTCGCTCTGGCCATCAAGCTGATCGTCATGCTTTTGGGGATTTTTGGTTATGCTTCCATGTGGGCGGCAGTTTTTGCGGACTCCGGCGTGGCCGCGGTGTGCGTTGCCTATGCAATTTCTCCCCTGTATTTGAAAAAGTCCGGGAAAAAGTGATCCGGGGACTGGCTTTTTTGCCGATTATCCTGTATAATAGGCTACAACCCCCGGAAAGGAGAATTCTTATGAAATATGGCTTTGGCGTTGACCTTGGCGGTACCACTGTCAAGATCGCATTTTTTGACCAAACCGGCACAATGCTGGACAAATGGGAGATCCCCACTGTAACCGCAAATAACGGCAGTCAGATCCTGCCGGACATTGCAGCCTCTGTGCTGAATTATCTGGAAGATAAGAAAATTTCCAGGGAGCAGATCATCGGCATCGGCATCGGCGTTCCCGGCCCTGTGGATGATGCCGGCGTTGTAAACCGCTGCGGAAATCTGGGTTGGGGCGTATTCAATGTGCATACCGCCTTGGGCGAATTGACAGGCTTTCCCATCAAAGCCGGCAATGACGCCAATGTAGCTGCCCTGGGCGAAGCCTGGAAGGGCGGTGCGGTAGGCTGCGACAACATGGTGCTGGCAACCTTCGGTACCGGCGTAGGCGGCGGCATCGTGGTAAACGGCAAGCCTGTGAACGGCGTTCACGGTGCAGCCGGCGAGATCGGCCATGTGGTCGTGGAGCGGGACGAAAAAGAACCTTGCACCTGCGGAAAATACGGATGTGTGGAAATGTATTGCTCCGCTACCGGTGTTGTTCGTCTTGCAAAAAGGCGTATGGCTCAGGATCAACGCCACAGTGTTTTACGGGAAATCGACAATTTGACCTGCAAGGATGTCTTCGACGCAGGTAACCGGGGCGATGCGTTGGCATTGGAGGTTTTGGAGCAGGTTTATACTTATATGGGCCAGTTCTTGGCCGCCGTTTGCTGTGTCACCGATCCGGAAGTGGTGGTGCTGGGCGGCGGTGTCAGCAAGGCAGGCCAGCCCCTTTTGGAGGGTGCAAAGCGCTATTTCGACAAATATATTTTCCACGCTTCCGCATCCATCCGTTTTGCCCTGGCAACCCTGGGCAACGACGCCGGTGCTTACGGCGCATTTAAGCTGATTTTGGACGCACAATAAAGGAGAAAACTATGTACAACTATCGTAAAATCCAGTCCGACCTGTTTTGGGTAGGCGCAAATGACCGGCGGCTTGCCATGTTCGAGGGCGTGTACTCTGTGCCCGACGGCGTATCTTACAATTCCTATGTTCTGCTGGATGAAAAGACCGTCCTGTTTGACACTGTGGACAAGGCCGTGGCCAAGGTCTTTTTTGAAAATGTGGCCGCCGTGCTGAATGGCCGCGACCTGGACTATGTGTTCGTGCACCACATGGAACCCGACCATTCCGCCGTTTTGGAGGATGTGGTGCTGCGCTATCCGGGCGTGAAGATCGTGTGCAACATGGCCACCCGGAACATGATCAAGCAGTTCTTTGACTTTGATTTGGACAGCCGTTGGGTAGAGGCCAAGGAGGGCGAGGTGTTCTCCACCGGCCGGCACAATTTCTGCTTCGTCAAAGCCCCCATGGTCCACTGGCCGGAAGTTATGGTCTCCTTTGACACCACGGACGGCATTTTGTTCTCCGCCGATGCTTTCGGCACGTTCGGTGCACTCAACGGCGCGCTGTTTGCTGACGAGGTGGACTTTGACCGGGATTATCTGGACGAAGCCCGTCGCTACTACACCAACATTGTGGGCAAATACGGCCAGCAGGTCACCGCTTTGCTGACCAAGGCCGCCATGCTGGACATCAAGATGGTCTGCCCCCTGCATGGTTTCGTGTGGCGCAAGAATATCGGCTATTTCATCGACAAATACCTGCACTGGGCATCCTACACCCCGGAGGAAACCGGTGTGATGATCGCCTACGCATCCGTCTACGGCAACACCGAAAATGCTGTAGAGATTTTGGCTGTCAAGCTGAGAGAAAAGGGCATTAAAACCCGGATCTTCGATGTGTCTGTCACGCCGGCGTCGGACATCGTTGCCGCCGCATTCCGTTACAGCCACCTGGTCTTTGCCTCGACCACCTACAATGCAGGCATCTTCGTGTGCATGGAGGCTCTGCTCAGCGATCTGGTTGCTCACAATCTGCAAAACCGCACCGTTGCCCTGCTGGAAAACGGTTCCTGGGCTCCCACCTCCGGTAAGCTGATGCGGGAGATGCTCTCTAAGTGCAAGAATATGAACATCCTGGACACCGGTCTGACCATCCGCTCCGCGCTGAAGGAAAATCAGCTATCTCAGCTGGAGGCCGTTGCCGATGCTTTGGCTGCAGATATCCTGCCTGCACCCAGCAATGCGCCCGCGCCCAAAGTGGATAACAACGCTGTATTCAAGCTGTCTTACGGTCTGTACGTCCTGACCGCCCGGGAAAACGGCAAGGACAACGGCTGTATCATCAACACTGCCGGCTTGATCACCGACACTCCCAAGCGGATCCAGATCGCCGTGAACAAGGCAAACTACACCCACGACATGATCCTGCGCACCGGCGTTTTCAATGTATCCGTTTTGAATGTGGATGCTCCCTTTGCTACTTTCCAGCAGTTCGGCTTCTGCTCCGGACGGGACACCGACAAGTTTGCTGAGGTTTCCTATGCTGACCGCACAGAAAACGGCCTGCGCTATATCCCGGAAAACTGCAACGCAGTCCTGTCCGGCAAGGTGGTGGAGAGCTATGACTGGGGCACTCACACCCTGTTCATCGCCGAGGTCACCGAGGCGCACACCCTCAACGATGTGCCCAGCATGACCTATCAGTACTACTTTGACCATGTCAAGCCCAAGCCCGCCCCCTCTGCCGAAAAGAAGAGCGGCTGGGTGTGCAAGATCTGTGGCTATGTGTACGAGGGCGAGGAACTGCCCGCAGACTTCATCTGCCCCCTGTGCAAGCACGGCCCGGAGGATTTTGAAAGAGTATAACTCGTACGCACAAAACGAAAATAACGCCTGCCGCAAAAGCGGCAGGCTTTTCTTATACATCCATTCGGGAAACAATGGTCATTGGCGCTGAGGTAACCGGGTGGGTAAACTCCAGCAGCTTTGCACACAGCAACTGGGTTTTGATGCCGAAACGATCCGAAAATGCCACAGATTCTTCTGTCCCGTACTGGGGGTCGCCCAAAATTGGGTAGCCCATGTGGGCGCAATGAAGGCGAAGCTGATGGGTGCGGCCTGTGATGGGGCGCAGTTTGAGTTTACATAACTTTCCGTTTCGTTCCAGTACCTCATATTCCGTCACCGACGGCTTGCCGTCCTCCCGGATCTCCCGGAGCAGACTGGGCAAGGGTTTCCGGGCGATGGGCGCATCGATGACGCCGGTATCCTCTTCCGGGCCGCCAAACGTAACGGCGTAATAGGTTTTCTGCAGGTCACCCGCCTGCAAAAGGGCACTGATATGGGAATTTTTCGCAAGCAGTACCACACCAAAGGTATCCCGATCCAGCCGGGTCAGGGGGTGGAAGGCACAGGTCTGCCCCGTCTTTTCATAATAACCCAGGACGAAATTTGCCAAAGTGCCGGTATTCTTGGAACGGGAGGGATGGATCAGCATACCAGCCGGCTTATCCACAGCCAGAATGTGCTCGTCTTCATAGAGGATGGTAAGATCCCCCTGCTCTGCCGGGTATTGGATTTGCGGCGCATCCAGGAGTATGGTGATGGTATCCCCTATCTGCACCGCATAGTCCGTATGCTCCGGTTTTCCGTTGACCAGTATCTTTTCGTGCCATTTCAGCCGGTTGATGAGCCCTGCGGACATGGCCATTTCCTCCCGCAAAAAGGAGGACAGTCTCCCGGCCCGGGCAGCAATATGGGTAAGGTTCATAGAGATATTTCACCTGCCGATCAAGCGCATAATGCGGCGAAGCCGCCTTGGCTCCCCTTGCGAGGGGTAAGCGAAGCGCAGTCGCGGTAGTGAATGACAGTCCAGTGGACTGTCAGAGCCGCGACCGGGCTCACCACAGTGAGCTGTCAGCCGAACAGGCTGACTGAGTGGTAGTCTTCTCTCCCCCAGTCAAAAATCAAATAGATTTTTGACAGCCCCCTCCTCAGAGGGGGCCAAGGAAGATATTTACAACATTGTTCGGTATAGCAAAAGGTCTGCCGCATTTGCAGCAGACCTTTTAAGCACTTAGTTCAGAGCAGCCTTAGCCTTCTCAACAATAGCTGCGAATGCAGCGGTGTCGTTGATCGCCATCTCGGACAGGCTCTTGCGGTTCAGCTCGATGCCGGCCTTCTTCACGCCGTTCATGAACTTGGAGTAGTTCAGACCGTAGGGAGCGACAGCTGCGCTCAGACGGGCGATCCACATGGTGCGGTATGCACGCTTCTTCTGCTTACGGCCTTCGAAAGCGTAGTTGCCGGACTTCATAACGGCCTGCTTGGCCATCTTGAAGTGCTTGGACTTGGAACCCCAGTAGCCCTTGGCCAGCTTCAGGGTAGCATTTCTTCTCTTGCGCGTCATCATTGCGCCTTTAACTCTTGCCATTTGTCTATCCTCCTATTCTTACTTGTAGGGAATCATCTTCTTGATTGCTTCTACGTTGGTAACATCAGCGTAGGCAGTTGTACGAAGATGACGGGTCCGCTTGGTGGTCTTCTTAGTGAGGATGTGGCTCTTGTAAGCGTGAGCTCTCTTAACCTTACCGCTCTTGGTCAGGTTGAATCTTTTCTTAGCACCGCTATGGGTCTTCAGCTTGGGCATAGTAGGTTCTCCTTCCGTATCTTTGGTTGTTTTATTTACTGTTCTTGGGGGTGAGGAACATCGCCATAAAGCGACCTTCCAGCTTGGGGTTCTTTTCCATATTGGCCGTTTCGGCACAACTTGCAGCAAAGTCCATCAACAGTTTCTCACCCAGATTGGTGTGAGCCATTTCACGGCCGCGGAAGCGGACGCTGACCTTCACCCGGTTGCCGTCTGCCAGGAATTTCTGAGCAGCCTTGATCTTGGTGTTCAGGTCATTGGTGTCGATGCTGGGGCTCATGCGGATCTCCTTGATCTCCACGACCTTTTGGTTCTTTTTGGCTTCCTTCTCACGCTTCTTCTGGTCGAAGCAGAACTTGGAATAATCCATGATCTTGCAGACCGGAGGAACGGCGTTGGGAGAGATCTTCACCAGGTCCAGTCCCTGCTCATCTGCAAGGGCATTGGCCTGCTCGGCGGACATGATACCCAACTGAGTACCGTCTGCACCGATGACGCGAAGCTCCTTATCCCGGATCTCCTCATTGAGCTGATGATCTAACTTTGCGATGGTAAGCACCTCCATTATGCGCAAAAAAGCGGATGCCAAAGCATCCGCACATTCACACAGTACTCCCCTATGGGGAAAGTGGAATATCAACCGTTTCGCGCTAGCTTGCGGTGAGGCGGATGTTCAGCCTTCTTGATTACCTGTGCATTCTAGCACAGTTTTTTTCCCTTGTCAAGGGTATTTTATTGAAAAATTTGTGTTTTATACCTGCAAAAAACGGATAAATTTATTGTAAGGACTTTACAATCGTTCCCGGGCCCGGGCGGAAGGAGGAAAGCACCTGAATTTGCACCCCATGCTCTTTGGCCAGCTCCACACAGCGATCATGGAGCACCTGCGCCCCCTGCCTGGCAAGACAGAGCATCTCGTCATAGCCGATCTGATCATAGCGTACCGCGTCGGGGAATATCCTCGGATCCCGGTCGTAGATCCCATCCACATCGGTGTATATCTGGCATTTGTCCGCCTGCAAAAACGCTGCAAGGGCAACCGCGGTGGTATCCGAGCCGCCCCGGCCCAGAGTGGTTACATCTTCATCTGCATTTATCCCCTGGAAACCCGTGACCACAACGATTCTTCCCGCATCCAGCTCCCGGCGAATGCGATCCTTGACAAGTCCCAGCACCCGGGCATCTGTGTGCACGCCGTCTGTAAGGAGTCCTGCCTGCCAGCCGGTGAGGCTGACCGCCCTGTGGCCCATGCTTTCCAGCGCCATAGCCATCAGACCCGCAGACATCTGCTCCCCGGCGGCCAGATACGCGTCCAGCTCCCGTTTGGACGGCGCAGTGGAAACCGCCGCGGCAGCGGACACCAAATGATCCGTGGTATCCCCCTGGGCGGACACCACCACGACCACTTGATTTCCCCCCTGGGATGCATGGATGGCCCGCTTTGCCGCCCGATGTATGCGCTTTGCATCTGCCAGCGAGCTTCCGCCGAATTTTTGCACGATCAGCATTTTGTTCACCTCCGTTACATTTTACGCAATAAGGCGAATGATGGTGCAATCAGTCAAAAGCCTCCCCTGTGTAAGGGGAGGCGGCATTTGTGAGGAACGAGCAAATGACGGAGGGGTTGTCAATCCCTCAGTCTTTTTCTTCGCTTACGCAAAGAAAAATCCAGCTCCCTTTACACAAGGGAGCCTTAGGATTTGAAATATTAGCCGGCAATGATATCCGCCTTGATGACACCGGGAGTAGCTCCCAGCTCTGCCAGCAGTTCCTCCAAAGATACTGCCACATCTGTCAATTCCGCAGAAATGGTCACCAATGCATGGCCGTTTGTGGGGATGATGGAGTTGATGGTCAAAACATTTGCCTTTTCCTTGGCGTAGACCATCAAAAGTGCGGAAAGCACACCGGGCTCGTCGTGCAGCATCAGCTGGAAGGTGATGATACGGCCCTTCATCATGTTTTGGAAAGGCAAAATGGCATCCCGATACTTATAAAATGCACTGCGGCTGATGCCCATGCGCTTGGTGGCCTCATTCACCGTGGACACCTCGCCTGTGGACAAAATTCTCTTTGCTTCCGCCACCTTCAGAAAGATCTCCGGCAGTGCGGATGCTTCGATAATATAATACTTGGGTTGCTTGGCCATAAAACAGTCTCCTTCGCCGCATTGTTGTCAGAATCAACAGATTTCCCCTGCTCTGACAATTTCATTGTACCACATTTTACTCAAAAAGCAACCCCCAGTTACGGACTTTTGTCCAAGGAAGGAGTACACATGTCTCAGTTTTCTCTTCGTAAGCTATTGCTGATCCTCATCAGCGCAGCCGGTCTTTGGCTGGGCGTGCGGTTTGTGCTGCCCATCGCCATGCCCTTTCTTCTGGCCGCGCTGCTTGCTTTGGCAGCAGAACCTCTTGTTCACGGTCTGAACAGGCATCTGCACATGAGCCGGGGTCTGGCCGCCGGCATCGGTGTCTCCGTTGCACTGGTACTGACTGTTTTGCTGCTGTTGGCTCTTTGTGCCCTGTTGGTGCGGGAATTGGGAGCACTCGCCGGGGTCTTGCCGGATCTGGAAAACGCCACCTTGTCGGGGCTTGATTCTTTGGAGCAATGGCTGCTCGGTCTTGCCCGCAGGGCACCCGACGGCATCAGCTCCCTTCTGACGCACAGTGTGGAGGGGATGTTCTCCAGTGGCAGCGCCCTGCTGGACTCTCTGGCCTCCCGGCTCTTGAATTTGGCAGCCTCCCTTCTGAAGGCGCTGCCGGACAGTGCTTTGGGTCTCGGCACATGGGTGCTTGCGGCCTTTATGCTGTCGGCCCGACTGCCCCGGATCCGCGCATGGCTCACCGCCCATCTGCCTGCGGCATGGCATGCGCGTTATGCGCCCTATCTTCAGACCCTGAAAAAGACTGTGGCAGGCTGGCTGACAGCCCAGGCAAAGCTGGTGGGTATCACCTTCTGCATCCTCACTGTGGGCTTTTTTCTTCTGCAGATCGACCATCCCCTTTTGTGGGCGGCAGCAACCTGTCTTGTGGATATCCTGCCGGTTTTAGGCACGGGAACTGTGCTGATCCCCTGGAGCTTGGTGTGCTTTTTACAGGGCAGCAGTCTGCAGGGCGTGGGGCTGCTGGCCATTTATGCCGTGATCAGCCTGCTTCGTTCTGTGCTGGAACCCCGGCTGGTGGGCAAGCAGCTGGGGCTGGATCCGTTGGTGACCCTGCTGGCTATTTATGCCGGATATCGGCTTTGGGGGCTTCCCGGAATGCTGATCGCCCCGGTTTTGGCCGTTGCCGCCACGCAGATCCTGCTTCAAACGAAAAAACAGCCCTGATTTGTAAACATTTGCGACAAAATTCCAAAGTTCCTATTGTGCAGACGCTTCATTTTTGGTATAATATCAAGAAAAAGTTATAATGGATGTGTATTGCCTTGAAGTATGGAATTTGGAATGTATCGAACCCGGATGTCAATGCTGTTAACGCTTTGGTGGGAGCCGGATATTCTCCCTTAAGCGCTATGATCCTCTCCTCCCGGGGGATCCATGATGCCGCCATGGCCCAGCAGCAGCTATCCTGCAACGCTCCCCTGCCGGATCCTTATCTGATGACGGATATGGACCTGGCCGCAGGACGGGTGGGGCTTGCCATGACCCGGGGAGAGAAAATTGCCGTTTTCGGCGATTATGATGTGGACGGCATCACCGCCACCTGCCTGCTGACAGACTTTTTGCGTCGCCACGGAGCAGACTGCGTCAGCTATATCCCCGGTCGGCTGGAGGAGGGCTACGGCCTGAACCCTATTGCCATTCGCCACCTGCACAAAAAGGGCGTCAAGCTCATTATCACCGTGGACTGCGGCATTACCGCCGTGGCAGAAGCACAGCTGTGCAAGCAGCTGGGCATTGACCTGGTGATCACCGACCATCACGAATGTAAAGAGCAGCTGCCCGAAGCCATTGCTGTGGTAGATCCCCATCGCCCCGACTGCGGTTATCCTCACATGACCCTTTCCGGCGTTGGTGTAGCCTTTAAGCTGGCCGCCGCCCTGACGGGGGATCAGCAGGAGGTACTCCGGGAATATGCGGACATGGTGTGTCTGGGCACTGTTGCCGATGTAATGCCCCTTTTGGGAGAAAACCGGGTATTTGTGGCCCATGGCCTGGAATCCATCCGCCACACCCACCGTCCCGGCATCGCCGCGCTGATGAAAGAAAGCGGCTGCACTGCGGACAATGTCAGCGCCACCACCATCGGCTTCATGCTTGCTCCCCGGATCAACGCCGCAGGACGCATGGGTCAGATCGACTGGGCGGTGGAATTATTCCTTACCGATGACGAGGAGCGGGCTGAATATCTGGCCAAGGCCCTTTGCGATCTGAACCGCCAGCGCCAGCAGGTGGAGTCTCAGATTTACGACGAAGCTGTGTCCATGCTCCCTGTGGGACAGCCCCCGGAGGCCATCGTCCTGGCAGACGAAAGCTGGCATCAGGGCGTTGTGGGCATCGTGGCCAGCCGGATGGCTGAGGAATACTGCTGTCCTACCTTCCTGATCTGTCTGGACGGCGAACACGGCAAGGCCAGCTCCCGCAGCTTCGGCGGATTTAATCTATTTGCATCCCTAACTGCCCTTTCCGATCTTTTGGAAAGCTACGGCGGTCACGAGCTGGCCGCAGGCTTTACCATTCACCGACAAAATATTGCCCAATTCCGTGAGCAGATCTGCAAGCTCGCGTCTGAATTTTACAGCGACTCCGGCATCCGCACGGTGCTGGATATTGACTGCACCATCACACCCGAGCTTCTGACGGTACGGGGCATTGATTCCCTGTCCGCTCTGGAGCCCTGCGGAAACGGCTGCCCCAAGCCGGTGCTGATGATGAAAAACCTGATCGCGGAACGCATCAGCATGGTGGGCAATGGCCGGCATATGCGTCTGCGCCTGCGCTCCGCTCATCACAGCATCAACGCCATCTACTTCTCTGCCAATCCCGAGTCTGTCTCCATCGAGCCGGGGGATCTGGTGGATGTGGCATTCCACCCCCAAATCAATGAATTCCGGGGCGAACGGACTGTTCAGATGAATGTGCTGGATATCCGCCCCAGCTGCAGCTTTGCATGCTCAACGGAGCTGGGTGGGTATTCTCACATTGCCGCAGAAACACTGACCTCTGATGAGGCCGCCTTCTTGCTGCCGGACCGGGCCGTACTGGGCGCTGTTTGGCGGTATTTGGCAGGCTTGGAGCGCACTGTCAGGGAAGATCCCCTGTGCCTGTGCCGCAAGATCGTTCGCTGGGCGAATCGCCCCTTAAGTCTGGGGCAGCTGCTTACCTGTCTGGATATTTTCCGGGATGTGGGGCTGCTGCGCTACACCCGTCAACATAAAGACATTCTCATCGAGCTGACTGCCGGCGCAGAAAAGGCCGACCTGAATCAGAGTCAGACCATGCAAACCCTTCTTCACGCGAAAGAGAGCTGATTACATTGGAAACCTTTGAATTCCATTATGGGCAGCTGCGCGAGACCCTCGCCAAGCACCTGCCCGGCGCAGATATCGCCACCATTGACCGGGCGGTGGAATACGCCCAAAACAAACATAAGGAGCAAAAGCGCAAGGACGGATCCCCCTACATCATCCACCCTCTGGCGGTGGCCAAGGTGGTTGCGGAAATGGGCCTGGATGTGGACGCGGTTCTGGGCGCTCTGCTCCACGACTGCATCGAAGACACCGACGCTTCCCACGAGGAGATCGAAAAGCTCTTCGGGCAGACTGTTGCAGAACTGGTGGAGGGCGTTACCAAGCTGACCCGTGCCAATTTCTCCAGCACCGAGCAAGCGCAGATGGAGAATCTGCGCAAAATGTTCATGGCCATGTCCAAGGATATCCGTGTGGTGCTGATCAAGATCGCCGACCGTCTTCACAACATGCGCACCATGCAGTATCAAACTCCTGCCAAGCAGGTGCTAAAATGCCGGGAGACCATGGATATCTATGCGCCCCTGGCTCACCGCCTTGGTATGCAGAAGATCAAATGGGAGCTGGAGGATATTGCTCTGCGCTATTTGGAGCCGGAGGAATATGACGGCATCATGGCCTATCTGAATGCCCACAAGGAGCAGGACGAGGCTTTCATGCACACCATTCAGGACACCATCACTCAGCGGCTCAACGCCATGGATATCCACCATACCGCCTACGGGCGCATCAAGCATGTGTATTCCATTTACCGCAAGATGCGCGCTCAGGACAAGAGCCTGGATGAGCTGTACGATGTATACGCCTTCCGTGTCATCGTGGACACCATCCCCGACTGCTACAATGTGCTGGGTCACATCCACGACCTGTTTAACTTGGTGCCCGGCCGGTTTAAGGATTATATCTCCACTCCCAAGCCCAACATGTATCAATCCTTGCACACCACCGTCATCGGCAAGCAGGGCATTCCCTTTGAGGTGCAGATCCGCACCTGGGAAATGCACGAAGTGGCCGAATACGGTGTTGCCGCCCACTGGAAATACAAGCAGGGCACCGGCGCAGGCAATGAAAAGGACTTTGAATGGGTGCGCCGTCTGCTGGAAAGCCAGCAGGACACCGATGCGGAAGACTACCTGCAATCCCTGAAGATCGACATGTTCGACGACGAGGTATTCGTCTTCACCCCCAAAGGCCGGATCGTCTCCCTGCCCGCGGGCTCTACCCCCATTGACTTTGCCTATGCCATCCACTCCGGCGTGGGTAACTCCATGATCGGTGCAAAAATCAACAACCGGATCACCACCATCGATGCCACGCTGAAAAATGGCGACATCATCGAGGTGCTTACCTCTAAAAATGCCAAGGGCCCCAGCCGTGACTGGCTGACCATCTGCAAGAGCAACCAGGCCCGCACCAAGATCAAGCAGTGGTTCAAGAAAGAAAAACGGGAAGAAAATGTGATGCATGGCCGCTCCTCCTTTGAAGCGGAAATGCGCCGCATGGGCCTGCCGCTGAATTTGACCATTGACCCGGAACTGGGTCCCCAGCTGCTGAAAAAGCTGGCCTTTGACAACTGGGAGGACATGTACGCCGCCATCGGCTACGGCGGTCTGACCGCAGTCAAGGCCGTAGGCCGCATCCGGGACGACATCAACCGTGCGCTGAAGAATCAGCAGAACGACAAGCTGCTGCAGCCGGCAGCCCTGCGCAATATTTCGGACACCGAAGCCGGCAAAACAAACCGCCATGCGGTCAACGGTATCATCGTGGAGGACATTGACTCCTGCATGATCAAGTTTGCCAAGTGCTGCACCCCCGTGCCCGGCGATGACATCATCGGCTTTATCACCAAGGGCTTTGGCGTGTCCATCCACCGCACCGACTGTCCCAACACAGCACAGCGCCACGAACCCATTCAGGCTGCCCGTTGGGTGAATGTCCGCTGGGCCAATCAGGACGCCCAGCCCTTCGATACCACTCTGGAGCTGGAATGCCGTACCCGCGACGGTCTTTTGCTGGATGTTGCCACCACCATGACCACCAACCGGGTACGCACCAAGGAGCTCAACGGCAAGGATCTGCCCGGCGGCAAGAGTGTGTTCACCGTCCGCTTTGAGGTCAAGGATGTGGCAGAGCTGGAGACCATCCGCAACAAGCTGCTGGCCATCCCAGATGTGCTCAGCTCCAGAAGAGGACAGAACTGATTATGTCATTCCGAGCCAGTGACCGATGTCACTGGCGTGGGAATCCGTTGCCGCAAAAGATGCGGATTGCCACACCAGTGTGCGCAGAATCAAGGTGTGATTGCCACCGGCAATCATTTTATTTGATTCGCTGCGCGACGCACCGCTGGTTCGCAATGACAGCATATTTTAGGAGGTCGCATCATGCGCGCAGTGTTAACAAGAGTTAATTCCGCCTCGGTCACCATTGACGGCCAGGTGGTTGGAAAAATCGGAAAGGGCTTTTTGATCCTGCTGGGCGTCGGCCCTAACGATACGGAAAGAGAATGCCGGTATCTGGCAGAAAAAGCCCTGGGTCTTCGTATTTTCGAGGACGAAAACTGCAAAATGAACCTGGGTCTGGATGCAGTGGGCGGTGAAGTACTGGTTGTCAGCCAGTTCACCCTCTACGGCAACTGCCGCAAGGGCCGCCGGCCCAGCTTTGCTGAGGCCGCAAACCCGGAGCTAGGCAACGAACTGTACGAAAAATTCCTGTCTGTCTGTGCAGAACTGGGCTATCCCCCTCAGCATGGCCGCTTTGGCGCGGATATGCAGGTACAGTCCGTCAACGACGGCCCGGTGACCTTGATTTTGGACACCGAACAGCTGATGGATACCCCCAGAAGAGGTTAAACCATGCTGAAGATCGTTACCTTGCCCTTGGGCGATTATCAGACAAACTGTTACATTCTTTTTGCCGAAGGCAGCACCACCTGTGCTGTTATCGACCCGGGCTTTGCGCCGGAATTGGTGCTGGATCGGGTTGCGCAGTTGGGCCTTTGTGTGGAAGCCATCCTGCTGACCCACGGGCATTTTGACCATGTAGGTGCGGTAGAAGCCATTGTGCGTGCTACCGGCTGTAAGCTTTGGATGAGTGAAAGCGATTGGTCGCAATTTGCCAATCCCACCACCGCTTTCTTCTATCCCTTAGCCAACTGCGACTTCACTGAAGTCTGGTTCTGCGAGGAAGGCGAGATCATCCGCGCCGGCGGCCTGCGGTTTGACGTATTGGCCACACCGGGCCATACCCACGGCTCTGTCTGCTACTGCTGCGAGGATGCCATATTCAGTGGCGACACCTTGTTTGCAGGCTCCTGCGGCCGCACTGACCTGCCCGGCGGCGACTGTGAAACCATCCAGTCCTCCTTGAAGCGGCTGAGAGACTTGCCCGGCGATTACCGGGTATTTCCCGGCCACGGTGAGGGCACTACCTTGGCCCAGGAAAGGCAGTACAATCCCTATCTGAGGTAACACTATGAAACTGACACTCATCGGTCATGAGGACCGATATGCTGTGGAGCAACTGCAAATGGCCCTGTTCTCCACCAGCCAGGAGGGCGAAGCCGTTTCGTCACTGCACCGGGGCAAAACCTGGCTAACCGCCACTGCGAAGATCACCTTCGACGGCAAAACCGCCACCGCTTGTCGCCGGCTGAAAGCAAGTGAGGAGACCGTGCGCCTGCGCCGCCGGATCTTACAGCAGAGCTACTATCTGGCGGCGATCCAACTGCTGGAACAGCCCAGCGCGTGGGGCGCATTGGCCGGTGTCCGGCCCACAAAAATCTCTACCAAGCATCTTTTGGAGGGCGGCACGGCAAAATCGGCAGAGAAATTGCTGAAAGACGTGTATTATGTAACGCCGGATCGCCGAAAACTGGCTGTGGACTGCTCCATTTCCACAGTAGATGCCACCAAAAAGCTGGAAGACACCGACATTTCCCTGTATGTGGGCATCCCCTTCTGCCCCACCCGGTGCAGTTATTGCAGCTTTGTCAGCCGCACCATCGGCAAGCAGACCGATCTCATGGAGCCCTATTTGGAGGCGCTGTTGCAGGAGATGGCGGTCACCGGCAAGCTTTTGGCAAATTCGGGACGCCATGTGCGTACCATTTACATAGGAGGCGGTACGCCCACCACTCTGACCACGCCTCAAATGATCAGGCTCTTGGATGCCATCCGGGACTGCTTTGATCTTTCCCGGTGCATCGAATTCACCGTGGAGGGTGGACGCCCAGACACTCTGGACGCAGAGAAGCTGCGTGCCATCCGGCAGCATGGGGCTGACCGCATGAGCATCAATCCCCAAACCATGGTGGACAGTGTCCTTGCTGCCTGCAAGCGCCCTCACACCGCTGACGATGTTCTGCGTGCCTACAAATGGGCGCAGGATGCCGGTTTTGAGGCCATCAACATGGACTTGATCGCAGGCCTGCCCACCGATGATTTTGACGGATTCCGGTACTCCTTGGATACCGTAGCCGCGCTGACCCCCGCCAATATCACTGTACATACTCTGGCGCTGAAAAAGGGCGCGGACCTGTTTGAAAACCGGGAATCCCTCTCCCACGCGGATCAGGTTGCCCGGATGGTGGACTACGCAAACGCGACCCTTCGCACCCTGGGCTACAAGCCCTACTACCTGTACCGGCAGAAATATATGTCCGGCTCTTTCGAGAATGTGGGCTGGTCGAAAAATGGCCTTGACTGCCTTTATAACATCTACATGATGGAAGAAGTACACACCATCCTCTCCCTGGGTGGCGGCGGCATGAATAAAGTCAATCTGCCGGATGGGTCACTTCAGCGATTCCACAACCCCAAGTTCCCGGAGCAGTACATTGAAATGCTGAGCCAGGTGCTATATGACAAGAAGCAGCTTTTTGAACTGATGAAAGGAAGCCTTTGATTTGAATACCTTGATCTCCAATGTGACCATCGTCACCATGAATGAGAAAATGGAAGTGCTCTTCGGCGCATACCTGGGCGTGGAAGAGGGTAAAATTTCCTACATAGGCAAATCCGCCCCGGAGGAAAAGCCTCAGACCATCATCGATGGCACGGGCATGGTTTTGCTGCCCGGTCTGATCAACTGCCACACCCAGCTGGCTACCACGGTGCTGCGCAGTTATCTGGATGATCTGAGCAGTGCAGAAGCCCTGGACGAACAGCTGAAAAAAGAGGCGAAAATGGACGCCCGCAGCGCTAAGGCCGCTGCCCTTTTGGGTATTGCCGAGTGTTTGCGCTTTGGCGTCACTTCCGTTTCCGATCTTTACTACTATCCCGATGCCACCGCCGAAGCTATCGCAGAAAGCGGCATCAAGGGCAATGTCGCGCTTTCCGCTTACCGCTTCATCGACCAGAATGAGGAGTTCGATTTCGACACCGATGAGCAATGCCGGGAGCTGGTGCGCATCACAGAAAAATGGCACGGCCATGACGGTGGCCGCATCAAGATCGATGCGGGCATCCACGCAGAATATACCAGTAACTACAAGCTGTGGGAGGGCCTTGTGGGCTTTGCCGCAGAGAAAAAGCTGGGCTTCCAGCTTCATTTGGCAGAAACCAAGGGCGAAACAGAGTCCTGCCTGGACAGAACCGGCCTTGGCCCGGCTGAGCTTCTGGGCTGCCACGGAATTTTCAATTTACCGGTGACTGCCGTGGGCTGTGCAACGATTTCCGAAGAGGAGCAGAAGCTGCTGGGCAAAAAGAAGGCCACCGCTGTTGCCTGCCCCCTCACTGCCGCCAAAAAGGGACAGCCTGTCACTCCGGTTTTGGAGTGTGTCCGTGCCGGCATGAATGTGGCGTTGGGTACGGGCGGCGCGCTGGATGCGGGAAATCTTGACCTGTTTGAGGTCATGCGCGGTCTTGCCATGGCTGCCAGAAGCACCCGCGAAAACGCCTCCGCCCTGCCGGCCTCCGCTGCGCTGATGATGGCTACCTCCTGCGGTGCACGGGCACAGGGACGGGAAAACGAGTGTGGCATGATCAAGGTTGGCATGGATGCCGACCTGTGCCTGGTGGACTTCTCCGCACCCCACCTGATGCCCTGCCACAATGTGCCCAACGCTCTGGTATTCAGCGCCAAGGGCGGTGATGTGGCCATGACCATGGTCAAGGGCAAAATATTGTATCAGAACGGCCAGTTCCCCACCATTGATCTGAAAAATGTTGTGGAAGAGCTGACTTCTTACGCCATACCCCGTCTGTTTGCGGGTGAGAATTGAGGAAATTACCATGTCTGAAACACCGAAAAAACAATCCTTCCTCCACGGCACAGCGCTCCTTGCCATGGCCACTGCCGTAGTAAAAGTGATCGGTGCACTGTATAAGATCCCGCTGAACGCCATCATCGGCGAGCAGGGCTTCGGCTATTACAGCACCGCCTATGAAATTTACACTGTGCTTCTTATGATCTCCACTGCCGGTCTGCCGGTGGCTATGAGCCGGATGATTGCTCAGGCCAGTTCTCTGAGCCATTACCGCCAGGTGCGCAAGGTCTATACCGTCTGCCGCACCATTTTTCTCACCCTGGGCCTTGTGGGCGCACTGCTGATGACGCTCTTCTGCCGTCAGCTGGCCCAATTCCAGCAGCAGCCGGATGCATGGGCGGCCATTGGTGCCCTTGGCCCCTGCTGCTTCCTGATCTGCTTGATGAGTACGTACCGGGGCTTCTTCCAGGGACAGGGTAATATGCTCCCCACTTCCGTTTCCCAGGTCATCGAGGCCATCACCAAGCTGGTGGTAGGCATTGCCGGTGCGCTCTTGGTGGTCTACTACTCCCAAAGTGTCTCCCTGGCTGCAGGCGCAGCCATCATGGGCGTGACCGTCAGCTGTCTGGTGTCCTCCTTCTATCTCAATCACTGCTTCCGCAAGGCGTATAAGCAGATGCCTCAGTCCTGCGAGGAGGTCTCCTCCGGCAAGGACATTGCCAAGGGACTGCTGTCCATCGCCATTCCCATTACCATCGGCTCTGCCGGACTGCAGCTGCTGACCGTCCTGGAGACCAAGATCTACATGACCCAGCTGCTGAAGACTCTGACTCAGGATGTGGCCGACACCCAAAAGGGTATTTACAGCATGGCGCTGACCATTTTCAATATGCCCTGCGCTTTTATCACACCCATCACCATTTCCATCATCCCGGCCATCACCTCCCAGCTGACTCTGGGTAATACAAAAGCCGCCAAGGCCACAGAGGAATCCTCCGCCCGGATCAGCGCACTGATCTCCATGCCCTGTGCATTCGGTCTTGCGCTCCTTGCCCAGCCGGTGACCCAGCTGCTGGGCGGATACAGCGGTGAAAAGCTGGCCTTAGCCACGCGGCTCATGTCCGTGCTGGGCGTGTGCATCATATTTAATTCCACGGTGCTGTTGACCACCGCCATCATGCAGGCCCACGGCCACGAAAAGCTGCCGGTGGTAAATATGTTCATCGGTGGCTTTGTGAAGCTGGCCACAGTATTCATCCTCACGGGCAATCCCAACATCGGCATCGTGGGCACACCCATCGGAAGCCTGCTGTGCTATCTTTGCATCACCGTTCTGAACCTGTTTACCATGCGTCGGGTGCTGACCGATCCTCCCGCCATCGTCAAGCATATGCTTCGCGCACTTCTGGCCGCAGCTCTGATGGGAGCCTGCGCCTGGGGCACCTGGAAGGGGCTTCAAATGCTGCTGGGAAATGACCTCAGCCGGCTCATCAGCTGTGCCGTTCCCATTGCGGTAGGCGTGGTCGTATATGTATTTTGTGCCGTAAAGTTCCGCGCAATCACCCGGGAGGACTGTTTATTGCTTCCTAAGGGCGAAAAAATTGCAAATTTGTTGCATTTGTGAAAAAAAGCACTTGCATTTAGCATAATATTGTGATAATTTAATAGTGCTTTTAATAAAACAGAAAAGAGGTAATTTCCATGAATAAAACCGAACTCATCGCTGCTACCGCCGAAAAGGCCGGTCTCAGCAAGAAGGATGCCGAGCGTGCTCTGAACGCTGCCATCGACGCCGTCACCGCTTCCCTGGTCGCAGGTGAAAAGGTGCAGATCTCCGGCTTTGGCATCTTCGAAACCAAGAACCGTGAAGCCCGTACCGGCCGCAACCCCCACACCAAGCAGACCATTCAGATCCCCGCTACCCGCGTTCCCGCATTCAAGGCCAGCAAGAGCCTGAAGGACGCTGTGGCAAAGTAAGATGCGTCTTGACAAGTATCTGAAGGTCTCCCGGCTGATCAAGCGGCGGACCGTTGCCAATGAGGCCTGCGACAATGGGCGCATCAGCGTCAACGGTCGTGTGGTGAAGGCCAGTTACGAAGTGAAGATCGGCGACAGAATCGAGATCACCATGGGCCAGCGTACTGTGGCTGTGGAGGTCCTGCAGGTTGCCGAGACCGTCCGCAAGGACGATGCAAGCGCCATGTACAAAGAAGTCTAAAAAAATGAGGGAAGCTTTCGCTTCCCTCATTTTTTAGAAATTGACCTTTTTAATAACCCTCGTCAGGGGATGGAACAGCAGCATCACCGTCACAGCGGTACAGATCATTTGGGGAATCATCGCCGTCAGCGACTGGTAAAAATAGGCCCTCGTGGCGTTCTCGTTAAAGCCATAAATAAGCGGTGTAATCACATCGTCCAACAATGTAAACATAGCGGTAAACACCACGGCGGATGCAACAACCATGACCGTTTTCAGCAGCGCATTTTTCCCAGTAAAACGCGCGCCCAGCCAGCCAAAGAAAAGCGCAAACAGGTTGTAGTACACCAGATACAGCACGATCACATTGATCTGAAAACCAAACACAAAGCACCGCAGCAGCGAAAAAGTGGTGGCAGTGGCGATACCGTGGCGGATGCCATAGCAATCGCAAAAGCACAGCAGCATCACCGTTATGATCTCAATGCCGGTCACACTGCTCAGCGCCAGCTGTCCGGCAATGAGCAGTGCCACGCACATGGCCACGCGGACGACAAATTTTGTCTTGTTCATTAGCTAAAAGACTTAAATACCCAAATATACAGCTGATCCGGCTTGACCTTCAGCACTTCCGCACCGGAAATGGCAGAGCCGTACTCTTTCCCCTCGTACTCCACTGTACCCCAGGACGCATTGGCATTGTCGGCGTCGCTGGTATAGAGCATCCAGCAGCTGCTGTAATCGGTAGGATTGTCAATGCCGTTGATGGATGTGATCATACCGTCGCTGATGGTAAATTCCAGGTCACCCTTCTCCTTCAGCTTGGTCATATAGTCCATCAGGGTCATGTCGGCTGTTTCCTGGCCGGTGGTCTTGACCACGATGTAGGTGTCAGAATCCTTGATCACCAGTTTTTCCTCCTGGCAGGCGGACAATCCGGCAAGGATCACCAACACCAGCAGAACGGACAGCGCTTTTTTCATTTTGTTTTTCATAATTTTTTCCTCCTGAAAAATGATACGGCTGCGGCGTCGATTTGACGCCGCAGCCGTTTTTCTGCGACAAACGCACATCCTCGTAATCACGCGAAGATGGGGAGATCCATTCCGTAGGTCTTCTGACTCGTGGCTCTTGGATTCTGGGAGGATCCGCAGCATCCTCTGCCTTCCCGGAAATATTCCAGTGACTGGCTTTCGCCAAAAGAAGATGCCATACCACATACAGCGGCGGTACCGTTCGGGATTTTCACCCGATTATCTTGTTCAGCAGCCAAGGTTCATCGCCCCGGCCGCCACGGAACTTCTATCAAATTGTCGTAATTATCATAGCACTTTGCATTCTAAATGTCAAGCCCGTGTCGAATAGCTCCGCGTACAAGGCTTCCCCTTGAGGGGAAGCTGGCAAAAATCTTTGATTTTTGACTGATGAGGTGTAGGCTGCAAAGCAGCCGTATAAATCTTAATTGTCGCTTTGCGACACCACCACATCCGTCACGCCTATCGGCGTGCCACCTTCTCCTCAAGGAGAAGGCTTTTCATCAACAGCAAAGGCCGCCACGGCAGCAGAAAATATTAAAGAACCAGCACAGCAGCAGATTGGCGCAGGGACTGCCCCGCATCTCAAAGCCTCGGAAAGAGCCGGCCTGGCGGCGGTACTGCGTACCTCCGTTTTCAATGTACTGAAGCATCTGCAGATACTCGTAGTTGTCCGGCTCCATGGAAACAGCCTTTTTGATATGCTCCAAAGCCGTCACCTGATTGCCCAGGCCGTTGTTGGCTATGGCGCTGATGTAGTACCAGCGGGCATCCTTATTGGTGGAGTTGCTGAGGATGTTCAGCGCCTCCTGATGCCTGCCCATGCGCACATACTGATAGGCAGCATTCTGATACCGGTCACCGGTCTCCTGCCGGGTATAGGTGCGTTGGCCGTAAAAGCCGCCAAAGGGATCGTAGCTGTAGCCGCCGCCTTGATTGGGCACGGCCTTTTCCGGGTTTTTGATTTGCTCGTAGGCGGCGTTGACCTCCTGCATCTTTTGCGCGGCCATCTGGTCACCCGGATTCAGGTCGGGATGGTATTTTTTCGCCAAGCGTCGATATGCTTTTTTGATCTCTTCATCGGATGCGTCCGGGCTGACGCCCAGCACCTTATAGGGGTCCGTCATTTCCATCCCTCCCCTCTTTCTTTTTTCTGCGGAAATTGCCCCACACGCCGCTGTACAGGATGTTGTCCAAAATGGGCTTGTCCTGCACCAGGGGCAATTTTTCAAATTCTGCGGTACAACGGCCCATGGCCAGCACCAAATATTCTTCCCATCGGGGCCAGTCCTCTCCCGTACCCATGGCAAGATAGGGATTGTACTTTCCTTTCCGCTTATCCCGGCGGTAGTCCACCGCCGCATCTGCCAGGTAGATGAAACGACCCAGCGCCATGCCCATTTGCCGCAGCGTGGGTGCCCACATATCCTCTTGGCAGACCAAAAGCTCACCCATGAGCTCGCCGAATAAGCCTGCCGGCAAATCCGGATTGGGGCAGTTTTCCTTTTCCAGGAGGTTGATCCTGTGAATGCAGTCGGCCACGGCTTTGCATTGCCGTGGATAACGCGCCGCAATTTCCTTGTAATTCTTGCCGAACAGGCCGGATTTCATCCGGGCTGTCAGTGCCTTGTCGTCCTGCCAGTCATCCTGAGCCTTATAATAAGCCAGCGCCACATTCATATCGGCGGCGTATTGGATGTACTTGTTATCCACCCAGCTCTTGGGTCGAATGGGATGAAGGCTGCACGCCCGGTTTCCGGCCGTCTCCTCCGGCTCGTACAGACTCATGAGCAGCAGGGCCAGGAAGGCCATGTCGTAGCTCAGCGCCAGCCGGGCGCTCTGAGATGCACGGATGCGGATCTGCCGGCAAATGCCGCAGTAAACGGCGTTGTAACGCGTCTGCTGCTGTTTATTCAATTCCTTGTAGCTGGCGGTGACGAAGCCAAACATTTCCATTCCCCCTTTTTTATTGTATCATAAAAAAGGAATATGAACAGAGGATAAACGAAAATAATTTTTATTCCTTCATCAGCAGCCGATTCAATGCGCCGCCGCAAAAAACCAGGCAAAGACAAAAATATAGCCACAGCATACTCAGCGCGATGGCGTAAACCGACCCGTAGATGCTGGCGTAGTTTGAAAAATACTCCACATAAACGGAAAACAGGTTGGAAAACAGCAGCCATCCAAAGGATGCCAGCACCGCGCCGGGAAAGCTGTCAGAAAATTTGTTTTTCCGATTGGGCAGTGCCATGAACATGGCGGTAAACAATGCGGTTTGCAGAAGCAGCAAAAGCACAAAGCGAAGATCAATGATTTCCCACAAGAACTCCCACAGTGCGCCCTGCACCGGGGGCAGCATCTCCAAAATGGACTCACCGAATACATTGAGCACCAATGTTAAAATGAGCACCAGCAGAAACAGAAAGGTATAAAACACACTGATGGCGCGGGTATAGAAATAGCCACGGTCTTCCCGAACGCCGTAAATGGCATTGAGCCCCACCAGCAGGCCGTAGATCCCCCGGCTTGCAGACCACAGCACACCCACCGCTGACACGGACACCACAGCGGTGGAAGTGTAGGCGTAGGTGGTGATGATCAGCTTCTCCGCTGCCGGCATCAGCACCTCAGGCAGGATGCCGGAGAGTGCGCTCAGCAGATTTCCGGCATCCAAGCCGGTATAGCGGAGCAGTCCCAGTAAAAGCACCAATGTGGGAAAGACCGACAGGACAATAAAATATCCCGCATTGGCTGCATGCAGACCGATGTGCATTTGCGAGAATTGCCGGAGATATCCCCAGGCCTTTCCGATCAGGCCACCCTTTGGCAGTTCCATACGCGCCCTCCTTCCCATAGGCTCTTTTAGTGTATGCAAAAAATGGGAAGGTTACTACAAAAGCGGGGGCTTTCGCCCCCGCTTTATGCTTATTCCACCGTTACGGATTTCGCCAGATTCCGCGGCTTATCCACGTCGCAGCCCCGGTTCAGCGCCACATAGTAAGACAGCAGCTGCAATGGGATCAGCGTCAGGCTGGGCTGCAGCACCGGCAGGACAGTGGGCACAGTCAAAATGCCGTCCGCCTGCTTGACAGCCTCCTGCGCAAAGCCCTCCAGCGTGACACACAGCACATCTGCGCCCCGGGCTTTCACCTCCCGGACATTGGCCATGGTCTTGTCAAACAGAGGCTGTACAGTAGCCAGCGCCACCACCAGCGTGCCGTTTTCTATGAGAGAGATCGGCCCGTGCTTTAGTTCCCCGGCAGGATATGCTTCGCTGTGCAGATATGCAACCTCCTTCAGCTTCAGGCTGCCCTCCAGGCAGATGGCGCTGTCCACATTCCGGCCAATGTAAAATGCATCGTGATGGCCGTAGTAGCGGCTGGCGTAATACTGAACCTTCTGCACATTGTCCTCCGTCAGCACCTTTTCCGCTGCGGCAGGCAGCTCCTCCAATCCCTTGACCCAGGCGCGATAGGTGGCATCGTCCATGGTACCCAGCTGCCGGGCCATATAGGCTGCCAGCAGATACACCACGGCAAGCTGGGTGGAGAACGCCTTGGTGGTGGCAACGGCGATCTCCGGGCCGGCCCAGGTGTAGATGGTCTGATCTGCCGCTTTTGCGATGGCAGAGCCCACCACATTGACCACCGCCAGGGTCTTCGCTCCCAGGCGTTTTGCTTCCCGCAGTGCCGCCAGGGTGTCGGCGGTCTCGCCGGACTGACTGATGATGATCACCAAATTGTGTTCATCCACCACCGGGTCGGCATAGCGGAATTCGGAAGCCATCACCGCTTCCGTGGGGATGCGGCAGGCCTTTTCGATGATATATTTGGCAAGGACCGACACATAATACGCAGAGCCGCAGGCCACCAAATAGATCTTGCGTACATCCTTCAGATATTCGGCGGACAGATCGATGCCGTCCAGCACCACTTCCCCATTTTTCAGACGGGGGCTGAGGGTATCGCGCAAGGCCTTGGGCTGCTCGTAGATCTCCTTGAGCATGAAGTGGTCATAGCCACCCCGCTCTGCCGCGGACAGTTCCCAGGTAATGGTCTCTTTTTTCTTGTCCAAAGGCTCGCCCAGTGCGTCAAAAAAGCGCACGCACTTGTCGTTGAAGACCACCATCTCTCCATCTTCCATGTAGGAAACGGTCTGGGTGTGCTTCAAAATGGCGGGGACATCGGATGCGATGTAGTTTTCTCCGTCGCCGTAACCAAAGATCAGGGGAGAATCCTTCTTGGCTGCCACCACAGTATCCGGCAGGTCCGTGCACAGGATGCCCAGGGCGTAGCTGCCCTCCAGGCGGCTGAGCGCCTGACGGACGGAAGCAATGAAATTGCCGCCCTTTTCATAATAGTAGCCCACCAGGTTTGCCACCACCTCCGTGTCCGTTTCCGAATGGAACTGAACATTTCTGTCCGTAAGCCATTGACGCAGCTTGGCTTCGTTTTCGATGATGCCATTGTGTACCACAGCGATCTTGCCGCTGTCAGAAAGGTGGGGATGGCTGTTTACATCCGACGGAGCTCCGTGGGTCGCCCAGCGGGTGTGGCCGATGCCCACTGCACCTTCCACCGCTTTGCCATCCTGGGTCTTTTCACAAAGTATCCGGAGTCTGCCCTTGGCTTTGGCCACCTGCATCTGCCTGGCTCCGTGTACGCAAATACCGGCAGAGTCATAGCCCCGGTATTCCAGCTTGGCGAGGCCCTCCAGCAAAATGGGAGCAGCCTGCTGTTTTCCTGCATATCCAACTATGCCACACATAGAATAACCTCCTAACGAAATGGCGGCCCGCCCAGTGGCAGACCGCGTTGGCATTTCCTATTGTATATTCTCTATGTGTATTTTTCAACTATAATTTTGCTTTTTTCGACTTTTTGTCAGTTCCTCAAAAGAAACTAACCGTCTGCGGCTGTAATTCGTTGAAATTCTCCAGGCTTTCCCGGCTAATTCCACATACTCCCAACTGCACCAACTGCCGGGCCGCCTCACTGCCGTCGGAAAAGCAGAACAGCGGACTCCAGCCTTCCTTGAGATTGCGCACCGTTCCGCTCCATGTGCCGCCCTTGCCCACAGAACACTGGGCAACAAAGGTCTTTTCTCCCAGAGCATGGATCACCCGGTTGCGGCTCAGCGCCCGGGCTGATGTAAACGCACAGTCAAAGCCCTCTTCACTGAGGTACAGTACATTATCCCAGTCTCTCTGGGTCATCAGCGCATCCGCTACCACGCTGATGACTTGCCCGCCTGCATCCAGGCACGCCTTTTGGGCAATGCTGTCTGCGCCCCGGGCGTTACCGGACACCAGCACATATCCCTGCCGGGCCGCCTCACGCCCCACCGTGGCGGCAAATTCTGCATTTGGCGGAGCAATATCCCGGCTTCCCACCAGGGCGATCCGCGGCCTGTGCAGGATGGATGTATCCCCTTTTGCCCACAAAACACCGGGACTGTCCAGTCCCAAACGGCGACGCAGCTCCGCCGGGTAGCCCTCACTGACCCGGGTGATGGGCATGCAGTCCGCCTGCCAGCCCTTGGCATGATAGTAGCGCAGCAAGGGAAGATCACTCAGCAGGGAGAGAATGCGCTCCGACATCTCCGGGCCATAGCCTAGGGCGGTCAAATCCGCAGCTGTAAGCTCCCGATCTGTTTCCGGACGCTCCATTGTCGCCACGCGCATGGCAAGGGTGCGCAGCTGCGCTGTGGTAAGTATCTTTCGCTGCGGATCTCCCAGGGTGCTGCTCAGCAGCAGGAAGCCTTCCTCTCTGGCGTTCATCGGAATCTTCTCCGGGGCTTGGGAGCAACCGGTGCAGGTGCTTCCTCGCACAGAGTACCGTCGGCGTTCAGCACCATGGGACGAATGGTGTAACCGGAGAACTTTGCGATCTCGTCCAGCTTCGCCTTTTCCGGGAAGTTGCCTATCATAGAATATGCACTGCCCTTCCGTCTTGCCCGGCCGGTACGGCCAATGCGGTGCACATAGTATTCATTTTCTTCCGGGATGTCATAGTTGATGACGCATTCCACATCATCCACATCAATGCCCCGGGATGCCACGTCCGTGGCGATCAGCACCGCCAGCTTTCCTGCACGGTAGCGCTGCATGGTCTTTTCCCGCTGGCTCTGCTTGATGTCACCGTGGATGCACTCGCAGTCCAGTCCTGCCCGCTGAAATTCATCGCATAGCCGCTGGCACATATGCTTGGTGTTGCAGAAAATGATCACCCGCTCGTAGCCCTGGGTGCGGATCAGCCGCAGGGTGGTCTCAGCCTTTTCCAGGGGCGTGACGGTCATACTGTACTGGTCGATATCCGGCTTGTCCTGCTGCTTGGGCTCTACGGTGATCTCCACCTCGTCCCGCTGATACATCCAGGAAACGGTCATGACCTCCTGGGAGATGGTGGCGGAAAACAGGCCCAAATTCTTGCGGTTTTTCACCTTTTCGATGATCTTGGTCACGTCCTTGAAAAAGCCCATATCCAGCATCCGGTCTGCTTCATCCAGCACAACCGTCTGAATTTTGTCCAGTCGGATGGTCTTGCGGTTGTAGTGATCCATCAGCCGGCCGGGGGTGGCCACCACGATCTGCGGATTCTTCTGCAACTGCTGGATCTGTCCGCCGATGCCTGCGCCGCCGTACAAAACGGCTACACGGATGCCCTGGTAATGGGTCAAAAGGCCGCGCAATTCGTCACCGATCTGAATGGCCAGCTCCCGGGTGGGCGCAAGAATCAGACCCTGAACGGCAGGGTTTTCCCCATCGATATGCTCGATCATGGGAATGCCAAAGGCAAAGGTCTTTCCCGTGCCGGTGGGAGCTTTGGCGATCACATCCCGCCACTGCATGAAATGGGGAATGGCCTCTGCCTGGATGGTGGTGGGGTAGCCGTAGCCCTTTTTCTCCAACGCCTTCAGCATGGGCTCGGACAGGCCCAGGTCGGCAAAAGTTATGTTTTCGTTCATATTTTTTCGTCCTTTTGTAGGTTTTTTCTTATTATAGCAGTTTTTCCGCGCTTATGCAACAAAGCACAAATCAACAATGCACCTGCGATCACGCCGGCGCTGTCGATCATCACATCCCGCACGGATGGGCCGCGACCAGCCACAAAGCCCTGGTGGAATTCATCACTTGCCGCGTACAGCGTGCCAATTCCCCACGACCACAGCCAAGGCAGTCGCACGGCAATTTTCTTCCCGATCTGTGCAATGTGGAGCATCAACGAAAAGCCCAGCAGGGCATACTCGGAAAAATGCGCCAGCTTGCGCACCGCAAAGCCTACGGCGCTGCGGATCGCCTCCTGCTTTTCTGGAGAAAAATCTCCAAATCCGGGCACGACCAAATTCAACACCCATGTGGTGATCCGGCCGCTCATCGCCCCGGACTGCGTTCCGGTCTGGGCGGAAAAGCAAAAGATCGTCACCATCACGGCGATCACCAGCAGCAAGGAAAGCAGAATGCTATGCTTTTCGATCCAATGTTTCATGTCATTTCTCCAGCTATGTTTTTCTTCATTTTATCACATTTTTCGCCCCGTGTATACAAAAAGTTCCGGCAGCGTAAAACTGCCGGAAATCGCATTAGTTCTCCATCTGGCTGCCCAGGAAGGTGGCGGCGATCTGCGCTAATTTCTGATCGGACTCCTGCAAGGGGTCATCGTGCTCGCCCAGCAGGAGCATCACACATCCCATGAGATCCCCCTGGCACAGAATGGGCGATGCCACACCCAGGTGATACTTGTCCACCCCATCGGTGACCCGCACCGGAGTGTCCCCCGTAGTAAAACGGTAGTGCTGACGCTGCTCCATCAGCCTTTCCAGCTCCTCAGAATTGGGCTTGTCCATGAGGTCGCGCTTGGGAAGGCCCGACAGGGCGATGATGGCATCCCGGTCCGCCACAGCGGCCATGTGCCCCGTGCCGGAGCCAATGGCATCACACATCTGCGCGGCAAACTCCTGCAAGTCACCCATGGGAGAGTACTTGCGGAAGATCACGCCCCCGTCCTTCTCGGTGTAAATTTCAAGAGGGTCGCCCTCGCGGATACGGAGGGTGCGGCGAATTTCTTTGGGAATTACAATACGCCCGAGGTCGTCAACACGGCGTACAATACCTGTGGCTTTCATATATATCTATCTCCTTTAATTTACAAATTACGCTGTTAGTATCTGTAAACAGGGAAGATTTATACTGATTACCCAACTTGTATTTTTATAACAAGTTAACTTTGTTTTGAAATTCGGAAAAGTGCAGCGCGGAGTTATTTTCACTGATAAGATAATCAACAGCGCCAAGTTCACACTGCATAAATGGCGCGCGGAGACCCCCCTGCGTTTAACTTGTCATATTTTCCTCCCTCACCCCTTGCAAAACGGGATTATACGATATATACTATTTTTAGCTTGAAAATTAGGGGCGGGGAAACGAAAGAAAACGTTTTTTGGTGACAGTTATTGGACCTTTAAGGGCTTTATACCCTGCTTCCCAAAAATACGGCGCAACTCCCGTTGCCTTTGATTACATTGATAAAAAATGTGGTCACCCAACCATACAGGATATGAAAGATATTAAAAACGTAGTTTTAGCTAATTTGAAATAAGGAGATTCTTATGAGTAACGAAATTGCAGGACACGTTTATTACGAATATTTAAACAATAAGGACGCCGACCTTTTTACCGTGGTTTGCAGACCAGATAAAAACGGCAAATACCCTACCGTTATAACCCGTAGCCCCTATGTTGATGACGATGCACTTTTAAGTGAAGAAAAAATTTGCGAAAACAGACTCAACGACTTTCAATCCTGGATTGAACGCGGATACGTCGTTATTATTCAGCACTGTCGCGGTTGCGGAAAAAGTACCGGCGACTGCGTGCCCTACATATACGAGCGCGAAGACGGATTGTTCTTACAAGCGTGGGTTCGCCAGCAAGATTTCTACAACGGTGAAATTTATCTTGTTGGCTCAAGCTATACCGCCGCTATCCACTACGTAACCGCCCCATTTGCCGACGATATAAAGGGTGCGGTGCTTCGCGTTAAAGACACCGAGAGATATAACTGTAACTACCGCAACGGTTTTTACAAAATGGGGCTACACGGTGGTTGGTACGTTGATATGTATAAAAAGAAAACGATTACGACCAAAAACTATACGCCTGAAAGCTATAATATGCTACCACTGTCAAATTTCTCAAAAACAGTTTTCGGTGAGAGCGCCGAGGATTTTGACGAAATATTAAAACACCCAAATCATAATGACAATTTTTGGGACACTCGTTACGGTGGCGGTGAAACGCGCGGCATATTAAACCATGCCAATATACCAATTTTGCTTATGACCGGCTTTTACGACATATTTACGGGTGGCATCTTTGATATGTGGAACGCCATCGATGATGAAACGAAGGCAAAATCGGCATTGGCAGTACATCCATTTAACCACGATTGCAGTGGCGAGCTTGAGCCTGTAAATTTCGAGAACGGCGATATAAGCAAATTTTTTCCCGAGTACGATCTTGCCTGGCTTGACTATATACGCGGCAAAGAAAAACCTCCCTTTGAGCTCGGCAAGATAACCTATTACAAGGTTTTCGGTGATAAGTGGTGCTGTGATGATTTTTATACCGCTAACCACCTTGAAAAAATCGTTTTAGGCGACACATCGGTTACTTACAAGTACGACCCTCAAAACCCCGCCGTATTTAAGGGTGGTTTATCAGCCAACTTCGGTGGTAACGCGTGGCAGGATGCGCCTGATTTGCGCGATGATATTATCACACTCTACACCCCCGAATTCAATGAGGATACCTTTGTAAAGGGTAAAATTAAGGCGCGCCTAAAGGTTAAATCGGATTGCGAGGACACCTGTTTTTATATTCGCATAAGCCTTTGCAAAGCTGAGGGCGACTACGGACTTCGCGATGATATAAATCAGATTTCAAACTTCTGTAATACTTATGTGCAGGGCAGCGAAATTACAATGGATTTTTCGTTTGACGAGCACGCTTTTATTATTAAAAAAGGCGAGAAAATTCGTATCGATATTTCGTCCTCTGCCTTCCCGCTTTACGTGCGACACACAAATAATAAGGGGCTTTTCTCAGAACTGACAACGACGAAAATTGCAAATAACACTGTGGTTTTGAGTGGATCATATATCGAATTGCCTATAGAAAAATAAAAAGCGAGGTGAATCACCTCGCTTTTTTCATTCGCATAATCCTTTATTCTTACACCATATGTATATATTCGTGATCGCTCGTTTGAATTGCTCCTCGGATGTAAATGTTGTACATAAGGGGTCTCCCTCGCGGATACGGAGGGTGCGTCTAATCTCTTTGGGAATGACGATTCGACCCAAATCATCCACTCTACGAACAATTCCTGTTGCTTTCATATATAAATCTCCTCTTTTTACAATTTTATTGTGATATTAGTATCACACTATTTGTAGAAATTATGAGTAGAATTTCCAATTGTTTTTTTAATTTTAAATTGAGATGTGAAAAGGGCGATGACGGATTCTGTCATCGCCCTTTAGGGTTAATCTCTATTTATCTATTGCTTGCCATTCTTCTCTTTCTGTCAACTACGGTCAGTGTAATTACTGCACCACCGCTGATGAAGAGAAGGGCAATCCAACGGAATATATGCCTGTTATCTCCGGTTGCGGGAGAATTTGCCTTTGCGTGGACATTGAAAGTACCATCGGTACTACCATCGGTGTAGACAACGGTAATGGTGTGTTCACCAACGGCGAGAGTATCCAAATAGGATGCCTTCAGCGTGATGATGGTGCTACCGGCCTTGGCTTCGTAGTTGGCCTTGTCAACATCCTTACCATCAACCTTGATGCCAACGAACTTGCTGAACAAACCGTTGACGACGAAGGTGATGTTATGGTTGCTGTCCTCCGTCCAGGAGCTGCCGTCGCCCTCTACGATGTCGTAAGCCACAAGAGCTGCTGCCAGCTTATCCAGATTTGCCTTGGCAGCTTCATTCACAAGGGACTTCTCGTAGTCGGACAAAGCGTTGTAGGCGGTCTGTGCATCGGTAATCGCCTTGATCACTTCTTCATCATCAGGCTTCACGGTATCGACCGCAGGCAGCTTGGATACAGTGTCTTCCACTACTTCTACATTGCCGATCACTTCAAGAGCATCGTCGATACGCCCCAACTCGTCCTCGATGGCTTTCTTTTCGTCCTCGGTGTAGTTGCCACTATTTTCCTCAAGAGCCTTCTCCAGGTCTGCCTTGGCATTTTCAAGATCAGTCTTGTTTTCCGGGGTTACGTTCTCCGGTGTGACATTCTCGACCTTGCCGACATTCTCGGTATCGGTTGCATCGGCTGCATCGTTGATGGTATCAATCAAAGATTCTGCAATATGCTTGTGTTGCTCTAATGTTTCACGTTCACCGTCGGACACATCTTCGTCAGCAAGTAACGCATCCAGCGTTTCCACCAGTTCTTCCAATGCAGGAGCATCATCAGAGGTGACGTTATCGTTGCCGAGATTTTCAGTTGCGCTCGCCAACGCCTTGATCGGCTTCATTGTTACGGTAACTGTGGTGGTGTTGCCTGCCTTGTCAGTTACCACGATGGTATAGGTTGCTTCCTTGTTGCCAGCCAAAGTGATGTTTTCGGTAGCAGGGTTGCCGTTCAAAGTAATCGTGCCAACGTTCTTTTCCGTAACGGTGACCTTCTGCGTCGTGTAATAGGTCTTGCCGTTTTCAACACCATCGATAACGGGAGCTGTGGTGTCATACTCCGCACCGTCGGTGGAGAGATATGTCACGTTGCCTGCTTTATCGGTGATACGGACAAAGTATACAAACGTCTTTGCATCCTCCAAGGCAACACCAAAGCTGTCGGTGTATTCCGTCCAATCGGTAATTGCCTTTACCTCATCCAAGGTCATAGCTTTGTCAGCAGAAGCGTACTCGATTTTATCAACACCGGAGAGGGTATCGTTTGCCGTGGCCTTAACGGTCACTTCGTCCTTGAAAAACAGGCCGAAGGTGATGGTATTGACAAATTCCTCCCAAGCATTTCTGTTTACAAACGCAACCTTGCCGGTAGGAGCCGTCTTATCCAACTTGTAGGTTACGGTCTTGGCAAGAGAGATCGTGCCGTCAGTTTCGTTCTTCAAATAGAAGATAACGCTGCCATCGGCGGTTTCTCCGCTGTAGGTAAGAGCGTCCTTCCAATCACCGTCAGCGTTATTGGTAAGAGATACCTTATGGCCGTCATTGGCTGTAATAACAAAGTCGCTGTTCAGCCAACCGTTGCCGTTCGGAGTAGTAGCCGTATACTCAGTAGGAGACCAGTCGTTGTATATCGTCCAGCCAAGAACATTAATGGTCGGAGCATTATAGTTATTGATATCGTAAGCAAGGTTTACTTCGGCATAGTAATCGCCCACTGCAGTAGCGGTATTGTTCTCGTAACTTTCCACAGTAACACCCGTAGGAAGTCCTACGACCTCAACCTTATGCTCTTTGCCGTCATACTTGAAGGGCTCTCTGTAATTCCACTTTGCGCCCCTCATATTGTAATCAGCCTTTGCGATGGTGAAATCAACCGATGTTTTCAGTCCCTTATAGTCTTCTGTTTCCTGTACGATAAAGGTGGCTGTATAGCTACCCGCCTCGGTGGGTGCAGCTACGCCGTTGTAGGCTGCGCCGCCGTTCGTCGTGCCGGAATATTCCACGGAAACCTCACCGAATTTGGCTTCACCCACAGGCGCTTTTGCAGCTTCACCATAAGTCCAGCCGGTGATAGACGGATCGACCATCCATTCGTTTTCCGCACGAGTGATCTTAAACTGCAAAGTAACCTGTGCATTATCTGTGGTGCTCCACTTGTAGTTTGCGGGGTCCTTCAGCTCCAGAACAACGTCGTAACAACCGTTCTCCTTAACACCCGTACCGCCTTCATTTTTCACCACGGTGTAGAGATCGGTATCTGTGACATCCGCTGTCTGTTCAGAACCGGTGTAAGGCTTGGTTGCGATAGTAGGCTCGATGACGGTAGCCTTTTCTATCTCCACAAGGAACATGCCGTAATACGTATTATGGTTATCTGCAACGGCGATATAGTAAACTGTATGCGCCCAGCCTGCATTTGTGAAGGAAGGTATTTCAGTACTGTATGGACCTTCCGACTCCGTGCTGTAGGTAAAAGTAATCGGCTGATTATTGACGGCGACCGCATTTGCAGAAACGGCAGGGGTCAGCGCTTCGCCGGTATAGGTCAGCGTTCCGACCTGCTCCACCTTAACATCGGCAAGATTTGCGGCATTGATCGTGAACGTCCGCTCTGTCGTGCCTTCAAAATTGCCCTCGCCGGTTACGGTAACGGTATAAGTATCTGCGTTTGTAAACCCAGTTTTATTCCAAGAAAGGGTGTAATCCGTACCTTCTACAAGTGTACCAAAACCGTCAAGAGTAACAGAAACAGACGGGTTATATGCTGTTCCGGTATAGGTGCCGCTTGTGGGGTTAAGGGTGACGGCAGCACCGGAAATCTTTGCCGCGTTGATTTTGAAGGTGGTGGAAGCGGTTACACCTCCTGCGGTCATTGTTGCGGTGGCAGTACCAACGTTGATGTGGTTGGTATAAGTAACGGCCAGTTCGCCGCTCTGCCAGCCGTCGGAGTATTCCACGGTGGCGATCTTCTTTTCGGTTCCGTCGTAAACAACACCCTCAGGTGCGGAAAGCGTGGCCGTGCCACTATTTCCACAGTCGCAGGTGGCGGTAATTGTGCTGCCGTTTGCGGTGTAGGCAAACACTCCATTACAATGGGTGGAAATCGAACGGAAGGTGTAGCCGACAAAGGAGTTGCTGGTGGTATCCAAAGTGTTGCCGGTAGGCTGCCAGTAATTGCCGTTCTTGGTCAGCTCCTTTTGGACGTGGCCAAGGCGCAGATCAATCTGGTTGACGGAGCTTACTCCGTGGAAAATGCCGTAACCACCATGGTCGACCGAGGTGACGTTGCCGAGAGTCAGGGTGCTGAGATCGTTGCAGTTCTGGAAAGCGTATTTGCCGATGGAGCTGACTTGGGGCAGATGAATTGTCCTGAGATTCAAACAGACAAGGAAGGCAAAGTCGCCCAAAGATTCAGCCTGGGGCGCAGAAAATGCGCCGAGAGCTTTGCAGGACTCAAAGGCGCGGGCGGGGATGGCGGTGGCACCGAGAATCGTCAGATCCACGCTGCCGCCGGGTTTGGTTGCCCAGGTCAAGGCAGTGCATATGGCGTTAAAGGCGTCCTCGCCCGCATTGCTGGGCAGGATAACGGTGATTTTATCAAATTTATCCAAAGCGCCGACCAGAGTCTTCATTAGATCCTCGCTTTGCATTGAGCCGGATGCGGCGTCAATGGTACCGTCGCCGGTGTATTCGGGGATATCCAAGGCACCGAAGCAATCCCTCCATTGCCCATGGGCGCAAAATGGGCACTCCATATTAATAGATTGCGCAAAACACTTCGTGGTGCAGGTGCATCCGCCGGGAGCCGCAGAGGCAACCTGCACACCGGCCGAAAGCATACCAACGCAAAGCAGACAAGCCATCATTCTTTTAAATATCTTCGTTTTCATTAAAACTCCTCCAAAACGAGAACTTTGAACAACATTCAAATATCACTATAATCAGATTTCCCTTTTGGTAAAGATACTTAATAAATCTTACCACAGAAGCTCCCAAAAATCAATATACAAAAGACAGCGAGGGAAATTCCCCTCGCTGTTGCTATGTATAGATATTTTGTGCAAATTGAGTCCAATCAAATACCGCTAAAAGCCCAGCATTTATGCGGGTTTCTACAACTTTTGTCCTATTATACCATATTCCTCCACTCTACGAACAATTCCTGTTGCTTTCGTATATCTTTCTCCTTTTCCTGTAGGGAACAACCTATGTGTCGTTCCTTTTCGTTTTGCAATGTGGAACGGCACACAGGCCGTCCCCTACAATAATTTTACAAATTACTCTTGCTTTATTTGTAAAAGGGGAAGATTTATACTGACTGATTTACATTTTGATGGTGCTATGATATGATAAACAAAAAGGCGGTGATTTTGTGAAAATTCAGCTTCTAGAAAATGCTACAGAAATCCGGAACACTTTTATCAATACTTTTGTATTATCTTGGGATGAGTTTCAAATCAAGCAAAAAGATTGGATTGCCGAAATGGCAAAGAATAAGTACACTATTGATATTAACTGGTATAAGCAAGCATATCTGTGGGATAAATTAAACTTTGACTTTTCAGTTTCCACATTTTCAAAAGCTCTTTCAGAACTCAAAACTCACGCAGGAAGAGTATTAATTATGTCAGAAGATGAAACACTTTGTTGCCCGAGTGAATTGTTTTACAATAACGAAAAGGTTAAGAATTTCGTTGCCCAAGTTGATGGTAAAGAATTAGCAAAACTTATTGAAGATGAATGGTATGATTCTTATAAATTAGCCGCACAGAACATGTATAATCCTGATGCGGTTTTGCCCGAAGATCTATATGTTTTTGATGAATCAATGACTTGGCTTGTCGTGTTCACACATGAAACCACCGATTGGGAATTGGATGAAAATAATCCAATGAAACAAGCCGAAACGCGTTACTGCATGATACACAAATAATATTATTGAAGCGGAGTGAATTTTCACTCCGCCTTTGCTATGTATCGGTCAAAATATGCGTTCTTTGTCAAAAAATTTTCTTCAAAAATCGCTCGGAAGCCCAGTATTTATAAGGCTTTATCGCACTTTTGTGTTATTATAACACGAGCCTCCACTCTTCGAACAATTCCTGTTGCTTTCATATATCTTTCTCCTTTTCCGTAGGGAACGACCTATGTGTCGTTCCTTTTCGTTTTGCAATGTGGAACGGCACACAGGCCGTTCCCTACTCATGCGCAATGCAGATTATTGAAAAGAAAGGGAGACAGCTTCTTTGGAAGCGTCTCCCTTGTTGATAATTTTCTATTTGTCCAGGCCGCAATTGAGCATGGTTTTGCCTTTTCCGCAAAGCTTTTCAAAATCATGCACAAAGGTAACATCCGCAGAATCCACACAGGGGTGCTTTATGAGGCCCTCGATGACATCGGGTGCCACCGTAACAGCACAAATACCGGATTCGCAAAGCTCCTGCACCTGCAGAGAGTTCTTAAAACTGGCCGCAAGGATTCGGGTCTTATATCCGCTGGATACAAAGATATCCTGCATGGTTCTTGCAACCTCTATGCCGTTGCTTCCAAGGTTATCAATGCGGTTTATGTAGGGCGCTGCATAATCGGCGCCGCTTTTTGCGGCAAGATACGCCTGGAGGGGATTGTAGATCGCCGTTGCAGTAACCTTGTAGCCCTCGCGGGAAAGGGCACGCATTGCCTTCAGTCCTTCGGGAATGGTGGGGATCTTGATAAAGGTCTTTGACTTTTCACCCAAGACCTCAACCATATATCGTCCCTCTTTCACCATCTCCTCTGCAGTCAGCGAGATCACCTGGGCATGAAGCTCGGCATCAGGGCCTATAAAATCCCGAATCTGCTTTAATGCCGCATAAGGGTTTTTCCCCTCCTTGGCAAGGATAGAGGGATTGGTAGTAACACCGTCTACCGGATAGTATTCATATATCTGTTTGATTCTTTCAAGGTTGGCATCATCGACAAGCAGTTTCATATAAACACCTCATTTTTGTTGTAATTTGTATTTTTATGTTAGCATTGTAAAAAACATTTTTCAATTAGTGAAATATACAATCTTTTTTTGTTTCCCATTATTCGGATTGTTACATTTCATTCTCTTCGCCCGTTCGCGCAAAAGCGAGGGATAATTCCCTCGCTTTTGTCCGTTAGTAAATATTACCGTTCTGTCTGAAGCTGCGCCATACATTTTCAAAGAAAGCATCGTCCTGGGGTATGGGGCGCACTTCGCGCACATTGATCTCGAAGCCCTTATCCGTCATGACGACCTCCTGCACCGTGCCGGGGTCGGTATGAGGCTCGGACATAGCAGTCAGCACCGCTGCCTGGGTCAAAAGCACATCCCGGAGTGCCGGATCTGCGGCTGTCTTCAGCTGCTCGATGGTTTGCTCCAGGATCTGCTTGATCTTCTCCGTATCCCGAACCGCGGCGGCATGATCGCTCATACGGCGCTGTGCAGCCTGAATGTGAAGCTGTGCATTGCTGTCGGTTTTGATTTTCGTTTCCGATGCAATGGTCAAAAACTCTTTTTCGTCGATCAACACGCCGGGGTGCTGTGAAATGTACTGTGCCGCACGCACAGATCCCACCTGGCCGGCATTCAGCGCGCTTCCGCCCGGACGGGAGATGCCGTGGGTGCCGGCACACTCGCCAACGGCAAACAAACCCTTCACCGAGGTTTGCCACCACAGATCCACGCCAACGCCGCCGTTGCAGTGCTGTGCGCAAAGAGCGATCTGCAGATACTCGCTGTGCAGATCAACACCCTTGCTCTTATACAGTTCAATGGCCGGAGCGTTCATTTTTGCCAACCGCTCAATGGGTGTGCCGAAGGTCGCGCCCGCCTTGTCCAGGTAGTCAAAGGCCTCCTGCGACAGCTTGGAGAATGTAATATCAAAGGGATTTTTCGTGAAATCCAGATAAACTTTGCGTCCTCTGTCCACACACTCCCGGTAGACCAGCATATCGATCAGAGATGAGCCCTTCTCCGCTTTTTTCGGATCAAAGGGCCACTGGTAGCCCTTCAAAAACACCAGCGACAGGCCCTGATACTTGTCGTCAAAATAATCCCACAAAAAGTCGTGCTCGCAGCCATCCTTGTCGATGGACACAAACCGGGGCAGCACCTGCATGTAGGTGCCAGACACATTCCACCGGGGATCAACGGAGGCCAGACCGTACTGCCAAAGGGCAAGGCTCTGCATTTTGGCTCCCGCAGCAATGCCAAGGCCGGTGGAGCCCATGTGGCACTTGGGATATACGCTGTCAGCATAGATGCCCGCAGGCCCGCCGGTAGCCATGATGATATCCCGGCAGCGGAAGGCCACCGGCTCTTCGCCCTTCAGACAAAGCAGTCCGCATACCCGGTCGTTTGCCTTTAGGATCTTGACTGCCTTATAGCCGTCGAAGATCTCCACGCCAAGGCTTTCCGCCTTTTTCTGCAAGGCCTCAGTCATAAACTTCGAGGTCAGCGGCCCTGCACTGGTCGCCCGTTCATAGGGATCGTGGTCGGTCTTGTAGCCGATGTATTCGCCGTAGCGGTTCGTAGGGAACGGAACACCCAGCTCGCACAGATTCAAAAAGCACCGGGCAGACAAAGCCGCCTCACACAGGGCATTATCCCCGTCCACACAGCCACCGTCAAACAGGTTTTGCGCCATGGAACGCACACTGTCGGGACGGTCTCCGGAAAGGCCCAGCTTATAATAGGTCTGCTTGTCCGAGCCGGTATTTCTTGATGTGCCGCAGTTTACGCCCTCCGTGACCACGGCAGCCTCCACGCCCAGCTGCTTGAGCCGACAGGCGGCATTGTAGCCCGCTGCGCCCGTGCCGATCACGATGGCATCATAGGTATACATTTTCATTATAATCTCCTGATGTGGAAGCCGCCGTCTACATCGACGGACTGGCCTGTTACATAGGGCAGCGCGCCGCTGCACAGCGTCCATACTGCTGACGCGATGTCCTCCGGCTGTCCCCAGCGCTGAATGGGCAGCAGGCCGCCATCGATCAGGGTGTCGTATTTCTGCTTGACGCCGCCGGTCATATCGGTTGCGATGATGCCGGGCCGCACCTCATTGACCAGGATGCCAAACTCCGCCAGGCGGTCGGCAAACAGCTTGGTCACCATGGAAAGGCCTGCCTTGGAAATGCAGTATTCCCCCCGGTTTACGGAGCTTGTATAGGCAGAAAGGGAGGAAATGTTGCAGATATATCCGCCCTGTCCGTTTTCCTTCATTTTGTTGGCCGCCAGCTGCGTTAAGAAGAATGTACCCTTGAGATTGATATCCAGAACATAATCATAGCTTTCCTCGGTCATTTCCAGAAGGTCAGCGCGCACCTTGGGTGCAACGCCGGCCACATTGACCAGCACATCGATGTGCTCTGCCGCGGCGATCAGTCTTTTCCGGTCGCTGTCAGCGGATATGTCTCCGGGCACATACACGAAATGCGGATGCTCCATAGGGGATGCTTCCCGTCTGCTCATGCCGACAACGCGGTAGCCCTCCTCCAGGAACTTCTTTACCACTGCCAGACCGATTCCCGATGCAGCACCGGTTACAATTGCCGTTTTCATTTCTTTTCACTCCCGCACTGAGTTTTGTATATGGGCATGTACACATCCCTGTCTCTTATGACACAGCCGGGCGTACCACCCTTTGTGCGCATGATCTGCGTGCACTTGGAGCAGCAAATGCAGATCTTGTTTTTCTCCATTGCACCGCTTTTCAGAATATCTTTGGCGAAATCGGGATAGGCAAAGATGGTTCTTCCAAAGCCTGCAAGATCAAAGCCGCCATTGCGGATATATGCTGCCACCACATTCGGAGCAGCCACACCAAGATAGGTCACCGCTGAGCAGATCAGTGCCATTTCGGGATTGCGTTCCTTCAGCTGAGCAATGCCGTTGAGCATCCGCGCAACGCCCTGCAGGGGATGCTCCGGGGCTTCGTAACCGCCCTGGGCATAGGGTCTGTTCACGTGGGGGTTAAAATAGGGGTTGCCCATGGTGATATTCAGCAGCCTTACTCCATATTGATAAAGCTCCTTGATCAGCCAGTCAGGCTCAGTGGGGTCAAAGTCCAGGCTGCCGTCATTTTTCACGCCGAAGCCATAGGGATAGGGAAAACCGTCATAGACATTCAGACGGGAGGATACGATAAAATCCTTCGGGCTGCACTCCAGTGCACCCTTTACGCTCTCACGCAGCAGTCTCGTTCTGTTTTCAAGACTTCCGCCGTATTTTCCCTGACGCTCGAAAGCGGACAGCAGTTCAGAATTGAGGTATCGGTGGCAGCATTTGATGTCCACGCCGTCGAAGCCTGCCTTTTGGGCCAGTACCGTGCCATGCACCAGAGCCTCCTGCACCCGATCCAGGTAATCGTCGGTGACGATCCTGTCGGATGAGATGGGGCTGTCCTTTTCAAAGATCGGATTGTTGTATGCGATCAGGGGCGCGGGCGTTCCCTGGGGCTTGGAATATCTGCCGGAGTGGGTCGCCTGCATAATGACCACAGGCTCATAGCCGTTTTCCTTGAGCGCAGCTTCCTTAATGTCCTCGACTTGTTTTTTGAAATCGTCCAGATTGTTTTCCGTTATGTAAAGCTGGCGCGGATTGGCTCTGCCTTCTTCCATGACCGCCGTTGCCTCGAACCAGATCAATCCCGCTCCGCCTTTGGCAAAACGGTCGTAACGTCTTTTCGTAAGAACGTCGGGAGATCCGTCCGCCGTGCCGTCGCAGCCCTCCATGGCCTGACAGGTCAGACGGTTGGGGATGACTTTTCCGCAGATCTCAAGGGGTGTGCTCAATACAGCGGTATCCTCCGCAAAGGGAAGACCTGTGCCCAACTGTGTGTTTTGCTCCTTAAATTCATCGAAAGTTGTATATACTTTTTGCATACTGATCCCTCCTGTTATTATTGTACTGGAAACAGCGGAGATAATCTATATAAAAATTGCTTTATTCTATGTAAATCTTGCAAAATTTACGCAAATATGCTATAATTACGGCGAGGTGAGCCCTATGCAAAAAACTGTACAAACCGTTTATCACTCTTCTCAGCCTTTACATAAGCATTCTCATTTTCACGATTGCCACCAAATCATCCTTGTTGTGCGGGGAAATGTGGAGTTCTTCGTGAACGATCGGCATATCAGCGCGTCGGATGGCGACATCGCCATCTTCAGCCGCTATGAGAACCATTCCGTTTGTAATTGCTCCGAGGAATACGAGCGATATGTTTTGCATATTGACCCAGATGTTGTCAACCAGAAAAGCCCCGTTTATTCCCTGTTGACTGACCGGCCCGCAGGTTTTTGCAATGTGTTGAACATTTCTTCCTGCAAGGGCGAGATAATCGGTCTGTTCAAGCGAATGATCGTCGAGCACAACAGCCAGGCTCGGCTCTCCGACGAACTGGAGCAGCTGTTGGTCAAGCAGCTGCTGGTCATGGTCTACCGAAGCACAACTGTGACCTTCCACAGCACCTACGACGATGTGGTGGCAGATCTGAAGCGTCAGTTTGAAAACAACTGCCAGATCCATTATAATCTGGACAACCTGGCTCGGAAATACAGTATAAGCCCCTCCTCCCTGTCCCACCGCTTCCAGGCGGCCACCGGCGTTTCCGTTATGGAATATCTGCAATCCTGCCGTATGGCCAACGCCAAGCAGCTGCTTGCCGACACCCATCTCAGCATTGGGCAGATCGTGGAGCGCTGCGGTTTTTCCGATAACAGCAACTTTAGCCGCGCATTCAAAAAGATGACGGGGATGTCTCCCTCCGCCTTCCGCAAACAATACAAGGCGCGGTGAAGTCCGCCCGGCGGAGCGTGATAACACAGCCGTTCAGGAGGTATGCCCCTTGATAAACAAACTCACAGAAAACCGATTCCGAATCCTCAGCGGCAGTATGCTGAAATTGCTGGCGATCATCAGCATGACCATTGACCATTCTGCCGTGATCCTTTATCCCGTGATCGACGCAATGCGCGTTCCCATCAGTATTGGCGGAAGGGCCATCACTTTGTACTGGGTCATGCGCAAGCTCGGCCGGCTGGCCTTTCCGATCTTTTGCTTTCTGATCTCGGAGGGCTATGCGCACACCGGAAACAAGGTGCGCTACGGCCTTCGGCTGCTGATCTTCGCCCTTGTTTCTGAGCTCCCCTTCAATTTGCTTCATGGCAACCGTTGGTTGGATGCCAGTGGGCAAAATGTCTTTTTTACTCTGTTTTTGGGGCTCATACTGATCCACGCCTACGAAGCAGAGGTCCATCAGCTTCTGAAATTTCTTGCTATGGCCGCTGTGTGCACGATCGCCGTCGTGCTGAAGGCAGATTACGGACTGTACGGCGCGCTGCTGGTCCTTGTGATCCATCTTTTCAGAAATGCACCGTGTGTTCAGCCGCTTCTGGCCTATCCCCTGCTTTCCGGAGAAATTGCCGCCTGTGCCGCCTTCGTGCCCATCCATTTGTATAACGGCAAGCGCGGCTTTATCCGAACGCCATTTTTGAAGTTCTCCTTCTATGCGTTCTATCCCGCGCACATTTTGGTGCTCTACGGGATCCGCTATCTGCTGAAGTGAATACAAAGACCCAGCGCAATGGCACCGCCACCGCGCTGGGTCTTTTGTCTGGAAACAGGTGATTTCAGAATTCTCACCTGTTGCTTTTTGTTTTTTGGGCCAGGTTAAGGTCTCTGAGCATTTTGTCGACACCCGAACCAGTCTCTTCGTACACTCTCGCGCCTCTTTTGAGCAAGCGGGCAGCGCGAACAATGCCGCCGTTAAAGATCAGACAGAGCCACCGATGGAGCTGGCAGAACGGATACAGCCATTTGTACTTGTAAAGAACCGGATACTGTCTTCTTAATTCATGGTACGGACGAAACACCAAGTACATGGCATATCCGACTCGCCCACCGTTTTTGGCACTTTTGACTGCTATGCTGTTGTTTACTCCTCCGTAAATCCCACCGCTGAGAACATAGCCTTCCATCCGTTTCGTTATTTCCGTATGAACGGCCTCGCCGAACCAAACCTCAGATAAATGCTCCGCATTTTGTGCAAATTCCAATAATTGTCCAGCCTGAAGCAATTCTGTTTTCTTTTGGTGATCATACTCCAGCCGATGATTCAGCAGCCACAGATCCACAAAAAACCGAATTCCGCAGCCAGCCTCTGTGAAATGCTTTGCCATATGCGCAATATGGTAAAAATAGAACATCTCATTGCTCATGGCATATTGTTGTCCGCTGATGCACCAAGCATGCTCATCCCATATGCTTTTCAGCACTTCATTGGCATTCGCCAAATAGTGTTCTTCGATGGTTTCAAAGTGCAGCTCCAAATGGACGCCGCTGGGCGCATACATCTGTACATCATGGTCATATGCGCCCTGATTCTGATAGTTCAGTTTGCCGACAAGCGCATCCGTTGCCGCAGCAACATCCTTCGGTTTTACCAAAATATCAATGTCCGAGCTTGTCCGCATCCACGGCTCCGGATAATACCGACGCATCACCGCTCCCTTTAGGGGCATGTACGGAACGCCGGCTTCATCCAAAATGCGGCAGATCTCAGTTAGTTCATACCCGATCCGCTCGTAGCGATATACAGCAAGGATCTGCTGCTTTCTGAAAAGCTCGTTTATTTCGTTGTCCTGCAAGGCTTTTTGCGTGTTTAACTCTGCCGCAACAAGATGCGCAACATCATGTGCCTTGGAAAGCGCATATGCCTCTTTCAGAATGTCCGGCGCAAGGTCGTGCTTGATGGGATACTGTTTCCCACAAACCTGTGCCCTTATTGTGCCCAAAACAATAGCTGTAATCGTGCTCATTCCAAGCTCCTACCTTGTTATTTGTCGTAGTTTATTACAGGCAAAATGCGGCTCACGTCTATCCCGTTTCTCGCCCTAAAAACGATACTCAGTCTCTAAAGTATAAATCTCTGGTATAGATCTTATGCAAGACATCTGCAATTTCATCATTATATCGATTTGCAATGATTACATCCGATATTTCTTTAAATTCCTGCAGATCTTTGATTACACGGCTGTTAAAGAAATCATTTTCTTTCATGGTCGGCTCATAAACGACAACTTCAATGCCCTTAGCCTTAATTCGCTTCATCACGCCCTGAATGGAAGACTGCCGAAAATTATCACTGCCTGCTTTCATAGTTAAGCGATATACACCAACTATTTTGGGATTCTTGGCTATTATTTGATCTGCAATAAAGTCCTTGCGGGTGCTGTTTGCTGCAACGATTGCGGAAATGATATTCTGTGGCACATCGTTATAGTTAGCCAACAACTGCTTTGTATCCTTTGGCAGACAATAGCCTCCATATCCAAAAGATGGATTATTATAATGTGTGCCAATTCTGGGATCCAGACCGATTCCCTCAATAATAGATTTTGTATCGAGCCCACGAACTGCCGCATAAGTATCCAGTTCATTAAAAAAGGAAACACGAAGTGCTAAATATGTATTGGCAAATAGTTTGACCGCCTCTGCTTCAGTGAGGTTCATATAGCGCACATCGATTTTCTCCTTGCATGCGCCTTGCACCAAAAGGCCAGCAAATGTCTCAGCCGCTTTTCGCATCTTTGCGTTTTCCATCGGCACGCCGATAATGATACGACTCGGATAAAGATTATCATAAAGGGCTCTACCCTCACGCAAAAACTCTGGGCTAAACAGAATATTATCGCAATTGAAGTCCGTTCTAATCTTTTCTGTAAATCCCACCGGTACAGTGGACTTAATGATCATCACTGCATTGGGGTTTGCTTGCATGACCTGTCTTATTACATCTTCAACAGAGGAAGTGTCGAAATAATTCTTGTCGGAATCATAATTGGTGGGCGTGGAAATGATGACCAACTCCGCCTCGTGATATGCAGATGCGCCATCGGTGGTTGCGGTTAAATCTAGCGGTTTGGTTTTTAAATACTCCTGAATATCTTTATCCACAATGGGCGACTTTTTGTTATTGATCATTTCCACCTTTTGTGGAATAATGTCAACAGCGGTAACATGGTTATGCTGCGCCAGTAGCACAGCCATAGACAGACCAACATAGCCTGTTCCTGCAACTGCAATTTTCATACGCTTATCTCGCTTTCAAATGTGATGATGTATATTTTTATGGATATTAAACGGAGTAAAATTCTTTATACCACTTTGCAAATCTGCGCAAGCCCTCACGCAGAGAGATAGACGGCTTGAAGCCAAAGTCCTGTTCCAGAGCTGCAATATCCGCATAGGTTACCGGAACATCACCAGGTTGCATGGGAACTAACTTTTTATGGGCTTCAAAATCATAATCTGCTGGTAATACTTGAGCACGAACCAGTTCTTCCTGTAGCACACAGACAAAGTCCAACAGTTTTTCTGGATTGTTGTTACCAATATTGTAGACTCTATAAGGCGGCAACGGCAGACCGTCTGCGCCGTTTTTCTTTTCGGGAGCACACTGCATTACCCGCTTGACTCCCTCTACAATGTCATCTACATAGGTGAAATCACGCTTGCAGTTTCCGTAGTTAAAAATTTCAATAGTCTGCCCTTTTAGGAGTTTGTTGGTGAAGCCAAAATAGGCCATATCCGGACGGCCGGCGGGGCCATAGACAGTAAAAAAGCGCAATCCCGTGGAAGGAATATTATAAAGCTTGGAGTAAGCATGCGCCAGTAACTCATTGGATTTTTTCGTAGCCGCATATAGGCTAACAGGATTATCCACCTTATCCTCGGTCGCATATGGGATCTTCTCATTGCTTCCGTAAACAGAGGAACTGGAAGCATAAACCAAATGTTCTACAGGATAATGACGACAGGCTTCAAGGATATTATAAAAACCAATAATATTGCTCTCTATGTACACGTCTGGATTGGTAATCGAATACCGGACACCGGCCTGGGCCGCCAAATTGACCGCAACTGTAAAGCCAAACTTCTCAAACAGGTCTTCTACTAAAACTTTGTCTGCAATATTACCCTGAACGAATTCCCATTTGGAATTTGGATGTAACGCCGCCTCTTTCGTTATCTCCTGCAGTCGATATTCCTTAATGGAAACATCGTAGTAGTCATTCATATTGTCAAGACCAATTACTGTCACAGGCTCTACAGTCCGCAGTAGTTCCAATACCAAATTGGCGCCAATAAATCCTGCTGCGCCGGTGACAAAAATGGTTTTGTTTTGAAGATGGATGTTTGAAGCTAACATGATTCCTTATATTCCTTTTCAATAATTAATCTTGTCTTAATTAAGCCTTCAAGCGTTGTGCATTTACCGTTGCCATTGGTGTTGAACACATCCTACTTAATATTTTTGATCAAATTTTTATTTGTTAATAAAGTTACTGCTCCATATACCAAGGCCACTACAATACATACAACAAGAGCTAATGCCAACAATTGTACATAGTTTGTTACATTGAAAATAAAATAGGGTTTAATAAGTAGGATCACAACAAAAACGATAGTATTAATAACGAGTCGCTTGTATTCGCACCATGGACTTCTTTGTAGAATTACCCTATTCGCATAAATAATAATATCGTTCATTCGATATGCCAATGCAGTAATCGTTCCAATCAAAACACCATAAATACCAATCCAATTTACAAGGATCACAGATGTTGTAATGTTGATTATCGCTTCCAGAATACTACGATATTTCGTTTTATCTGCATGTCCAGTAACCGTAATCAATCGGGCTGCTACTGCTCGAACCCCTGACATCAAATTAATGATAACAAACAAAATTGGAAGACCCGACATCATATAATTCGCATCTGCGACGCCTTTTGTATACAAGGACATAAATGGCGTAATCATGATATATGCCGCTGTCATTACAGTAAAAACGATTCCTGAATATAGTGCACTGTATCGATCATACAATGCCAGAAACTTTTGTCGATCTTTATAAAAGTTCTGCCCCAACAGGAAGCCCAAACCTGCATTTGCGGTGTTTACCATTGTGTTCAGTGCACCAAAAACTAAATTATAGACACTGTAGACGCTTGCTAAAGCAAAGCTGCAAAAGGTCGAAATTAAAAATACATCTGTTCCCGAAAAAATTGTAGCAGATATTTCGTGTACAACAAATGCTCCTCTCTCCTGCAGAGAATCGTATGCTCTTGTTTTGGTTGGTTTCAACCATGGATATTGCCTTCTGCAAAGCAGCAGTACTGCGGGAATCTTGATCAAAGAAACCACTACAAATCCTGCTTGCACCCAAACAACATTACATCCTGCGGATACCAAAATAATTTTCGTGATTGACATACCAACGCTGATTACGAACGATATTGCATCTACAAAATAGTTCTTTCCATCCGCAATCAAAAGTTGCATATATGCAGACGAACAATAATACGTCAGGCAATTACCCGCGCCTTGTAGTATAATCACCAGGAAAATAGTCTGTCGGTCCACAGAGGAGTGCGACACTAACGGATATAGTATCGCAAAGCCCATAACGCCTAGTGTGTAAAAGATCGTTACTTTTCTAAAATAAGCTTTTGTTTGTCCAATTAAAATATTGATCTGTTCTTGATTCTGTTGATCCAACGGCTTGTATAGGGCATTTATTGACGCAGTTCCAATACCCGCTTCTAACAACGCTAAATATCCAAAAATCTGCGTAATCGTTGATAGCAAGCCGTTTACCTCTGAGCCATAAGACACAATAAAAAGCCTGGGAATAATAATATTGAGTAGCATTAGTACAATTTTTGTACCAAAACTAATGACTACATTTCTAACCACAAGGTTCCCTTTTCCTTGGATGCGCAAAAAGCTACGACTCATAAATTGCTCCAATTTTTCTTGCAAACTCATTAGGGGATAGAGATTTCAGTCTTATCTGTACTGCAGGCCAATCAACATCATGCTCTTTAAGGATTTCTTCTACCCACGCCTCTACATCGTCGTATGGCAGATGCAATGCACCGCCAAGGTTGGCATCTTTAGGCACATGCTCAGACATCAAGCACAGAATCCCTGCGGCTTGGGATTCCAATGCCACCAATGGTAATCCTTCACTGCGTGATGGCAGTAATGTGTAATCCATTGTACCAAACGCTTGGCGCTTATCCACATTGGACGGCAGAAAATGTACACAACCCCCAAGTTTCTCCGTCTCAATACATTCTATTAAACGGGCATAATATCCCTCGTCGACAACATAGCCGATGAGTGTCAAATGCGCATTCACACCATGGTTGCGCAGTGCTTGCAGCAACCGCACAGAGAACATCTGATTCTTATTCTCATTCATGTAGCCAATCTGCAACAGATTGACTTCCTCATGCAGCCTTTGTTCTATTTTTGCATAATAGGTGGTATCAACAGGGTTTAACACATTTTGAAACTGATCGTCTAAAAACAGCGTTTCACCCGCCAGTTGAGAACAAGCCAGCTTCTCCGTTGCGCATTTTTGTATTTGTTTTCTACAGTAATCAAAATAGCTTCTCCGGAAAATATTGACTCCTACATTCCGATATGTACCGTGCGCATGGGAAATCCGGCAAGGAATCTTCATTTCCTTTGCTACCTGTAAGCAGATTCCCGCCTCCACGCCGCAATGACAATGCATCGCCACATAGCTTTGGCCTTTCAGTATCCTCTGTAACGCCTTGTAGATTTGTGCACCACGGAGCGAATATTGCGCTTTATGCGCATCGCAGTCAATCAAGCTAAGTCGATGGATCAATCCTCCATACTGTTGAAACTCTTTATCAAAATGACCCGACTTATCTGAGAACTGCACCAAATCGAATATATAGCGCTCATGTAATTGACGCACCAGCGTCATGATAACATTCGGAACGCCTGCATTCTGCATATCTGTTCCAACAACTAACAGAATTCGTTTTTCGCTCATTGATTGAACCACCCCCACCTAATTGTTTTGGTTCGGGACGAATGCTTGCTATTTTTTGAATGTGCTCTGTTTGAGGAATTCCAACAAATACGATGACCATCACCATCGCAAACACCTTGTCTCTTAATCGAAACAACTGTGTAGATTGCGAAACAATTACAAAGATGATTAACGGAAAATAATTGACCATTCGTGTTTTGATGGAGGATGCGTGTTTCACAGTAGCTTTAACCAATACAGAGATCATTGCAATTGTGCCCACTAACCCCCAGCAGGTCATCGCTTCAATGATTGATGCGTGAGGAGAAGCGCCAATACCTGTCTTCTCTCCCACATTTTGCATGCCTACACCTACGAGCAACGCCTTCATATCCTGCATCAAGTACGCAAAATATTTTTGTGCACCTGATAAACGGCCGGTAGTAACATCGCCCTCTGCTCGGGCGATAATATTCTCAAGATAATCCGGATAAATTTGCATAACCGCATAGCATCCCAGCGCAACGAACAGCAGAAAGGTCACGCGTTTTTTGAAAGCTTTTGAAGAACTCCAGGAACCGGCAAACAGGAATACCAGCAATACCATCACAGCAAGCATGATGATGAAGGTTTTGGACAGGGTCATCGTTCCGGCAATCAGCGCGATTGCTGCCGTAAAATAGTATTTTCTTTTCTTATAGCCAAGCAAGAACAGGGATACACATAATACAATGACCAGCAAACAGCTCTGGCCCACCAGATTAGGGTCCGCTGCCATGGTCAAATCAACTCCGAGCTGGGCGCTATACCCGAATCGGTATGAGCCGTCCCAGAACACCGTGATATCTCCATTCTCAAAAATCAGCGTTTCAACAAAAATGTGAACAATACAGAACACTGTTCCAAACATAAAGCTATCTGCCATGCGGAGTCTCGCCTGCGCATCATAATCCATAAAGGCAATATAAAACAGCAAGGCGTACGCCATCACATAGCGAAGATACTCCATTAGATTATCCTCAGGCCTGAACAACAAATGTACCAGCTCATAAAGAACAAAAACTAAAACAGCAATAATCGTTGTCACCTTGATCTTTTGTCTTGATTTCAGTAGCAACGTCAGCAAGCACGCTATCGCAATATAGGTGGTCTGAATGCCCGTGCCCATCATAGAAAATCCCACAATATATGCAGCAATATCCATCGGTTCCAGTATAAAAGGCATTATCATTGCGATTCCGAGAATAATGTGGTCCGGAATCATATTGGCACCAAACGCATTCAATAACAGGGCTGCAAAAACAACGCCTTGCGCGATCCGAAGCCTTCTATTCGTTTTAAGCATCGCCTTTCACCTTCCCTGCGCATAAAGCGGCGTATATTTTTTCGTATTCCTTTGCCATATTTTCTGCAGAGTAATCCTGCACAATCCGCAAGGATGCCTTACTCATTGTTGCTTTTTCTTCTTCACTTGATTGATAGCACTTTGAAATTGCTTGAAACAATCCATCCTCATCTCCAGCGGAAACAAGCATGCCATTGTCCTTCACTACATCAGCCAAGCCACCAACATTGGTAGATACCACAGGCAAACCGGCAGCCATTGCCTCCAGAACAGACAGGGGCATTGCTTCCCGAAAAGATGTCTGCACATATAGATCGCTCACAGCGTAATAATCCTCTGTGTTTGCCACATTGCCGGTAAATGTAACAGCATCACAAACGCCCAGTTCTTTTGCCAGATCCTTTAATTTCTCATGATTCGGACCGTCGCCCAATAAGAGCAATTTGGTCTCCGGCGCGTTTCTGTGAAATTTCGCAAAAGAGCGAAGGAGCATTGCCTGATTCTTGTTTTCGTCATGCCGCGCAACATTGATCAGTGTAAAATAATCGTGTTCTTTGCGGCCAAAACGATTCAGATCAATGCCGTTATTAACAAACTGGCATTTTTCTAATGGCAATTCAAAATGTTCCCGCAATAGTTTTTGGTTCTCCTGTGATACAGCAACCATCCTTACTCGCGGGAAATGCATTGCTAGCCGGACCAATGTATTAATTTTCTTTGTAAACGCTTTTTCGGGCCGTGTATGGATTGTGATTACCACGGGTTTTCGAAAGAGTATACCACAGATGGCACCAAAAGCAGCCCCTCCTAGATGCGCATGAACCACATCTGCATTTGTTTTTCTAATAGCCTTTATGATCAGCCAAATTGCCTTTGGCGTGATGCTTCCGGTTTGACCCAAATAGGTAACTGCAAAATCTTTTTCTACCCGTTGGGCCAGAGCAGTATCCATGCGTTCCATATAGCACAGAATATAAGGTTCAAAATGTGCTTTTTGCGCATTTTTCGCCAGTTCGTATACCATGTGTTCCGCACCGCCCATAGACAATGTGGGCAGGAGCATTGTTACTTTCTTCATCGCAAATCAATCCACTTACTATTACTTAATTTCCATTTGCTACTTTTTGCACATATTCCTTCCATAGTTTAAAGACCTTTTCCGGTCTGAAGGATTGTGCATCCAGTTTTGCTTGTTCCCCAAGTTTTTCGGCTTTCTTCGGTTCGGCAAGCAAAGAATCCAGAGCATTTGCCAATGCCTGCTCATCTCCAACAGGAATCAACAGGCCATTTTCTCCATGCCGAATTACCATAGCCGGACCACCACAGGGGCAGTCTGTAGAAATGCTCGGCACTCCCACCGCCATTGCTTCCAAAAGCGCATTGGGCATACCTTCATAATCAGACGGAAGTACGAACACTCCCGCATTTCCCAAAATCTGCGGTACTTGGGATGTAGCACCCATCAAATAGATGCGTTGCTCCATGCCCAGGCTTTGAATCAGTTGCTCCAAATGAGTTTGCAATTCACCTTGCCCATAAATACGCAGATTCCAGCCCGGATACTTATCTGCGATGCCAGCAAAAGCCCGTACCAACATCGCCTGATTTTTCTGTCCGGTCAAACGGCCAAGCGTCACAATGTTTTTTCCGCCCTGCCGCTTTACATTATAAAAAGCTTCAGCCACTGCATTCATGATGATAGCCGATTTTTTGCGCAATCGTTTGGGAAACCAGGCTTTCGCCTGTTCCGTCTGAAAAATGCAACCATCCGCCACAGGTAAAATGCACTTGCCCACCAGACGTCCCAGTTTCCCTGCATATTCCTTATTGGGATTATTGCGTACCGATATGATTGTCTTTGTGGGCAGCCCAATGGTTGCCAAAAGCATCCGAAAGTTGGGTTCAGCCATGAAGGAAATCGCCACATCCGGTTTTTCTTCCTTGCAAATTTTCCGCAGCTTGCGGATACGAGAAAGGTTACGTGCTATTCTGCTCTGACAGATTTCCTCTTGTTCAAGGGAAAGACGCATGACCTTTTCATCCACTGGATATTCCCATTGATCTACAAAAGATGTGACCAGTACAACATTGTGACCTAAATTGGCAAATTGCTTGGTCAGGTTAATCATAACGCGCTCTGCTCCACCGTCATGGATTGCATTTATGTAAAACAATAGGTTCATACTTTTTCCTTTCAATGTTAAAAAACGGTTATCTGATCCGTTTTATCAGAAAATATAATTTCCCCAGAACCTTATCCAAAGCGCTTTTGCTTCTGCTTGTAGCTTCTTGGGGGAATGACACAAACTGACTGTGATTCTTGCGCAAAAAGGCTTCCAGCCCATCAAAACCAGCCTGCCTCATTTGGTTGGGATGGTAGCAAAGGGTCGTAACTGCAAACGGTAATTTTCTAGCCTTACCAGATTGCTGAGGTACGAACACAAATCCACTTTCCTTGTACGGTTTTGTTGCAACGGTATCACTGATAATGCGGATATTGCTCTCCACTCTCAAAGCTTGCAGCGTATTCTCGTCAAAGGTGTGAGAGGGCGCAAAGAAGATCTCTGGTTCAATGCCGTGCTCTCGAAAAATTGCTACACCGTTACGGATTTTCTCCCGTTGAATATCCAATGGTTCTCCTGCAAATTCCGAACGTTGATGAATGGGATTAATGCCTCCACATTGTGTGCTGTAAACATGGTTATATCCATGTAATGCAATTGACCAACCTTTGCTCTGCCAAATCTTGACCCGTTTCCAAAAGTCCGGATCTTCATGGTATTGTTCCATCATTGGGTCTTCACAATGAGGAATAATGCCCACCAGAGGCTTAATGCCATATCGGTCAAGCAATTTCTCCATGATATTCCATTTTTCCACATCCCGTTTTTCACAGGCATCATCTAATCGCAAAATAAATTTACACATAAATATCCTTATAAAACTTTGTCAGTTCCTCTGCGCTCTCATGAACATCGAAGCCAGCAGCTTTGATGTCTTCGATCACAGAAAACCGCTTTCCGGCAACAGCACAAGCACCTTTCACCCAACAATCAACCCCCTGATCGATGGGCAAATATGTAACTGCATTAGATACAGCCACTTCATCGGTAATCTTATCAGATATAAAGCAAGGCAGTCCTGCCGCTTGTGCCTCTACCACCGTGACAGGCAAACCCTCCCATAATGAGGGAAAAAGAAATACATCCATGGCGCTCAGAATTTGTGGGATGTCATTCCTCCTGCCTGTCATGATTACTTTATCCTCAATTCCCAACTGGGCAATCTGGGCTTCAATCCGATTTCTGTATGCGCCTTCTCCAACAATCACTAGAATTGCATTCGGCTGAGACTTTAAAATCTCACAGAAAACTTGCAAAAGAAATGCATGATTTTTCGGCTCAGTCAATCTCCCAACATGGCCATATACTACGCTATTATCAACGCCCAATTCTTGACGATATGTTTTACGCACTTCTTCATTTACAACATATTTGCTGCAATCAATGGCATTTTTGATCATTTTGTAATTGGGCTGTTTTAATGCCTTTTTCCCAAAAAGCCATTCTCCGGAAATGGTAGAACAAGCAAACAAATAGTCACTGGTTTTTCTAAGTGGCAGCTGTAATAGGCTTTTCACATATGACTTTATTCCGCTACCGTTGGAAGTGCTATGGCTATGAACAATAGTGACTAATCCTAGTTTTTTAGCAATTCCCTGGAACACTACCGCATAGCTTCTGACATGTGAATGAAGGATCTTATATTCCGGATGGTTAAGTAAGAAATTTTTCCAATGCTTCCGATAGGAAATAAGGTTTTTTGCAGAGGGCTCAGGAAAAACATATATTTGCCCGCCCAGTTTTCTTACCTCATCACAATAGGCATCCTCATTTTCTCTGTGAATCACGAAATCAAACTGAACACTGCTTCTATCAATAGCTCTGTATAAATTCATGATCATGGTTTCAGCGCCCCCTCTATTGAGGCCGCCTATAACCTGCAACACTCTAATTTGTTCCATAATCTCCGCTCATTTTAATCTTGATATCAATTGTCTGTTAATTTCTTCAACATCGAATTTCTGCTCGGCCAGTTTCCTGGAAGCGACAGCCATTTCTGTAACTGCCTCCGGATGTTCTATCATCCATATCATCTTCTCCGACAAAGCATTTTCATCTTTAGAAGGGATCATAAAACCATTTACGCCGTCAATAACTGTTTCCTTGCATCCCGGCGTATCACAAGTAATGATCGGACGCCCGCTGGCGATCGCTTGTATCGCACACCGGGGCACACCTTCCGGATAGTAGGAAGGGTACACAAAAAATCTGCATGTGCTCATCCAGAAAGGCACATCGTTTGTCGCACCGTGATAATTCACAATCCCGGCATCAAGTGCACTTTGTAATAATGCTCCGCAAGAGGCTTCAACACTGGCATCAAGCGGCCCAACGATATCAAATGTGGCATCCGGGTACTTTTCTTTTACGATCTGTGCCGCTTTAATATATTCCGTGATACCTTTTGAAGGAGTAATTCTGGAAAGAAACAGGAATCTGTTTTCTTTTGGCAGTGGAGTTGCTTGGTACAGCTCAAGATTGACACCGGAACCGCCTGTTACAAAGCATTTTTCCTCGTCTTTTACGAGATGCTTTTTAACAAAAAGTTCGCGGTCATCATTATTTTGAAAGCACACCGCACAGCAACACTTGTAGGCAAAATATAGCATGGGGAATGCCATTAGCCTTGCAACAAAACCCTTGACGCCTGTCATGCGGAACAGATTTCCACTGCCGTTGACAACGCAAAGTATCTTTTTGGCTCCACCCAGTTTCGCGCCGATTGCCATCGCCGCGTGATTCTTAACGCCATAGACAATAACCGTTTCAATATCATTTTGCTTAATGGCTTCTTTTACACTCTTCAGTGAACGTAGTTCAATTACTGGATTTATATTGTTGCGGTTAGCAACAATCGGAAGATAGATTGCCGTTTCCTGTGAAAAAAAAGGGTGGATCTCCGAATCCTGCACCGCGCCGCAATAAGGTTGTATCTTTTTGTTCTGTAATTCGTTTATAAGCTCAACTCTATCTGTCATCTGAGAGCTTAATGCATTACCTAAAATCGCTACTTTCTCCATTTTCTTTATTCCAATTCAATATTATATATTGCTTGGTTCTTCTTCAGAATAGAATTAGACACCTGCATTCACATAATTTGTGGTGCTCTTTTAAGTGCATTCATTGGTATAATACTCTTTCATGTTTCATGCTCAATCTGAACATGCTTTTCCACATGGCCCTTCCATCCACTTGTGGGAGCAAAGTCAAAAGAGTACTTCTCGCGCACTTCTTGTAGCTTAATTGTTTCATCGCCTTTAGAAATCACAATCTCATCATGCTTGAAATCCACCAACGGATACTTCATATGTTGATTAAAACTATGGGTAATAAACGGCAATGCACACCAGTCAAAGCCAATAATCTCGCATGCAACAGTATCTACAACCACCGGATTTGAGGAAACCAGCAACATGTTTGTTTGGATCGGATCAGGATAAAGCGGGCCTTCGCCCTGTCCTGCCACAATGGCATCAACAATACATACATATTTACGTTGCACGCAATCTGTCATTTCACCGCTTTTGTTGGCATATAAAAGAATTCTGTTTAAATCAACAATCGAACGCCAAATGGTATCATTACCATGCCACATACCATATCCAATTCTTTTATGATCTTCCTTTTGGAAAAGATCATATATCATTTTTACGGGCACAAAGCAATAGTTAAGCCAAGGCATCTTCTTACGCAAGATTTTTCTGGCCACACCACCAACACCCTTTGTTTCGTCTTTCACATTTTGTGCGTTTGCAGGGCATACATCTCCACCAACAGCATCTGTACCACAAGTATTGTGAGGCACGCAATTCTTATTTGCATTAATACCCACCAAATTCTTCATAGCACAAGTCATACCCGCAATACGATGCGTTTTCAATTTTGGAAGGTTAATAACCAAATCTGCCGATAGAATACTTGCAGAAATACTGAAAATATTATCTACCTCATTGTGAAACTCAGATACGGGCTGAATATCATCAAAGGCCTCATAATTTTTATTGCATTTATTCGCAAATGCGCTATCGGACTTTAGATTAACCATTTTTACACCCCGCGGATCACCGGGGAGTCGCTTTCTGGACACACACATCGTGCCAATGTATTTCCAATACCAATCCCGTATGTCGATCAGTTCAATTTGAAATGTATTGGTTTCGTACTTTTTAATGATTTCCTCTAACCGCAATAACGAAAGTGTTTCATCGTGGTTGGACCGGGCCATAGGTGCATCACCAATGATAACACGGCCAGTTCCACACATTTTTGTTTTTAATACAATCAGTGTTGCTTCAATCAAGCTTGGATGTGTTACCGTCGCAACCCACCTATATTCCTGATTACGCCACGGATTTATGACCATGTTCGGTTTCACAAAAACACACTGTCCAGGCTCAGCAGGGATATGTGGCTCAACCCAATGGGCAATCGCATCTACATCATATTGATTTTGTTCATAAAGATAGCAAATTCTGTCCACCATCGCATCTCACATTTCACAAATTAAATATTTAAACTTTCCGGAGGCCAGTACCGGAATATCGGCTACACGTTCTATCTGAATTGTTGCACTTTCCCCAAAAAAATCTTTACATGTCTCAACCAATTCATCATCTGAATAATGCTCTTGAGGATCGTTAACCTTAAATGTATAGGTCTTCTTGCCTGTTTGAATTAACTGAAACTGTTTCAGTTTATTAAATTGCCACAACGCGTTTGTGACCGTATGCGGCGACAACGGAACACCATTGACATCATAAATAATATCAACTCGGCGACCCTCCACGGCTGCAATGACAGCAGTGTGAATCCCACACTCTGCTCGACTTTTTCGAATGGCCAGATCGCCTGTATCATAGCGGATGATTGGCATGGCATAGTTGTACAAATCGGTAATGACAACCCGTCCAAGTTCACCCTCCTCTGCAGGTTCGTCTGAATCCAATTTCAGCAGCTCAAAGATATAAGATGCTTCGTTAAGATGAAATTCCTTGTTTTCATTACACTCAACGGCCAGCATGCCATTTTCTTGATTTGAATACAGAGAGATCACATTGCATCCAAATATTTTTTTTAGCTTGTTCCTCACCACATCTGTCAACACTTCTGATCCAGAGAGGATCGTCGTTAAACCAAACATATCAGGCGTGCAACCACTTTCAAGCAGATAATCTGCAAGTGCGCCTAAATTACTTGCATATCCTATCATCATGCGGACCTTGTTCTTTTTTAACAAAACCTGCTTAATTTGCTCCATTGTGTCATGGTCTAACATTGCAACATCAACCATAACCAAATTTCGTGCAAATGCTGTGAGACTGCTTTTTTTGTTTATTCTATTCCATCTACGCAAAAAAGCGTATTTCATCCCAATTTGATAACCGGAAAGGCCCCAAAGGTACATCATTTCCGCATATACCCGATTGCGTTTATTTTTATCTTGCATAACGATCAGCGGAGTCCCTGTCGACCCACTGGTATGCATTGCTATTGCTCCCTTTTCCTTTGCTTTGCAGGAACAAAGCGCCTCAAAGTTCTCTTTAAGTACAGCCTTGTCAATGATTGGAAAATCAGATAATTGAGGAGTTGAGGATATACGAATTCCCTTGTAGTATTCTGTATGTTGCACCGCAAATTCTGCCAGACGGGTAAACTGCTCCCTATGATGATGGTTAATTTCCTCTTTAGAACGCCATAGATGCGCGATATTGTCATAATGCCGCATAATAGGACGGCCTTTGGCGAGATCCAACAGTTCAAATCCCTTTTTTCGGATAGATTCCCAAAATCTCATCTTGCTGTTCATATGCCCATTGTACCCTTCTGTATTTCACTGAGTGCGGAGAGTTTTTCCGTGTGTACCTCACTCACCGCTATCAAAGTTTGATTTCTTCCTCATCATGATCATACGCTTTTACACTGGTTGATGTATTCGTATAAACATTTTCCCGTTTCAGCACAGTCGCCACTGTTTTAAGCAGAATCTTGATATCGAGCCACAGAGAAACATTGTGGGCATACCACGCGTCGTACAATCTTTTTTCTCGTACACCCAAATTGTTGCGAAAGTAGGCCTGCGTATAGCCCGTAATGCCCGGCCGAACCAAGGTTTTGTCCTTTTCGTCCTCTTCGTATGTATCCTTTGACTCCACATCACCGGCACGAGGTCCGACAAGACTCATGTGACCCAAAAGGACATTAAACAGCTGGGGCAACTCATCGAGGCTTGTTTCTCGAATAAAATGACCGATGTGTGTCACGCGACCATCTGTCTTAGAATTGTATGTGCTGCCGTCTTCATTTCGTAAATCCGGTGCATTTACCTTCATAGACCGGAATTTCAGCATATTGAATTCTTTGAAGTCTTTTCCCAATCTGTGCGATTTATAAAATACAGGGCCGCCATCCTCCAGCTTAATGGCAAAGGCTATTGGAACTGTTATCAACAGAATAAACGGCAGGATAAACAAACCTATAAGAATATCTGCAATTCGTTTTACTACAAGCTGATAAATGCCTTTGTATCCTTGATGGAACTTTCCCTTCTCATAGAGTTCTTCAACTGTAAGCTCACTATCACGCTTTATTACTGCCATTCGGAAAAGTCACCTCAATTCTTTCATCAAAAAACGGTTTTTCTGATTATTTCTAACACTGCTTCTGCGTTCTGGATTGCATCTTCCATCGTATCTGCTTTTGCAACAATATACCCACAACCATCCAGATTGGTGTGGTATTCATTGACCTCTTGACCGACTTCCATATGGTGATATATCTCAACCCCATACTTATCTTCCAGCGCCTTGCAGTCCGGAAGTAGCTTTATAACTCCCTTGTCAAACGCCAGTAGTCTTGTTGCTACGGTTGCATGCTCCTTTGGTGTAAGATCAATGCAGTCCCCGACTGCCGCACGGATCATGTTGGACACGTAATCAATTCCGGTCCCGTAGGGGATCACGCAAGGCCCTATCATATTTCCGCCCATCCTTGCCCCGATGTCTATGATATGGACCTTTCCTTCGGGGGTAATGAGCATATCCATATTGATGGAGCCGTGATTGACACCCAGTGCCTTAATAGCGTTTTCCACACACTTCCTTGCACGCGCTTCCGTTTCCGGAGGCAAATCGGTGGGAATCGCATGACCAAGTTCTGCATAATAAGGCGGCTGCGTCATCCACTTTCTCATGATGCCTAAAACATGGACCTCATTATTGACCACAATGCTTTCCGCACCATATTCTTTTCCCACGATAAAGGTTTCCACCTCTGCCCGGTGTGTAATGGACAAGGCCATCGCCGCGGCGCAAGCATCCGCAAATTGTCCGGGTGTGTCTACCCTGCTGGTGCCTCTGCTTCCCGAACCGTCGCACGGTTTTACCATAACCGGAAATTCCAGTTTTCTGCAAAGCTCATCCAGGTCTGTGTCCTGGGCCACCTCATAGGCCTGCTCGGTATCATCCACTTTGCATTCATATAGGCGCTTGCGAACTCTAAATTTGTTTTTAATCAACTTTGCAACATCATAGTGCAATCCAGGCAGATTCATTTCTTGTGCGATATAGGCTGCGGTCAGCACCCCGTAATCGGTCGCCGCCGTTAAAACACCGTCAATCTTTTCTTGTTGTGCATACGCCAAACAAGCCTTTTCATCAACAATGTTAATTACCCCATATCCGTCCGCATGCTCAAAACCGACCGCATTTGGATTGGCATCTACGACTATGGTCTCATATCCCAGACTTTTTGCCTTGCAGATCACAAAACTCTGTAAAAAGCCCGCACCAATGATTAGTATTTTTTTCACGCTGCACCTCAAAGCTTCTTTGCCATCTTCAATTCAGTATACTTTAGTGTTTCTTCTGTCCCATATACGAGATACCCTCTGCGCTCATAGAAATTAATAGCATGCCGACTCTTGTCATATACCTCACAGATAACTTCCAGGCAGCCAGCCTCTTTTCCTATTCGTTCAATTTCATTTAAGCAAAATGTACCTATACCGCTCCCGGAATAATCTGGCAAGGTTGCAAGTTTTTGGAACAGCTGTACTTTGCCTTGTTTCCTAATTTGAAAGGTTGCAACCGCAGTTTTTCTCTTATACACTAAATAAATGTCGTTCTTCAGCGTACACAGCATCATAATAACCCACCACTTCAGTCGTACATTGTCCCAGTGATGCAATTCTTGTGTTTGCACCATGTCCTTGCCACATTTGCTGAGAATCTCCGAGACCTTCCACAACCCGACAACATTCCATTTTTGCAATTTGCAAACCGAATACATGACCAGGCCTCCTAGTTTCTTACAAAAGATACGTCTGTAACACAGCCACATACTTTTCAATCACGTATGCCACATCCTCATCTGTCAAACAGGTATGAAGCGGTAATGTGATTTCGTTTACATAGTGTGAATATGCATTGGGATAGTCCTTCATATCAAAGCCCAAATTTTTATATGCCGTCAGCAGCGGGAGCGGCTTATAGTGCACATTGCAGGCCACTCCCCGCTCCGCCATTTTGATGATAATCTCATTACGCTGCTCTGCTGTGATCCCCGGGATCCGCGTCAGATACAGATGCCCGGAGGATTCCCATTCCTCTGTATAATGGGAAAGCACCTCCACGCCCAAGGGCTTGAGTGCGGCATCATACTTTTGGATGATCTCTTTTCTTCGCCGCAGCATATTAGGATAGCGCTCAAACTGTTTCAGTCCGATGGCTGCTGCAATATCTGTCATGTTACACTTATAGTACGTGCCAATCACATCGTACTCCCAAGCACCCAGTTTGGTCTTGGCAAGTGCATCTTTGGATTGTCCATGCAAGCTGAGTAGCTGGAGTTTCTTATAAATATCCTCATTGCTGATACCGGGGATCGTTCTCCATGTCAGCGCACCGCCTTCGGCAGTGGTCAAATTTTTGACAGCATGAAAGCTAAAACTGGAAAAGTCAGCAACCGCGCCAACCATCCTGCCACGCCACTTCGCACCGAACGCATGGGCTGTATCAGCCATAATGGCTACTCTGCCCAGGGCCGCCTGGATTTCATTGTTCGGTTTGAACAGATCCTTCTTGTGCTCCACGATTTTAAACAGCTTCTCGTAGTCGCAAGGGATACCTGCCAGATCAACCGGAATAATAGCCTTAGTTTTATCCGTGATTGCCGCTTCAAGAGCCCCATAATCCATTTCAAGGCTATCACGTTGCGTGTCAATCAATACGATTTTTGCACTCACGTGATCGATAACAGAAGCCGATGCAGTATAAGTGTATACAGAGGTAATAACCTCATCACCCGGGCCGATACCCATAAGCCGGAGTGCCATTTCTGCGCAGGCAGTCTGCGAATTCAAGCATACGCACTTCTCCGTCCCGACCCATTCGGCAATATTTTTTTCCAGTTGCTTTGTTCTGGGGCCTGTTGTGATCCAACCGGATCTCAATGCAGCTACTGCCTCCTCAATTTCAAGCTCGCTGATATCCGGTGGGCTGAACGGAATCTTCCTACTGTTCAGTGCCATAATGCACACTCACTTTCTGCCATGTAATTGATATTTACATCATTGCAGCAGTCATCTGCTGTTCATAAGCTGTGCCCTTGTCTTCCGAACCGTGCTCGCCCGCGGGGTGGTAAGTGGTCACCACTTTGGTGACCAGCTCGCGAATATCATCCTCGCGGCCGTCATATGCTGCATTCATAAGCTGCTGCAGCTGTTCCAGGAATTCATCCGTATCGAAAGGAATAGGGCAGCCAATGTGGATCAGGTGGTTTGGGGTGGTTTTCAAGCCTTCCTCAGACATGAGCTTTTCCTCAAACAGTTTTTCACCCGGACGCAGGCCGGTATATGTAATCTTGATGTCCACATCCGGCTTCAGTCCGGACAAGCGGATCAGATTTCTCGCCAAGGTGTCGATCTTCACCGGCGAACCCATATCCAACACAAAAATCTCGCCACCGTCCGCAAAGGCTCCTGCCTGCAGGACCAAAGAAACAGCTTCCGGAATGGTCATAAAATAGCGAATAATGTCAGGATGCGTTACTGTAACCGGTCCGCCCTTGGCGATCTGCTCCTTAAATCTGGGAATTACAGAGCCGTTGCTTCCCAGTACGTTACCAAAACGCACCGCCACAAAATCCGTCTTGGGTTTTGCGACTACACGGATGGAATTGAGCATGCTGTCCTCGGTATTTGCCCGGTGGATATGCATCATAAACAGTTCATGAGCCTTGCTCTCCCGGATCTTCCGATCGAAAGACTGTATGATCATCTCGCACAGGCGCTTTGAGGCGCCCATGATGTTAGTTGGATTCACAGCTTTATCCGTAGAGATCAGCACAAACCGCTTACAGCCGTTCATCATAGCGGCAAAGGCGGTCTTATATGTACCAATGGCATTGTTTTTGATGGACTCGCAGGGGCTTTCTTCCATCAACGGCACATGCTTGTGTGCCGCTGCATGATAAACCACATCCGGCTTAAATCTTTCAAATACCTGATTCAAGCGTCTGCTATCCCGAACGGAACCGATCAACACTTCCAGGTCCAGCTCCGGATATTTGTCTTTCAATTCCAGGCCAATGGCATGCGCATTGTTTTCATAGATGTCAAAAACAATCAGTTTTTTGGGGTGGTGCTGCGCGATCTGACGGCAAAGCTCGCTGCCGATTGAACCGCCGCCGCCTGTGACCAGAATAACCTTACCGGTGATAAAGCGATAGATATCAGCCATGTTGACCCTTACCGGATCCCGGCCCAGCAAATCCTCAACATCTACTTCCTTCAGTGATTTCGCGGTTATGCTTTCATCCATCATGGTGTACACAGCAGGCAAATTTTTCAGCTCACAGGTGGTTTCCTGGCAGATGTTCAGAATGTCTCTGACTTGCTGTGGTGTTGCACTGGGCATGGCCAAATAGATTTTTTCGATATTATACTTTTCTACATTGAGGAGAATATCCTCCCGGCCGCCCACAATGGGCACACCGTCAATAAAGCGCCCCCATTTGTTCCGGTTGTCGTCAATAATGCAGCATACAGTCTCATTGACTTCCTTTGTGTTATGTAAGTCCCGCAAAATTAACTGTCCGGCAGCACCCGCCCCGATCAGCATGACCCGATTGGCAACAGCTTTTTGAATTGCTCTGTCCCTTCTGCTACGCTCAAGGAGAATGAATCTGTATCCAAAACGGATGCCAAGCACCAGCATAAACTGAACCGCAGCGCCCACCACATAGTAAGTGATCGGCATCGGTCTGAAAATCACGGAGATCAGTACCCCATGGGCCACACACAATATGACCGAGCTCAGGGTGATCCGCTCCAGCTCCACAAAGCTGGCAAATCTCCATATGCTCTGGTAGAGGTGCATCCTCCAGTAAACGACAATACTGATGATCGCATGGATCGGCGCAAAATACAGCCATGCCATCAAGTACATCTCGGGAATGTCGTTAAAGCGGCAGTCAAAGCGCAGCCACAGTGCAAAAAGGTATGCTCCCACACTTGCCGCCAGATCAAAGAGCACCAAGAACAACGTCACAAGATGCCAATGCTCAAGACCGAAGCGTTTTTTGCTTTGGTTCTGCTGCTTATTCTGCTGATTGGTGTCTGAAATCTTATTCTTGATCATAAACTGACTCTCCCGCAGCATCATTCCGTACAATTCCGAAAAGTGCACACCTGCGCACTTTATCGCAACTTATAGTATACAAGAAGACGCGCTAAAAATCAAGGAAAACTGGCAAAATAAACATGATTTCGGAATATTTCCAGTCTTTAGGAAATTATGGCCGGGGCACTTCCCTGTTTCGTAAAAAAGCCGGGTGCATTGCACCCGGCTTGCTGTTATTTTCTTCTGTGTTTTTCCAGAAAATCGGCCACTTCCTCCATGGCGTGGCGCATAACCTCCGCCTCCGGAAGCATGACGATCCGGAAACGAAGATCCTCATGCCAGTCAAAGCCCCGGCCGGGGATGACCAGAATGTGCTTTTCATGGAGCAGATGCATGGCGAAATCCTGCGCATTTTCAAAATCAAACTGCTCTTTGTCCAAAGCCGGGAACAAGTAAAATGCCGCCCGGTTGGGCACTAAGGACACGCCCGGGATCTTTTCCAGCACCTCGATGGTGGCCTTTCTTTGCTCGTACAGCCGTCCACCGGGCACCAGCATGGCCTTGGTGCTCTCCTCGTCCGCCAAAGCCGCCGGCACAGCCAGCTGAGTCACGGCGTTGCCGCACAGACGCATGGCTGCCAGCTGCATCACCGCACCCTTGACTTCGTCCAGAGCATTGCCGCCGGAGAATACCATCCAGCCGCAGCGGAAGCCGCAGATGATGTGGGATTTGGACAGACCGTTGAAGGTCACGCAGGGCACATCCGGCGCAAGGGCCGCCAGGGAATAGTTGGGCAGGTCATCCATGACCAAACGGTCATAGATCTCATCGGACAGCAGCACCAAATTGTATTTCCGGGCCAGATCCGCGATCTTCAGCAGAGTCTGCTTGCTGTACACCGCGCCGGTGGGGTTGTTGGGGTTGATGACCAAAATCGCCTTGGTGGCCGCGTTGATCTTGGACTCCATGTCCTTCAGATCGGGATTCCAGCCATTTTCGGGGTCGCAGCGGTAAAAAACAGGGATTGAACCGCAGGTATAGGCATTGTTGCTCCACAGGCTGTAGCAGGGCGCAGGCATGAGGATCTCGTCAGCACTGCCCATGAGGGCGGTCATCAGCATGGAGGCCACTTCGCTGACGCCGTTGCCGATGAAAATATCGTCCATGGTAATGCCCTGCAGGCCTCTGGACTGATGGTAGCGCAGAATGGTCTCCCGGGCGGCGGGCATACCCTTGACATCGCAGTAGGGCACGGCCTCATCCAGATGCTCCACCACGGCCTTACGCACGCTGTCCGGCAGCGTAAAGCCAAAGCTTGCAGGGTTACCGGTGTTCAGCTTCAGCACCTTCGTGCCGGCGGCCTGCATCCGCAGCGCTTCTTCATACAGTGGGCCGCGGATATCCGAGTGGATCTTCCGCACTCTTTCAGATTTCCTGATCATTCGATCACGTCCTTCGTTCATTTTCGCCCATTATAGCACACCGGGCAAACACTTGCAAGCCGTATATAGAAAAATCCCTCTCCGCTTTCGCGAAGAGGGATCTGCTTATTTCTTATATTCCTTCAGTCGTGTCAATGCCTGCTTGAACTTATCGAACCCAAACATGGCCGCGTAGGCAACGAACAACCCCAGCACGAAGGCCGCCGCCACATAGTACCACACGATCGTAAGATCGATGATGGCCGCCCAGGCAAAAAACGCAGCCATGGTGATCACCACCGACAGCCCGGTTGCAAGCAGCGTGGTGGGCACTTTGGGAAACAGCTTTTTCACCACCTCCACGATGATGTTCACTCCGAATACCAAACAGGCCATGGCAAACAGCACCCACGACCCATACTTTACGATCAATGAATAGTCCATACTTTCCTCCTTCACAAGTCTTTCAAAGGCTCCCCTCGAGGGGAGGCCGTTTTACAGCCCTATCCGGGCCAGCAAAAATGTGATCACCGCCGCACACACCGCCCAGATGATCTTATCCACCAGGCTGTCGACGCGCTTGGCGGGCTTTTCCTCCAGTGCCGTGACCTTTCCGTCCAATTTTTCCACCGTCTCGGCCACCTGCTCCTGCTTGCTTACCATGACCTCCATGGATGTGGCCAGGCGGTTGATGGCCTCGGTGGACTCCTCCAGCTTTTCCAGGCGATGGGTGTTGGACTTGGAACGCTGCTCCACTTGGGTCAATCGACGCTCATGCTCCAGATCCATGGATCATCCTCCTTAGTTCAGTCCCAACAGTTTTTCCCAGGTCTTGCGGCCGCAAGAGCCATCCGGCTCTAAGCCCATGGCCTGTTGATATGCCTTCAGTGCCCGCTGTGTTGCGCCGCCGAAAGAGCCATCCGCGCCATAGCCCTCCATGGGAAAGCCGTAGCCGATCAGCAAAAGCTGCATTGCCTTCACTGTCTCGCCCTTTGCACCTTTTTTCAGCACCGGCAGCTTCATATCCAGCATTTTCTGCGCGATCTCATAAGTCACATAGGGGCAGTATCCCCAGGTCTTCCAGGGCCGCTCTGCCAATTTTGTTTTGTAGACTCCGTAACGGCGGCTTCTGGCCTCAACGACTTCCCCATCGCCGATATAAACCCCCACATGGCCGGGCAGAAACACCAAAATACCGGGCACATCCGGCATGGTGGACATCTCCCCCTTGGTCTTGCAGGCGGTATACATGGCGTTGGCAGATTTGTCCTGTGCGGCGTTGTAGACGGGATTCGTGTCCTGCGGGTCATCACCCCACAGATAGCCCTTAATGAGGCCCACACAGTCATGCACCTTTGCCGTCGCGCCGTCGTACTCCCACTCATACTGCCGGGGATATTGGTTTTTCTTTTGGTCGTAGAGGGCCTTGCTTGCCGCCTGGCCGAAGGTGCCGTACCAGTAAGGCCGGCCCAGCTGGGCTTTGGCGTATTCAATAAGACCCTGCGCTGTTTTTTCCATTTTTCCTTCCTCCTTTCATGGTTAGCACCGTTTTTCGATGCTACTTTACTCTATGCGCCAAGGCTCCCAAAAGCCCCGGCTTTTCACCCATAGGAGGAAGAAGGGATCGGGTTGCCCGTTTGCGTGCAACCAACAAAAAAGCGGCGGGGCCGAAGCCCCGCCGTTGGTGATTTATCTTTGCAGCATTTGATGGAACAGCTCCATATATCTGAGCGCAGGAATGTTCCAGCTGAAGTCCTGGCACATATCCCGGTACTGCAGATCCCGGAATCCGTCCCGGTTGTAATGGTAAAGGTGCAGGCAACGCTTCATGGAAGCCAGGAAATCGTCGCCGTTGTAGCTTTGGAAGGTGAAGCCAAGGCCGTTTTGGCCGTTTTCATCCGCCGGGGGAACCGTATCCCGCAGGCCGCCGGTGGCGTGGACCACAGGCACTGTGCCGTAACGCATGGCATTCATTTGACTCAAGCCGCAGGGCTCGGACCGGGAGGGCATCATGTAGATGTCGCCACCGGCATAAATGCGCGCCGCAAGACCCAAATTGAAGGTGATCTGTGCGCTGACCCTGCCGGGGAATTCTGCCGCCAGCTCCCGGAAGAAGGATTCAAACTGAGGCTCGCCCGTTCCCAGGATCAAAATTTGACAATTTTCCTCCCACAGAAGCTTTCTGGCGATGTAGCACAGCAGATCCAGTCCCTTGTGCCCTGCCAGCCGGGTGACCATCACCAGCAAAGGCGTGTCCGCCTCCACATTCAGCCCCACCTCCTGCTGCAGCGCAGCCTTGCACGCCGCCTTACCGGTCACGAAGGAATCCGCATTGTAGTGGGCGGGGATATGGGGATCTGTCTCCGGATTAAATGTGCCAACATCGATGCCGTTGGTGATGCCCCGGAGCTTCCAGGCCGCATTGGCCAAAATGCTGTCCAGTCCATGGGCATAATAGGGATACATCAGCTCCCGGGCATAGGTCTCCGAAACAGTGGTGACCATGTGGGCAGCCTCGATCGCGCCCTTCATCACATTGACCTGACCGTGCATATCCAGGCAGCCCCGGTACTCCCAAGGCAGTGCCAGCACATCGTCAAAGAAGCCGCCGTGTGCCCAGCCCTGATACTCCACATTGTGGATGGTGAACATGGTGCGAGTCTGCGAGAAGCGGTCATAGTACCATGCTTTCAGAAATACCGGAACAAGGGCAGTCTGCCAGTCGTTGCACTGGATCACATCCGGGATGAATGCCAAATAGCCCAGTGCTTCCAGGCAGGCCCTGGAGAAGAAGGCGAACCGCTCTCCGTCGTCAAAATCTCCGTAGATGGGGCCGGGACGGGCACCGAAATAATAGTCATTGTCGATGAAGTACACCGTCACACCGTCCTGCCGGTTTTTCAGCCGCATCAGGCCCGCATACTGCTGCCGCCAGCCCAAGGTCACATCAAAATGGCACACCTGCTCGGTTGCATAGGCAGGGTTGTCCTTGATCTTTTTGTAATACGGAAGCAGAAGCACCACTTCGTTTCCGTCGATCCGGGCAAGGGCGGAGGGCAATGCCTCCATCACATCTCCAAGACCGCCCGACTTGATATAGGGTGCACCCTCAGAGGCCATAATGGCAATTCTCATACGATTTCTCCTCTTTTTACCACCAGCGGATGGCTCGGTGTGCCGCAGAGCTTGGCGCCGGGGCGCACTACCACATCCTTATCCAGGATGACGCACTCCAAATAAGCACCTTCGCCCACCACGGTGTCATTCATAATGACGCAGCTGCGCACCTGGGCATCCTTGCCGATGGTGACCTGACGGAACAGCACGGAATTTTCCACACTGCCCTCCAGCATACAGCCGTCGGCCAGGATGGAGTTTTGGATCTTACAATCCTCACCGTAGTAGCTGGGAACACGGTCACGCACCCGGGTGAATACGGAATGGTTGCCCTCGAACAGGTCGTGGCGTACATCGGCATCGATCAGCGCCAGGCTGTTTTGGTAGTATTCATCCAGGGATTCATTGAACAGCGCCTTGCCGTCAAACTCAAAAACATTGATGGTAATGGCGTTTTTCTGCCACTGACCCAGGATCAGATCCCGGTCCATGTGGAACAGATTCCGGGCGATGAATTCCCGGATGGTAGAGCGCAGATACTTCTTGGACATAACGAAAATGTCCATGGATGCCAAATAATCCGCCGGTGCGATATAGTCCACCGCGATGTCCTTGATGCCGCCCTTATCGTCCAGCTTCAGGGCAAGGTCCAGCTGCTTTTTGCCATTGGCAATACCGGCCTTGGTGACCACAGTTACATCCTTGCCGCTTTCAATGTGGGAGGCCAGCACCTTCTGCAGATCGATGTTGCTGATAACTGCCGAGTCGCAGGTGATGACATACTCATCCTCCGGGCCGTACTCCAGCACATTCATAGCCTCGTAAATAGCAGAGAGCTTGCCGTGATAGGTGTCGTTCTTGCTCATGGCATAGGGGGTCAAAAATTCCAGACCGCCCTCCTCCAGCTCCAGACCCCATTCCTCACCGGAGCCGATATGGTTCATGAGAGACTGGTAGTTGTGCCGGGTGATGATGCCCACATGGCGCACGCCGGCGGCGGACATATTGCTCAAATGGAAATCCACCAGTCGATACCGGCCGCCGTAGGGAAGAGACGCGATGGTGCGCTTGTCAGTCAGCGCGCCCAGGGTGGCGTCATTGGCGAAAATAATGCCCATTACATTCATAGCATTTCCCTCCTTACAGCATCTCACCGGGCGCAAGCACGGTGTTTGCTTCTACCACAGCGCCCTTGCTGGTGACGCTGATCTTCTTTTTGTCCTTGGGACCGAACGCACCGCCCACCACGGCGTTGCGGCCCACCCGGCTGTTTTCGCCCAGAATGGCATGGCGGACGATTGCGCCGGGCTCGATGGTGACACCGGGCATGACCACGGAATCCTCCACCACTGCGCCCTTGCCCACCGTACAGCCGATGGAGATGATGCTGTGGGTAACGCTGCCGTAAATCTCAGAGCCCTCTGCGATGAAGCAGTTGACAGTCTTGGCGTTTTCGTCGATGTAGGACGAGGGCAGCGCATTGTTGCGGGCGTAGATCTTGGCCCGCTCGTCACCCCGGATGTCGAATTCCGGCTCTTTGCCCAGCAGCTCCATATTGGCTTCCCACAGAGAGTCGATGGTGCCAACATCCTTCCAGTAGCCGTCGAAATTGTAGGCCATCATCTTGTGACCCTGGTTTAAGAGGTTGGGGATGATATTCTTGCCGAAGTCATTGGAGGAGTTTTCGTCCTCCTCGTCGGCGATCAGGGCCGCACGAAGGACCTCCCAGTTGAATACATAGATGCCCATGGAGGCATTGGTGGACTTGGGGACCTTGGGCTTTTCCTCGAATTCGTAAATGGTGTTGTCGGGATTGGTGTTCAAAATACCGAACCGGGAAGCCTCCTTCAGAGGCACGGTGCGCACGGCGATGGTGCACGAAGCGTTATTCTTCTCGTGATAGGCTACCATGGCGGCATAGTCCATCTTGTAGATATGGTCGCCGGAGAGGATCACCACATAGTCGGGGCTGTAACGCTCAATAAAGTCAATGTTCTGATAGATGGCATTGGCAGTGCCCTTGTACCAGCCGCTCTTCTTGTCGTGCCGCTCATAGGGAGGCAGGACCTGGGCGCGGCTGTGGGCCTTGTTCAGTCCCCAGGGTTGGCCGTTTCCGATGTACTCATTCAGTTCCAGAGGCTGATACTGGGTAAGAATGCCCACGGTATCGATGCCGGAATTGACGCAGTTGCTCAAGGGGAAGTCAATGATCCGGTACTTGCCGCCAAAGGGCACGGCGGGCTTGGCGGTATTCTCTGTAAGGACTTTCAGGCGGCTGCCCTGGCCACCGGCCAGGAGCATGGCGATGCAACGTTTTTTCTGGAAGTACATGGTATATCAGCTCCTTATGTAATTTGGGGATATAGCAAAGGTTGTCTAACTATTATCATAGCATAAAATTTCCAATTAGGAAAGCGGCAAACTGGCTAAAATATCCAATTAATTTCTGTCTGTTTCAACAATCTCCCGCCAGGAAACCGGGGGTGAGCTAGGTATTTCGACGGATTTCGCCTTTTTTTCCATCCAAATGACTCCAAGGCTTCGGCCAAACTTGATGCCGCAATCGGGAAACCGGGCACAATAGGTATAGCCCACCTTTTCGTGGAAGCGCAAAGAGCCCTCATTTTCCGTGGTGATCAGCGCATAAATGATGCGGTAGCCCTGCCGCCACAATATTTCCTCCACCGCAGCATAGAGTCTTCTGCCGACGCCCCTGCCCTGGGCCTGTGGGGAAAGATAAATAGAGACCTCCGCGCACCAGGCATAGGCAGAGCGCTCAAAGGGCAGACTTCCATAGGCATAGCCCAGCACCCGGCCGTCCTCCTCCCATACAAGCCAGGGACACTGGGCGGTGTATTTGAGAAAACGTCCGGTAAACTCCTGCAAGGTGGGCACCGTGTACTCAAAGGAATAGGTGGTTTGCTCCACATAGGGCGCATAGATGGCCAGCATCTGGGGGATATCTTTTTCAGTGGCAATTCGGATCATAAGCGCCTCCTAAATATGTCATTGCGAACCAGTGTGATATACATTTATTTTATTACACCTATTTCCAATCGTCAAGGTTGACAATTCTCCTTTATAGGGATAAAATGGGAATATCTGATCCAAAAAGGAGGGAACACCATGGAAGCCGGCAGTAGTGGCAATATACCCGGACGAAGTAGACGGTCGGCGCTGTGGTGTCGAGCGTAAGCATCGTCTGCGTGTATTGTCTTCCAACCAATTAAGAATGGAGGAAAATATATGGCAGAACGCTTTGAAATTATGGAAAAAGCCCTGCTGAAAATGCTGGAGGAAAAGAAGTATCTGACCCTGCGGGAGATGCTCTCAACCATGAACCCCAGCGATGTAGCAGGGCTGTTTGCGGATCTGGAGGATGTCAAGATCCCTCTGGTATTCCGCCTGCTGCCCAAGGAGCTGGCGGCAGAGACCTTCGTGGAAATGGAGCCCGATGCTCAGGAATTGCTGATCCGGAGCTTTTCCGACAACGAGCTGAAACAGATCGTGGACGAGCTGTATGTGGATGATGCCGCTGACCTGGTGGAGGAAATGCCGGCCAATGTGGTCAAGCGTATCCTGAAGCAGGCTGATCCGGAAATGCGCAAATCCATCAATCAGATCCTGCGCTATCCCGAAAATTCCGCCGGCTCGCTGATGACCACGGAGTATGTTGCCCTGCGCCCACAGATGACCGTGGAGGAGGCGATCCTGCGCATCCGCCGCCAGGGTGTGGACAAGGAAACCATCTACACCTGCTATGTCACCGAAGGGCGGAAGCTCATCGGCCTGGTGACTGTGAAGGATCTGCTTTTGGCAGATGACGACGAGACTCAGGTTCAGGATATTATGTTAACCAATTTGATCTCCGTCACCACCCACACCGACCAGGAGGAAGTGGTGCGGATGTTCGATAAGTACAACTTCCTGGCTCTGCCGGTGGTGGACGGTGAAAACCGCCTGGTGGGCATCGTCACATTTGATGATGCCATGGATGTCATGGTGGACGAGGTCACCGAGGATATGGAGCTCATGGGCGGTATGCTGCCCTCTGAAAAGACCTACATGAGGAGCTCCGTGTTCGAGCTGTTCAAGAACCGCATCCCCTGGCTGATGCTTTTGATGGTTTCGGCCACCTTTACAGGTCTGATCATCACGGCCTTTGAAGGTGCATTGGCCGCCCAGGTGGCGCTGACCGCCTTTATCCCCATGCTCATGGGTACGGGCGGCAACTCCGGCTCTCAATCCAGTGTTACCGTGATCCGCGCACTGAGTTTGGGAGAACTGGAATTTTCCGATATTGGCCGGGTGATCTGGAAGGAGCTACGCACCGCTATTTTGTGCGGCATTGCCCTGGCGGTGGTGTGCTTCGCCAAGATCTGGCTGATCGACAGGATGCTCATGGGCAACGAGGAAATCACATTACTGATCAATGCGGTGGTGTGTCTGACCCTGGCGGTGACGGTGGTGTGCGCCAAATTCGTGGGTTGTATCCTTCCCATGGTGGCCAAGGCCTTGCACCTTGACCCGGCAGTCATGGCAAGTCCCTTCATTTCCACCATCGTGGACGCCCTCAGCTTGTTGGTGTACTTCCTGTTTGCCAATATGCTGTTGGGAGTGTAAAGAAAAAACTGTGCCACAGGCTTTCCGGTCTGTGGCACTTTTCGTTTTTGGGATGCTTTGCAAGGATTTAAAGAAGCCTGCAAATCTTTTGTGTACCCAAGGGGATGACAAAGATTGTCAAAGCTGTTACAATTCAAAATAGATTGTGCCCATTTAAAGGGGTGCGAAAATGAAGAGGTAAATAGCTTAGGAGGAAAACGGTATGAAATTTGGCGTTTTGAAGGACATCAAAGAAGGCGAAAACAGAGTCATCTGCACACCCGCAGAGGTTGCATCCATTGTCGCTGCAGGCCATGAGGTTTATGTTCAGGCCGGTGCCGGCGTAGGTTCTTGCTTCAGCGATGAGGCTTACGTAAAGATGGGCGCAAAGATCCTGGATACCGCAAAGGAAATGTGGGATACCTGCGAGTTCCTGGCAAAGGTCAAGGAGATCGAAGAGAGCGAATATAACTATCTGCGCGAGGGCCAGATGATCTACTGCTGCATCCATCCCGCGGGTCATCCCGAGGAAGTGCAGGCGCTGCTGGACAGCAAGTGCATTGCCATCACCGCCGAGGACAGCCACCGCTACGGCTCTCCCAACTGCGAAGCGGCCGGTAAGCAGGGCGCGCTGTTCGGCCTGGAGTCCATGCTGACCATCAATGGCGGCAAGGGCAAGTTCGTGGGCGGCTTTGCAGGTGCTCCCGGCATGAATGTTCTGATTCTGGGCGGCGGTATCGTGGGCCAGGGCGCACTGAGCATTCTGTACGCTTTGGGTGCAAATATGACCGTAATGGATATCAATGTTGGCACACTGAAGATGCTGGGCGACAAATATCAGAACCACATCAACACCATGTTCTGCACCAAGGAGAACATCGCTGCCATCCTGCCTCAGACCGACATGGTTCTGAACTGTGTCAAGTGGCCCAAGCAGCGCAAGGATTTCCTCATTGATAAGGAAATGCTGAAGCTGATGGAGCCCGGCAGCGTGCTGGTGGACATCTCCAACGATGATCCCGGTGCTATCGAATCCAGCCATGAGACCCATCACGACAATCCCCGTTATGTGGTCAACGGCGTTGTGCACTACTGTGTCAGCAACATTCCCGGCGCGGTTGCCCACTCCACTTCCGTTGCTCTGGCTGCAGAAACTCTGCCCATGCTGCTGAACATCATGAACAACGGCCTTACCGAGGCTTGCGCCCGTGACGGCTTTATCCGCCGCAGTTTGACCGCCTACAAGGGCTATCTGACCCACGAAGAGACCAGCGGCATCCAGGGCCGTCCCTGGATCCGTCCCGAGGACATTCTGGGCATTGCGGACCGTCAGCTGGACCCCGCACCTCCTGCCACCACCACTAGAAGCAATAACTTCATTAAGCTGTAATTATCTATGAAACCGGATCGTGGAGAAATACGATCTGCGCCTGTTGTAATGAATAGGAAGGATTATTGTATGAAAAGAAAAATTGGTGTAGTTCCAAGATCGGACCTGGTCAATAAGACACAATGCGTCCGTGACGACATATATCGTCTCGACAACAACTACTGCAAGCGTGTGTTGGAAGCGGGAGCGCTCCCTCTGTGTGTCACTCCGGTTGACAACTGGATACCGGAGGAGTCACTTGCCATGTATGATGGATATGTTGTCCAGGGCGGTTCTGAATTCTATCCCTATCATTTTCAGATCGTCCACGATGCAGTCGTCAATCACAAACCTTATTTGGGCATCTGTTTGGGTGAGCAGCTGATTCATGCCTACTTCACTATGAAGCAGATGGCTGAGGAGGCAGGATATCAAGGTGATCCGGTGAAAGCCATCTGCGCTTTGCTGGAGGATCGTGGCCCATCTTTTTCTGTTCTGGAGCGGGTACAAGGTCATTACCGTGTATCCCCGCCCCGGGGCGAAGAGGATGTGGCCAAGCATGATGTGTCCGTCGTTCCCGGTACGATCCTCCACCGGCTGGTGGGGAAATCCACGATTCGGGCGGCATCTTTCCATAACCTGCAAGTACCCCCTTCTCAGAAGCTCCTTACGGTCAATGCCTGGTCTGCGGACGGTGTGGTCGAAGGCGTGGAGTATGGGGATAATCTGCTGGGCGTGCAGTTCCACCCGGAGTTGGATGATCTGCTGCCAGAGATATTCTCTTTTTTGATTGAAAAATAAGGCCCAAATGTGTTGGACGGAGGATTTCGTATGAATCGCACAGAGTTATTGGAACGCATTGACCGGGAAATTGAACTTTGCCGTGCAGAATTGGCGAAAGACACCATTCGGCTCATCGGCATCAAAAGCGTAAAGGGAGAACCTCAGCCCGGTGCACCCTTTGGGCCCGGCCCCCGGGCTGTGCTGGATGAGGTTATGAGAATGGGCGAGGCTGTTGGCCTTTATCCCACAGAACATACCGATAGCATTGTCAGCATCGGCCTGAAAGAAGGTAAGCCCGATCTGGGTATCTGGATCCACGGTGATGTGGTGCCGGAAGGTACAGGCTGGAATATGGATCCCTACAAGGCTGTGGAATACAAAGGCCATATTATTGGCCGTGGTGCAGCAGACAACAAGGGCCAGCTCTGCGCTATGTTCCATCTGCTGAAGATATTTAAGAAATTGGGCGTGGAGCTGAATTACATACCTGCCATTTATGTGGGCAGCAATGAGGAAAACGGCGCCAACGATTTGAAAGACTTTTTGACAAAGCATCAGCCGCCGAAAATGTCACTGATACCCGATTGCGGATTTCCTGTTGGCTATGGCGGAAAAGGTTGTATTTATTTGTATCTGCGGCCGAAGAAACCCCTGCAGGGAGTGACCATTCTTGCCGGACAGGATGCGGATCCGGGCAAGGCGGTTGCCGTGATCGGCCAGCGGACTGTGGAGGCAAGCTCTTTGCCCAGGCATATGTCCAAACCTGACCCCAAGGGCAATATGATCACCCGGCTGATGGAAAAACTGCTGGATGATCCGGATGTTGCTCCGGAAGATCGTCCGGTGTATGAAATTTTCAGATTGCTGTCTCAGGATGTTTACGGCAAGGCATTCGGTTTGGATGTGCAGCCCAAGGAGATGACCCCATTGGTTATCGGACCGGAACGCATCGATATGATCGACGGCTATCCGGAGCTGGTGCTTAAGATCCGCAATCCCATCGAACTGCCCACAGAAGTGGTGCGCGAAAGAATCGCGGTAGTGGCCGAGAAATACGGCGTGGAGATTGCCCGTACCGATGAGATCGTAAAGCCTTATCTGCTGGACAAAAACTGGCCGGTGCTTCGCCGGCTGGAAGAAGTGGCAGACGAAATTACCGGTGGCGATAGGCCGCCCTATATCATTGGCGGCTATACCTACGGCCATCTGCTGCCCTATGCAGTGGGTTACGGTACGGATGCCAACATTTGGCCCGAGGATTTTCCGGAGGGTCACGGCGGTGCTCATGGCATCCACGAAAGTGTATCTTTGGACCGGCTGCAGCGGGCCGCGCGGATCTATGCCCGGGCGCTGCTGGCGCTGAATGAAATGGAGTGGGAAGTCAAATGAAATTTACCACAGATCTGAAATTAGAAACATTCCTGCTGGAAACTCGGTGGGAGGATCTGCCTTCTGAGGTGCAGCAACGGCTCAGAGGCTGTATGCTGGACTTGCTTGGCGCGTTGATCGCCGGAAGTGGCAGCGAGCAATTCCGGGTGGGTGTCCGGCTGGCCAAGAAGCTGTTTCAAGGCGGTGATGTGGCGGCAATCGGCACGCAAGAAACTTTTTCCGCTGTAGGCGCAGCCACCGCCATGGGCCACAGCTCCAATGCCTACGATATCGATGACGGACACAATCTGATCCGCGCCCATCCCGGCACCAGCTTTATCGGCGGTCTGCTGGCGACGGGCTACGAAAAAGATGTGGATGCCCGGGAGTTTTTGACCGCCTTGTATGTGGCTTATGAGAGCACCATCCGTATGGGTGCAGCGATCATGGACTATTATCAGTATGCCCACAGCAGCGGCACCTTCGGTGCGGTGGGTGTAGTTGCCGGTGCTGGCCGTATGTACGGTTTTACCAGGGAACAGATGAACAACGCCCTGTCTGTGGCGGAGTTCAATGCGCCGTTGGTGCCCGGCATCCGCAGCGTGGAGTATCCGTCCATGAATAAGGATGGCGTACCCTTTGGCGTAATGGTGGGCGAGCTTGCCTTGCAGGCCGGTATGTGCGGTTTTACCGGCAACAAGAATTTGCTGGAGGCCGAGGAATACGGGCATTATTTGGATGACTTGGGCGAAAAGCACGAGGTGATGAACCTGTATTTCAAGCCCTATCCCTGCTGCCGCTGGGGTCATCCTGCCATTGATGCTTGTTTGGCGGTTATGCAGGATAACAATGTAAAGGCAGAGGATATTGAAAAGGTCTTCGTGGAGACATTTTTCAAGGCCACCCAGCTTTCCAAGGGCATTCCTGCATCTGCGGATGAGGCCCAGTATAATATCGCCTACCCGGTTGCATCGTCCATCGTCAATGGGGGATTCTCCATTGCCCAGGTGGAGCAGACGGACGATCCTGCTGTGCACGCAATGATGGAAAAACTGGAATTCCTTTGCGATGCGCAGTTGGATGCACAGTTCCCGGCCAAGCGGCTGTGCCGTGTGCGTATGGTTCTGAAGGATGGTCGTACTGTGGTCTCCGGTGTCCATGAGCCCCGGGGCGAAGCCTTTGAGAACATCGGCTACGATTGGCTGGCAGAAAAATTCCTGCGCATCACCGGTCACAAACTGACCCGGGCTCAGCAAGATGAGCTGATTGCCGTTTTGCGCAATGATAGCTGGACTGTTCGGCAGCTCACGGAAAAGGTAAATGGTTTTTTGCTGAAATAAAAGGAAATCGGTGTGCCTTGGCACACCGATTTTTATTCATTCTTATAAGGCGCGTCGGCAGGATAGATGCCCTCCAGCTTTTGCATGGATCGCTGCAGCGCATCCCGGGAATTGCCCCAGGGCTTGGATGCGTTGCGGTAATCGTACTTGGCGATCATCCAGTCCAAATCTCCCTTGACCCGAGCCAAATTCTCCAGCATCAGATTGGGGATGGTCTTCTGAAACCACTCCCGCTGGGCATTGGGAAGGCTTTTCTCCGCCGTTTCCAGCAGCTTGGCGAAGTGCCGCAGGCAAAATCCCTTGCAGGACTCTACCTTTTGCCGGAATTCCGGCTCTCTGAGCAGGTAGAAGAATGTTTCAAAATAGCGCTCCATATTGTAGTCCACCTTTTCACAGATGGCGCAGGAGCTTACCCGTTCCTGCAGGTGGTGCCAATAGGGTTCTTTCTCGGACTGGGGCCGTTTTTTGTTGAACAGGCCCTTTTGGGGCGGCAGCTCGTAATGATCCAGCTGCGATTGCATTTCCTCCAGCAGGCCGGCATAGTAGGTCTGCAGCATCAGCGCATCGCCCAGGGCATTGCCGTAGTCGTAGAGCTTTTTCATATGCACGCCGCAGAAGCCGGCCTTATCGGTACTTGCCCGGACATCCGGCTCCATATAACTGGCACCGGGACCGGCAAAGTAGCGGATGGCGCGCTGCTCTTCCCTGCGCTCCATGGCGCAGAAGGGGCATTCGTCCCCTGCCTCAAATCCCTCGTTGACGGGGATGGTGTAGAGCTTTTCCTTCATTATTTGACCAGCAGCTCCGCGATCTGCACCGCATTGGTGGCAGCGCCCTTACGCACCTGGTCGCCGCAGCACCACAGGCAGATGCCGTTGGGGTCGGTCAGGTCGGGGCGGATACGGCCAACGAACACCAGATCCTGGTCGGAGGTGTCCAGGGGCATGGGATACTGCTTGTTTGCCAAATCGTCCACCAGCTTACAGCCGGGAGCTTTGGCGATCACCTGACGAACCTGCTCCACCGTCACGGGAACATCAAAGTGGCAGCTGACGGAGATGGAGTGGCTTCTCATAACGGGAACACGCACGCAGGTGCAGGAAACAGTCAGCTCCGGCAGGTGCATGATCTTGCGGCCCTCGTTCTGCATCTTCATTTCCTCGCTGGTGTAGCCTTCAAAAGCCTCACCGCCAATCTGAGGGATCAGATTAAAAGCGATCTGATGGGAAAACACTTTGGGCTCATAGGTCTCGCCTCTGGAAAGGGCATCCACCTCGTTCTGCAGCTCCACAGGGCCCTCTGCGCCTGCACCGGACACAGCCTGGTAGGTGGAGGCGGTCATGGTACGGATGGGGCTGATGGAGTTCAGCGCATTGACAGCGGTGAGCGTAATGATGGTGGAACAGTTGGGATTGGAAATGATGCCATTGTGCCATGCCACGTCCTGGGGGTTGACCTCGGGCACGATCAGCGGCACCTTGGGATCCATGCGGAATGCGGAAGAATTGTCCACAAACACAGCGCCTGCGGCCTGGATAGCCGGAGCAAAGCGCTTGGCAATGTCATTTTCAGCAGCACCCAGGACGATATCCACGCCCTCGAAGGCGGTGTCGCAGGCTTCCTGGATCGTAACCTCTTCGCCCTTGAACAGGAGCTTTTTGCCGGCACTGCGGCGACTGGCAAGGGGGATCAGCTTACCCACAGGGAAATTGCGCTCCTGCAGGACCTTGATCATCTCCTGGCCCACGGCGCCGGTGGCGCCCAGAATGGCAACAGTATAGAGTTTCATAGTATTTACCTCCAAAAGATGGCCTTTGCCTCCCCTTGAGGGGAGGTGGCACGGCGCAAGCCGTGACGGAAGGGTGTTACACCCCTCAGTCTCGCTTCGCTCGACAGCTCCCCTCAAAGGGGAGCCTTATTTTACAAAGCTGTTATACAGCACCCGGATGGCAGCCTTGAAGTCCCGGTTGTCAACACCGAAGATGATGTTCAGCTCATCAGGACCCTGGTTGATCATGCGGATATTGATGCCTGCCTCACCCAGAGCGGCAAAAAGGCGGCCGGAAACGCCGGGCCGGAAGGCCATGCGGCGGCCAACGGCGGCTACCACGGCGATCTGATCGTGGACATCCAGCGTGTCAGGCTCTACCTCCTGCTGGATCTCGCCCAAAATGGTGTACAAATAGGGGGCGACATCCTCGGTGGACATGACCACAGAGACATTGTCAATGCCGTTGGGCACATAATCCACGCTGATCTTGTGGCGTTCCAGGACAGTCAGAACCTTGCGCAGAACGCCCACCTGGTTTGCCATGCCCCGCTTGCTCAGAGAAATGATGGTAAAATCCTTCTTGCCGGTGATGCCGGTAATAAAACGGTCCGGATCGCAGGGCGTGTCGAACTTCTCCTTGATCATGGTGCCGTTGTCTTCCGGGGCATTGGTGTTGCGGATGTTCAGGGGGATATTCTTTTCCCGGACGGGGAAGATGGTTCCTTCGTGAAGCACCTGCGCACCGGAATAGCTCAGCTCCCGCAGCTCGTCATAGGTGACCTCGGGAATGGCCTGGGGATCGTCCACGATCCGGGGATCGGCCATGAGGATGCCGGAAACGTCCGTCCAGTTTTCGTACACATCGGCATTCAGCGCTGCGGCGGCCAATGCGCCGGTGATGTCGCTGCCGCCCCGGGTAAAGGTGCGGATATGGCCGTCGGGCATGAGACCGTAGAAGCCGGGGATCACAGCGCCCTTGCCCAGGATCACCAGCTTGCGCAGGGCTTCATAGCTGGTTTCCTGATCCACCGTGCCGTCCAGGTTGAATTTTACCCATTCCACCGCATCGATGAACTGGAAGCCAAGATAGGCCGCCATCAGCTTGGCGGAGAAATACTCGCCCCGGCTGACCAGCTCATCCTGGGTGACGGACTTGGCGTCCAGCCGCTTTTTCAATGCGGCAAATTCTGTCTCCAGATCCAGCTGGATATTCAGCTCATCCCGGATCTCCAGGTACCGGGAGGTGATCATCTCAAACACGCCGGTGCAGTCCACCCCATACTGGGTGTGGGCGTGGCACAGGTACAGCAGATCGGTGATCTTATGGTCATTTTTATCGCGTTTGCCGGCGGCGGAGACTACCACCACCCGGCGGGTGGGGTCACTGAGCAGAATGTCCCGGATCTTCTTGTACTGTCCGGCATCTGCCATGGAAGAACCGCCGAATTTTGCAACTTTCAGCATGTGTTATCCTTCTTTCTCAAGCCTCATTCCACCCGGTATTCAGAGCAGCAATAAAGGCGTCGGGATTTTCTTTCAGCCAGGCGTGGACGAATTCCACGCTTACGGGCGTTGTAATAACGGCATTGCCCCAGCGTTCGGCCACCTTATCAGCAGGGAAGTTTCCGCGGATATAGTAGCACATGGCAGCGGAATTGTCTATGGTAACCTTTGCACCGTAGGGGGCATAGAAGCTCTTGCCGGAAAGCAGATCCACGCAGTCCTGCACCACATTGTATGCGGTGGGATAGCGGCCTGCGCCCTGACCGTAGAAGCTCTGACGGCCGGAGTGCTCGCCTACCAGTGTGATGAGGTTGTAGTTGGTGGGAATGGTAGCTTCCGGCTCGCAGGTTTCAAACAGCGTCGGCTGCACATAGGCAGAATACACCCCATCCTTGCAAATGCCGGTGGACACCAGCTTGCACACATAGCCGTGTGCCTTGAACTGCTCCACATCCTCTGCGGTGATGTTGCGGATGCCTGCGGCGGGAACCTGTGCAGCATCCAGGCTGACACCAAAGGCGATATTGCTGGACAAAATCACCTTATGCCAGGTGTCGATGCCGTCCACATCGGTGGTGGGATTGGCTTCGGCATAACCAAGAGCCTGCGCCTGCTTCAGCGCCTCGTCATAGCCAAGACCCAGCCGGGTCATAGAGTCCAGAATGTAGTTGCAGGTGCCGTTCATGATGCCGCCCACGCGCAGGATCTTCTGCACCCGACGGGCACGCTCCAGCTCGGACAGCCAGCAGATGCCACCGCCCACGGCGGCGGTGCAGCGGAACTTGACACCCTTTGCCTGGGCAAGCGGGATCAGCTCGTCGTAAAACGTGCACACCAACGCCTTGTTGGAAGTGACCACATTTTTTCCTGCCTCGATAGCGGCACGGACAAATTCATAGGCCGGATGCAAGCCACCCATTGCCTCTACAACGGTATCGATGGAATCGTCTGCCAGCACGCTCTGAAAATCCCGGGTGACTTCTGCATCGGGAAGAGAAATGTCTTCCAAACAGACGACTTTTGCAACAGCTATATCATCCCGTGTGGCGACGATGTCATAAAAACCTCTTCCGACCACACCAAAACCCAGCAAACCAACTTTCATAGTGTCCTCCTGCGAAAAATACTTGCTTTTTAACGGATTACAGTATATCATAGATAAAACAAAATGCCAAGTGATTTTGTAAAAAAGTACAAAATTTGTGAGGAAATTTTATGCAATATCATTCTACCCGGGGCCTTTCCCCGGAAGTTGACAGCGCCCAGGCGGTCCTGAACGGCCTTGCCCCCGACGGCGGACTGTATCTGCCCTGCACTTTACCGGCATTTGCATGGAAAGCTTGCATCCAAAAGGATACCTTGGGCATGGCGGAAAAGATCCTGTCCGCGTTCCTGCCGGATATCCCGGACATGGGCGCACTGGTAAAAAAGGCCTACACCGGAAAATTCGAGACAGAAGCGCTGACTCCCACCGTTCCCGCCGGCCGTTTTCATGTTTTGGAGCTGTTCCGGGGCCCCACAGCCGCCTTTAAGGATGTGGCCCTGTCCATGCTTCCTCAGCTGATGACCGCCGCCAAAGCGGCGAAAAACGACACCAAGGATATCCTCATCCTCACCGCCACCTCCGGCGATACCGGCAAGGCCGCCTTGGAGGGCTTTCAGGATGTGCCGGGTATTCGTATCTGCGTGTTCTACCCCCACGGGGGCGTTTCGGATGTCCAGCGGCGGCAGATGGTCTCCCAGGAAGGCAGCAATGTGACGGTCTGTGCCGTCCGGGGTAATTTTGACGATGCCCAAACCGGCGTGAAAAACATTTTCACCGCCTGCCGGGATAAGGAGCTGCCGGTGCGGCTGTCCTCAGCCAATTCCATCAACATCGGCCGCCTTGTGCCCCAGATCACTTACTATTTCAAGGCCTACCGGGATCTGTTGGACGCAGGAAGGATCACCCTCGGCGATGAAGTGAACTTCTCCGTGCCCACCGGTAATTTTGGCGACATTCTGGCCGGCTACCTGGCAAAAATGCTGGGTCTGCCCGTAGGCAAGCTCATTTGCGCTTCCAACGCCAACAATGTGCTCACCGATTTCATCCGTACCGGCGTGTATGACCGCCGCCGGGAGCTGCACAAGACAGATTCCCCGTCCATGGACATCCTGGTGTCGTCCAATTTGGAGCGGCTGCTGTATCTCATGAGCGGCGACAGCGCGCTGGTTGCCAAGCTGATGAACCAACTGAACACCCAGGGCTATTATCAAGTTCCCGAAGCATTGCTGGAAGAGATTCAGAAGCAGTTTTGGGCGTTCTGGTGTGATGATAGCAAGGGCGCAGAGACCATCGCCAGGGTGTGGAAGGAAAACGGATATCTTTGCGATACCCATACCGCATCCGGTTGGGCAGTCGCAGAGGATTATGTAAACCAAACCGGTGACACCCGCCCCATGGTGGTGCTGTCCACCGCATCCCCCTACAAATTCCCCGCCGCCGTTTTGGCCGCCATCGGCGAAACTGCAAAGGGCGACGAATTTGATCAGCTGGAGCAGCTGCATGGGGCTACCTGTGTGCCCATCCCCAAGAATTTGGCCGCTCTGCGGACAAAGCCGGAACTGCACAAAGGCGTGATCGATAAGGACGAAATGCTGGATTACGTGCTGGCATTGTAAGCCTCCCCTTGAGGGGAGGTGGCACGAAGTGCCGGTGGGGTGTCACACCCCTCAGTCTCGCTTTGCTCGACAGCTCCCCTCAAAGGGGCGCCTTGGGAGAAATACGCTTGATAAGGAGAAAAAGTATGAAAAAAGTAACCATTCGTGTGCCGGCCACCACGGCAAATCTCGGCCCGGGCTTTGATGCCTTCGGCTGCGCACTGAGTCTATATACCGATGTGACCTTTGAGGAAATGGAGTCCGGCCTGGAGATTACCGGGTGTGATGAGGCTTACGCAGGCCCGGATAATATGGCTTACACCGCTTACTGCGCCGTCCTGGAATCCCTCAGCGAGGAGATCCGGGGCGTGAAGATCCACATCAATGCCCAAATCCCCATCTGCCGCGGCCTGGGCTCTTCCGCCGCGCTGCTGGTCGCCGGTGCCATGGGCGCCAACGTCCTGCGTGGCAACAAGCTGTCCACCCAGGGTCTGCTGAACATCACCAATGCCATGGAGGGCCACCCGGATAACCTGGCGCCCGCGTTCTTTGGCGGACTGACTGCATCCATGGTGGACAACGGTCTGCCGGTATGCGTGAATTTCCCCCTGCATCCTGATTGGGAGTTTTTGGCCCTTGTGCCGGATTTCGACCTGCCCACGCCTTTGGCAAGAAGCGTTCTGCCCACGGAGTATGACCGCTCCGACGCAGTCTACAACATTGCCCACGGCGCACTGGTGCTGAAGGCTCTGGAGCTGGGTGACGAGAAGCTCCTGCGCAATGCCATGCAGGACCGCATCCATCAGCCCTACCGGAAGAAGATGATCAAGGACTACGATCAGATCGAGGGTCTGATCCGCACCACCGGCGCGGCATTCTGCGTCAGCGGTGCAGGTCCTACCCTGCTGTGCATCACCCGTAACCCCGGTTTGGAAGAGAAGCTTTCCAAGAAGCTGGATGCCATCACCGAAGCCAACTGGGAAATGATCCCCCTGCATATCGAGTTCCAGGGTGCGCATGTGATTGATGGAGAATAAAAAAAGCGGAGTTCGCAAAATGCGAACTCCGCTTTTTCTTACTCTACTTCCGAAAGCTCCACTTTCATTTCCTTCTTGGGAATGAGGAAGCGGCGGACAGCGAAGAGTCCTGCGATACACAGCACGCAGGCCACATTGCCCAAAGGATCGTTGTGATTCAAAATGACATGGCGGGAAATGGCCACGATGAGCACTTCCAATGTGTTTGCCGGGGTCAGATCAATGAGCATTCGCACAAACTCCAGGCCCACCACAATGGTCAAAATGGTGTGCAGGTATGTATCCAGCGATACAAAATACTCGCCGGGCACGGTGCACATCCGGTAAACCTCCATACCGATCATAGCAACCAAAAACACCAGGGTCAGAACGGAGATGACAAACTCCAGAATATGCAGGATCTTTTGAATGACAGCAACAACCTTGTGATGCATAAAATCGCTCCTTTTGTCAGGTAAACCCATTATATATGATATTTCTCAAAAAAGGAAGTCATTTTTTGTTCAGAGTTTATTCACATATTGAAATACCGCACATCCTGTGGTAAAATAAGCGGGAACTTTGATGGAACAGGATGTGACTGCTATGAAGATTCGCACCCGAGAAAGCTCCTACGATGCGGTAATGGCACTGCAGAAAGCCCAACACCGCAAGCCCATGCACCCCAATTTTCTTCTGCAAAGCGTGGTTCGCGTTGCCGCGCTTCCCGATCTGCTCAGCACGCATTTTACGTTTACCAAACATGGCATGGAAAAAATCAAGGGTCAGCCCTGCCTGATCCTGATGAACCATTCCTGCTTTTTGGATCTGATGATCATGTCTCGGATCTTTTATCCCAAGCCCTACGGCATTGTCTGCACCACGGACGGATTTGTGGGCAAGGAGTATCTGATGCGTTTTCTCGGGTGCATCCCCACTCAGAAATTCGTCAGTGACGTGACCCTCATCCGGGATATGGAGTATATGCTGAAGGAAAAGAAAGTAAGCGTGCTCATGTACCCGGAGGCCAGCTATTCCTTTGACGGAACGGCAACGGCTCTGCCCCGGAAAATGGGCGTTCTGCTGAAAAAGCTGGGCGTTCCGGTGGTGACGGTGATCACCAAGGGTGCCTTTGCCCGCCAGCCCCTTTACAACTGCCTGCGGAAGCGGAAAGTCCAGGTCAGCGCGGAAGTTACCTGTCTGGCCACCGCCGAGGAAGTCAAGACCAAGACCGTCCGGGAGCTAGACGAAATGCTGGACAAGGCCTTTTCTTTTGACAATTTCGCATGGCAAAGAGATAACAAGGTGGAAATTACCGATCCCCGTCGGGCAGATGGTCTGGAGCGCATCCTTTACAAGTGCCCCCACTGCAGTGCGGAAGGGGAAATGTCCGGCCAGGGTACATATTTGACCTGCGGCCACTGCGGCAAGGCCTGGGAGATGGACATTTTCGGCCAAATGAAGGCCCTTGAGGGCGAAACAGAATTCCCCCACATCCCCGATTGGTACGCCTGGGAGCGCGCCGAAGTGCGCCGGGAGCTGGAGGAGGGTACTTATTCCCTGGAAACCGATGTGGACATCGGCATGATGGTGGATTTTAAGGCGATTTACATGGTGGGCGAAGGTCATCTTTCCCATTCGGAAGAAGGCTTCCGGCTTGTGGGATGTGATGGCAAGCTGGAGTACACCCAGGGACCTCTGTCCTGCTACGGGCTGTATGCGGACTACTATTGGTACTCCATTGCGGATGTGATCTGCATCGGCAACAGCGATGCTCTGTACTACTGCTTCCCCAAGGACGGCACGCCGGTTGCCAAGACCCGCATGGCCGTTGAGGAATTGTACAAAATAAAAAAACTCAGAAAATAACATAAAAAATTCCGCTTCTTTACGAAGCGGAATTTTTGTATTTGGAATTAGCCCACCTTGGTAACCTTGGTGATGTGGGTGTTGATGCCGTCGCCGGAAGCGTCTTCATCAGCATCGTACCAGTACACAAAGCCCTCGATGTCCACCTTGTCGCCAGCCTTCAGAGCCTCAACAGCCTTGTAAACATCGGTGTCAGCGCCGGTCAGATAGCTCTCAACGCAGAAGCTGTAGCTTGCTTCACCCAGCTTCAGGTTCAGGTAGATGTCCTTACCGGGGGTGTCGTTCTGGTAGCTGAAGCCTTCCACGGTCAGGCCCTTGAAGGCAGCCAGCATACCGGCCTTGTTCACCAGCTCCTGCTTGCCCAGCAGGCTGGTCATGTCGGTAGCCTCAGCCTTGTAGGTGTCAGCACCCTCAACGACAGTGAAGGTAGCGCCATCAGCGATCTCGGGCATGCCCTTGTAGAAGGTCTTGAAGCCCTTGATGTTGATCTTGGTGCCGGGAACCAGCTTAGCAGCATCTTCCTCGGTGCAAGCAACATTGTAAGCAAAGTAGCCGCCTTCCTTATCCTGTGCGTAGATAACGATCTTGTTATCCCACCAGGACTGGGTAGCCTGGACATAGCACTCGACCTCAACAGCATCGTCCTCGGCAGCAGCCAGGTACTCAGCATGGGTCATAGCGGTGGAAGCAGGGGGAGTCTGCTCGGAAGAAGAAGAGCCGGGGTTTTCGGTAGTAGCGGGGGTGCAGGCAGCGATGCCAAGCATCATAACCAGCACCAGAAGAATTGCGGTCAGTTTTTTCATTGTGTTTTACTCCTTTACAAAGGTGTTGTGATTTGACAAAGACATTATACTACAAAATTTTCAAAAATCAATTGGTATCCGTATATTTTTACTGTTTCCTTTTGATTTTTCCAACGATCCAAACAGCTCCCAGGATTATCCAAGTGCCCCCGAGGGCAGCCAGCAGCCAAAGGGCTGTATCCGGCAGCGGGCCAAGGTCAGTGCTTTTCACCTGATCCAGCCGATGCAATGTGGAAACATCGGAAAAGAGCTTTTCCATATACGCTTCATCCACCGTCTCCTTTCGCCGGACGGAGCGGGTAACGCTTTCGATCATCTGCCCCGCCGCATCCCGCAGGGATGTGGAACCGTTGAACACCGGAGTAACGAAGGTGTTATCCGTATTTTCCTGCAAAAGCTTTGCTGCGGCGATCTTGACCCAGTAATGGTCATCATCGTCCTGGCCGCTTCGGTTTACATAATCCAGGTATTCCTCGCTCTGCTGCGCCTTGGTAGTCACGGGCAGATAGCCCTCTGTCTGGGCATACCCCACCTGCACCTTATTGGTGAGCAAGAATTGGGCAAACAGCCAGCTTGCCAGCACCTCCTGATGGTCTTCCTGATTGAAGATACACACCGACGGGCCCTGGGAGATCATCTGCGGATGCTCCGGGTCGAACTGCGGGATGGCCATGACTTCCATTTCAAAGTCCACCACCTTGTCTTCACTGATGTCCATCAGCGGGGCGTTCGGGCCCATCCAGGTAGCACCTGCGGTGGAGTCAATGGCGAAGATACACCGGCCGGCATTGAGCAGGTCTGCCGGATAGCTGTCGATCTTAAAGGTGGAGAAAGAGCGTTTTTCCACATGGTCAGCAATTTCATACAGCAGGCCCTTTGTGGTATCGTTGAAGATCTCGATCGTACCGCCGGAGGTGGAATAGGGGGCATCCAGCTGGCGCAGCATTTGGATCATCATATTGTCCGTGGACTTGTACAGAAACGGGATCAGCACCTTTTGCCCATTGACAGCAAAGGTTCCGTCGTCATTCTTTTTCATGGCCGCATCGGACACTTCCCACACGAAGTCCCAGGTAAGCACCTCCGGCAATGTGTAGCCCAGCTTTTCTACGTAGGTCTTGTTCACGTAACAGGCCTCTGTGGAGCGCATATAGGGAATGGCATAATGCTTGCCGCCCAGAACGCACTCCTGCAAAAATTTGGGCACGATCTCCTCTTGGGTCGGGCCGTCAAAGCGCAGCTCGCTGCCTCCCAGGCCGTATTTTTTGTCCGCAAACAGGGAGTCCAGGGGCACCACGCAGTTGTTGCCGGTCATGTAGGTGGCAATATGGTCGGGGTACGTGATGCACACATTGGGCAGCGTATTTGCGCCGATATTTTTCAGCATATCGTCGTACAACCGACCATAGTCAGTATACAGGCGCATGGTCACGGAGATATTGGGGTACAGCGCCTCAAAATCGGCGATGGCCTGCTCGTAGACTTCCTTTTGGTTGATATTGCTCTCATTTTTCGCCCAGAAGACAAGCTCGTAATTCCGGGAGGTGTCGAACTGTGACGGAACTTCAAACTCATTGCGCTGGACAGCTCCATGACAGCCGGTGAGCACCGGCAACAGCATCGCCAGCGCCAGTACCAATGCAAAAATCCGTTTTTTCATCCCTTGGTACCTCCCCGGGCAACACCGGACATGATCTGCTTCCGGAAGATCAGAAACAGCACGATCAGCGGTGCGGAGATCACCACCACCGCCGCCATCATGGCAGGGATATTCTCCCGGCCGAAGCCGCTTTCCCGGATGGTCTGAATGGCGTTGGACACCAAATAGTACTCCGGATCGTCTGTGATCAGCCGCGGCCATACAAAGGAATTCCAGCATTCGATGGCCTTCAGCACCGTAATGGTCACCAGCGTAGGACGGCAGATGGGCACCATCACTTTCAGCAGGTACTTCAGATCCGATGTGCCGTCCACCTTGGCTGCCCAGTACAGTTCATCCGGCACTTGGGAGAAATTCTCCTTCAGCAGGTAGATGTAGAACACGGACGTGACCGAGGGTAAAATGAGACCCTCAAAGGTATTGCGCCAGTCCAGCTGGGTGACTGTGAGGAAATTGGTGATGATCACCAGCTCGTTGGGGATCATCATCATGGACAGGAAGACGGTAAACGCCACATCCCTGCCCCGGAAGCTCATCCGGGAGAAGCCAAAGGCCGCCAGCACCGTCACCACGAGCATAATGGCGGTGGTTGCCACGGTGAAAATCACCGTGTTGAGCAAATATTTTGCCAGGGGCACTGCCGTAAAAGCAGTGAGGTAATTCTCCATTGTGGGAGAAAGGGTGATAAACTGTGGGACAAATTCGCCGCTGTACTGGCTGTAGCTCTTAACGGACGTGAGGATCATCCAGTAAAAAGGAAACAGCACGATCAGCGCCCAAACGCCCAAAAGAGCGTAGGTGATGCCCTTGACCCAGCGATTTCGCACCTTAGCGCGGTTTTGGGTGATTTGATAATCTGTATTCATAGCGCACCTCCATCAATAGTGGACATGCTTGCGGCTGACCATGAGGTTGATCGCGGTGATGGTCAGCACGATGGCAAACAGGATAATAGCCGCCGCCGATGCGTAGGACGGATATCCGCCGCTGGCGCCGTAGAGCATATCGTACACATAGCCCACGATGGTATTCATGCCCGCCACATTCAGATCCGTGCCAAACAGGGCAACCGAGTCGCTGTAAGCCTTAAACGCACCGATGAAGCCGGTGATCACCAGGTAAAATACCGACGGGGAGATCATGGGGAGCGTGATCCGGGTGAACATCCGCAGCCCCTTTGTTCCGTCTACCTTCGCCGCATTGTAATAGGTATCATTTACCGATGCCAGCGCGCCGGTGAGCACCAAAATCTTAAAGGGCATAACCACCCAGGTGGTGTAAAGGCACAGCACCAGCATCTTCGCCCAGTACGGGCCGCTGATAAAGTCCACGGATTCGCCGCCGAACATGGTGATCAGCGCATTGACCATGCCGTCTGTATAGGTGGTCTTCTTAAACAGGATCATAAACACCAGGCCCACGGCCAGAGTGTTGGTCACATAGGGCAGGAAAAAGACAGTCTGAAACAGCTCCCGCAGTTTCTTGATGGAGCTCAGTCCCACGGAAATCAGCAGTGCCAGGCCCGTGGACAGGGGCACAGTGATGATCACCAGCAGGAAGGTGTTTTTCACCGCCTGCAAAAAGTAGGGATCGTGAAGCACATACAAATAGTTGTGCAGGCCCACACCGGTATAGCTTTGGGATACGGAGTTGAAATTTTCCTCAAAGGAATAGATGAACACATCGATCAGCGGGTAGACCATAAACACGCCCAAAAACAGCATCGCAGGCAATAAATACAGCCAGCCCTTTGCATTCTGCTTTTCCATTGTGTCCTCCCCTTTCCGAATGGATTGTTTTTCCTTATTATAAAGGCATTTCCCTTGGTTTGCAAGAAGAAAATGACCGTCCCGAAGGACGGTCACATTTTTCGCAAGGCCTCTTGCCTCTCCCTATGGGAGAGGTGGGCAGAATCTTTGATTCTGCTTGGAGAGGGCGATGTTGTAGGCCCTCTCAGTCAAAAATCACAGATTTTTGCCAGCTCCCCCAGAGGGGGAGCCAAGTGGGTATTTGTACGATTGATTACAGCAGGGGTTCCATGGAAAGAACCGGGTGATTCTTCTCTGTCAGCCAGGCAAGCAGCTCCTCGCCATCGGTGGTGATGGTCTCATCTGCCACCAGGTCGACGAAGTTTTCGATGCCGTACAGCTCAAAGGCTGTCTTGTTCAGCCGCTCTGCCACATCGTCCTTCAGTTCCTTGGGCATCCACACGATGCGCTCGATGCCGCCCTCTGCGGCGATGAACTTCTTGGAGGAGATGAAGTGACGGCCGTGGCCCATATAACCGGGAGTCTGTACACCGCCGCCGGTGCAGGATGCCAGCTCGCCGAAGGTCATACCGGCAGGGGTCATGCCCTTGAATTCCCGGTTGACCACGATGAAGCCATTACTCATGGGCTCAATGCCGCAGATGCATTCGAAGCAGCCGCAGGAGGTCATGGGATCTTCCAAAATGGAGTACAGGGTCACATTTTCCACTGCGCCGTGGGTGGCTTCGTTGATCATCTTGTTGACGGACTCGAACCGGCCGGTACGCTCGTCGATCAAGCCCTCCTTAAAGATTGGCTGGCAGGGGCCGTTGGGATCCAGCTCGTTGGTGGCCTTGGCATCCAGCCAGCTAACCGCGCCGCACAGACCCAACCGCTCGGGGGTGACCACGCAGCAGTGGGCGGGAGCGAAGGACTGGCACAGAATGCAGGTGTAGTAGCGATCTACCGCCTCGTCGGTCATGGATGCCAGGCGGTCATCCCGCTGCTGATACCGGGGCATTGCCACTTCGTCACGGAATTTTTCTGCCTGGGCGGCATCGGTGATCAGGGTCACTTGGCACTTATCCACCACGGCTTCAAACTCGTTCATAATCATCACATAGAGAACTTCTGCAAAGTCCTTCACTCTCAAGCCGGCCTCAAATGCCGCCTTGGAAACACGGACGCGAACCTGATTCCGCTGGCCGGTGTGCATGACGCCTTCCATGTAGTTGAACCAGGCGTGGAATTTCCGCTCGATGACGGACTCAAAGTCCACCTGCATCTTCTTGCCGGCGACCTCCACATATGTAGCCAAAGCCAGCTCGCTGGCTTCATCCAGATCGGGACCTAGAATAGTGATCTTGTGATCCTCGATCTCAGAAAGCTCCCGCATTACCACCAATTCGGCGGTGGGGTTCTTGCCGGAGAAGAACTCGTTGTGCATGTCGGCCTTGCGGATGATCTCGCCCTCAAATGCGGCGGCAAACGCCACAGGAATGGGCAGTTCGGTGGTCTTGATCTTGATGCCCCGCAGCTCCAGGGACTTCTTTACAGTCTCGTTGTGGTCGCACACGGACTCCAGCGCGCCGGGAACTTGATTCTCACCCAGGTCGATGTCCACCACCACGGGGAAGCCCAGGGCGATCGCGCCTGCACCGGCAGAAACCACCACGGCATCGATTGCACCGAATGTGTTGACGAATGCGGGAACGCGGTTCTTGGTGTAGTCCAGCAGGCCTGCCAAATTGCCCGGCTGGATGTTACCGAAAATCAGCGCAGCACGCACCGCGACGGTAACCACGTGGATGACGGAGGTGACATCGTGACCCAGGGGGATGACCCGGAGCTCCAGGCCCATCTTCACGCCGCCATCCATGCACTGCTCGATGACATCGCCCACCAGGAAGGTCATGATGCCCTTGGACTGGTAGTCCTTGACCACCTTCACCACATCCTCGGCATTGTCCGCCTTGCCCAGCACGACCGCAACACCGGGAATATCACCGGTAACCAGGGGCACGCCCAGGGAGCGGATGATGGGGTCGGGTACGAAGCCAATACCGCTTTCGTTTTCGTAGGGATTGCCGCCCTCCACGTACTTCAGGCCCTCGATAATCTCCGCACCAACTGCGGTGGCAAGGCCGGCATTCAGCGCCTGACCCAGGTCTTCCTGGTTGGTGATCAAGCTCTTCAGCACGCCCACACAGGCGGTCAGATCGCCCAGCGTCTTGACCTTGACGCCGGTTGCGGCATAAATGGTGGGGAAATAGTAGGCAGTATCCGGAAACGCGATCTCCTTGTCTGCGCCATATTTCGCAATGGCATCGTTGACAGCACCCTCAGTCAGGCCTGCCACGGCATTACTGCCGCCATAGATCAGATCGGTTAATACACTCATAATTTTCTCCTCCTAATTTGAATGGTAATTTATATAAAGCCAAATGGCTGAATATACAAGTTTATTTATCTCGATTAAATTGAGGGAATCGTGCCGCAGTGTCTTCGCTGACTTCCACCGCCTTATAGGTGTATCGGATTTCCGAGATTTTCTTTCCCTCGGCATATTGGACTGTACTCAGCGTATTACCGTATTCATCGTAGGTATTTTCCGTCCGGCTGACTTCCTTGTCACCGGAAGTCACAACCTGGCGGATCAGTCGGTAATTGTGGTCATACACCAGCGTGTAAGTCGTCCCATCCCGGCAGACACCTGAACTTCCCTCATCGGTGTCTGTGTAGATATAGGTTTTGGTCTGAACATTGGGTTGTTCCTGACCTTCAAAATATGCTTTGCTCTCCTGTCTGATTTGTCTGCCGTAGGAATCGTAGGTAAAGGTGGTCTCCATTTTTTCCAAACTGGAAGATGCTAAATAGTGGTTGACCTGCTTTGCCACTCGACCACCAGCATCATAGTAGGTCTCCCTTTGGATTCCATCGCCTATTTTCTGGACGGTGTATTTGTTGCTATAGGTTATTTCAAGTTGGTCACCATCCGAATATGTGGCAGTAAAACTCTCCTTATTCTGCCAACCTTCCTCATATTTCACAGTAGCAGTTGACTGGCTTTCGCCGTCCGGGCTATATACAGTTGCAGTATCCGGCAGAAACAGAACAGGCCCGGGCATTTCGGGTATCGGCCGCTCATCCGGGCAACCCGCCATAAACAGCATCATCACAAGGGCCAAGACTACACAAAAAACTCTTTTCATACCTGCTTTCCTCCCCATGTGAAAATTTTGATTTATATCAAGCCGGCGGCTGAATATACGGTTTTAAGTTTCTTCCTTTCCGTCGGATAGATCGAAATCCAGATGTCCGTAACAGGATATGACAAACTCCCGGATTTTCGGTGTTGCTTCCATTGGAATAACTCTCCCGATATTTCTAAGAAGAAAGGTTTTATCTTGATATCGGCGGCAAGATCCGTTGCCTTTCAGCAATATCATTTGATTATACCAGATCCCACGCCCAAAACGGTAGAGAATTCCGGCCTGTTTAATATCTGTCCATTTATAGAATTGTTTTTTTATCAACACCCGGACAGTAATTCCTTCCGCTGTAAGCTCAACGATCGGACAAGAGCGCAAAATCATATTTGCAATGATCGACCAGAAGACAGCCAGTAAAATTGGGAATACAAATCCCTCCAGCGGAACATTAACTTGAATCATAGCAATGAGCAGTGAAAGAATCATGCCGTGAAATATCAGCCACATCATCACAGCAATCAACCGACCCAATTTGTTATGTACGGTTATTGCTATCATCATCGCTCCCTCCAAATTGTCGGCATCTAAAGGCTTCTCCTTGAGGAGAAGCTGGCAAAAATCTTTGATTTTTGACTGATGAGGTGTTCTATTCTTCTATCAAGAGATGACACCATATATCTCGGCACACATCTTGAAATCTCAGATTAATATCGGCGTTAGAATATCGCAGAATCGTCAGCCCTTGAGATTGAAGATAATCATCGCGTTCTATATCTTTCTTAACTCCATCAGCTTCATAATGCTGGGAACCATCCAATTCAATGACTAGTTTCTGCTTTGCTATATAAAAATCAACAATATATGAGCCAATCACCTTTTGTCTATGAACTGTTACGGGCAATGCTTTTAGAAAATCATACCACAGGTGTCGTTCTTCCTTAGTCATGCCTTTGCGCAGAGATTTTGCATTGTTTGTAAGTTTGGGGTTGTTAAATTGATTCATTTTAACACCTCATCCGACCTCGCTTCGCTCGGCCACCTTCTCCTCAAGGAGAAGGCCTTATAAGCAAAGTGGCTGGGAGGGAGTCTTCCCTCCCAGCCAGTGATGCGTGGGATATTTTCAAATATCGTGCCTACAAAGGCTTCTCCTTGAGGAGAAGCTGTCACCGCAGGTGACTGATGAGGTGTTTTTTCGATTTCGCCCCTTTGGGGCTACACCTCATCCGGCGCTACGCGCCACCTTCCCCTCAAGGGGAAGGCTTTGACGCATTCTAATTACATATCCAGGTAGCTGTCGGAGTACAGCACGTGGTTCTTGAAGATGTCGCAGGACTTGATGGTCTCCATCAGTCGGCGGTCGTTGGGGTTGACGATAGCGGAGGTCAGACCCTGCATCATGCACATTGCAACCAGGGTGGAGTCCATGATGGGACGGACATCCTTGGGTGCGCCGTTGGAGTTGTTGGACAGACCGCCGGTGGACTTCAGACCCTTGTCGGAGAACATCTTGATGGCCTCCAGGACTTCCATCTGCTTGTCCTGCATACCCTTGACGACCAGGAACAGGGGGTCGAACCACAGATCGTCGGAGGACATGCCCAGGCTCAGGCCGCGCTCCAGCATGTTGTCGCAGTGGACCATACGCTCTTCGTTGTCCTTTGCGATACCGTCAGCGGAGCACAGAGCGATACAAATTGCATCGTTGGCAGCAGCCAGGTCGATGTAGCCGATACGGGAGCCGGCGTCAGCAGAGTTGACGATGGGCTTGCCGTTGGTACGGTTGTAAACCTTGATACCGGCCTCGATAGCCTTCATGTTGGCGGTGTCCAGTGCCAGAGGAACATTGTTGAAGTTCTCCTGCAGCAGCTTAACAGCCCACATCATACGCTCGGGACCGTCCTTCTCAGCAGGTCCGATGTTCACATCCAAGTAGGTAGCGCCGGCCTTGATCTGAGCAGCAGCACGCTCCAGGATGGGAGCGGGATCGCGCTCGTCCATAGCCTTGCGGATGGAAGGAGCGATGCAGTGGATACGCTCGCCGATGGTGACGAAGGTCTTAGCCTCGGGGTTGTGGCCCTTGTACTGTACGCCCATGTCCACGATCTCGATCTTGGGAACGCGGGTCTGCAGCAGCTCTTCGAAGGACAGTTCCTTAACCTCTTCCTTCACAGTACCAGCCTTGGCAGCACGCTCGGCCTCAGCAGCCTTAGCGCCGGCCTCGTACTCCTTGTCCTTGATGTACTTGGGCAGCTGAACAGCTTCCAGAGGACCGACGACCACGTTCCAGTCGGGCAGCTTCTCCTGGATCTCGCCCTTCATAACGGCAACCTTGCCGGGGATGATCAGGGTGCGGTTCTTGATCTTGTTCGCGATGTCCAGCTCCTCGAAGGTCTTCTTGATGGTGGAGGAGGACAGCTTACCGGCAGCCCAGGCAGTCAGAACGGACATGCCGGAAGCGTCGGTGATGATCAGGTTCACAGGCTGGCCGGAGCGCTCCAGTTCGCCGGAGACCAGGAAGTAGGTCAGAGCGAAGTCAACAGTCAGAGCGCAGGGGCTGTTCTCGTCAGCGCCGTTCAGGGGGTAGATCTTAGCTTCCACCTTCATGGGCTTCTGAGGATCGGTGTAGATGTTCTGACGCAGGCCGTACAGAGGCAGAGCCTGTGCGTAAGCCATGTGGGACATAACGATAATGGAAGCATACTTCTCCACGAACATAGCAGCCAGTGCAGTCTGCAGGCGGTCATCGCCCTTAGCAATGCGGGCCAGGTTCACGATGGAGGGGTAGCCGAAGGTACGGTCCTCTTCCTTCAGAGCGGTACGGCGAACCAGAACGGCATTAGCAAGCGTCTCCTTGGCAGTCTTGCCGGTGACATCCAGAACCAGGTTCTTGTTGCCTGCAGCTTCCAGCTTCTTCACGGTGTCGTACAGGTCGGAGATGTTCTCAGCCCAAACACCCAGAGTAACGCCGGCTTCGGTAGCAACTGCGCTCATAGCCTCCCAGTTGTCGGGGGTAGCGCCGTCCAGGATCACATCCTTGCCGCAGACAGCCAGAGCTGCCTTGGCGCACTCCACATCCCAGCACTCCAGCACCAGGCTGCGGCCGGTAGCGGCTGCCTTCTTGACCAGGTCAGCGTAGACAGCGGGATCGGACTGCTTGTTGGCAACATGGATGAACTCCACGTACATACGCTCGCCGATACGCTCGTAATCCACCTTCATGATCTCAGCGATCTTCTCGTCAGCCTTGTCAGCGCAATCGGTGCACAGGCAGACAGCAAACATATTCTTGTTGACCAGAGTCTTCTCGTGACGGAACAGGACAGTCTCGCCGCCCAGCTTGTGCTCGCCAACGGAAATGGTCTTCATCAGAGGAGCAGTAGCGGAGTTCAGAGTTGCCAGAGCTTCCTCAGAGAAGTAGGGGCACTTGTCCAGAGACACTGCGCCCTGCGCCACCTTCATGCAAAATGCCATACAGGTGGGGCTGCCGCACTCCTTACAGTTCTTCTTAGGAGACAGCTTAAAAATATCAAGACCTTTCAAAGCCATTGTATGTATCCTCCTTCCGATCAGACGAGTTCAGTGATGAACTTCTTAATGGTGGCCACGGACTCGGGGTGACGCAGAACAACTGCATCGGCACCGCCGGTCAGATCTGCAGCGGCAGTCGCGACTTCCATGGAAATGGCGCGCTCTTCCATGCAGCCCCATGCGGGCTCGTCAGCCTCGGAAGCGGTGGATTCCTTAACGGACCAGGTGTCGTTGCACACGGCAGCCAGGATGGGCATCTGCAGATCAGCATCGCCCTGTGCCAGAGCAGCCAGGCGAATACGGTCGAAGGTGGATGCGGCGTACTCGTAACCGTAACCCACAGCAGCAGTACCGATGTCCATCACAACGGACTCAGGGCTGACGTTCAGGCTCTTGAGCATGATGTTCAGCTGCTTGGCCAGGTTGATGTCGTCAGCGGTCTCAGCGCCCAGCTTCTGGCCGCTTGCCAGAGCAACGGAAGCACCCACGGTCTTGTAGTTCTCGTTCTTGGCGGACATGAACAGAACGTTCTTGCCGGCCAGAGCCTCAGCCAGAGCAGCCAGCAGCTCACCGTCCCGCTCCAGGTTCTTGCAGCCTATAACAACGATGGGCTTGGTAACCACTTCAGCAACAGCCTTGGCATCAGCAACGCAGTCAGCAACAGAGCGGTTTGCGCCGTTGGGATCTGCGCCAACGAAGTTCAGGCAGATGAAATCACAGCCTTCGATGGTCTCGGCCTTCTTGGCGTAGTCAGCCATGGTGGTGCAGCCTGCGTAGAATTCCTTCAGTGCGGGCCACTCCCAGGAAGATGCCAGATCGGAAACTTCCACACCGATCTTGGGTGCGTTCTCGATGGGAGCATCGAAGGTGTAGAACGGCAGCACATTCTGACCGCCGATGACGATTGCCTTGTCACCGGTGCCCAGAGTCACGGCATTGATCTTGCCGTTGTAGGGCTGCGTCTTAGGTACAAAAGACATAATTTGGTTTCCCCCTTAAATTATTTGGTGCAAAATTTCTTTTGCAGAATTGATAATTATTACAGTCCGATGGACTGCATGATGCCCTTGAGGGCAACTTTCATAGGATCGCTGTCCGGCAGTTTTGCGGAAGGCTCGCCGTCGCAATCGCAGCGGTACACCGCCTCGTCATGGGGCAGCACGCCGAACAGGGTCAAGCCGTGCTTGTTGATCTCTTCCTTCACGCCGTCGTCCAGTACGCCACCCGGTGCCCGGTTGACGATCAGACCCATTTGTGCGGGATTCAGATTCATTTCCTGAACCATTTCCGCGATCCGCGCCACCGCCTGGATGCCCCGGCGGGAGCAGTCAGAGATCAGCAGCATGGTGTCCACATGGGGCAGCGTTCCCCGGGCCACATGCTCTAAGCCTGCCTCATTGTCCATGACGATGTAGCTGTAATTTTTTGCGTACTTGTCCACCTGGGTCTTGAGCACGCCATTGACATAGCAATAGCAGCCCTTGCCCTGGGTGCGACCCATGACCAGCATATCAAAATCGTCCTCTTCCACAATGGCAGAGTTGAATTTGAAGTCCGCATAGTCTGCTTTGGTCATGCCTGCAGGGATACTTCCCTTCAGCTCCGCCTGGGCCATTTCCTCACGGATGGCGCCCAGGGAGGTTTCCACTTCCACGCCCAAAACTTCGTTCAGGTTGGAGTTGGCATCGGCGTCCACCACCAAAACAGGTCCGTTTTTCTTCTTGCAGAGGTAGTCGATGAGCATGCCGCAGGTGGTAGTCTTTCCCACGCCGCCCTTACCGGCTACCGCGATAGTATGGGGATTTGCCATAGGTATTTGCTCCTTTTATGTCATTGCGAACCAGTCCGCAGACTGGTGTGGCAATCCGTATCTTTGCGGCACCATTGGTGCCGCAGGAGAACGGATTCCCACGGTCGCTTCGCTCCCTCGGAATGACACACAATTTGAAAGTTTATTGCTTATACCAGATCCAGCAGACCGGCTTCCTTGGCAATGTAGGCAACATCGTCGAACTTATTCAGTGCGTACAGGTGGATGCCGTTGATGCCGCAGGCGCGGTACTCGTCGATCTGATTGATGGTATATTCGATACCGGCCTTCTTGAAATCAGCCTTCTTCTGTGCGCACAGAGCATCGGTGTCGCCCTTGTCGCCGGTGAAGGGATCGGGGAAGATCCAGTTCTTGGAGATCAGCTCGCACAGTGCGCGGGGCATAACACAGCCGTTACGGGACAGAGCCATGTTGATGGTAGCCTTCTGATCCAAAATGGGCATGATACCCACGTCCACGGGCATCCAGATACCGGCAGCGCGGATGGCATCCAGCCAGTAGCGGAACTGATCCATATCCCAGCACAGCTGCGTCATGATGTAGTCAGCACCGTTGTCCTGCTTCTGCTTCAGGAAAGCAATGTCTGCTTCCAGGCTGCGGCACTGAATGTGACCCTCGGGAGAGCCGGCCACAGCGATGGTGAACTTGTCGCCGAATTCCTTGCGGGCGAACTTCACCAGCTCGGTAGCATAGTGCAGGTCGCCGCCGGTGCCGGTCCAGCCAAAGGGCAGGTCGCCGCGCAGAGCCAGCATGTGGTTGATGCCGTGATCCAGATAGGTCTGCAGCTGCTCACGAATGCCTTCCTTGGTGTTGCCGATGCAGGTAAAGTGGGTCACACCAACAGTCTTGTCGTCCTTGACGATCTTGTCCAGAACTTCCAGGTTCTTGCCCACGTTGGTGCCGCCGGCGCCGTATGTACAGGAAATGTAGTCGGGATTCAGGGTGTACAGCTGCTCCAGCACGCCGCCCTCACCGCACAGCTTTTCCATGCCCACGTCTGTCTTGGGAGGGAATACCTCAAAAGAAAACGCGCTGCGCTCATCCAAAATGTCCATAATGTTTTTCATAGATTCTCTTTCCTCCTGGGTGCATATTGCATCCGAATTTTTTAGGCGCAATGCGCCCATATCGATACGAGTATATCGTATCACATACAGAGCAGAAATTCAACCTAAATTTTATACAATTTTGCTCCCTTATTCCAGCAATGCCCACAGCAATTGGCACACCATTTCTTCCTTCGTCAGCGCGCTTGGTGCATCGCCGGGCGCTGTTATGCGGCGCAGCGCCGCCACATCACGAACCGAATCCGGCTTTCCGGACAGTAGATAATCCAATGAGACCCCAAATTCTTGGGACAGGGCGATTAGGGTTTCCACCGACGGTTCCCGCCTGCCCTGCTCATACATTCCCACAGCGCTGGTGCTGATATGCAGCCTTTGCGCCAGCGCCGCCTGGCTGAGTCCGCAGGTTTGCCGTAGTGCTGCAATGCGTGGGCCTAGCATAAAGAAAAACCTCTCTTTCTGTCGTTTTTTCGTTTATCTTATCACGCACACGGTGCGAAAGGTGGGGAAAGCCGTCGAAAGCTTTGCCTTTTCAGAGTCGAAAATTGACAGAAAACTGCCTCTTGTTTTTTTCTGCATATGGGGTTATAATACGGAAAGAAATGTGATAGGAGGTCAAATCATGGCTGTAAAAATCGAAAAAGAAACCATCATCGGTGATGTTCTGGATATCGCCCCCCACGCAGCGCCCCTGTTCTTTGCCATCGGCATGCACTGCCTTGGCTGCCCCTCTTCCCGGGGTGAGACAGTGGAGGAGGCCTGCATGGTCCACGGCATTGAGTGCGAACCCTTCCTGGCTCAGCTGAACCACTTCCTGGAGGCCTACGAAGCCGACCAGGCTCAGAAGAACCAGTAACACCGGCTACGCCATCCCGGAATCAGCCGGGATGGCGTTTTTCAAGCCTTCCCCCGGGGGAGGGTATATGCCGTTGCTTACAATGACGTAAACATTTGGAGGCTTCCTCATGCACCTACCTATTTCTCCCCGGCTGCTGGCCTGTGCCGAATATATCCGTCCCGGAAATGTCGTTGCCGATGTAGGCTGTGACCACGGCTACTTAGGCATCCACCTGTTGACAAAAGGCATTGCCAAACGGGTCGTTGCGTCCGACATCAACGAAGGCCCTCTGCAAAGCGCGCAGCGCAACGCCCGCAAATACGGTGTACAGGATAAAATGTCCTTCCATCTGTGCGCCGGTGTCCGGGATGTGCCCCGGGATTTTGATGTGATGGTCTGCGCTGGCATGGGCGCGGACACCATGATCTCCATTTTGGAGGATGCCCCCTGGCTGAAAAGCCCGCGCTACCGCCTGGTCCTGCAATGCCAGAGCAAAACACCCAGCTTGCGCCGGTATCTGTCGGAAAGCGGCTGGTACATCGCAAAAGAATCGGTGCTTAAGGACGGACGGTTTTTGTATACTGTCATGGAGGTCCTCTGGTCACCGGAAATGCCTCGCTTGACTGTGGGCGGATGGCACATTTCCCCCGCACTGTTAACAAATCTCACGCCGGAAGCAAAAGAATACTGTGACCGCATCATCGACGGCCTGCGCCTTGCTCTTACCCACCGGGATGACCCGGAAAAGCAACAGGCGCTGGAAGAATTGGAGAATTTACAACGATAACCCCTTGGCTCCCCCTTTGGGGGAGCTGGCAAAAATCTTTGATTTTTGACTGAGAGGGCATCCTCTATCGCCCTCTCCGCCCCAGTTTGGAAACTGGGGCACCTCTCCCAAAGGGAGAGGCAAGAAAGGAGACTGTTCATGACAACCGTACAAGATATTTTGACTTTTGTGGAAACCCTTGCCCCGCTGGAATACAAAATGGACTGGGATCATGTAGGCCTCAGCTGCGGAAGCCCCCGTCAGGTTGTCCACAAGATTTTGGTCGCCCTCGACCCCTTTGAGCATGTATGCCACGAGGCATCGGAAATCGGCGCGGATCTGCTGGTGACCCATCACCCGCTGATCTTCCATCCGGTGGAAGCCCTCACCGACAAAACTGCTGCAGTCCTGGGGCTGATTCATCTGTGCCGGAATAACATCTCCGCCATCGGTGCGCATACCAATTTCGACTGCGCTCCCGGCGGTGTCAACGATATTCTGGCGGAAACCCTGGAGCTGAAAAACATCCATACGATCGAAGGTCAAACTCTGCTTCGTGCAGGCGAATTTGCAGCCACATTGCCGGAATTTTTGGCCCATGTAAAAGCAAAACTGGGCTGTGACACACTGCGCTACGTGGACGGAGGCAAGCCCATCCGCAAGGTGGCCGTGGGCGGCGGTGCTTGCTCCGGTATGCGCCAAACGGCCATTGATGCCGGCTGTGATGCCTTTGTCACCAGTGACATCGGCTACAACAACTTCTGGGATGCCCAGGAGCTGGGTCTGACCATGATCGATGCCGGGCATTTCCACACGGAAAACCCCTCCATGCATGTGCTGGCCGAAAAATTACGCAGGGCTTTCCCCGATGTGGAAGTGGTTTTGTCCCAAAAACACGCGGACTGCATGAAATTCTATTGATTTTCTTGGAGAAACCTGCTAAAATATAGCCGATATTTTTATAGAAACCGAAAGGATGATCTTTATGTCCGGACATTCCAAATGGCATAATATTCAAAAAACCAAGGGCGCGCAGGACGCCAAGCGCGCTGCCGCCTTTACAAAGATCGCAAAGGAACTGATCGTGGCAGTCAAGGAAGGCGGCGGCATCACTGACCCCGCCAACAACTCCCGTCTGGCCACCGTCATCACCAAGGCCAAGGCCGCCAACATGCCCAACGACAACATCAAGCGTTGCCTGGAGAAGGCTGCCGGTGCCGGCGGCGGCGACAACTATGAATCCATCACCTACGAAGGCTACGGCCCCGGCGGCGTAGCTGTCATCGTCGAGACCATGACCGACAACCGCAACCGTACCGCAGGCTCTATGCGCCACCACTTCGACAAGTTCGGCGGCAACCTGGGTGCATCCGGCTGCGTCAGCTGGTCTTTCGACAAGAAGGGCGTGCTGGTCATCGACAACGAGGACGGCGACTATGATGAGGATACCGTCATGATGGACGCCATGGACTGCGGCGCAGACGATTTCGAGGCCGAGGAAGATGTGTTCACCGTCTACACCGATCCCGATGATTTCAACGCCGTTGCTGAGGAGCTGGGCAAAAAGTACACCTTTGCTTCCGCTCAGATCGAAATGGTTCCCCAGAACTATCAGAAGCTGGAGAGCGAAGAGCATATCAAGCTGATGGAAAAGCTCATCGACATCATGGAAGAGGATGACGATGTGCAGAACATCTGGCACAACTGGGAAGAGTAAAACAGAAAATCGGAGCCGAAATACTCGGCTCCGATTTTTTCTATAATCAACCGGGGATAATCACTTTTCCTCTCGCAGATGTGACCCGTATGCTTCTGTTGAACCAGAATAGCTCTTGGGGGTCAGCTTCATAGCTTTTCCCTTTTCCGTTCACAATTTGTGAAATTCCGGCAGAAATCACTTCAAATTCTGCATTTCCGCCGGCGTTCAATGTGATTTCCACATCATAGCACTTCTGTGCCGGTCCCGATTCGCCGGGTTTGTAATAGGTGACTTCAAAGGTAACGACTACATCCTCATAAATCGCCTGATCCAGTGCGCCGGTAATCGCGCAATGCAGGGGCGCTTCACTTTCCGCCGGCACAAAATCGGTGATCATAGCTACTTCCACATACTGCCAAAGGTTTTCTCTGGTCAGTTCTACTGTTTGATAGACTTGAGCCTTATCACATCCGGAAAATGCAGACAGACAAATTGTGATCAAGAGCAGAATACTTATTGTTTTTCTCACCAGTAACTACTCCTCCCTTTATGTATACTTTTTCATGCTCCGGATGCCGCTTTTCATCACCAATCCGCGCAAAAAAGGACTGCAAAGGACTTTCCGTTTTTGGATTTTCGTGTACAGCTTGAATTTCAGTTTCTTCGTGCTTTTTTCGTAGGCTCGGAGAATCTGCCGGCCATCGCCCGATTTGCCGAAGGCCTCCGCCAACAGTCTTGCGCTGAGCAGTGCACTGCTGATTCCCTCAAAGGAGCTGGCGCTGATAAAACCCGCCGCCTCGCCAATGAGAAAAACATCCCCGCCACCCACATTAAAATGCTTCCACTTCCGGGGACTGGTCACAAGGCAGGCCTCGGTCTTGATGGGTGCGCCGAAAGAAAGCCCCAGATACGCCTCCAGTCGCTGCTTTTGCTTTTCGAAGGCTGCCCGGCAGTTCTTTTTGTGAAATGCTCCGCCAAAGATGATACAATTCTCCTTGCGGATCGTCCAGGAGCAACTATCGCTGGTCTCCGGGTCAAAAATACAGGAATAGGGCGGCAGTGCCGGATTTTTGCAGGCAAAATGCTGCTGAATGGCCACATATTTCATGGGCTTGTCCTTGAAAAATGTCCGATGCACCAGCGAGCTTGCCCCGTCCGCACCCACAAGAAAGCGTGCTTTTACCACTTTGTCTCCCAGCATCAGAGTAAAGCCGTCCGCATCCCGACACAGCTTGGTGCAGCGGCCATTGTGGACATCCACGCATTGGGGGATTAACGAGACCAGCCACTTGTCGAAGGCATACCGATCCATGTTCAGATAGTGCCGCTGATAATTACGCACACGCTTTTTGGCCAGATCAATGGTCTCCACATCGAAAATCTGGGGATCTGCCAAAATGTCCGTAGGTAAGGTCAATCCCAATTTGGCGAACATCTCTTGGGCATCGGGTGCCAGCAGTCCGCCACAGACCTTTTTGCTATGCTCGCATTGACCGTCCACCAAAAGCACCTGCAAACCGGGTGCATTTCGGATGAGTTCCTTGGCAAAGACCGCTCCGGCGGGGCCTGCACCAATAATGGCAACATCGTATTTGTCTGTCATAGCCTTTCTCCCCCTAACAGATTGGGTATCTCTGTTTGCATTATACCTGTATGCCCCCTAAAAATCAAGATAACGCTCTGACAAATAAAAAACACCGCCCTTTTGGGCGGTGTTTCTGTTTTGGAGCGGGTAATGGGAATCGAACCCACCTCTCAACCTTGGGAAGGTCACATTCTACCGATGAACTATACCCGCATCAGCTATGCTGTATTATAGCAGAAGAAAAACCCAATTTCAACTGCTTTTTATCCCCTCATTACGACAAAATCCAAAGCCTTCCCCCGGGGGGAAGGTGCCGAGCTCAAGCGAGGCGGATGAGGAATGCGGGTGATAATTGATGATTTCGAGAAATGAATAGGCATTCTCTAATTTCTGTTCTGTCGCCGTTTCTCACCCGTCTTTTTGCTCCGCAAAAATCCACCCTCCCCCCGGGGGAGGGTATATGTAAAAACACCCTGCGGGGTTTTTCCGCAGGGTATCCTTCTTATTCCATAACCGTTCCATCCGAATGGAACAGGGGCAGCTTCTCCAGATAGATCAGGTCATCCCGATCCTGTGCATCGCCCTCGGCCAAAATGGCCATCCGGCCGCAGACGATACCGCCGGCCTTCTCGACCAGAGCTTCCAATGCGCTCAGGCTTTCGCCGGTGGAGATCACATCGTCCACGATGAGGATCTTCTTGCCCTTCATCAGCTCGGCGTCCGCGCCGTCCAGGTACAGGTGCTGCTCCTTGGCGGTGGTGATGGACTTCACATCCACGCCGAAAATATCACGCATGTACAGCTTGGGGCCCTTCCGTGCCAGAATGTACTTCTCATTTCCTGCCTGACGGGCCATTTCGTGAGCCAAAGGAATGCCCTTTGCCTCAGCGGTGATGATATAGTCGTACTCCGGAGCAAGCTTCAGCAGATCCCGGGCGCAGGCGACCGTCAGCTCCGGATCGCCGAAGATCACAAAACCGGCAATGTACAGTTCGTCCGTCACCCGGCAGATGGGCAGGTGGCGCTCCAGGCCGGCGATGGTCATGGTATGAAACATAGGAAACAACCCCTTATTTCGTCAGATTCTAGGAATATTATACCGCAACGGCGGAAAATGTCAAGATTTACACCTGTCCCCGCTTTACATCGGGCTTGGGCTTGATCTCCCCGGCGGCAGTCAGCGCCATTTTGGTCAGCAACGGGCCTACCAGTTCATAGATCAGCACAGAAAACAGCACGATATTGCGGATGATCGCGCCGGCCTCGCCAAATTCCGCGGCCACCACCACGGACATGCCCAACGCAACGCCTGCCTGGGGCAGCAAGGTGATGCCCAGGTATTTGCAAATGGTGGGTTCGCAACGGGTCATTTTTGCACTGACATTTGCGCCGAATATCTTGCCTGCGGAACGGCTGAGAATGTAGGCCACGCCAATGCCCACCACAGCCAAATTGCCAAAGATGGTCAGATCCAGCTCCGCGCCGGAAATGACAAAAAACAGCACATAGATGGGAGCTGTCCAGCGCTCGGTCTTGTGCATGATCTCCTCGGAAAAATCGCACAGATTGCAGAAAATGCAGCTGCACATCATGGTCACCAGCAGGGACGAGAAGCCGATCTCCAGGCCGCCTTCAAAATGGAAGCGCAGCTTGGACAGAGCGGCGCAGATGATCACAAAGGCCACCGCCAAACTCAGCCGTTTTGAGCCGGAATTGAAGAATTTTTCCACCAGGCTGAACACCCAGCCCAAAGCCGCACCAAGGAGCAAAGAGCCAAAGATCTCAACCACAGGATTGACAAGCAAAGAAACAATGCTCACCGTGCCGCTGATCAGCGCCCGGGCGATGCCGGAAGACACCGCAAACACCACCAGGCCCACAGCATCGTCCAACGCAACGATGGGGAGCAAAATATCCGTCAACGGGCCGCGCGCCTTGTACTGATTGATGACCATCAGCGTTGCCGCAGGTGCAGTCGCGGTGGCGATCGCGCCCAAAATAATGCAGGTGGAAACGGGAAGCCGCTCCTCACCCAGAATCAGATGCAGTCCCAACAGGGTCAGATCTACCAAAATTGTAGCCGTCAGCGCCTGAAAAATGGCGATGATGGTGGCCTGCCGTCCGGTTTTCCGCAACGCGGAAACGCGAAACTCACCGCCGATGGAAAAAGCGATAAAGCCCAGTGCCACATCGCACAAAAGGCCCATTTCCTCCACAAACTCCATGGAATTAAAGCCCAGGCCCGGCACACCCAGTCTTCCCAAAACCAGCGGCCCCACCAGAACGCCGGCAACCAGATAACTGGTCACATCCGGCAGGTTCAATTTGGAAGTCAACCGGGACAAAAACAGACCGGCAAACATGGCTACGCCAATAGCCAGTAAGATATCCACAAAAAATGCCTTCTTTCACAAATAAAAATACCTTGCTCATTATAACACTCTTTTTTCACTTTTCAAGGGCTTTTTTATATAATTCTTGTCCTTTTTCCTGTCCATAATCACAGCAATTTTACATAAAAAGAATGTCATTCCGCGCACGCCGGCGTGGGAATCTCCTTTGGGTTTGCAAAATGCCCAGGGGATTGCCACGGGCTACGGCCCTCGCAATGACAGCAACAAAAAGACCGCCGTCCAAGGACGGCGGTCTTTCCCCTTTCGGGGATTTGGAAAGAAGAGAGGTATAAAAAGAGGTTCTACAAAGCAAAAGGAGCGGCTCACGGCTTCCGCTGCCCTTTACGCATTTATCATAAAATGCGGTTTTGAACAGCACATCACAAAATTGAAAACAAATCATAAGGAAATTGTGAACAAGGCCGCAGCCGCTTGTCTCTCTTTGGGGCAAAAGGGCCGCCCCGAAGGGCGGCCCATATGGATAGAAAGGATATTAACCAACGAAGGTAACGATGATCTTGAAGATGAATGCTCTCTGAGCAACATCGATGGTGATTGTCTCAGAAGAACCGTCCAGATTAAATGTCAGTGTGGAAGCAGTACCATTATTGGCCAACTGCTGCTCAGCAGAGCCATTGATGCTGACCATGTCAGTACCGCTCTTCCAGCCATGACTCAGAATCTCAACCTTAGCAACCTTCTTGCTGAAAGTCAATACCATCTGGCCATCGACCTTGGAGGTGCCCAGCTTCAGCAGACCTGCAGTGTTTTCAAATTGACCACCGGTACCGTTGCCGTTGTAAACCTTGGTCAGAGAAACTGCAGTCAGACCGCTGCCGGAAGCAGCACCATTGAACACGCTCAATGCGGTATCAGCTGTGATTTCCTTGCCCTTCTCGGTCAGAGAGGAGAAATCAAAGGTCACAGAAGCGCCGGTGGTCACTGCGGGGGAATTGGTTGCAGGGGGGTTGGTTGCGGGAGGTGTGGTGGAACCAGCACCGGCAACAATGTTGGAAACCTGGCAGCCTGCATCGAACTCGATGGTGCCATTGTAGTTCTTGATGGTACCGGTGCAGGTGATGGTATCGCCAACCTTTAGATCCTTGGCGCCGTCGCCCTTCAGGCGGAAGCACATAATGGGCTTGTCTTCCTTGCCGGCGACCTTGATGGTAACGGTGATGTTCTTGTAGCCATCATCCCAGGGAGTGTCCACAGAGGAGATCACGCCGGTCAGAGTAGCAGCAGCGGACATAGCCTTGCCGTTCTCCAGCGCATAAGCAGCGTCAACGATCTCTGCAGGGGTCTTGCCGGTGGGATCGTAGCCGGGAGCCTCGGGAGCAGCATCTGCGGAGGGTGCAGTAGCAGCGATGATGTCCACCAAAGAGGTGTGGTCATCGGTCAGCTCGGGGTAGCAGCCCCAGGAGGAGTAGGAAGTGCTGTAAGCCAGGGTCTTCTTGTCCAGGTTGTTCTGGATCAGGTACTTGCCGTCCTTGACCAGGATGGAGAAAACATGACCCTCGGCAGGAGCGGTTGCATCCACATTGAAGCTGTTGTAGGTGCCCTTCAGGTAGAAGTAACGGCCCTGAGCATCCTGAATGGTGAAGCCACCGTCCACATTCTTAATGGTCAGAACGTCAGCAGCAACATGACCGGAGACCTTGCCGTCAGCAACGGTAACTTCCGTAGCGGTGGGATAGCCGTAGGACTTATCGGCAGCCAGGGAGCTCATGGTCAGATTGCCGGCCACGATCACATAGGTGCCGTCAGCCAAAGTTGCGGGCAGACCGTCAGCCTTGGGGATAAAGTGGTCGAAGGAAACGGAAGCTTCCTGGCCCTCAGCGTTCTTCAGAGTTGCAGTCAGCTTGTAGTTGACATCCTCGGTAGAGGGGGTGAGTTTAACCGCAACCATGTTGTTCTCAGCGGACTCGATCTTGACATTTTCTGTCTTGTCAACAGTCCAGGTGATGGGGTAGGTTACATCGTTGATGCGGACCTGGCCGACCACAGTGTAGTCAACAGCAGTCTTGGCTTCGGCGTCTTTGTACATGGTGTACAGATATTCCTTTGCGGAATTCAGACCTGCGTCTTCTTTAACCTCGGGTGCACAGCCGGCGAAGCAGCCGATCACCATGGCCAGGAGCAGCAGCGCGGAAATTACTTTTTTCATAACTGAATCTCCTTTTTATTTAATGAACAGTGATATAGTTGTCGTCCATGACCTTGATCTGATAGTCACCGTCGAAGCAGTCCACGATGCCCTTGACATCAATGGTCTTGCCCTGGAAGGCATCGGCAGTAATCACATTGCCGTTATCGTCAGTCAGAACGATGGTGCGCACATCAATGGTCACGCCGTTTGCCTCACAGGTGAGGGTCATCGCGCCATCGGAGTTGGCATTGTCGCTTTGGGTGGTATAAACGCGCTTGACATACAGATCCCTCATCTCAATGGAGGTGCCCATGGCCAGCTCGGCATAGTCGTAGGTCTTGGTGGTCACTTCCTCGGTCTCGGGATCGGCCATTTCCACATCCACCTTACCCTCGGCAAAGGTCTTGGGATCGGTCAGGACAAAGGCAGGCTCATTGCCGTCGCTGAGCTTTCTCACATCGTCAGCCTGGGGAATGAAATCGCTGTAAGTCATGCCGGAGATCTGCCAGGAGCCCTGGAACTCAGAAACATTACCTGCGATCCGAACCTCGCTGCCCACCTTGACCAGGTGCATGCCGCCGAAGTTGAAGCCGTAGTAGGCATACATGCCGTAGTACAGGCCGGTTTCCGGATCCTGTGCCTCGATGTAGAAGCCGTTGTTGTAGTGCATGGTGATCACGCCGGTGACGGCCACCTTTGCACCGTTATAGCTGGCAACATTGGTGCGCAGCTCCTTCAGATCGATCTCTGTGGCAGCGCCATAGAAGAAATTGGGGTCCTTTTGGCCTGAGAAGACATTCTTCTTCAGCGCCTTTGCCTGGTTCAGCGCAGCGGTACAGGTGGTACCGTAGCGGTTGTTGGCAGAGCTGGAGGCGATGGCCAGGCCTTCCTGCAGCAGCTCGATGTTCAGATTGCGGTAATCGCTGGCGCCCTTGGGCTTATACCAGATCCATACCAGGTAGCGGCCGCCGGTGGAGTCCGCATCCCATTTCTCGCTGTCAGATTCGATGATGATGGACTCAGCGCCGGACAGCTTTTCCTTGGTGAAGGCAGCTGCGGTCTTGCCATATTCCTCGATCTTGCCGGTGGATTCGGGGGTGTTGACGGCCAGGAACCGGGCCTTCAGCACACCGCCCTCGATTTGCTGGCTGTTGAAATGGACGGTATCGCCGTCAATAAACAGCTTGACGGAAACCTCTTCCTGCTTGGTGCCGCTGCCCTTGTTCAGCTTGATGGAAGATGCGTAATCCACTTCCTGAACCTGGGCGTCACCGCCGGGATTATCCGACGGTGAGCTGGGGGTACAGCCTGCCAACAGGCAGAACACAAGCAGAAGAGCTACGATTTTCAAAACGCTCTTGCTCATTACTTCTTACAATTGTTGATGGCTTCCTGGAAGATCTGGTCGATCAGCGCATCCAGATTGCCGCCGTCATCCTTGGTGAAGGCAGCCTGGATCAGAGTACCAACCTCGTCACGGGCATCGGCAGAGCCGTTGAAAGCGGGAGAGGTGTAGTAAGCATTGGCCTGCTCCATGCAGATCTTTGCGGACAGGTAAGCAATGTTGTCATAGCCGTCAGCCTTTTCCATCTTTTCCTTGTAGGTGGGATGGTCAGCAACGGACTTCAGAACGGGAACGTAACCGGAAGCATCGGAGAAGGCAGCCTGGAAGTTGACATTGGTGGTCAGGAACTTCACGAACAGCCAGGAAGCGATGACCTCCTGAGGATTGGAATCCTTGAAGATGCAGACGCTGGGGCCCTGGGAAATAACCTTGGGGTTATTGGCATCTACCTGGGGAATGGTGGTGATACCCACTTCAAACGGATACTCGCCCTTGTCGTTGGCCTGGGGACGCTGATGCTTGGCACCGGCGGAGGAGCCGATGGACATGTAGCTGCGCTGGCCGGTGGTAGCGGTGAACAGACCGGAGGTGTAAGCACCGTAGATCTCCTGAGTGGTCACATATTCCTTCTGATACCACTCGCGGAAGCGCTTGACGAATGCCTTGTTCTCAGCATTGTCGAACAGGTAGTGCTCGCCGGTAGCGCTGGTGTAGTCGGTACCCAGCTGCTCGCACATGGTGATAAACCAGTTGGACTCGGAGTCATAGCCCAGAGGAATGGAGGTGGGGTCGATCTTCTTGATCTGCTCGCAGACCTTTTCCAGCTCGTCCCAGGTCTTGGGAACCTGCAGGTTGTTCTCGGTGAAGAAGGTCTTGTTGTAGTACAGAACCTCGGTGGACTTGGAGAAGGGCAGGGTGTACATCTTGCCGTCGCCGAACTCCTTGCCTTCGTTGTAGTAGCCTTCGATGAAGTCAGCCTTCTGTGCATCGGTCAGGCCCAGAGTTTCGGTGGTGCCATCGTTGCGGGTGATGGTGATGTCGCTGGCGATCAGATCGTCCAGAGTGACAACAGCCTTTGCCACGTTGTACAGGGCCACATGGTCGGGGTAGCAGTAAGCGATGTTGGGCTGGTTGCCGACGGTCAGCTCAGTCTTGATCTGGTCGCGGACATCCTCATAGCCGCCCACCTGCTCATGCACGACAGTGATGTTGGGGTACAGCTTGTTGAATTCAACGATGAATGCATCCAGAACTGCACGCAGGGGCTCGCCCATGGTGTGGTAGAAGTTGATGGTCACGGCGCTGCCGTCATAACCACCCTCGGGGATCACAAAGTCGCTGGCCAGAACATTGTTCTGCTTGTTGCAGCCGGACATCATGCCGATGCCCAGGAGCATAGTGACCAGCAGGAGAATTGCTACGATCTTTTTCATGGTCAAAATTTCCTTTCTTGCTTGTATGTTTATGTGTTAAGACCTGGCGGTCGATTAACCCTTGATGCCGCTGCGGCTGACGCCCTGCATGATATACTTACGCAGGAACAGGAAGACCAAAAACAGCGGAGCGGAGACGATGGCAACTGCGGCCATCTGCACGGGATAGTCCACATCACCGGTGGTGGTGGTAAATGCGTTACGCAAACCGTTGGTGATCAGGCGGTGGGCGTCGTCATTGGCGACCAGGCGGGGCCACACATAGGAGTTCCATGCACCCATCATTTTCAGAATGGTGATGGAGATCAGTGTGGGCATTGCCAGAGGAACCATGACCTTCCACAAATACTTCAGATCGCCGCAGCCGTCCACCTTCGCTGCCAGATACAGCTCATTGGGGATCTGCAGGAAGTTCTGGCGCAGCAGGTAGATATAGAACACGCTGACCAGGAACGGTACGATCAGAACGGTAAAGGACTTCATCCAGCCGAAATCGTTAACGGTGGCATAGTTGGTAATGGTGAACAGCTCGCCGGGGATCATCATGGTGGCCAGCAGTGCGCCGAACATCATATCCTTGCCTTTGAATTCCAGCCGGGCAAAGGCAAAGGCGGACAGAACGGTGATCACCAGGGAAAGCAATGTGGAAACGATGCCCACATAGGCCGTGTTCATAAACAGCTGACCCAGATCTGCGGTGTCGAAAGCCTTTGCGTAGTTGGCCCAGATGATCTTCTGGGGCCACAGGGTGGGAACATTGAAGCGGTATTCATCCAGGGACTTCAGAGAGGAAATGATCATCCAGTAGAAGGGGAACAGCACGATCAGAGCCATTACGCCCAAAAACAGGTAGGTGAAGCTCTTTACCAGCACCCGCATCACTCTCTGCTGGGCAGAGACCTGCTGCAGGTCCTGCTCGTGCATTACAATACTGTCTTTTTTCTTAGCCATAATGCACCTCCTCAGAAATGGACGCGCTTCTTGCTGACCTGAAGGTTGATCATGGTAACAACAAGAATGATGCCGAACAGGATCAGTGCCGCAGCACTGGCGTCACCGTAGTTCATATCGGGCAGAACCTCGTAGATATAGCCGACCATGGTATTCAGGCTGCCGGCATCGCCTACGGGGCCCATCTTTTCGCCGAAAATACCCACGATGCTGGAGTATTCCTTGAAGCCGCCGATGAAACCGGTGATGATAACATAGGCCAGCATGGGGGAAAGCAGGGGTACGGTGATCTTGGTCAGCACTCTCCAGCGGGGGGTGCCGTCCACACGGGCTGCGTCATAATACTGCTTGTTGATGGACTGCAGGCCGCCCAGCAGGATCAGGATCTTGAAGGGCAGAGCATTCCAGATGATATAGATCGTCATGACCGCAATGTTTGCTTCGTAGCTGGACTGGGCATTGATCCAGTTGACGGGTTCGCCGCCGAAGAACATGATCACATTGTTGATGATGCCCCAGCTCTCTGCCCGTGCGCCGTCGGGGCTCAGGCCGATGATGTTGAACATCGCGGCGAAGACCATGCCGATGGCGATGGAGTTGGTCACATAGGGCAGGAAGAAGATGGTCTGCAGGAACTTCTGCAGGGGTTTGATGGAGTTCAGTGCCACCGCGATCAGCAGGGCGAGAATTGTGGAAAGCGGAACTGTCAGCACAGTCAGAAGCATGGTGTTCTTCAGGCAGGTGAGAAAATCACCGTACTTCAGCACATTTACAAAGTTGCCGATGCCAATGTTGAACTGCTGGCCGGTCAGGACACCCAGTGCATTGTAGCCTTCCATGAAGGCGATGCGCACGGTGTTGATGATGGGCCACACAGTAAAGATCAGCAGCAGAACGATTGCCGGTGACAGGTAGAGCCAGGCTTTCCATTGATGTTTGCTATCTACCATATTTCGTCACCTCAAAAATAGATTCTCTCTTCGGTTTCCTTGTTGAAGATGAAGACCTTGTGTGCCTTCAGCGCATACTTGACATTCTCGGCAGTCACGTCCACCTTGTTGTCAGCGTTGATAATGGAGCGGATCACGGGATTCTGGGAAGCAGCGTTCTCGGAGACGATGCTCACGTCGCGGCCCATGACTTCCACGCTACTGAGCTTGCAGGTCAGAGGACCGTTCTCATCCAGCACGAAGCCCTCGGGACGGATGCCCACGGTGACCTCCTGATCGGCAACGCCGGCAACATCCAAAACAGCTTCCTCGGCGATGTACAGCTTACCGTCCTTAACAGCGCCGTCAAACACATTGATGGGAGGCGTGCCCAGGAACTTGGCAACGAACAGGTTCACAGGATTGTCGTAAACATCCTGAGGAGCACCGATCTGCTGCACAACGCCCAGCTTCATAACCACGATCATATCGGAAATGGACATAGCCTCTTCCTGGTCGTGGGTAACAAAGATGGTGGTGATGCCGGTCTCGCGCTGAATGCGGCGGATCTCCTCACGGGTCTGCAGTCTCAGACGTGCATCCAGGTTGGAAAGAGGCTCGTCCAGCAGCAGAACACGGGGCATCTTGACCAGCGCACGGGCGATCGCCACACGCTGCTGCTGACCGCCGGACATTTCGCCGGGCTTGCGGTCCATCAGATCCTCGATCTGCACCAGCTTGGCAGCATAATATGCCCGCTCCAGCATTTCCTGCTTGGACATCTTGTCAGCGCCCTTCAGGTTCTGCAGAGGGAAGAGGATATTCTGCTTCACAGTCATGTGGGGGTACAGAGCGTAGTTCTGGAACACCAGGCCAACGCCGCGGTTTTCGGTGGGAAGATTGGTAACATCGTCATCACCGAAGAAGATCTTGCCGCCGGTGGGCTTCTGCAGGCCGCTGATCATGTACAGCGTGGTGGATTTACCACAGCCGGAGGGTCCCAGCAGGCCGATGAGCTTTCCATCCGGGATCTCGAAGGTGAAATCGTTGACAGCAACGACTTCCTTACCTGCCTTCTTATCCCGGCTGGGGAAGATCTTTGTCAGATTCTGCAAAACAACTTTCATATAAATCCCTTTCCTATATAAAAAATTATTTTTTATTTTTATGACATTCCGACAGGGTTATGGGATCATGCCTCATCGGATGTCTTATCTGCATAGATTTCTGCGTGATAGGCCTCCATGGCCTCCAGGCTGTCAAAGATCATTTGACTGCTCAGATCCACCGCAACGGTGCAGGCCATAATATCGTGGATCCCGGTCTTGTTACGGGTAGCCAGGGGAACGATGAGCTGTGCCAGCAAAACCGCCACTCCCAGGAAAAACAGCGGACCGCCTATGCCCACAAACAGCATGACAGCCGAAAGCAGCGGGATCATGGTCTCCACGGTGCATTTTCCCAGGACCGTCCGGGCAAACATCATAAACGGCGTGACCTTCACACCGTCCTTGCGCATCAGCGCCACGCCGAAGCACTTTTTGCCCAGGGTCTGTCCGTTTTTCAGCAACAGCGGAATCACAAATTCCAGTATGACATAGGCACACAGGACGCTCAAAGACAGCATGGCAAAAATATTGATCGCCACAGTCTCCAGCAGGGCCAGTGCTGCCTCGTCCTGATTCAGCGCATTGCTGATCTCCAGACTGATCTTTTCCGCAGCTTCCTTTTCTGCATCCGTCATCTTCTCATACTCTTCTGCAGGAATGTTCCAATGACCGCCGTACTGCTGCTCATACTGTGCGATGATTCCATCGATTTCTTCCACATGGGGCGTCACGGGAAAGACCCGGGACCACAAAACCAGAAAACCTGTCATCACCACCAGCAGCAGGATCATATCCAGGACCCATGCCGGGATGCGCTTAAGCATGCTTGCTCTTTGAATATCGTAGTTCATTCTTTTCCCTCCGGGGATCTGTGCGCCAACGGACGCATGAAATGACTTTGCTTTTACAGCACTTAGTAGTATAGCATAAGTTCTTACAAAAATCCACAGTAAATTACAGAACTTTCCATGTATTTTGCAGATTATTTTTGCCGCTGGGCCATTGCTGTCATCAGCTCCATGGGGATCGCCAGATCTCCCTGTCCGATACCCATTTGGATGTGGGGCTTGTTTCCGCCATGGTAATCACTGCCGCCGCTGTGCAAAAGGCCGAAGTCAGCCGCCACCTGCTTTGCCGCCATTGTGGTGGCTTCATCGTAGGTGGAATACAGGGTCTCCATGGCATCCAGACCGCAGGGCACGGCTTCTTTCAGGAATTCCCGCAGCTCCTGCTCATTCAGATTCAAAAACGGATGGGCCAAAACCGCCACTGCTCCAAGGGATTTGATAAAGCGGATGGTCTCAAAGGGACAGGGACGGGTGGGCGGTACATAATAGCCGCATTTGGGACTGAGCAGCTGCTTGAATGCCGCCTGGATCGACTCTGTGTAGCCCAGGCGGGTGAGCTCCGCGGCGATCAAGGCCCGGTTGACCTGCCCTTTCGGGGTGCTGTTTTTGATGCGGTCGTAATCGATGGCATAGCCGGCCGCGTTGAGTCTTTTTACCAGCTCCACATTGCTTTTTTCCTTGCGAAAGCGGTAATCCTCCAACAAATCCGTGATCCCGGCAAAATGCTCCTGCTTGAGGAACAGACCCAAAATATGCAATTCCGTGCCCCGGTAGTCCGTGGAAAACTCCGTTCCGGCAACGGCGCGAACAGATGTCCCCCTGGCCGCTTCCAAAAATTCCGGCAGACCGGCCACCGTATTATGATCCGTCAGGGCGATGGCCCCCAGTCCTTTCTCCTGCGCCAGTGCCACCAACGCGGCAGGGGTGTCCGTACCGTCGGAAAAAGTGGAATGTGTATGCAGATCGCAAAAAACAGTCATAAATGCTTCTCCTCGTAATTATTTTTACGCCTCTTGCCCCCCCTTTGGGGGAGGTGGTTGGGATCACAGATCACAACCGGAGAGGGCGATGCAGTACACCCTCTCAATCAAAAATCAGAGTTTTTTGCCAGCTCTCCCAGCGGGAGAGCCAAGTAATTTTCAACACTTTATAATCTTTGATTCTATTTTAGATGGTATCTATTTTGCTGTCAAGTCTGCGCGGCAGGTAATATTTTTCACAAAAACAGGAAAAATTTTCTTGACAAGGCAAATGCGCTGTGATAAACTTTCGTTGGTTAGCGTCTGCTAACCAACATATTTGTCCCGGAGTTAGCATACTCTAACCGAAAGAAGGTGTAACTATGCTTCCCTTATCCTTTGCTTCTGTGGGAGAAGAGAATATTATCAAACGCGTCGGCGGACTGCCGGAAACCAAGCGTCATCTGGAAGATCTGGGTTTTGTGGCGGGGGCGAGCGTCACCGTAGTGAGCACCATTGGCGGTAATATTATTGTAAAAGTCAAGGAATCCCGGGTGGGCATCAGCCGGGAAATGGCACAAAAAATTATGATCTGAGGAAAGGAGACCGAGTATGAACACATTACGCGATGCAAAAGTGGGCCAGACCGTTACCGTGGTAAAGCTCCACGGCGAAGGCGCAGTCAAGCGGCGCATCATGGACATGGGTATCACAAAGGGAACTGAAATCTACATTCGCAAAGTCGCTCCCCTGGGAGATCCCATTGAAGTCACCGTCCGGGGCTACGAGCTTTCCCTGCGAAAGGCCGACGGCGAAATGGTAGAAGTCCGATAATTTTTTAACTATTAGTTAGCATCCGCTAACAGAAATGAGGTATTCTATGGATCTGAAGATCGCACTGGCAGGCAATCCCAATAGCGGCAAAACCACGCTGTTCAATGCCCTGACCGGTTCCAATCAATATGTGGGTAACTGGCCCGGTGTAACTGTTGAGAAAAAAGAGGGTAAGCTGAGGCATCACAGCGACGTAACGGTGGTTGACCTTCCCGGCATCTATTCCCTCTCCCCCTACACGCTGGAAGAGGTGGTGGCCCGGAAATATCTGGTCAATGAGCGGCCCGATGCCATTTTGAACATCGTGGACGGCACGAATTTAGAGCGCAACCTGTACTTAACCACACAGCTTACCGAGCTGGGCATTCCCGTTGTGGTGGCCATCAATATGATGGACGTCGTCCGGAAAAACGGCGACAGCATCAACATAACTGCTCTGTCCCGGGGCTTGGGCGTACCGGTGGTGGAGATCTCCGCACTCAAGGGCGACAATGTGCTGGCCGCCGCTGAAGCCGCCATTCTGGCCGCGAAAAACAACAAGGCCCTGCCCCAGCACATCTTCTCCGGCACTGTGGAGCACGCCATTGCCCACATTGAAGAGGCCGCCATCCATGACCTACCGGAAGCCCAGCAGCGCTGGTACGCCATTAAAATTTTTGAGCGGGACGAAAAGGTATTGGCCGCTTTGCACATTTCCGAAGAGAAGCTTGCGCATATGGAATCCGACATTGCTGCTGTGGAGGCAGAGATGGACGACGATGCCGAGGCCATCATCACCAACGAACGGTATGTGTACATCGGCACGCTGATGAAGACCTGCTACAAAAAGAAATCCACCGGCAATATGAGCCTTTCCGACAAGATCGACCGCATCGTGACCAACCGGATTTTGGCTCTTCCCATCTTTGCGGTGATCATGTGGGTGGTTTACACCCTGTCCATCGGCACTGTGGGCGACTGGACGGTGGTCTTTATGAACGACGGCCTGTTCGGCTCCTTTGCGCAGTTGGCAGAGGCCGGAGATATGCCTGCATTCATGGGCTCCTGGCTCAGCATCCCCGAATTGCTGGATCTGGCCCTTCTGAACGCCGAAGGCACTCCCATTATCGCCGAGTGGCTGTACAGCCTGATCCAGGACGGCATCGTGGGCGGCGTGGGCGCAGTTTTGGGCTTTGTTCCTCAGATGCTGGTACTGTTCCTGCTCCTTTCCATTTTGGAAGACTGCGGCTATATGGCCCGCGTTGCCTTCATCATGGACCGCATTTTCCGCAAATTCGGCCTGTCCGGCAAGTCCTTTATCCCCATGCTGGTCTCTTCCGGCTGCGGCGTGCCCGGCATCATGGCCTCCCGGACCATTGAGCAGGACCGCGACCGCAAAATGACCATTATGACTGCCGGCTTCATTCCCTGCGGCGCAAAAATGCCCATCGTTGGCCTGATCGCCGGTGCGCTGTTCGGCGGCAGCGGTCTCATCGCCACCGCAGCCTACTTCATCGGCGTTGCCGCCGTTGTAGTCTCCGGCATTATTCTGAAGAAAACCAAGCCCTTTGCAGGCAACCCTGCCCCCTTCGTGATGGAGCTGCCTGCCTATCATGCACCGGTGCCCGGCAATATTTTCCGCGCCACCTGGGAACGGGGCTGGAGCTTCATCAAGCGAGCCGGTACCGTCATTGTGGCCGCCAGCATCATCATCTGGGTCCTCAACAGCCTGTCCTTTGAGGGTGGCTTCCACTATATCACCGAAGACTTCGGCGGCGCGTCCATTCTGGAAGTGATCGGCACAGCGCTTGCTTTCCTCTTCGCGCCTTTGGGCTTCGGCACATGGCAGGCCGCTGTGGCCACCGTGCTGGGTCTGGTTGCCAAGGAGGAAGTGGTCGGCGTATTCGGCACACTGTCTCAGATGCTGGAGGAGGGCGTTGACCTGATGGGCGAAGTGGACGAGGGCGTATTTGAAAATGCTGTGCTCATCGGCCGGGAGTTCCTGTACGGAAGCAAGCTCTCCGGTATCTCCTTCATGATCTTCAATCTGCTGTGCGCCCCCTGCTTCGCCGCCATGGGTGCCATCAAACGGGAAATGAACAACGGCAAGTGGACCTGGTTCGCCATCGGCTATATGTGCGTATTTGCCTATGTGATCAGTCTGATCGTGTACCAGTTTGGTGCCTGGTTCATCGGTGCAGGCAATATCGTCGGAACCGTGGTCGCCGCCGGGTGCTTGACCGGTCTTATTTACCTGCTGGTGCGCAGGAATAAGTACGCAGATGCCCCCGTGGGGATTCGATAAGGAGGTGCGCTTATGGATTGGCCTACCGTTATCGTTGCCACCATCATCGGCGTGATCTTTGTTGCGATCGTGGCCAATGAGATCCGCAACCGGATAAAAGGAAAATCCTCCTGCTCCTGCGGCGGAAACTGCGGGGCATGCGGAGCCTGCTCCCACAGCAAAAACTGACACGCTCCTGCGATTTTTAAGCTCAGCCCACTGCCTTGTGCAGTGGGCTGTTTTTTTGTCAAAACCCATTAGAAAAGCCTTGCTATTTCCCATTTTATGGGGTACAATAAACGAGATATGATCTTACACAGAGAAGGTGTCTGCCTATGGAAAAACACGGTTTTGACAACGAAAAGTATCTGCTCTTGCAATCCCAGCATATCCGTAAACGGCTGGATGCCTTTGGCGGCAAGCTGTATCTGGAATTCGGCGGCAAGCTCTTCGATGACAATCACGCCGCCCGGGTTTTGCCCGGCTTTGAGCCGGACAGCAAGCTGCAAATGCTTTTGCAGCTGAAGGACCAGGTGGAAATGGTCATCGTCATCAACGCCGGTGACATTGAAAAGAACAAGATCCGGGGCGACCTGGGCATCACCTACGACCGGGATGTGCTGCGCCTGCTGGATATTTTCCGCGGACTGGGCCTGTATGTCTCCAGCGTGGTGCTGACCCGTTTTCAGGAGCAAAATATCGCAAAAGCCTTTCAGGCGCGGCTTGAGGGTCTGGGCCTGAAGGTGTATCACCATTATGACATTGCCGGTTATCCCTCCGATACTGCCCGTGTGGTCAGTGAAGAGGGCTTTGGCCGCAACGATTACATTGAGACCACCCGTTCCCTGGTGGTGGTCACCGCCCCCGGCCCCGGCAGCGGCAAGCTGGCCACCTGCTTGAGCCAGCTGTATCACGAGCACAAGCGGGGCATTACCGCAGGCTATGCCAAGTTTGAGACCTTCCCCATTTGGAATCTGCCGCTGAACCATCCGGTGAACCTGGCCTACGAGGCTGCCACGGCGGATCTGAACGATGTGAATATGCTTGACCCCTTCCACCTGGAAGCCTACGGCACTACCACCGTCAACTACAACCGGGATGTGGAGGCATTTCCTGTGCTGGTCGCCATGTTCCAGCAGATCCTGGGCACTTGCCCCTACAAATCCCCCACGGATATGGGCGTTAACATGGTTGGAAACTGCATTACCGATGACGAAGCGGTGAAGGAAGCCTCCCGGCAGGAGATCATCCGCCGTTACTACACCGCCCTGTGCGACCACAAAAAGGGCAAAGCCACCGATGAAGTGGTGCGCAAGCTGGAGCTGCTGATCAAAAAGGGCAATGTCGATTTGTCTTCCCGCAGGGTCGTGGCCGCCGCTTTGGAAAAAGCCGCGCTGACAGGGCTTCCGGCAGTGGCACTGGAGCTGCCGGACGGAAGGATCGTCACCGGCAAGACCTCCGAGCTGTTGGGCGCATCTGCCTCCGTGATGCTCAACGCGCTGAAAGCGCTGGGCGGCATCCGCGACCGGCTGCACCTGATCGCTCCGGTGGTCATCGATCCCATCCAGAAGCTGAAGACCGGGTATCTGGGCAACCGCAACCCCCGGCTGCATACGGACGAGGTGCTGATCGCCCTGTCCATCAGCGCCGCCACCAATCCCACGGCAGAGCTGGCCATGGAGCAGCTGCCCGGTCTGCGTGGCAGCGAGGTGCACTCCACAGTGATCCTCTCGGAAGTGGACGAAATGGTGTTCAAGCGTTTGGGCATTCGTGTCACCTGCGAACCGCAATTCAAGGGATAAAGAAAGTGCCTGCTGCAATGTGCAGCAGGCACTCTTTTCATATTTTAATACTCCCGGACGACGGCCTTTACAAGACCGATAAGCTCTGCCTCTGAGCCGTCGATGGGCTCGTAGGCATCATTTTCCGGCATGAGCCAGATTTCACCGTTTCTCCGGCGCAGGCGCTTGACGGTGGCTTCATCACCGATCCGGGCAACCACGATCTGCCCGTCCATAGCTGTCTGCTGAGGACGAACCACCACCTTGTCGCCGCTGAGGATGCCGGCGTTTATCATGCTGTCACCCCGCACCCGCAGGGCGAAGCAGCCCGGCTCGCCGTCCCAGGCCATAGTCCCCTCCTGATTCTCGCATGCCAAAATGGGCACACCTGCCGTGACCACACCGATTACCGGGATCTGCCCGGGCCGGATGCCCGTGGACAGGGCACGCTTGCGGCCCTTTTGACCGGGGGCGGCCAAAAGTCCCTTTTCCTGCAAGGCCTGGATATGATAGCTGACCGATGCAGTGGAGCGCAGCCCCACAGCCGCGCCGATCTCCCGCACAGAGGGGGCATAGCCATTTTCCTGCACAAACGCGTTCACATACTCCAAAATCTTTTCTGCCTTGTCGCTGGTACGGGGCATTGGGATCCCTCCTGTAATAGATTTTCTTCATTATAGCACAAATGAACGAAAAAGAAAAGGGGGCAATGAAAAAATTTTTGGCATATCCTCTCCCCGGGCCTCTATACTGTATAGATATTGTAAAAGGAGGCACTTCTATGGACGAGCAGGTAAAAATTTGGCAGAGGGTCAAAGGAGAAACGCTCCCGGTGACGGAGGGACTTCCCGCCCTTGCGGCTGGTGCACTGGCCCGGGCCGCACTATACAGCACATTGGCCCGGCAGATGCAAGGCCCAACCCGCAGCATTTTGCAGCAGTTACAGGAGGACGAACAGCGCTGCGCCCGGTGTATGAAAGGCCTTTACCGCATGGTCACAGGAAACCGCATGCAGCCGGCAGCAGTACCCCTGTCCGGGGAGAACACGGAAACCGCCCTGCGAAAATGCTACGGTCAGACTCTCAAGGCCCTTGCCGCTTTGGAAAGCCGGGCATACGATCCGGAATACGGCCCGGTTTTCGCCCATTTGGCCGCCAAAAAGCGGGAGCATTGCTGTGCACTTTCCGAACTGCTGGGATTTTGATTAAAAACTGCCCCTCTGGGAACACTATATCCCGGAGGGGTTTGCTATGAAATTTTTACGGGGCTGTATTTTGTTTTACATCGGCGGAACGGCCTATATGATATTGGAATTTTTGTGGCGCGGACGCAGTCATGGCAGTATGTTTCTGTTGGGCGGCCTGTGCTTCCTGCTGGTGGGAGCAGGTGCATCAAAATTCAGTAAGATCCCCGTTCCCGTCCGCCCCATCCTGGGCGCAGGGGTCATTACCGGACTGGAGCTGATCACCGGCTGGCTGGTCAACCGGGACTTCGCAGTTTGGGATTACCGGGATCAGCTTTTTCAGTTTCAAGGGCAGATCTGCCTGGCCTTTTCCCTGCTGTGGGTTCCGGTCAGCCTGATGGCCATGGAGCTGTATGCGCTGACCCAGAAACGGGTAATGTCCAAATTAAAACCATAGGGACCGGTGTCCCCGACAGTCCAAAAGGCTCCCCTTGAGGGGAGCTGCCGAACAAAAGTGAGGCTGAGGGGTGTTAGTTTTGTTGATTGACACCCCTCCGTCTGCGCTTATGCGCAGACACCTCCCCTCGCAGGGGAGGCAGAGCAAAAGGGCGGCCACAAGGCCGCCCTTTTGCATTTACTTAAAGTACTTCACTGCCGATTCAAACAGCTTCATGTCATACTCGCCGGGGACATTGCGGTAAATGCCGGGGATCCAACGTTCGCTGTGACCCATCTTGCCCAGCACCCGTCCGTCGGGAGAGGTGATACCCTCAATGGCGAACAGAGATCCGTTGGGATTGAAAGCAGTATCCATGGTGGGATCGCCGTTCAAATCCACGTACTGGGTTGCGATCTGACCGTTTGCGGCCAGTGCCATCGCCAATTCCGCGGATGCATAGAACCGGCCCTCGCCGTGGGAAATGGGCACATTGTAAACCTGACCCACTTCCGTACCGGCCAGCCAGGGGGACTTGTTGGTGGCCACCCGGGTGTGCACGATGCGGCTCTGGTGACGGGCGATGGTGTTGAAGGTCAGCGTGGGGCAGTTTTCATCGGTATCCATGATCTTGCCGTAGGGCACAAGGCCCAGCTTGATCAGCGCCTGGAAGCCGTTACAGATGCCCAGCATCAAGCCGTCCCGATTTTCCAGCAGAGCTGTCACCTGCTCCTTGATGGCAGGATTGCGGAAGAACGCAGTGATGAATTTTGCAGAGCCGTCCGGCTCGTCACCACCGGAGAAGCCGCCGGGCAGGAAGATCATCTGGCTGTCCGCGATGCGCTTGGCCACTTCTTCCACGCTCCGGGAAACGTCGTCCGCAGTCAGGTTGCGGATGACCACAATATCCGCCTCCGCGCCGGCGCGCATCACCGCCCGGGCAGAGTCGTATTCACAGTTCGTTCCGGGGAATACGGGGATCAGCACCTTGGGCTTAGCCACCTTCACAGCCGGTGCAAGGGCGATCTTGCCGTCAAAACCAAAGGTGGGGATCTCTTTTTCTGTTTCCACGGTCTTGGTGGGATACACATCCTCCAAAACCGCGCTGTTAAGAGCATACAGCTCCTCAATGGATGCGCTGTCGCCGTCCAGGGTGATGTTGCCGTCAGCGGTGGTTTCACCGATCTTCATCACGCCGGGGATGTCCACATCTTCCGTTAGTTCTGCAACCAGGAAGCCCCACAGACCCATGTGCCACTGGTCATTAACCGCGCCGTTGGATGCAAAACCGATGCCGTTTCCGAAGGACATCTTCATGACTGCCTCGGCAATGCCGTTTTCCACTGCCCAGGCAGAGCTGACCTTGCCCTGCATATGCAGTGCATAGAAAGCTTCCCAAACCTGCTTCAGACTCTCAGCGCTGTCGTCGGTAGGCCCGAACAGGTATACAGGATTGCCGGCTTTCTTGAATTCGGGAGTCAGCACTTCTTCCTGCTTTAGAGGAGCGATGGCAAAGGAGATCAGCGTGGGGGGCACATCCTTGTCAAGGAACGTGCCGGACATGGAGTCCTTGCCGCCGATGGCCGCCGCGCCCAGCTCCAGCTGGGCATCCAACGCACCCAAAAGTGCTGCAAAAGGCTTGCCCCAACGCTGGGGCTCATTGCGGAGCTTCTCGAAGAACTCCTGCAAGGTCAGATAGGCCTTTTTGTAGTCCGCACCGGCGGCAACCAGCTTGGCAACGGAATTGTAGACCGCTGCGTGTGCGCCGGTGTAAGGATCGATGGACATATGATCCGGATCACAGCCCCAGCTGAAGATGCTTGCCTGGTCGGTGACCTGGCCGGGCAGAACCGGCAGCATGGCCGCCATGGACTGGGCCGGGGTCAGCTGCTTTTTGCCGCCGAAGGGCATGGTCACAGAGCCTGCGCCAATGGTGGCATCGAACCGCTCCACCAAACCACGCTGGCTGGCGGTCTTCAGAGAAGCTGCCATCTCCCGCAGAGAACCGAACAGGGGCTCGCTCAGCTTGGTCAGATCTTTCTTTTCAATGGACACATTGCTGTGCTTGACAGCGCCGTTGGTATCCAAAAATGCACGGGACAGGTTGGCAATGACATTGCCCTTCCACTTCATCACCATCCGGGCCTCCTCGGTGACCACCGCCACACGATAGGCCTCCAGGTTTTCTTCCTGGGCGAATGCGATGAACTTGTCCGCATCCTCAGCGGCAACCACCACCGCCATGCGCTCCTGGGATTCGGAAATGGCAATTTCCGTGCCGTCCAGGCCGTCGTACTTCTTGCGCACCGCATCCAGATCGATCTGCAGACCGTCGGCCAGCTCACCGATGGCAACGGACACACCGCCTGCGCCGAAGTCATTGCACCGCTTGATGAGACGGGTGACCTCTGCGTTGCGGAACAGCCGCTGGATTTTCCGTTCCTCAGGGGCGTTGCCCTTTTGGACTTCCGAGGCCATGGTGGTAAGAGATTTCATATTGTGGCTCTTAGAAGAGCCGGTTGCACCGCCGATGCCATCCCGACCGGTGCGGCCGCCCAGCAGGACGATCACATCCCCGGGCGCAGGACGCTCGCGGCGAACATTGTAGGCCGGGGCGGCGGCAACTACCGCGCCGCACTCCAACCGCTTGGCAACATAGCCATCATGGTACAGCTCCGCCACATGGCCGGTGGCCAGACCGATCTGATTGCCGTAGGAAGAGTAGCCTGCAGCAGCAGTCTGACACAGCTTACGCTGAGGCAGTTTGCCGGGAATGGTATCCTTCAAGGCCACCCGGGGATCGCCTGCGCCGGTAACGCGCATGGCCTGGTGGACATAGGCGCGGCCGCTGAGGGGGTCACGGATACAGCCGCCGATACAGGTAGCCGCACCACCGAAGGGCTCGATCTCCGTGGGGTGATTGTGGGTCTCATTCTTGAACATGAGAAGCCAGTCCTGCTCCTGCCCGTTGACGGTTGCAGTAACGTGGATGGAGCAGGCGTTGATCTCCTCGCTCTCGTCCAGTTCGGGAAGCATTCCGCGCTTTTTCAAGGTCTTTGCACCGATGGTGGCAATGTCCATCAGCGTCTGAGGCCGGGCCGCGGCCTTTTCCTCGCCGTAGACCTCCACACGGGCGGCCAAATACCGCTCGTATGCCTTCTGCACTGCCTCGTCATGGATCACCACATTGTCCAAATGGGTGGAGAAGGTGGTGTGACGGCAGTGGTCGGACCAGTAGGTATCCACCACGCGGATCTCGGTGATGGTGGGATCTCTCTTTTCTTCCCCGGCAAAATAATTCTGCAGGAATTTAAGGTCATCCAGATCCATGGCAAGACCCAGGTTATCCAGCAATTCCGAAAGGGCCTTTTCATCCATGCTGATAAAGCCGGTGACGGTAGCGACCGTCTCCGGGGCGGCATACTCCACCGCCAGCGTTTCGGGCTTGTCGAGGGATGCCTCCCGGCTTTCCACCGCGTTGATTACATAATGTTTGACTGCTTCAATGTCGCTTTCTGTCAGATCGCCGTACAGGGCATAGACCTTGGCACTGCGCACTGTGGGACGGTCACCCTGGCTGAGGATCTGAATGCACTGGGCGGCAGAATCCGCCCGCTGGTCAAACTGACCGGGCAGGGGCTCGACGGCGAATACGGTTGCATTTCCCAAATCCGCTTCGCCGGTGGCGATGTCCACCTGGGGCTCGGAAAACACGGTCTTCACCGCGTAATCAAACAGCTCCTGGGTGATATTTTCCCCGTCGTAACGGTTCAGCACCCGGACATTTTCCAGTTTTTCGATGCCCAGCAGATTTTTGGCATCACTGAGAAGACTTTTGGCTTCACTTGCCAATTCTGCTTTTTTCTCCACAAAAATACGATAAACCATAGTTTTCTCCTTATTTCAGTGCGGCCAGAGCACGCTGACCGATATCACTTCTGCGATAGGCATTTTCAAATTCCACGCCGTTGGCCAGTTCGTAGGCTTTTTTCACCGCATCTGCCAAAGAATCGGCCACGGCAGTGGTGCCGGTGACCCGGCCGCCGGAGGTCAAAAGCTTTCCGTCTTCCAGCTTCGCGCCGGCCACATAGGTATGCGCGGCGGCGTCGGTCGTCATGGTAATCTCGTAACCCTTGCCATAGCTTTCGGGATAGCCGCCGGAGGCGGTGATCACACAGCAGGCGCATTTATCGGCAAATTTCACTTCTGTTTCCGCCAATGTGCCGTTTGTGCAGGCTTGCATGACGGTGAGCAGGTCGCTTTCCAGCAACGGCAGAACCACCTGGGTCTCCGGGTCGCCGAAGCGGCAGTTGTATTCGATGACCTTGGGGCCATTGGGAGTGAGCATCAAGCCGAAATACAGGCATCCCTTAAAGGTTCTTCCCTCGGCATTCATAGCCGCAATGGTGGGCAGGAAAATTTCTTCCATGCACTGTGCAGCGATTTGCTCGGTGTAATAGGGGTTGGGGGCAATGGTGCCCATGCCGCCGGTGTTCAGACCGGTGTCGTTATCGCCGATGCGCTTGTGATCCATGGAGGACACCATGGGCTTAACCACCTTGCCATCGGTAAAGGCCAGCACGGATACCTCCGGGCCGGTGAGGAATTCCTCAATGACCACCGTCGAGCCGGATTTGCCAAACTTGGCGTTTGCCATCATGTCGGTGACCGCTTCCAGTGCCTCTTCCCGGGTCTGGGCGATGATGACACCCTTGCCCAGCGCCAGACCGTCAGCCTTGATGACGGTGGGGATGGGGGCAGTCTTCAGATATTCCAGTGCCTTGGGCAATTCCGTAAAAACTTCATAGGATGCCGTGGGGATGCCGTACTTTTTCATCAAATTCTTGGAAAAAGCCTTACTTCCCTCGATGATTGCCGCTTTGGCATCCGGTCCGAAGCAGGGAATGCCCTTTTCGCGCAAACGATCCACGCAGCCCAAAACCAGGGGATCATCCGGGGCGACCACCGCGTAGTCGATGGCGTTCGCCACCGCAAATTCCACGATTTTGTCAATATCCGTCGCACCGATGCTCACACAGGTGGCATCTGCGGCGATGCCGCCATTGCCCGGCAGGGCATAAATGGCGGACACCGATTTGTTTTCTTTCAGTTTTTTAATGATGGCGTGTTCACGACCGCCGCCACCGACGACCAGTAAATTCATAGGTACCTCCTATTAAGGGAGTATATTGCGGCCGCAGGCCGCTATGGCTTCCCCCGGGGGGAAGCTGTCGCCGCCACCAGGCGGTGACTGATGAGGAATGCGGGCAGTAATGTTGGATTTTTGCATTGTATAGGCTTTTTCCCGTGTCGGTTCTGCCGCCGTTCCTCATCCGTCTTCAATTTCGTCCAGATGTGGCCGAATTTGAATCCACCTTCCCCCCGGGGGAAGGTATGGCGGCTACGCCGCCGAAAATTAGTGATGGAACAGTCTCATGCCTGTAAAGGCCATGGCGATGCCCTTCTTGTTGCACTCCTCGATGACCAGATCATCCCGGATAGAGCCGCCGGGCTGGGCGATGTACTTGACGCCGGAAGCATAGGCGCGCTTGACATTATCCGCAAAGGGGAAGAAGGCGTCACTGCCCAGAGCCACATCCTGCCGCGACTGCAGCCATGCGCGCTTGTCTTCCTCGGTCAGACGCTCGGGCTGACGGGTAAAATAGTTCTGCCAAATGCCGTCAGCGCATACATCCTCTTCATTGCCGTTGATGTAGCCATCAATGACATTGTCCCGGTTGGGACGGCCCAGATCCTCACGGAAGGGCAGGCTCAACGTCTTGGGATGCTGGCGCAGGAACCAGGTATCGGCCTTGCCGCCTGCCAGACGGGTGCAGTGGACACGGGACTGCTGGCCTGCGCCCACGCCGATGGCCTGTCCGTCATAGGCAAAGCAGACGGAATTGGACTGGGTATATTTCAACGTGATCAGCGCGACGATCAGGTCGATCTTGGCGCTCTCGGGGATATTCTTGTTTTCGGTGACGATGTTTTCAAGCAGGCTTTCGTCGATCTTGAAATTGTTCCGGCCCTGCTGGAAGGTGATGCCGAAGACCTGCTTGGTCTCCTGCTGAGCAGGCACATAGTTGGGATCGATTGCCACCACATTGTAGCTGCCCTTGCGCTTGGTCTTCAGAATGGCCAGAGCTTCTTCCGTGTAGCCGGGTGCGATCACGCCGTCGGAAACCTCCCGGGCGATGAGCTTTGCGGTCAGCTCGTCGCACACATCGGAAAGGGCGACCCAGTCACCGAAGGAGCACATACGATCCGCGCCCCGGGCACGGGCATAGGCACAGGCCAGAGGACTCTCGTCCAGGCCCTCGATGTCATCCACAAAGCAGGCTTTTTTCAGATCCATGGGAAGCACCTTGCCCACAGCGGCAGAGGTGGGGGAAACATGCTTGAAAGAGGTAACCGCAACCATGCCGGTGGCCTCTTTCAGCTCCTTGACCAGCTGCCAGGAGTTCAGCGCATCCAGGAAGTTGATGTAGCCGGGACGGCCATTCAGAATGGTGATGGGCAGCTCGCTGCCATCGTGCATATAGATCTTGGACGGCTTTTGGTTGGGATTACAGCCGTACTTCAGTTCAAATTCGTTCATGAGAATATCCTCCTCAAAAGTATTTCTTGGCTCTCCCTTTGGGAGAGCTGGCACGCCGTAAGGCGTGACTGAGAGGGCGTTCTGTCATTGCCCTCTCCGGCAAAAATCAAAGATTTTTGCCACCTCCCCCAAAGGGGGAGGCAAGAGTGCTCACTGATGCTTATTGATGATCCGCTGTTCCTTTTCGCCGGTTGCCAGGTCGGTGTAGCGAACGAACAGGGAAATTTTATTGGCTTCGTTGAGATTTTCCCACAGCTCGGTGGTAAACGCATCGATGTCCTGGGGGATGGAAACCCGCTCCGGCTCACCCTGGAAGGTGGGGATCACGGGATTGCCGTCGCACACATAGGTGTGCAGGAAGTGACCCAGGCCCGCCTTGGCCGGATACTCATAGAAGAACCGGGCGCAGTCCGTACCCTCGGGGTCGTTGGACTTCAGAATGGACATTTTGTAGCTGCCATTGCCTGCCTGCAAGCCGGAAATACGGGGTGTCCAGTTAGGGCCGTCATCCTCAAAGCACCGGGTACGCAGAGCCGCCTCCCAGCTTTCGCCCTTGGCAAGATACTCCCAAACGGTGTCGGTTTGGTCACCGTTGGTGACGATCAGACCGCAGCCGGCCTCCCGGACAGGATGGTAGATGATCAGATGGGGATCTTTCATCAAGCTGGGATCATGGGCCTCGGTGCGGATGCCGTCGGGCTCTTCCACAAATACACGGTTGCGGGAATTGACAGACCGACCCATGATAAAGTAGGCCGCCACGGCCTTTTTGCCGTCGGGGGTCACGCCCAGCACGATGCCCCGGCCGGGATAAGTGTTATCCTTCAGTTTTTCCGCCATGGTGGCGACTTCGTAAACATTCATTGTGATTACCTCCGTATCGTATACCCTCCCCCGGGGGGAGGGTGGATTTCAATTTGGCTCAAGGCAAATTGAAAGACGGGTGAGGAACGGCGGCAGAACAGAGATCGGAATATGCCTATACGTTTTCAAAAGTCCAAGATTACCGCCCGCATTCCTCATCCGTCACCGCCTGGCGGCGGCGACACCTTCCCCCCGGGGGAAGGCGTTATATCTGTGCACAAACCTTTTCCGCGGCCTGGGGAAGCAGAATCCACTCTGCCTGCTCCATGACCCGCTTCTGCAAAATTTCCGGGGTATCCCCCTCCTGGATCTCCACTGCCTTTTGAGCAATGATCTCGCCGCCGTCGGGGATCTCGTTGACGAAATGCACCGTCGCGCCGGTGACTTTCACGCCATAATCCAGCGCCGCCTGGTGCACACGCAGGCCGTAAAAGCCCTCGCCGCAAAAGGCCGGGATCAGACTGGGGTGGACATTTAAGATCCGCTTGGGATAGTGGGATGTGAATTTTTCTGTCAAAATGGTCATGAATCCGGCAAGGATGATGATATCGATACCCTTGCCGTCCAGAATTTCAATGAGCTTGTCTTCAAAGGCGGCCTGCGAGCCCAGCTCCTTTTTGACCACCACTTCCGTGGCGATGCCGGCCTTTTTTGCCCGTTCCAAGGCGTAAGCACCGGGAACATTGGAAATCACCAATTCGATCTTTCCGCTTTTGAGTACTTCTCCCTGGGCATCGATCAGCGCCTGCAGGTTCGTGCCGCCGCCGGATACCAAAACTGCGATCCGGGCGCTCATTTTAAGATCACCTGCTCGTCGGATTCGATAATCTTACCGATCACATAGGCGGTCTCGCCGCCCATGGTGAGGATTTCCAAAGCCTCGTCCACCTGCTCAGCCGGAACGACAATGCTCATGCCCACGCCCATATTGTAGGTGTTGTACATGTCCCGCTCGGGAATGTTGCCGGTGGAGGCCAGCAGGTCGAAAATGGGCAGAACCCGGATGGATGCCTTGTCGATCTCGGCACACAGGCCCTTGGGGATGGACCGGGGAATATTTTCGTAAAAACCGCCGCCGGTGATGTGGGAAATGCCCTTCACGTCCACCTTTTCCAGCAGGGCCAGCACGGACTTGACATAGATCTTGGTGGGGGTCAGCAGAGTCTCGGCAATGCTCTTGCCGCCCAGCTCGTCCTTGGGAACATACAGAGAATCGGGGTTGTTGTCGATATCGAACACCTTGCGGCACAGGGAAAATCCGTTGGAGTGGATGCCGGTGGAAGCCAGGCCGATGACCACATCCCCCGCCTTCATCCGGGTGTTGTCCAGAATCTTCTTTTTGTCCACGATGCCCACGGCAAAGCCGGCCAGGTCGTAATCCTCCTGGGGCATCAGGCCGGGGTGCTCGGCGGTCTCGCCGCCGATGAGCGCTGCGCCGGACTGGACACAGCCCTCGGCCACGCCGCCAACAATTTCTGCGATCTTCTCGGGAACATTCTTGCCGCAGGCGATGTAGTCCAGGAAGAACAGGGGCTTTGCGCCGCAGCAGATAATATCGTTGACGCACATAGCAACAGCATCGATGCCGATGGTGTCATGCTTGTCCATCAGAATCGCCAGCTTGACCTTGGTGCCGCAGCCGTCGGTACCGGAGACCAGCACAGGCTCTTCCATACCGGCAATGGGCAGTCCGAAGCAGCCGCCAAAGCCACCCACATCGTCCAAACAGCCCTCATTTTTCGTACGGGCGATATGCTTTTTCATCAGTTCCACAGCCTTGTAGCCGGCAGTGATATCCACACCGGCGGCGGCGTAACTGGCAGACTGGGAGTTCTTGTGATCCATGATATACTCCTTTCAAATTTCTCCTCGTACTTGCCTCTCCCTTTGGGAGAGGTGCCTCCGCAGGAGGCGGAGAGGGCAATATGCAGACGCCCTCTCAGTCAAAAATCAAAGATTTTTGACAGCTCTCCCAGAGGGAGAGCCAGGTGGGGTATAAGTTTATTCTTTGCCGTTCCAGCAGTAGGTGCACAGCTTGCACGGCTCCAGGCCGATGGCCTTGACCACGCCGTCCACTGTCTGGAAGCCCAAAGATGCAAACTTGAATTTCTCGCAAATGGCCCTGCGCATAGCCTTGCCGCGCTCGGTATTGCCGTCAGCGTATTCCTCCAGATGGTTGAATCCCTCTTCGCCCTCCAGCTCCATGATCATCCGGCGGGAGATCAGGTCCATATCACTGGTGCTCCGGGAGAAATTGAGATATTTACAGCCATACATAATGGGCGGGCAAGCAGAGCGCATATGTACGGATTTCGCGCCGTTTTCGTACAGGAATTCCACGGTTTCCTGGAGCTGTGTGCCCCGGACGATGGAATCGTCCACAAACAGCAGATTCTTGTCCTTGATCAGATCATGCACGGGGATCTGCTTCATCTTGGCCACCTTCTTCCGATCCGACTGCCGGGCAGGGGTAAAGGACCGGGACCAGGTGGGGGTGTACTTGATGAATGCCCGGGCAAAGGCCTTGCCGGTGCGGTTGGCGTAGCCGATGGCATGGGGCGTACCGGAATCGGGAACGCCGCCCACATAGTCGATATCCATGCTCCGGCCCTGCTCCATATCCCGCTCAGCGATGGCCGCGCCGTTGCGGTAGCGCATGGCCTCCACATTGATGCCCTCATAGGTAGAGGTGGGGTAGCCGTAATAGCTCCACAAAAATGCGCACATTTTCATTTCCTTGCCCGGCTCAGCCAGCCGGGTCATGGAATCGGCGGTCAGCTCCACGATCTCACCCGGGCCAAGCTCGCACACCTTGTCATAGCCCAGCTTTGTGAACGCAAATTCCTCAAAGGAGGCGCAGTAGCCATCCTCGTTTTTGCCGATCTGTACCGGAATGCGGCCCAGGCGATCCCGGGCGGTGATCAGGCTTCCCCGGTCAGTCAGGATCAATACATTGCAGGTTCCGTCAATGACGGACTGGGCATACTGAATGCCCTCCACAAAGTCCTTTTTGCGATTGATCAGTGCCGCCACCAGCTCCGTGGAGTTGACCTTGCCGCCGGTCATAGCGTCAAAGTAGCCGCCGTGGTCGGCCATCACCTGCTCGATGAGGTCATCTGCGTTATTGACGATGCCCACTGTGGTGATGGCGTATGTGCCCAAATGCGAGCGGATCAGCATGGGCTGAGGATCCGAATCGCTGATACAGCCGATAACGGAAGTGCCCTGCATTTCGTCAAAAATCGTTTCAAATTTCGTACGGAACGGAGCGTTTTCAATATTGTGGATCTTCCGCTGCAGGCCGATCCTCTCATCCCAGGCGGCCATGCCGCCCCGGCGCGTGCCCAAATGGGAATGGTAATCCACGCCGAAGAACACATCCATCATGCAGTCGCACTTGGATGCGATTCCAAAAAATCCTCCCATGAGGTTTTCTCCTTTGCAAAAATTAAGCGAAGAACAGCTTGTTCAAGGTCATGGGGTCAACATACTCCCCATCCTTGTAAACACGCATATTACCGGAAGCGATCTCGTCAATGAGCATCACGTTGCCCGCGGGATCGTAGCCGAACTCGAACTTGATGTCGTACAGGTCAAGGCCCTTTGCCTTCAGATCGTCGGCGACGATCTTGGTGATTGCCTGAGTCTGTGCCTTCAGGCTGTCATACTGCTCGGCAGTCATGACGCCCAGATCCACCAGGCCGTCCTTGGTGACCAGGGGATCGCCCTTTGCATCGTTCTTAAAGGTAGTCTCCACATAAGCGGGCAGATCCTGGCCCTCTGTGCAGTAATCAGAGTAGCGGCGGTAGAAAGAACCCACTGCCTTGTACCGGCAGATGACCTCCAGGCCTTTGCCGAACACCTTGGCAGGCAGGACCTCCATGGTGGTGTTTGCCAAATCGGCGGACACATAGTGTGTGCGGATGCCGGCGGCATTGATCTTCTCGAAGAAATAGATGGACATGCGCAGGTTCACATCGCCCACGCCCTCGATGGTCAGACCCACGGAGTTTTCGCCGGGATCGAACACGCCGTCCTTGCCGGTGCAGTCGTCCTTGAAAAGGAGCAGGCAGTTGCCGTTGGGCAGGGCGTATACATTCTTGGTTTTACCGGTGTAGAGAAGTTGCAGATCTTTCATAATTAATTACCTCTTTCTGAAATAATTTATATCGTTGTATGTAGGGGCGGTCTGTGACCGCCCGCGGGCGACCACAGGTCGCCCCTACAAATAATTACTGCAGTGCAGCGTCTTTTGCCAGCACTTTTTCCGCATCGGATGCCCGCTTGGCATCCAGCTTGGCGGCCAATTCTTCATCGGTGATGGCAAGCATCTCGATGGCAAGCAAAGCGGCATTGACCGCACCGTCAACAGCTACTGTGGCAACAGGGATGCCGGAGGGCATCTGCACAGTAGACAGCAACGCGTCAATGCCGTTTGTAAAGATCGTGGATTTCATGGGGATGCCGATGACCGGCAGTGTGGTGTTGGCGGCCAGTGCCCCTGCCAAGTGTGCAGCCATACCCGCCGCGGCGATGATCACGCCGAAGCCGTTGCTGCGGGCATTTACAGCAAAGTCCCGAGCTTGCTCGGGCGTGCGGTGGGCGGAATAGACATGCATCTCGTAGCTTACGCCAAAGGCGCGCAGAGTGTCTGCGGCCTTCTGCACTACCGGCAGATCGCTGTCACTTCCCATGATGATGGCAACTTTTTTCATAAAAACCCTCCATTCAACAAAAAATGGGCGCACTTTCCCGTCATACGAGAAAAGTGTGCCCAGACGGTCGGCTTTTCTGCAGGTCTTTGTACCACGTGGTGCTCCACTGATCCGTCAGGCGCAAAGCTGCATTTGGTTGTGCTGACATTATATCATACACCGGCGCAAATAGTCAACTTGGCAAGCAGCCAGTTTATGACATTTTTTTGCCTTTTCGGCTGTGAATTTTGACAAAATTTTTTAGCCGTGTATAATGAAAGAAACTGGAAGGAGGCGCACTATGAAAGCCGATTGTCATATGCATATGGTTTTGGACGGATTTGACTGGAGATCCTCCATTGCCCGCCATCGGGAAGCTCCCCATATTCCCACCATCCGCGCCGCCCTTGACATTTATGGGAGGCAGGGCTACACCTACCTTCGTGACGGCGGTGACCGCTGGGGTGTGGGTGCGGCCGCCCGGGAATTAGCCCCCGAATACGGCATCACCTACCGCACACCCCTTGCGCCCCTTTGCAAGGCCGGGCACTACGGCAGCTTTATCGGACTTGCTTATGAAAACTTCAAAGAATATGCCGCATTGGTGGAATCCCACAGAAAAAACGGCGCGGATTTTATTAAGATCATGATCTCCGGGCTCATGGATTTTGACAGGGCAGGCATATTGACGCAGGACGGTCTTTCCCCTGACGAGATTCGGGAGCTGATCCACATTGCCCATGAGGAGGGCTTCTGCGTCATGGCTCACTGCAACGGCGCGCGTACCATGCAGGCCGCTGCCACCTGGGGCGTGGATTCCATAGAGCACGGCGCTTATGCCGACACCGACGCGCTGTGGGCCATGGTGGAAAACAAAACCGTATGGGTCCCCACGGTTTCCACCATCGCCAACCTGCGGGGCAAGGGGCGGTTTAACGAAAAAGCCGTGGCCAATATCCTGGCCAGCGCCATAGAAAATATCCGAAAATTCGCCGCTTTGGGCGGCATCCTCGCCCCCGGCTCCGATGCAGGCGCATGGGCCGTGCCCCACGGAGCGGATACGGAGCATGCGCTCCTGACAGAAATTCTCGGCCAGAGCGCAAAAGACATTCTTAGTATTGGTACCAGTACAATAATCGATAAATTTTAAGTACCTGTCATTGCGAAGCCCAATACCCCCCCAGGGGGAGGGTGGATTTTTGCGAAGCAAAAAGACGAGTGAGGAATGGCGGCAGAACCGACTTCGGATCATGCCTATATATTTCTTTAATTTATAGGTTACCGCCCGCATTCCTCATCCGCCCCAGTTTGCGAACTGGGGCACCTTCCCCCCGGGGGAAGGCTTTTAAAAATAGCAATTCCCGCAGGCGACCTGCGGGAATTGCTACAAGAAAAAGAGGAGATGAAAAATGAAAAAGAGATGTTGTTGGATCGATTTGTCTTTATCATACCCTCTAATTGTGAATAAAAAAAGGTAAAATTTGTTAAATAAGTTTTAAGTTAAAAATTATTTTCTCTTTTCTGCGGCTTTGACTTTACACCGGCCGCTTTTTGCGGTAGAATAGCCATACAAGAAGGAGGCGACTTCCATGGCAAACGACAGAGACCAGGAGCTGGAACGTCTGGAAAAGGAGCTTTTGGCAAGCATTCAGGAGGATGACGACCTGTTGGCGGACATCCCCATCGAATTACTGGACACAACTCCCATTACCTGGGATGATGAAGAGCTCTTGCAGGAAGAAGATTTTTACAATATCCCTGAGGAGCCGGAAAACGAACCCGAGCCCCCGGCAGATGAGGGTGAAGCTATGAAAAAATCCACAAAAAAGACCAAGGCCGCTCAGAAGCGGGAGGACAAGTGGCAGATCGGACTGATGATCACCGCCTGTTTCCTGTGCGTGAGCATCATCGGCGTGCTGATCTACTGGCTGGAAGTCTTTCTGAAGTAATATGACACACGCAGACACGCCCATTGGCCGCTTTGCGCCCACCCCATCTGGGCGGATGCATCTGGGAAATGTGTTCGCCGCGCTGATCGCGTGGCTTTCCGTCCGTTCCCGGGGCGGCGGGCTGATTTTGCGGATGGAGGATCTGGACACACAGCGCACCAGCACGGAATTTGCCGAAATCCTGCGGCAGGATCTGACCTGGCTGGGCCTTGACTGGGATCACGAAACTGCGCCCCAAAGCCAGCGAAGCGCTGTCTATGACCGATATTTTGCCCGGTTGGAGCAGTTGGGTCTGCTGTACCCCTGCTACTGCACCCGAAGTACCCTGCACAGCGTCAACGCGCCCCATCTTTCCGACGGCACCTATGTCTACCCCGGCACCTGCCGGAATCTGACGGAGGCAGAAAAATCCGCCTTCGGAAGAGACCCCGCATGGCGGGTCAAAGTGCCGGACAGAGACTATCAGCTGACCGATCTGTGTCAGGGTCCATTCCGGCAGAATCTTTCCGCTGACTGCGGCGACTTTGTGGTGCGCCGGGCGGACGGTGTGTATGTGTACCAGCTGGCAGTGACCGTGGACGACAGCGAGGCCGGCGTCACCGAGGTGGTTCGCGGTGTGGATCTTTTGGGCTCTGCCCCCCGGCAGATGTATCTGCAGGAGCTGTTCGGCTTTTTACAGCCGCAGTACGGCCATGTACCCCTGCTGGTGGCTCCCGACGGCCGCCGTCTGAGCAAGCGGGACAGAGATCTGGATTTAGGCGCATTGCGCCTACATAAAAAACCGGAAGAAATCATCGGCGCATTGGCTCACAGCAGCGGACTGCTTCCCCATTATGAGCCCCTTTCCGCCAGAGAGCTGGCGACGGTGTTTTCCTGGGACAACCTGAAAAAAGAAAATATCCAATTGCAAATAAATTTATAATGTTAGGAGATTACACTTATGGCTAAGAAACCCGTTTTGGTCGTACTGGCTGCCGGTATGGGCAGCCGCTACGGCGGACTGAAGCAGATCGATCCCGTTGGCTGTCAGGGCGAAGCAATTTTGGACTATTCCCTGTTCGATGCCCATGAAGCAGGCTTTGAAACTGCTGTTATCATCATCAAGGAAGCCATCCGCGAGGACTTCATGGCAACCGTAGGCAAGCGCCTGGAGAAGTGCCCCATGGAGATCCGCTACGCATACCAGGAGCTGGATGCTCTGCCCGCCGGCTACAGCGTTCCCGCGGGCCGTGTCAAGCCCTGGGGTACCTGCCACGCAGTGCTGTGCGCCAAGGATGCCATTGACGGCGCTCCTTTTGCAGTCATCAATGCAGACGATTACTACGGCAAATCCGCCTACAAGGTAATCTATAACGCTCTGTGTGCCGCCGAAGACGGTGAGAAATACGACTACTGCATGGTCGGCTATCTTCTGGGTAACACCGTTACTGACAACGGCAGCGTTGCCCGCGGCGTTTGCAAGACCGAAAACGGCTATCTGACCCAGGTGGTGGAGCGCACCCGTATCGAAAAGTACGAAGGCGGCATTCACTTCACTGAGGACGGTGAAAACTGGACGGATGTCACTGCGGACACCATCGTTTCCATGAACCTGTGGGGCTTCACCCCCAGCTTCCTGGCCGAGCTGGAAAAGCGTTTCCCCGGCTTCCTGGACACCCTGGCTGTGAAGAACCCCGAGAAGGCAGAATACTTCCTGCCCCTGGCTGTGGAAGACCTGCTCCGGGAAGACAAGGCCACCGTTAAGGTATTGCAGTCTCCGGACAAGTGGTTCGGTGTCACCTATGCGGCAGATAAGCCCGTGGTGGTCGCTGCGCTGAAGGAAAAGACCGCCGCCGGCCTGTATCCCAATGGATTGTGGAAGTAAAAAAGATAATGGCCCCCGATGCAGGTGCATCGGGGGCAGTTTTTGACTCTTTTCAAGTTTGTACCGTCTCTTGCCTCTCCCTCTGGGAGAGGTGTCCGGAATTTCCAATTCCGGACGGAGAGGGCTTATAGGGACATTCGTTGCTGTATATATTGATGAATGGACTCGCACACACTGTCAAATCTGCAGTTGATGTCTGCATTAGAGTACCGAACAATAAACAATCCGAGATCTTCCAAATATGCTGATCTGAGACTGTCGTTTTCCTTTCCAGCGTCATCATAGTGTTGCGAGCCATCAATCTCTATTACCAGTTTTGCACGCGCACAGTAGAAGTCCACAATATAGGAGCCGATGATTCGCTGTTTATATATTTTTACCGGATACTTTTTCAAGAACAGATACCAAAGCTTTCGTTCCTGCGGAGTCATTTCACTCCGAAGTAGTCGTGCATTTTTCAGTAAGGCATTATTTTTGGGTATCGGCATAAACTTGCCCTCTCAGTCAAAAATCTTTGATTTTTGCCAGCTCTCCCAGAGGGAGAGCCAAGGGAGGCGGACAAGTCCACCTCCCTGTGTTATATTTAGCACAATTTTGCGCCGGCGGGGATGGCGTCGTCGATCATAATGAGATTCAGCTTTTCCTCGCCCTTTTCGGTGTGGACAGCACTGAGCAGCATACCGCAGCTTTCCTTGCCCATCATCTTCCGGGGGGGCAGGTTGGTGATGGCAACCAGGGTCTTGCCGATCAGCTCCTCCGGCTTGTAGTACTTGGCGATGCCGGAAAGGATCTGCCGATCCGTGCCCGTGCCGTCATCCAGGGTAAACTGCAGCAGCTTGTCGGATTTCTTCACATTCACGCAGTCCTTGACCTTGACTGCCCGGAAATCGCTCTTGCAGAAGGTGTCGAAATCCACATTTTCTTCTGCGTAAGGTTCAATTTCCAAAGCAGGCAGCGCAGCCTTGGCCTTTTCTGCGTTGAACGCGTCGATCTCAGCCAGCTTCTTTTCCATATCCAGCCGGGCAAACAGGATCTCGCCTGCGCCCACATTACCGCCCACGGGCAACACGCCAAAGGCATTCAGGCTCTCCAGGCCGCCGTTTTCACAGTTCAGCTGCTTCAAAATCCGTGCGGAAGTATCCGGCAGGAAGGGCTCAAGGGCCACAGCCGCAAAGCGGATGCACTCCAGCAGATTATACAGCACCGTACCCAGCCGGGGATGATCCGCCTCGTTCTTGGCCAGCGCCCAGGGAGCGGTCTCGTCGATATACTTGTTGGCCCGGCGCAGGAGGACAAAGATCTCATCGATGGCATCGGCCACCTTCAGCTCGTCCATCTTGGCCTTGACCCTGCCGGGCATCGCCAAAGCAACGGCCTTCAGGTCTTCATCCAGCGCATCGGCCGTGTTGGGCTCACAGATCCGGCCACCGAAATACTTGTTGTCCATGGCGATGGTACGGTTGACCAAATTGCCCAGGATGTTTGCCAGCTCGCTGTTGATCCGCTCGATGATCAGCTCGTAGGTCATGATGCCGTCAGCGGCGAAGGGCATCTCGTGCAGCACGAAGTAACGCACCGCATCCACGCCGAACATCTGCACCAGATCGTCCGCGTAGATCACATTGCCCAGGCTCTTGGACATCTTATCGCCCTTGACCAGCAGCCAGGGATGGCCGAATACCTGCTTGGGCAGCTCTTCACCCAAAGCCATCAGGAAAATGGGCCAGTAAATGGTGTGGAAACGGACGATGTCCTTGCCGATCAGATGCAAGTCGGCAGGCCAGAACTTCTTGTAATGCTCCTCATGGTTGCCGTCGGGATCGTAACCGCAGAAGGTGATATAGTTGCTCAGGGCATCCAGCCACACATACACCACATGCTTGGGGTCAAAATCCACCTGCACGCCCCAGGTAAAGCTGGTGCGGGACACGCAAAGATCCTGCAGGCCGGGCTTGAGGAAGTTGTTGATCATCTCGTTCTTCCGGCTCTCGGGCTGGATGAATTCGGGATGGCTCTCGATATGCTCCATCAGCCGGTCGGCATACTTGCTCATTTTGAAGAAATATGCCTCTTCCTCGGCGTCCACACACTCTCTGCCGCAGTCGGGGCACTTGCCCTCCACCAACTGGCTCTCCGTCCAGAAGGATTCGCAGGGGGTGCAGTATTTTCCGGTGTACTTACCCTTGTAGATGTCGCCCTGCTCGTACAGCCGCTTGAAGATCTTCTGCACCTTGGTCTTGTGCTCAGGATCGGAGGTGCGCACAAAACGGTCATAAGTGGTGTTCATCAAATCCCAGATATTCTTGATCTGCCCTGCCACATGGTCTACATGCTCCTGGGGCGTAATGCCGGCGGCCTCTGCCTTCTGCTGGATCTTCTGGCCGTGCTCGTCCGTGCCGGTCTGGAAATACACATCGTAGCCCTCCAGCCGCTTGTAACGGGCGATGGCATCTGCCAGCACCACCTCATAGGTATTGCCGATGTGGGGCTTGGCAGAGGTGTAGGCAATGGCTGTGGAAATATAATAGGGTTTCTTTTCGCTCATAATATCCTCCTAAAAAGTAAACGCCGCCCTTGAAACCTCAAGGGCGGCGAAAAATCGACGCGGTACCACCTTGTTTCGCAAACGATGTCTCATACCTTCCCCCGAGGGGAAGGTGGCCGAGCGTAGCGAGGTCGGAAGAGGAATACGGGCGTAAATCCTGCGATTTACATCCAAGTTCAGGCTTCCTCAATTCTCCAACATTTCGCCGTTCCTCTCCCGCCCCCTTTGGGGGCACCCTCCCCCCGGGGGAGGGTATGCGAGGCGCACACCCATACAGACAATTTTGCCTTCATTACGCTCTAACGGGCGCACCCGGAGAGGCCTACCTATCGACCCCTCAGCTCCCAGGCCATGTTCCACCGCTTCTGCCGTATCCCCTTCTCACCTACCGGGACTCGCTGAACGCATCGGACAGTGTACTCTCCTGTTCTTTGCCTTTTTTATTTGGGCGTATTATACCCCAAAAAGGGGGTGTTGTCAATCTTTTTCCGGTTCTTCCGTTTCTTCTTCGGCGGTTTCGGGCTCTTCCTCTGCCTGTTCCAAAGCCGCCACCTGGTTGACAAAGAGTTTTTCCGGATCATGCCTGCGAGTGGACAGCACAAACAGGGTAACGGCCGCGGCAATGGCGGTCACACCGGCCAGGATCTGACTCACCCGGAAATCCCCCCACATCAGACTGTCCGTGCGCAGGCCCTCGATAAAGGTGCGGCCCAGGCCGTACCACAGCACATAGCCCAGGGCGATCTGGCCGTCGTACTGCCTTTTTTTAGACAGGAAGTGCAGCAGCACAAATCCCGCCGCATTCCACAGCGATTCATACAGAAATGTGGGATGGAAATAGTGCATCACATTGGAATAGGCGCCATCCGCATTCTGATATAGACCCATGCGGATAAAAATGTCCGTCTCCGCGCCAAAGGCCTCCCGGTTGAAGAAGTTGCCCCAGCGGCCGATGGACTGACCGATCAAAAAGCCCAGCAAAACCAGATCCAAAAGTGCCGGCAGCTTGATCTTTTTGAAATAACAGAACACCGCCACACCAATGACCGCACCGATGATGCCGCCATAGATGGCCAGGCCGCCGTTCCAGATGTACAGCACGGAAATGGGATCATCCGCAAATCTTTCATCCCATTCAAAAATGCAGTAATAGGCCCGGGCGCAGACAATGGCAAAGGGTACGATCCACAGCACGCCATCGGTGATATCGTCTGTTTTGATGCCGAACTGACGGCTGCGCCGCCAACCGTAAAGCACGGCCAGCATTAAGCCAACACCGATGATCAGTCCATAAATGTGCAGCGACAGCGGCCCGATCTGAATAACCTGGATGGGGTCCCACTCAATGCCGAAAAACGGGAAAGAAATTGTGGTATTTTGGTACATTTATGTCTCCTCCTTTGAGGTTTTGTCTTATTTACACTTGGCTCCCCCTCTGGGGGAGCTGGCAAAAATCTCTGATTTTTGACTGAGAGGGTTATCATTGACATCTTTCGAATTTGCCCTCTCCGTCCGGGATCAAAGATCCCGTCCACCTCTCCCAAGGGGAGAGGCAAGGGATTACTTAGGATCGATTACCGACAGGGCACAGCGCTCCTTTGTCACCACCCGGCGCAGGAATTCCAAAACTTCTTCCTGCCGGACGCGTTCATACACTGCCGGAAAATCAAAATATTCAAAACTGCTGAAATGGTACGCGCAGATCCGGAAGCACATGGAATCGAAGCTGTCCAGATCCCGGATGCGACGGCCCATGGCGCTACGCTTCATCCGCAAAAAATCAGCGTCCGCGATGCCCTCCTGCGCCAAAGTCGCAGCCTGCTCCAAAATGGCCGTGCGCACTGCCGGGGCTTCATAGCTGTCGCCGCCGCAATTGAGCATGGCGCAGCCGTCAATGGACTCGAAGCCCCCGCCGAAGGAGGAATCAATGAGCCCCTCCTCGTACAGCCGCAGATACAGCTCTGAGGACTCGCCGAACAATGCTTCCGCAGCCAGATCTCCTACGATCTCCGCACGAACAGCCGCCTCGCCATTTGGCACAGGCTCTGCCTTAAAGGCCATTTGGAAGGTGGGCATAGCCACCTCCATATTACCGTGGGAAACCTGCTTTTCTGCGCACATTTCCTCCTGCCAGTGGCGCAGCTTTTTGCCTGCCGGCTTTTTCTGCGTGCCCAGCACCTTTTCTGCCAGCGCAGCCACCTCATTTGCATTCACATCTGCCACCACGCACAAGATCATGTTGGCCGGGGTGTAAAAGGCCCGGTGGCAGGCATTCAGCAGGTCGGGGGTAATGGCGCGCAGGCTCTGCCGACTGCCCAGAATGGGCACGCGGATGGGATGCTCTTTATACAGACACTGCATGAGATCCTCAAACACCCGGGAATCCGGGGCGTCCTCATTCATGCCGATCTCCTGGTCAATGATGCCCATTTCTCGCTGTACGCTTTCCTCGGGGAAATACGGCGTAGACACAAATTCCAGCAAAAGTGACAGACTTTCCATGAAGTTTTCCGAGCAGGAAAAATAGTAGGCCGTCATGTCATAGCTGGTAAAGGCGTTGACATTTGCACCCAGGGCGGCGAATTCTGCCGAAACATCCCGCCCGGGAAGCTCGAACATCTTGTGCTCCAAAAAGTGCGCAATTCCCGCAGGGGCGTGATAAAATTTCCCTTCCAGCTCAAAATCCGTATGGATCGCGCCGAAATCCGTGACAAAATAGGCCATTTTTCGGGTAAAGCCCGGCCTGGGCACTACCTTGACAGTCAGGCCGTTTTTACATATATGCGTATACATTGTTTCACCAAGCTTGGGATAAGAAATTGCTTCCATCGGCACGCTCCTTTCCGGAAAATTGCCGCCGCAGGCGGCCTCGGCTCCCCTTGTGAGGGGTAAGCGAAGCGCAGTCGCGGTAGTGAATGACAGTCCAGTGGACTGTCAGAGCCGCGACCGGGCTCACCACAGTGAGCTGGACAAAATCTTTGATTTTGGACTGAGTGGTAGTATCTCTCCCCCAGTCAGCCTGTGCGGCTGACAGCCCCCTCCTCAGAGGGGGCCAAGAGAGGATTTCTCTTGGCTGACTCATTCTCTTGCAAGAATGAAACTGGAATGATAGCAAAGCGTCCTTGCCACACGGGCCACATCCGCACCCGTGACCGCCGCGATGGCTGCCCCATGTGCCTGGGGATCCATGCCCTGGCCGCTGAGGGCGGCGGTGGCAAAATAGCCCTCGATGGCGCCGGGGGAATCGTGGATGGTTCGCAGGGCCGACAGCACCGCCTCCTTGGCAGCGATCAGCTCCTCTTCTGTAATATCTGCATTTTTGCAAGCTTCCAGCTGGGCCATGATCTCGTCCCGCGCAATTTTCTCCTTGCCCTCGTCAATACCGGCAGAAACCGTCAGCACACCCTTGCTTCCGTAATATGCAGAGCCCACGCTGTAACAAAGAGACAGCTTTTCCCGGACATTCATGAACAGCTTACTGGTCATGCCGCCGCCGAATACGGTGTTCATCACCTGCATAGCCGCAAAATCGGCAGTGCGGTTTGTGATGGGTGTGACAAAGCCCATGCACAGCTTCGCCTGGGCCACGTCCATTTTTTCCGTTACATGGCCGCCATCGCCGCCTGCAAGGGCAGTTTGGGGCGCAAGCATCACAGGGGCGCGGCTGATCTTTTCAAATTGCTTCGTCAGCAGCTTCGCCACCTGCGCAGGCTCTGCACTGCCCACATAAAACACCTGCACCGGGCTTTCGGAAAGCACCTTGCGGTAGTGGTCATAGAGATTCTGCGCGGTGATCTTCTCCACATCCTCTTTTTCGCCCAGCCGGGGCAGACCGAAGGAATCGTTGCGGCACAGGATCTTCATCAGCTGAGCAGACGCATACACCCGCTTGTCGTTTTTCTCCGTCTCAATGGTGGAAATAAGATTTTTCTTCTCGCTTTCCACATAATTTTCCGAAAAAACGCCCTTTTCCGTCACGGGCTCCAACAAAAGCTCTCCCACGAAATCCAGCATGGGCGCCAATATCTCATCCCCATCCAGGGCGAACTTGTCCTCCATAAAGCTGCAGTATAAGCCGGTGGTCTGATAATCGCCCACCCGACGCACCAATGCGCTGACAGACGCGCCGTACAGATCGTCCAGCCGCAGGGTGATGGAGCGCAGATCGGGATCGCGCTTTGTTCCCCGCAGAAGCACCGCAGGCAGCAGGGCATTGCATGCCGCCTCCTCCTTTTTCATGGGACGGACAAACTGGATGCTCAGCGCGCCCTGCTTGAACCGGGTCTGACGAAAGCTGTAAAATTCTATGCCCCCGCTCAGGTGAAACTGTTGCATCGCCACGTCTCCTTTCACGAAACACACCTATTATATACCAAGTTTTCCAAAATAGGAAGTACCGGAAAGAAAATTCACATCTTTCCGGTTGCGCTTTTTTGCCTTATGCAGTACAATGGGTGTACTAGGCCTCCCCTCACAGGGGAGCCAACCATTTGATAGGAGGCGTTTTTATGGCATGGCTGGAGATCACTGTCCACACAACTGCAGATTCCATTGATGATACCGCGGCTATGCTCACCGCCGCCGGCTTCCAGGAGCTGGTGCTGGAGGATCAGAACCAGTTTGAGGATTTTCTGGAAGAAAACCGGGCCTGTTGGGATTATATCGACGAGGAATTACAGCAAAAATTGCAGGGTCTTTCCCACATCAAGCTGTACCTGGAGGATACGCAGGAGGCTGAGCTTTCCCGGCTGAAGGCCCTGATCGAAAGCAAAAGTCTTTCCATGACTGTGGAAACCATGCCGGATACCGACTGGGAAAACAGCTGGCAGGAGCACTATCCTGCCGTGGAAGTGGGTCAAAAGCTCATTGTCCTGCCCTACTGGCTGGAATCCTCCGACGAAAGCGGCAGGATCCCCATCATTCTCGATCCCGGTCTGACCTTCGGTACGGGCGCGCATCCCTCCACCCAAATGGTGATGGAGGCTATGGAAGAACGGGTCACAGCCGGCAGCCATTGTCTGGACTTGGGAAGCGGAAGCGGCATTTTGTCGATCACCGCCCTGCGTTTGGGCGCGAAAAGCGCCACCGGTGTGGACATTGACCCCAAGGCAGAGGATATCGCCCGGGAAAATGCCGCCTACAACGGCTTTGCCGCGCCGGAATTTTCCGCCTGCACCGGCGATGTCACCGCAGACAAGCGTCTGATGGGAAGACTCCAGACCCAGGAATATGACACTGTGCTGGTAAATATAGTGGCTGATGTGATCATTCACCTGGCACCCACTCTGCCCGCCTTTTTGCAGCAGCACAGCACTCTGATCTGCTCCGGCATTCTGGACACCCGGCTGCATGACGTCACCGCTGCCCTGGAAAAAGCCGGACTGACCGTTATCGAAACCAAATCCAAGGAGGATTGGCGGTGTGTCATCGCCAAGAAATACGCCTTATGACCATTCCCTACCGAATTCGCCGGGCTCTTCAGCGGTTTTGCATTGCCCTGGGCGTACTGGCCATCGTGGGCCTTGCCGCCTTTGCCGCCTGGATGCTTTGGCTGAACCGCTATATCATCTATACTGACGAGGGCGCAAAGCTGGACTTTGACCTTTCTCCTGAGCTTCCCCAGGGTCAGCTTGCCCAGCCCCCTGCTGCAGGAAATGATGTCTCCATCTCCTACGGCGACCCCGACGAGCTGACCGGCCTGCCTGCGGACGCGCTGCAGCAGCTGGAAGGCTGGGTCGTCACCGCTGATATGCTCACAGCAAAGGCGCTTCCCGCCACCAAAGCGGCGCTGGAAGAACTCTCTGCCAATTCTACTGTCCTTTTGGATGTGCGAAATGTCCGGGGCGAGTTTTATTACACTTCTTCCCTGGGCCGTGCCCCCGACGGAGTCGATCCCGAGGCGGTAACCGAGCTGCTGCGCACCCTGCAGAGCAAGGATTGTTATCTGATCGCTCGCTTCCCGGCCTTCCGGGATCGGTGGTATTTCCTTGCGGATGAAGCCGGACGCGTACCCTACGGCCTGCCCCTGAAGGGAGGCAACGGTTCTCTTTGGGAGGATACCAGCATCAAGGGCCTTTCCCATTACTGGTTTAACCCCGCCTCCACCGGCACACTGAATTATCTGGTGCAGATCGTCACCGAGCTGCGCAATCTCGGCTTTGACGAAGTGGTATTCAGCGATTTCCGCTTCCCCAATACGGAGAAGATCAAATTCTCCGGTGACAAAACAGAAGCCCTGAACGAGGCCGCAAAAACCTTGGTGCAGGCCTGTGCTACCGATAGCTTTGCCGTATCCTTCATAAGCTCCCAGATCACCCTGCCCCAGGGGCGGTGTCGGCTTTACATGGAAAATGTTGCCGCGGCGGACATTCCGGCACTTGTGGCTTCTTTGAATCTTGCCGATCCCACTGCACAGCTGGTGTTTTTCACTGACCTGCTGGACACCCGGTATACCGCATACAGTGTCCTGCGGCCGCTGGAAATTGCCCAGAATTAATTGGCCTTGCGCTGCTCCAAACGGCCGGAGTGAACGATGGGCGGCTTGGGATCAGCCACTTCCCAGGGAATGGGCTTGGCTTCTTCCTGTTTTTCTTCTTTTTTCATGTTTTCACCCCTTTGCCGTATTTTCTGCCGCAGAACGAAAAATATGTACCCGGAGAAAACTCCGGGTACTTGTTTTTTGTCCATTTCCATATCTTAATGGTTGCAAATCTGCACAAAACAGGGTATGATAGGAGTGGATAATTAGGAGCACAAAGGGGTGATGCATCATGGATCTTCAGCAGGCACAGGAGGAATATGCTCTGGCGCTGCGGGCCGGTCAAAAAGAATACAAGGCTCTACTGGCTGAGGGCAAGGATCCCTACCCCCAGGTGCTGGACACCATTTTGGCAGGCCGCACCAGTGATTCCGTTGAAGATCTGGGGGTTTTGGACATCCCCGCGGAGCTGATCGTCGGCACCAAGGCCGCCGGACGGATCAGTGCATTCACCGCCGGTTTCCTGCCCCTTTTGGAGCCCACCAGCGAATTTGCCGCAAAATGGATCCATCTGTGCAACGCCCACCTTTCCGAAGAGGGCATCCGGGATCCCATTTTGTGCTATGAATACTTGGGTAAATTCTACGTGCAGGAGGGCAACAAGCGGGTCAGCGTGCTCCGGCACATGGGCGCGCCCCGGATCACCGGCATGGTCAAGCGGATTCTGCCTCCTTTGGACGATTCTCCCCAGATCCGCGCCTACTATGCATTTTTGGAATTTTACCGGGCATCGGGTTTATATACCATTCAGTTTCGCAGCAGCGAGGACTATACAAAGCTTCTCTCCCTGTTGGGCAAAGATCCCGGTGAGCTTTGGACAGAACGGGAACGGCGCACTTTTTCTGCCTATTACCAGTATTTCCGGGAGGCATTTGCCTCTTTGGACGGACTGAAGCTTCCCATGCTTCCCGAGGATGCACTGCTCTTGTGGCTGCAGGTGTATCCTTTCCGGGAGCTGGGCCGCATGACGGCAAAGGAGCTGCGAAAATCCCTTTCCGCACTTCAGGATGATCTGCGCAGCTTTACCCGGGCAGAAGCAGCATTGGTGAGCACCGAGCCGGAGACCAAGGCGGGGCTTTTAAGCTGGTTCACCGCGCCGTCTCATCTGCACGTGGCATTTGTACATCCCCTGGACACCACCAGTCCATGGATCAACGCCCACGACAGAGGCCGTCAGCATTTGGAAGCGGCCTTGGGCGATCATGTGGTTGTACGCAATTATTTCCACGCAGACAATCCCCAGCTTGCGGACGAACTGCTGGAAAAGGCCGTTGCCGACGGCGCGGATGTGGTCTTTGCCACCACGCCCCAGCTGCGCCGCAGCGTCCTGCGTGCAGCTGTGAAATATCCCAAGGTACGGTTTTTCAACTGCTCCGTGGATACCCACTATTCCAGCGTTCCATCCTATTACGGACGGATCTATGAAGCAAAATTTATCACCGGTGCACTGGCCGGCGCTATGGCCAACAATGACCGCATCGGTTACATCGCATCCAGCCCCACCTTTGGCGTGCCTGCGTCCATCAACGCCTTTGCGCTGGGCGCACAGCTGACCAACCCTCGGGCAAAAATATACCTGCGCTGGTCCTGCCAAAAAGGCGCACACCAGCAGGATTTTCTGAACGACGGCATCCGGGTGATCTCCAACCGGGACGCTCCCACGGAAAACCCGACCTATCTCAATTTTGGCAACCACGGCACTTACTGGCTGGATGATAATGATCATTGGGAAGCCATCGGTTCTCCTGTGTGGCTTTGGGGTCGGTTCTATGAAAATATCATCTCCTCCATGCTCTCCGGTGCGTGGGAGAAGGAGGAAGCCCCCCACCGGGCGGTGAACTACTGGTGGGGCATGGACAGCGGCGTGATCGACGTAAAGCTTTCCGACTGCCTGCCCACAGGCCTGCAGGCGCTGGCAAAGATCCTGCGCAAGGATATCCAGCGGGGCAGCTTGGATCCTTTCTTCCGCCCCATCATCGACCAACAGGGCAAGGTGCGCAACAACGGAAAACATCCCCTGTCCCCCGACGAAATACTGTACATGGACTGGCTGTGTGACAATGTCATCGGCCGTATCCCGGAATTTGAAGAGGTTGAGCCCTTTGCACAGCCCATGCTCCGGGAGCTGGGCATCCACCGGGATAAGATCCCCATGGAAAAGGAGGGGTCTATATGAAGATCCTCACCGTTTCCGACGAGGAGTGCCCCGCCCTGTGGGAGCATTACGTCCCCGGACGGCTGAAGGAATTTGATCTGATCCTCTCCTGCGGAGACTTAAAGGCAGAGTATCTGTCGTTTTTGGTCACCATGGCCCGATGCCCTGTGCTGTACGTCCATGGAAATCACGACGGCTCTTACAGCCGCCGCCCCCCGGAGGGCTGTGACTGCATTGACGACAAGCTGGTGATCTATCGCGGTCTGCGGATCTTAGGTCTGGGCGGTTGCCTGCAATATCATCCCGGGGAGCACCAGTACACCGAGGAGCAGATGCGCAAGCGCATTCAAAAAGTGGAAAAGCAGATCAAAAAAGCCGGTGGCGTGGACATCGTGCTGACCCATGCGCCGGTCCAGGATCTTGGTGACGGCAGTGATCCCGCCCACAGGGGCTTCGCCGTCTTCCGGGAACTGCTGGACAAGCATCGTCCCGCTTATTTGGTGCACGGCCATGTGCACCTGCGCTACGATCACAAGCTGGAGCGCATTCACACCTATCAAGACACCACCGTCGTCAATGCCTATGAGCGGCACACTTTGGAGCTTCCGGATCGGGAATACCCGCAAGAGCATCACAATGCTCTGCTGTGGAAGGGCCGGGATCTTTACAAGGATTGACGAAAGAAAGAGGTCATTATGGCATTTGAAGGCTACAGCCCCGAAACTGTGGATTTTCTCTGGGGCATCCGCATGAACAACAACCGGGAGTGGTTTCTTTCCCACAAAAAGGACTATGTAAAATACCTGTACGAGCCCACAAAAGCGTTGGGCGCGCATATCTTTCAGCCGTTTTTGGATAAAGAGGGCACGCTTTTGAAGGTCAGCCGGATCTATCGGGATGCCCGGCTTCATCACCCCCTGCCCTACAAGGAAAGCCTTTGGATCTGCATCCGGCAGGACGTGGAGTGGTGGGCGGAAAATCCCTGCCTGTTCTTTGAGATCAATCCCGAGGGGATTGACTACGGCTTCCTGTTTTGGAGTCCCACCCCGGCAAGGATGAAGGCCTTCCGCCATAAGATTGCCGAAAAACCGGCAGAATTTCTCAAAATCGTGACAAAAGCCGAAAAAGATACCGGCATGGCCGTCACCGCAGAGGAATACAAACGTCCCGAAGCCTGCCCTGACGAAAAACTGGAAAGATTCTATCTGTGGAAGAAAGGCATCTGTCTGATCCGCCACGAGGACTTCAGCCCCGACACCTTCGGCCCTGAATTGGGTGACCGGGTACGGGATTTCCTGGAAAAGCTTATTCCCATTTACGACTATTTTACCAAGGTTTGAGGAGGACATTTTATGAAAAAGACCATTTTTACCGGAATGGCCACCGCTTTGGTGACCCCCATGACAGCTGAGGGCATCGATTACGATTCCTTTGGCCGGTTCATTGATTTTCAGATCGACAGCGGAATCAACGCCCTGGTGGCCATGGGTACCACCGGCGAAAACGCCACCATCGAGCCGGAGGATCAAACTGCGGTCATCCGCTACACTGTGGAGCGGGCCGCAGGCCGGGTACCCGTGATCGCCGGCACCGGCACCAACAACACCGCCCATGTGCTCGACAACACCCGGCGCGCCTGTGACGCAGGTGCGGATGCAGTGCTGGTGGTAACTCCCTATTACAACAAAGCCACCCAGTCCGGCCTCATCGCGCACTTCACCCAGGTTGCCGATGTGGCAACCGTTCCGGTGATCCTTTACAATGTTCCCGGCCGTACCGGCTGTAATCTCCAGCCCAAGACATTGGCGACCCTTGCCGAGCATCCCAACATCGTGGCACTGAAGGAAGCCAGCGGCAACATGGCCCAGTTCATGGAAATGATGCGCGTCGCCGGCGACAAGATTGACATCTACTCCGGTGAGGATGCCCTGACTGCACCTATGATGAGCATGGGCTGCAAGGGTGCGATCAGCGTGCTGAGCAATGTGGTGCCCGGTTTGGCGGTAGCTATGACCGACGCGGCAAAAGCCGGCAATTATGAGGAAGCCGCACGCCTGCAGCTTAGCATGCTGCCCCTGATCGATGCCCTGTTCAGCCAGGTCAATCCCATCCCCGCCAAGGCAGCCGTGTCCGCCATGGGCTTTGGCCAGGACTATCTGCGCCTGCCGCTGACACCCATGGAAGAGCCCTTCCGCACCAATCTTTACGAGCAGATGAGAAAGCTGGGTGTAACCGTATGAGAGCCATTTTATGCGGCGCCAACGGCGCTATGGGCAAGCTCATCGACCAGATCCTCGGCGAAAAAGTGGTCGGTCGGGTGAGCATCGACGGAGAAAACAATATTCCCAAGACCTTTGCAGAGCTGGGCGATGTAAAAGGCGATATCATCATCGACTTTTCCCATCATACCGCCATCGCCGATGTGCTGGATTACGCCAAAGCCCACAGCTGCGCTGTGGTGGTGGGCACCACCGGCCACACAGCGGAAGAAAAGGAACTGATCTACAAGGCGAGCGAAACGCTGCCCGTATTCTATTCCGGCAACATGAGCCTGGGCATCGCGGTGCTGTGCCGCCTTGCCAAGCAGGCCGCCGCCGCGTTTCCGGATGCGGACATTGAGATTTTGGAAGTACACCACAATCGCAAGGTGGATGCCCCCAGCGGCACGGCGCATATGCTGTTTAACGCCATTCGCCAGGCGCGCCCCAATGCGGTTGAGGCCTGCGGCCGGGCCGGAGAGGGCAAGCGGAAACCGGAGGAGATCGGCGTTGCATCTTTGCGCATGGGCAATGTGGTAGGCGTGCATGAGGTGCATATCTGCACCCCCAGCCAGACCCTGACCTTGCGCCATGAAGCAGGAAGCCGCAAAATGCTTGCAGACGGTGCGGTGGATGCCGCCATGTTCCTGGAGGGTAAAAAAGCCGGCCTGTATACTATGGAAGAACTGTTGGGATAAAAGCCTTCCCCTGGGGGAAGGTGGCATTTGCGAGGAACGAGCAAATGACGGATGAGGGTCGTTCCTTAAAACCCATCCGTACCGAATGATGTTTTTCCCGCACTTCGTGCGGTTATTACCCTCATCCGTCACCGCCTGTCAGCGGCGACACCTTCCCCCAGGGGAAGGCTTTTAACTGGAGGAAACTTTATGCGCGTACACTATATGAACGGCGCGGGCAATGACTTTATGGTCATGGATGCCCGGGGGCAGAAAATGGATTTTGCCCCGCTTGCCGTAGAGTTATGTAAACTGACCGGCGCGGATGGCTTTATGGCCATCGACTATTCTGCCATTGCCGATTTTCGCCTGCATTTTTACAATTCCGACGGTACCCGGGGCGAAATGTGCGGCAACGGTGCCCGGTGCATCTGCCGCTACGCTTATGAGCTGGGCATTGCAGGAGAAAAAATGGTGGTGCAGACCGATGCCGGTCTTGTGGCCGGTCAGCGCATCAGCGAGAACATCTACCGGGTTCAGCTGAATCTCCCCTCTGTGATCGACTTGAATCGGCTTCCCAACGCCGCCTATGTGGAGCTGGGTGATCCCGGCGTGCCCCACTCCGTCACGGAAATTCCCGGCCTTACATGGGAAATGCGGGAGGAGCTTCGTGCATTTGCCCGGGATATGCGCCACAATGCGGCGTTTCCCAAGGGCGCAAATGCCAATCTCTACACCTGGTTGGACGACACCACCGTGCGCATCCTCACCTTCGAGCGGGGCGTGGAGGATTACACCCTGGCCTGCGGCACAGGCTCCGGTGCCACCGCCGTGACCCTTTGGCAAACGGGAAAAGTGCCCGGCGGTGTGCTGACGGTGAAAAACCCCGGCGGTGATCTGACTGTGACCGTCCGATCTGACGGTGAAACCATCACCTCTTTGCTGTTGGAAGGCCCTACCGAAATCGAAAAGATCTTTGAAATCTAGTTGCATTTTCCGAAAAAATCCTATATAATATAGATAATCGGTCCATTTTCGGATCAAACCTACATAGCAAGGAGAAATAAATTATGGATATGCTGAAAAAGCTGTTCCCCCGCGCTTTCGCTGCCACTGAGCAGAGCAAGCTGATCAACGCACTGATCGTTTACATCGTAATCGCTGTCGTCGGCGCAGTCGTTGGCTGGCTGGTAGGCTCTCTGCTGGGCTGGATCCCGCTGGTTGGCTTCATCGTGGGTCTGGTGCTGAAGATCGCCGGCACCATCGTGGATGTATACGCCATTGGCGGCGTGATCCTGACCCTGCTGGTCTACTTCAAGGTTCTGAAGTAAAAAAACCACACACTCCCGGGTACGCTATGCGTACCCGGGAATTTTTAATGAAATCTTAAAGTCTGTGGGGATGAAAAAAGGAACTTTTTGTAGTATAATTGCCCAGGTCATTCCTAAAAAATGATTTGTGAGGTAATTTTTATGTCTTTTTGGCAATCTGTACTTGCCTTTTTGGACAGTTCCATGGAAACCCCCACTCCTTTTGGTTGGTTTCATCTGATGTGGCTTGCCATCACGTTTCTTGCACTGATCCCTCTGCTGCGCTTGCCCAAAGCACAAAGCCCTGATCATGTACGCCGGGTGGTGCTGGTGACCGCCATTATTGTCACCGTTTTGGAAGTCTACAAGCAGATCAATTACAGCTTTTCTTACGAAAGCGGCATCACCTTTGACTATCAGTGGTACGCATTTCCCTTCCAATTCTGCTCCACACCCATGTACATAGGCCTGCTGGCAGGCCTGATCAAAAAGGGAAAGGTGCACGAGAGTCTGTGTGCTTATCTGGCCACCTATGCCGTCTTTGCCGGAGCTGCGGTGATGCTCTGCCCCAATGATGTATTTATCTCCACCATTGGTATCAACATTCAGACCATGATCTGCCATGGCTCTATGATCACCATCGGCATCTACCTGTTCGCCACCGGCTATGTGAAGCTGGAGCATAAGACCCTCCTGCGGGCTCTGCCGGTCTTTGCCGTCACCGTGGGTCTTGCTGCTGTGATGAACGAGATCGCCCATTTGACCGGTCTGCTGGAGACTGAGACCTTTAATATGTTCTACATCAGCCCCTACTGCGATCCTCACCTGCTGGTCTACAAGGATGTGCAGGCGGTGGTTCCCTTCCCCTGGAGCCTGGTGATCTACATTCTCGGCTTCACCGCCGCAGCCTATGTGATTTTGCTGCTGGCTATGGGCATCGGCAAGCTGGTGGGCAAGTTAAAGGCTTCTCCTCGAGTAAACGCTGCTTAAATCGCACAATGCTCAAATTATGTCATTGCGAACCAGTCCGCAGACTGGTGTGGCAATGACATGTAAAGAAAATTGTTGCTCATATTTTGTGCCTGCTGAATGCTCAGCAGGCACTTTTTTATCCTTTATGAACCGCGTGTTTGTCTATACCGCCTGGAAAATCTTTTTACATTGCTTTTTGCCCGGTTCTATGGTAAAATTAGAGTGCGCTTTTATGTGCAAATACCCAACGAGGTGATTCCTTTGGATATTAAAAAACTAACCTCCGTCTTTCAGCTGAACGGCAAGCCGATCTCCTGGCGGGAATTTGGCCACGGCCACATCAACAGCACCTTTAAGGTAACCACCGACACCGGCGCGGAATACATTTTGCAGAAGATCAACAAGTACGTTTTCCGCAACCCCCCACGTCTCATGTCCAATGTCATGGCCGTAACAGATTACCTGCGCGCTCGGGTAGAAGACCCCCGGATGGCCATGCACTTCATCCTCACCAAAAGAGGCCATCCCTACTACCGGGACAGCGAGGGCGATTTTTGGCGGATGTACGACTTTATGCAGGGCTTCTGCCTGGACGCACCGGAAAGTGATGAGGACTTTTACCAAAGCGGCATCGCTTTTGGCCGATTCCAGGAGCTGCTGTCGGATTTTCCGGCAAATACCCTGTACGAAACCATCCCCGAATTCCACAACACCATCGACCGCTACCGCCAGTTCAAGGCCTCCCTTGCCGTAGATCCCCTGGGCCGTCTGGCCTGCGTGCAGGAAGAGGTGGATTTTGTCCTGGCTCATGAAGAGGTCGGCGGCACGCTGCAAAGAATGCTCCAATCCGGAGAGCTCCCCCTGCGGGTGACCCATAACGACACCAAGCTGAACAATGTTCTGCTGGACCGCAAGACCCGCAAGGCCCTGTGCGTGCTGGATCTGGACACGGTGATGCCCGGTCTCAGCGCCCATGATTTCGGCGACTCCATCCGCTTCGGCGCGGCCACTGCGGCAGAAGATGAGCAGGACTTAAGCAAAATGAGCATGGATCTGCATATGTTTGAGGTCTACACCCGGGGCTTCCTGGAGGCCGCCACCAAGCTGACGGACAAGGAAGTGGAAATGCTCCCCATGGGCGCACTGATCATGACCTTGGAAGTGGGTCTTCGCTTCCTGAAGGACTACATCGACGGTGACCTGTACTTCAAAACCGCGTACCCCGAGCATAATCTGGTGCGCGCCCGTACCCAGCTGAAGCTGGTTGCGGATATGGAAACGAAAATGGAAGAAATGAACCGCATCGTGGCCAAGGTCCGCGCATCGGTCAACAAATAACAGGAGGACATTATGGAATATTTAGGCGTAAAATTTGATCTGAAAAATGTCCCGGCACTGGATCCGGGCTTCATCCCCTTCGGCGTCTGGATGGATGCCTATCTGAAGGATGCAAAAACACCCATCGCCATCGCGGTGGAGCGGCAGGAAGGACAGATCTCTGTCCGCAACACCTTTATCCACGGCACAGCCGAAATGGCGAAGGCCGACTACCGGTATGTGGAGCGGTACATGAAGTTCCTGCTGTGGTCCATCGGTGGCTTCAAGGTCTACATCTGCGGCTGCAGCGACATTGCCAAGAAGCTGCAAAATGCTTACAGTGCAACCGGCGAGCGTGCCTTTGACTATGATTTCTTCCAGAAGCTCTATGAGCAGGAGCTGACCATTCTGGATCTGCCCCTGGATGCATGCCCTGCCGCCAATGAAGCTCCCCGCCCCCTGGGCGGTCACCTGGACGGCTGCCGCATCGGCTTTGACGCCGGCGGATCTGACCGGAAGGTAAGCGCAGTTATCGACGGCGAGTGCGTCTATTCCGAGGAGGTCGTCTGGCATCCCAAGGTCAATGCCGATCCTTCCTATCAGTACGAGGGCATTCTGGATTCCTTCCGTACTGCCGCATCCAAAATGCCCCGGGTGGACGGCATCGGCGTTTCTTCCGCCGGTGTGTTCGTGGGCAACGCACCCATGATCTCCAGCATTTTCTACTGCGTGCCCCGTGACCGTTGGGACGAGGTGAAGACCGTTTTCGACCGGGCCGCCGCCGAGATCGGTGATGTGCCCATTGTGGTTGCCAACGACGGTGACGTTTCCGCCCTGGCCGGTGCTATGGGTATGAACTGCGGCAACATCATGGGCCTTGCCATGGGCACCAGCGAAGCTGTGGGCTATGTTGACAAGGACAAAAATGTGCTGGGCTGGATCTCCGAGCTGGCCTTTGCTCCCGTTGACCTCAGTGAGGATGCCATGCAGGACGAGTGGTCCACCGACTTTGGCGTGGGCTGCAAATACTTCTCCCAGGATGCCGTCATCAAGCTGGCACCTCGCGCCGGCATTGAGCTGGATCCCAGCCTGACCCCCGCTGAAAAGCTGAAGGTGGTTCAGAAGCTGATGGAGGCTGACGATGCGCGCGCCCAGGCTATCTTTAAGGACATCGGCACGTACCTTGCCCATACCGTTGTGCTGTACAACAAGTTCTATGACATCCAGCATCTGATGCTCCTGGGCCGGGTCATGTCCGGCAAGGGCGGCGACACCATCCTCGCCACCTGCCAGGAAGTGCTGAAGAACGAATGGCCTGCCATGTACGAAAAGTGCCAGGTCATGCTCCCCGACGAAAACACCCGCCGCGTGGGCCAGTCCGCTGCTGCTGCAAGCCTGCCGGACATTCGGAAATAACAACTACGTTGTTAGTGCATAACCCCTCCCCCGGGGGGAGGGTGTCAGCCGAACAGGCTGACGGGAGAGGAACGGCGGCAAAACCGACACAGGAATACGCCTATACAGTGGCAACAATCCTGCCTCATTGCCCGCATTCCTCTTCCGGCCTCGCCTTGCTCGGCCACCTTCCCCCCGGGGGAAGGTATTTACAATGATCTCTGTATTTAGGAGGACTCTTATGTTTTACAAAAATGCTCGAATTTTTTGCTCCGATCTGCGCTTCCATCTGGGCGCATTTGAGGTAAAGGACGGCCGTTTCGGCGCAGTTCTGCCCGATGAAGTGCCGGAAGACGCCATTGACCTGGAGGGTGCTACCGTCATCCCGGGTCTCATTGACTGCCATATCCACGGAAGCATGCTGGCTGACGCATCCGACGGCTGCTATGAGGATCTGAAAAAGGAAGCCAAGTATCTGGCAGAGCAAGGCATCACCGGCTTCGCCCCCACCACCATGACGCTGCCCTACGACATCCTGAAAAAGGCATTCTGCAATGCCAAAGAGCTGCATGACGCCGCTCCCGAAGGCTGTGCCCGCATTTTGGGCATTCACATGGAAGGCCCTTATTTCTCCTACGCCAAGCGGGGTGCGCAGAATGCAGACTATCTGAAAGAGCCGGATTTTGAGGGCTTCAAGGAGCTGTACGATGCCTGCGGCGGTCTTGTAGGTATTGTGGACATCGCCCCCGAGCTGCCCGGCGCGGCAGAATTCGTGGAAAAGGCAAGCAAGCTGTGCACCGTTTCCGTTGCCCACACAGATGCTGACTACGACAACGCCAAGGCAGCCTTCTCCAAGGGCGCAACGCACTTGACCCACCTGTACAACGCCATGCCCGGCATCCATCACCGCAAGCCCGGTGTGATTCCGGCAGCCGTTGAAAACCCCAAGGTTCGCGCAGAATTGATCTGTGACGGTCTGCATGTCCATCCCGCCTCCGTGCGGCTGGCTTTCTCCATGTTCGGCGGAGAGCGGATGATTTTGATCTCCGATGCTCTGCGCTGCTGCGGCATGCCCGACGGCGAGTATGAGCTGGGCGGCCAAATGGCAAAGCTTTCCGGCGGCGTTGCCAAGCTCGCTGACGGCACGATTGCCGGCGCAGCCACCAACCTGTACCAGGGCATGGTCAACGCCATCCTCTTTGGCATTCCCGAGGCCGATGCCGTTCGCGCCGCCACCTTTAACCCTGCCTGCGCCCTGGGCGTACAGGATCAGGTAGGCTCCATCGCCACCGGCAAAAAGGCCGACTTCATCATCTGCCGCAGTGATTACACCGGCAAGCGGGTCTTCATGGACGGCAAGGAGCTGTAATTCCGGAAAAATCCATGTAATATTCAAGGGCGGTTCTGTCGAACCGCCCTTTTCTTATTTACTTACAGGGGAGCTTCACAACGATCTTGTTGTACTCCTTGGCATCCTGGCGGTGCACGCCGGGTGCATGGGCATCCTCGGGGTAGACCACATAGCAGTAGCCCGGGCGGATGTCGATGAGATCGCAATCCCCTGCAAAATGCCATACATCCTTGGCATCGTTGTAGGGCTTGGCAACCTCCAGCTTCTCAATGGGCGCCCAGCCCATGGTCTCGGTTTCTTCGGGGATGTACTGGATATCCAGGAAATTCTTGTGGGCTTCCAGCAGAGCGCCTTCGGCGTTCTTTGTGGTGATGTGCTGCACCAGCACGCGGCCGCCGCACTCCGGCAGCGGATAGGTGGCAGGCTCAAAGGACTCCAGGCTGTTTACCATGGCCACCGCCTCTTTCAGACCGGGGATCACGGCCTCGTAACGGGAAATATCCTTCCAGGGACAAATGATCATACTATTACCTCCTCAAATTAAACGGCACTTGCGCCGTCCAGATGCTTTTGAATGCGGCCCAGGATCATCTCCAGCGCCACCATGTTTTTGCCCCCCTCGGGAATGACCAAGTTGGCGTATTTCTTGCTGGGCTCCACATATTTTTCATGCATGGGTTTGACGGTTGCCTGGTACTGCGCCAGCACCGATTCCAGAGTGCGGCCGCGCTTATTTACGTCCCGCTTGATCCGGCGGCACAGACGAACATCCGCATCCGTATCCACAAACAGACGGATGTCCATCAAATTCCGCAGGGGTTCATTTTCAAAGATCAGAATACCCTCCACGATGATCACCGGCTTGGGCTCTAAATGGATGGTCTCGTCGCTGCGGTTGTGACGGGTAAAATCGTACACCGGACAGTCAATAGCCCGGCCCTGCCGCAGCTGTTTCAGATGCTCCACCATCAGGCTTGTCTCGATGGCGTCCGGCTCGTCGTAATTGAGGCCGGAGCGCTCTTCAAAGGTCAGCTCATCGTGGCGTTTGTAGTAATTGTCATGGCTGAGGACCGTAACCATGCCCTCGAACTGAGCCATGATGTTGTTCATTAAGGTAGTTTTGCCGCTGCCGGTGCCTCCGGCAATGCCGATGACCAAAATATCCATAACTGCCTCCTTATCTTTCCGTCATTCCGAGCCAGCGCGCACGCTGGCGTGGGAATCCGTTCCCCTGCGGCTCTGCGAGCCGCGCGGCACTATAAGTGCCGCAAAAGATGCGGATTGCCACACCAGTGACCTCGGGTCACTGGTTCGCAATGACATTCTTTTCTACAAATACAAGGGTGTTCCCGGCTCGAAGCCCTGGGGCTTATATGTAACCGAACCGATGGGCTTGCCGTCGATGCCGTACTTGGGGTTGTAGCCAAACAGGTTTACATAACTTAGTAAATCGTCCCGTTCTGCTTCCATTTCCTCCATGACCTTCAAGGTTGCCAGCACATCGTCAACAGCCCGGTGGGAATTGACCACCGAACCTGCAAGGCCGTAGGCTTCAATGGCATTGCAAAGCTTGTGGGGATAGGCCCGGCGATCCTTGTAGACCGTTAAAAGATCCAGCTTGTCCTTGCCCTTGAGGATCATGGGGTCGCCGTCCCGAAGCAGCATATAATAAAGAAAACTCAGATCAAAATGGGCATTATAAGCAAGAAGCAATGTGTTTCCTTCCAGCATCTGCGCAATATCCCGGCACACCCTTGTCTTGGAAAGACCGCGCTCCAAAATATCCTGGGTGGAAATGCCTGTTAAGTTTTGGATCACCGGCGGCACGCAGTTGCCCGGTGTGAGGGACACCAATTCGTCATATTCCTGGATGACCACCGGCTCGCCGCTCCGGCACTCCACCACAATGGCGGCAAATTCGATGATCTCATCCCGGGAAAACTGCAGTCCGGTGGTCTCTGTGTCAAACAGAACCAGCCGGTCGTATTTTTCAAAAAGTGCGGCAAATTTACCCATGATATTCTCCTTTTGCAAGCAAGGATGCCCGACGGAATTTGCTTTGGGATTCTGCTTGCAGGCCGAATTTTTCTGCCAAATGCTGCGCCCAAGCGATGGCTGCATCCTCCGTGCCTGCCTTCAGCTCCACCTCCAGCTCACACAGAGGGATCTCTCTGCCGCCACCGAGCAAAACGCCTTCGTCCAAAGCAATCTCTACGGTGCAACCGGGCAGCTCCACCGTTTTCGCCAGACGGGTGAAACGCGCACCGCACACAGCAGTTAAGCTTTCAAAGGGGATCGGCTCTTGTCCTGCCTTGGCAAACAGCTCTGCCACGGTTTCGCCGCTCCAAGCCGCCTGCACATCCCACTCGCCGCGACCGAAGCCGGAAATGGGCGTTTTCATGGTGCACACGGAAATTCCGTTCTCCATCCGACGGCGCAGCGTGCAATGTTTTGCAGACAGAGCGCCCTCCGGCGTGTCGAAATAGGTGGTTTCCATGGAAATTTCTTCCCAGCCCTGCCACAATGCCCGGATCTGGCGCAGTGCCTGCGCTGTCGCCTTATATTTCAGCTCGAATTCCCGGCCCATGACGCACCTCTTTTCTTATTTTTTGCATTATATCAATTTTTCGGGGAAAAGTAAAGCAGAACGCCATGAAAAAACCTTCCCCCGAGGGGAAGGTGGCCGAGCATAGCGAGGTCGGAAGAGGAATACGGGCAGAAAGCCAAAACTTCACGAAATGTATAGGCATATTCCTATGCCGGTTCTACCGCCATTCCTCTCCCGTCTTTCAATTTGCTCTGCAAATTGAAATCCACCCTCCCCCCGGGGGAGGGTAAAAACTGGAGGTGCCGAAATGCGGCGGATTTTGTCCATATTGTTATGCCTGAGCCTGCTGGTTTTCCCCTCAGCCCGGGCAGAGCAGCCTCAGTATGTGGCGCTGACCTTTGACGACGGCCCATCCGGGCGGTTCACCCGGCGGCTGCTTGCCGGACTGGAGGAGCGCCAGGTACAGGCCACCTTCCTTTTGTGCGGCTATCGGCTGGAGATTTATCCGGAATTGGCAAAGCAGATTTTTGAAGCCGGCCATGAGATCGGTCTGCACGGCTACTCCCACAAGGACATGGCCACTCTCTCCCGAAAAGAACTGCAAAAGGAAATTGACAGCACCCGTGCATTGCTTCCTGCCGGGTGTGAAGCGGTCTTCCTGCGTCCGCCCGGGGGAAGCGGCACGCATCTTTTGGAGCAGGTGGCTGAAAAGGAAGACCTTGCCCTGCTGCTTTGGTCGGTCGACCCCCGGGACTGGGCGGTACACGATGCTGCGGCGGTGGAGGCGGCGGTGATCAGTCAGGTGCAGGACGGGGATGTGATCTTGCTCCACGATCTTTCCGATTCTTCGGTGGATGCGGCGCTGTCCATCATCGACCGTTTGCAGGAAGAGGGCTTTCGGTTTGTTACCGTCAGTGAGCTGGCCGCTTTGCGGGGAATCACTCCCGAACCAGGGAAAATGTATACCTCTTTTCCCTGACTCGGCTCTCCCTATGGGAGAGCTGTCAGCCGCACAGGCTGACTGAGAGGGCAATTTTCCATACCCTCTCCGTCAAAAATCAGAGATTTTTGCCACCTCTCCCAAAGGGAGAGGCAAGAACATTGGGGAATATTGAAACGCATTGCGGAAATGGTATTTTCTTATCGATATGTATTTGACAAACAGGCCGATTGGAACTATAATGTATCCCGTGGGTTTTTGACCCTTTTGTTGTTGATTAAACTGAGAAAGAAGGATCAGTATTATGTTTCAAATCGTTCGCAAGAAGGAACTGAATTCCGCCGTCACCTTGATGGACATTCAAGCGCCTTTTATTGCCAAAAAAGCAAAGGCCGGCCAGTTTATCATCTTCCGGATCGACGAAAAGGGTGAGCGTGTGCCCCTGACCATCGCCGGATATGACCGGGAGAAGGGCACTGTCACCATCATCTTCCAGAAGGTCGGCTTCGCCACCAAGGCCCTGGGCAATCTGAATGAGGGTGACTACATCCGCGACTTCGTCGGCCCTCTGGGCAAGCCCACTCCTGTGGAAGGCAAGAAGAAGGTCTGCGTGGTTGGCGGCGGCGTGGGCTGCGCCATCGCACTGCCCTCTGCCAAGGCTTTCAAGGAGGCCGGCGCAGAAGTGACGGTCATTGTGGGCTTCCGCAGCAAGGACATCGTCATTTTGGAAGAGGAATTTAAGGCTGTCGCCGATAACCTCATCATGATGACCGACGACGGCTCTTACGGCCGCCACGGCCTGGTCACCCAGCCCCTGCAGGAGATGCTGGAAGCCGGCGAAACCTTTGACGAGGTGCTGGCCATCGGCCCTGTGCCCATGATGAAATTCGTCTGCAAGACCACCGAGCCCTTCGGCGTACATACCTCCGTGTCCCTGAACCCCATCATGGTGGACGGCACCGGCATGTGCGGCGGCTGCCGCGTCACTGTGGGCGGCGAGACCAAGTTCGCCTGCGTGGACGGCCCGGAATTCGACGGTCACAAGGTTGACTTTGCCGAGCTCATGAGCCGCAACAGTTTGTACCGCACCCGGGAAGCAGAAGTAACCGAGACCCATACCTGCCGCATGGAAGCCATGGGCAAGGCACTCATTAAGTAAGGAGGGCGCGAAGATGGCAAACATGACTTTGACAAAAACCCCCATGCCCGAGCAGGATCCCAAGGTCCGCGCCCGGAACTTTAAGGAGGTTACTCTTGGCTACACCGCCGAGATGGCCATGGCCGAAGCAGGCCGCTGCCTGAAGTGCAAGAATCCCAAGTGCGTGGAGGGCTGCCCCGTTAACGTGCGCATCCCCGAGTTTATCGCGAAGGTAGAAGAAGGCGACTTCAAGGCTGCCTATGAGATCATCACCTCCACCAACGCCCTGCCCGCCCTGTCCGGCCGCGTCTGCCCCCAGGAGATCCAGTGCGAGGCCCGCTGCGTCCGCGGCATCAAGGGTGAGCCTGTGGCAATTGGCCGTCTGGAGCGTTTTGTGGCCGACTGGTACCGTGAAAATGTGAACGCCATGCCCGAAAAGGTTGCTTCCAACGGCATCCAGGTGGCCGTAGTCGGCTCCGGCCCTGCCGGTATGACCGCCGCAAGCGATCTTGCCAAGCTGGGTTACGAAGTGACCATGTTCGAAGCTTTACATACCGCCGGCGGCGTGCTGGTGTACGGCATCCCCGAGTTCCGTCTTCCCAAGGCAATCGTTGCCAACGAGATCACCAAGCTGGAAGCCCAGGGCGTGAAGGTCATGACCAACATGGTCATTGGCCGGGTTCTGACCATCGACGAGCTGTTTGAAATGGGCTTCAAGGCTGTTTTCGTTGGCTCCGGCGCAGGTCTGCCCATGTTTATGAACATCCCCGGCGAGAGCCTGAAGGGCGTTATGTCCGCCAACGAGTACCTGACCCGTACCAACCTGATGAAGGCCTACGACGAAAACTACGACACCCCCATCATCAAGTCCAAAAATGTGGCTGTTGTTGGCGGCGGTAATGTGGCAATGGATGCTGCCCGGTGCGCCATGCGTCTGGGCGCGGAGAATGTTTACGTTGTCTATCGCCGCGGCGAGGCCGAAATGCCCGCCCGTCTGGAAGAGCAGCACCACGCCAAGGAGGAGGGCATTGAGTTCAAGACTCTGTGCAACCCCGTGGAGATCATCGGTGATGAAAATGGCCGCGTCTGCGGCATGAAGTGCATCCGCATGGAGCTGGGTGAGCCGGATGCTTCCGGCCGCCGCCGTCCCATTGAAATTGAGGGCAGCGAGTTCATTTTGGATGTGGACACCGTGATCATGAGCCTGGGTACAAGCCCCAACCCCCTGATCCGCTCCACCACTCCCGGCCTGGACACCAACCGCAAGGGCTGTTTGATTGTGGACGAGAACGAGATGACCACCCGCCAGGGCGTGTTCGCCGGCGGCGATGCCGTTACCGGCGCTGCTACCGTCATCCTGGCCATGGGCGCAGGCAAGAAGGGCGCTGCCGCCATTGACGCATTTTTGAAAAAATAAACCAAAATTAGAAGAGCCTGTTGCGTTTGCAACAGGCTCTTTTTTAGTTCAGCTGATTTTCGCCGGGGATCAGATCTCCCGCCAGCTCGTCCTGGAAATAGGTATCCAGCAGAGCCTTTGCGATCTGACCCATGGTTCGGCCATGTCCGGCGCTTTCGCCGTAGACCACGATGGCGATCTCGGGATCGTCATAGGGTGCATAGCAGATAAATGCACCGTTATCCGAGCCGTTGTCCGTTTCTGCAGTACCGGTCTTGGCGGCCACAGGGATGGGATAATTCTTCAAAATTGTTCTGGCCGTACCGGTGAGGGCCACATCCCGCATGCCCTTGGTGTAGGCATAGTAGGCATCGTTGGAGATCTCCAGCTGGCTCACCACCACCGGCTCATTCACATATTCCAGCTTGGTATAATCTGACGACACCACCCGGTTGAGGAAGGTGGCCTTATAGCGGGTACCCCGGTTGGCGAGGGTGGAGGTATACACACACAGCTGCATGGGGGTGAATCTGTTGTCCGACTGACCGATGGAGGCCATGATCTGGTCCGCAGGATACCAGCCGCTTTCGCCCTCGGCGGTATGAAGCAGCGCCTTGGTTTCCGCATTGGCCCGATAGCCCGTGTATTCAAACAGCTCCACGCCGGTCTTTTCACCCAGACCCAAAGCCTTGGCTGTGGCATCCACCACATTCCAATCCAGGCGCTCATTATCCGCCAGATGGTAGAAGAAGTAGTTACAGGAAACACATAGTGCCTGGGCAGCATCTATATGACCGTGGGTTCTGCCGGAGGTGGTCCATGTCAGACACTTGGGGTTAAATCCGGAATATTTTCTATAAACACCTTGGTCTGTGATCTTGGTGCTGGAGCTGATCACGCCGGCATTGATGCCTGCAATGACCATGTTCATCTTGTAGGTAGAGCCGGGAGCATAAGTAGCCATCAGCGCCCGGTTGAACATGGGTGCAAGGGGATCCTGGGACAGCTGTGCGTAGTCCTCCCGGAAGGTGGACAGGTTATAGGTGGGGTAGCTGGCACAGGCCAAAACCTGGCCGGTCTTCACATCCATCACCACCACGCTGCCGCCCTTGGCATCTGCGCCGTCGGGGATCTCGTCATCGTCAGGATCATCATCCGGGGTGTTCCGCAGCTCGGTGATCAGTGCCTCCAGCTGCTCCTCAGCAGTGGTCTGCATCTCCAGATCAATGGTAAGCTCCACATTTTTTCCGGCGATGGGACGCTGCTCCTCCCCGGTTTCCTCATCCCGCTGATAATACTGCTGGATCAGCGTGCCGTCGGCGGTAACCACGTCCACCCGGTAGCCGTCGATGCCGTGCAGATATTCTTCAAAGGCTTCCTCCAGGCCGCTCTGACCCACCAGCGCGTCCATTTGGTAGCCTTCCTTTTCCTTGTAGATATCCTGCCATTGCTCCGCTGTGATGGCACCGATGTAGCCCAAAATATGGGCGCCATATTCGGTGTTGTACACCCGCACCATGGATTCCTCCGTGTTCAGTCCGGGAACGCCCAGCTCCAAAATTGCCGCCAATTCCTCGTTGTTCACGTCATCCATGAAAACATAGTTGGGAAGATTTGTGATGTCCTGGCGCAGACGCAGTTCGTAGCGCAGTCCGATCACAGCCCGGGCATCCGCATCCGACCAGTGGGAAGGAATGTCATAATATTCCCGCAGGGTGCGCATGAGCACCGGCGCAGTAATGTCCGAATCCAGGCCGCCGGCCACTACCGGCAGATACGCCTGAAAATGGTTCTTTCCCGCAGACCCCACCTGGCTCAGGGTGTACTGGAAGGGCGCATCCATGGTAATGGGAAAATGCTCATTATAGGTGATATCCATTTCCCGGCACAGGTGTACCAGCCTCAGCAGATGCTCGTTGACATTGCCGTTGCTGAGGATAACGAAATGGTTGAATACCATGTCGTAGGTCGCCCGGTTGGTCACCAGCACATTGCCGTTACGGTCGAGAATATCGCCGCGGGCGGCTTTGACCCGGGTGACTGTATAGAATTTTTTGACGTTGTCGGTATCGCCGCCGGTTTGGATGATCTGCAGGTCATACAGCTTCAGGGCAAAAAAACCGATAAGCAGGAAGAACAGCGTCATCAGAACGGTTACGCGCAACCGGGTTATTCTTTCCATGTTTCTCCTCCCATGTTGCTGATGGACAAAAATACGGGGTACAAAAGGGGCATCGCCGCCACGGACAGACCGCCGGTGAGCATAAACACACCGAACCGGGCCGGATAGGTGCTCCCCACGAAACAGCCGATGGCGAAGACCATAAGCTCATAGACCATCATCCCCGCCGCGGCGCACAAAAACAATGCGCTGAAGCACCGCTGAAGATAGCCTCTGCGGAAAATGCCCAGAAATGTGCCCAGCAGGGTGATCAGCGCGATGGAATAGACCCCTGCCGCCGTTCCTGAAAAATAGTAGACGGTGGAGCTGATCAGGGTGAACACCGCCGCAGTCTCCGGATCAAAAAACATGGCGCACAGCAAAATGCCGCAGGGCACAAGGCAAAAGGTCGCTCCGTAAATGCTCAGTTGTGCCAGCACCACATCCTGCACCAAAGACAGCGCCACCAAAACCGCACTGATCAGACCCCATTTCAGCAGTTTTTTCCGCTGAAGGGGCGTCAGATACAGCTTTTTCAGTGTGCCGCCGTCCGTGCGGTCGGGCTTAAATTCGTATTTGCGTTTGAAAAGCATAATCTTACTCCGTTTAACTTTACTGTCATTCCGAGCCAGTGCGCACACTGGCGTGGGAATCCGTTTCCCTGCGGCTCAAAGAGCCGCGCGGCACTATTGTGCCGCAAAGATGCGGATTGCCACACCAGTGACATCGGTCACTGGTTCGCAATGACACCTTACTCCGCGTCAAAATTGGTGAGGATAAATACCTGCTCCAAGGCATCCAGATCCGCCGCAGGCTTCAATATGGCATACTTGGCCATGCCGTTGTCCGTCACATCCCAGTCCACGATGTTTCCCAGGATCAAATTACGGGGATACACGGTAGAGCCGGCGGTGACCACCTGGTCATTTCTCCGCAGGACCGCTGCCGAGGACAAATAATCCATCCGGAGCATTCCCGTCTGTCCGGTGGCATAGGCACCCCGGACGATTCCCGGGTAGCCGGAGGATGCAATGGTCGCGCTGATATCCAGCGAGGAATCCAAAACCGAGGTGACCACCGCGTAATTGCTTCCCACCTGGGATACCACGCCCACCACCGCGCCGCTTTCTGTGATGGCGCACATGCCTGCTTCAATACCGGCCCCTGCTCCCCGGTTGATGGTGAAGGAATAGGACCAGTCCGTGGAATCCCAGGAAATGATGTAGCTGTCCACCAGTTCATAGTCCGGGTTTTCCTTTGTCAGCTCCAGAAGCTGGCGCAGGCGGTCATTTTCCCGCTTGATGGACGCTGCATCCCGGTTGTCCTCCTGGATCTGGGAGAGCTCCTCACGAAGCGCGGCGTTTTCTGCCGCAAGCTGCTCATATTTGAAGATATAGTCGTAAATATTTTCTGCCTGCTCTGTCAGTGCGCTGGCGCCGGCGCGCAGAGGAGTCAGCACCGATTGCACCACCAGATCTCCCACCGTTGTGCCCAGCAGATTGGATACCACCGCCAGGCCGGCGGTGAGCAGCAATGCAACGATCAGCACGATCTTCACTTTTTTCGTGAATAAATATCTCATAATTACTCCTTAAACTTACCGGTATGTCATTGCGAGGAGCCGCGAAACGCGGCGACGTGGCAATCCGTTCTCCTAAGGCTTCTCCTTGAGGGGATGTGGCCCAACGGGCCGGTGGGGTGTAACACCTCTCAGTCAGCCTGTTCGGCTGACAGCTCCCCTCGAAGGGGAGCCTTTTTACTTTCATCGCAGTAATCGCTCAAAACAATTCCGGGGCGATTTGCTCCAGCAAGATGCGCAGCTTGCACACCGGCAAGCCCATTACATTGTAATAGTCTCCCACCATTTTTTCTGCAAACAGGGCTGCGCCGCCCTGGATGCCGTATGCGCCCGCCTTGTCCATGGGTTCACCCGTGGCAACATAGGCGGCGATTTCTTTTTGGGAAAGCTCCCGGAAATGGATGTCCGTGACCTGGGTGCAGGACAGGCATTTTTCATCCCGCAGCACCGTCATGCCGGTCATCACCTGATGATCCCGACCGGAAAGCAGGCGCAGCATCTGCATTGCCTCTTCCTGGCTGTGGGGCTTGCCCAGCACCTTGTTTTCACACACCACAATGGTATCGGCAGCCACCACGATATCACCCCGGGCTCTTTCCACCGCCATTGCCTTTTCCCGGCTGACCCGGGCAACCTCGTCATAGGCGGAAGCCGTTTTATCCATGGTTTCATCAATATCCGCCACCCGGATCACAAAAGGAAGTCCGAATAAGCCCAACAGTTCCTTTCGTCTGGGAGACTGGGACGCAAGTATCAGCTCCATTATTCCAAACCTCGCAAATACAGACCTCTTGTGCAGGCACCGGGATCAAAGGCCGTGGGATTCAAGTAATTTTCCAGCACATGATCCACCTCACGGGGACTTTCCGTGGTGAAATACATGCGGATGCCCCACAGACCCAATCGGTTCAGATCCTTCTGCCGATCCAGCCAGCTGAGCTTTTTGCCGTTGAGCAGGATGCTTCGGCAGCTCTGCCCGTCCTTAATAATCGGAAATTCCGCACCGGTCTTATCCACCAGCTTGCTCGCGGACAAATTGCAGGCACATCTGCCGTTTCTGCCCTTGATCAGACAGTTCTCCGTCACCATCAGCGGCAGGCGGCCATAGACCAGGATCTCGCAGGGCACAGCCTTGGAGATATCCCGGATCTGGGGCATGGTCATTTCAAAGCTCAGCGTTGCACTTTTCAGCTCCAGCTCCCGCATGAGGTTGACAGACCGGGAATTATAAAGATTCAGGCCATAGTCACCGCGAATGCCCATGCCCATTTCCCGGGCAGGCAGCAGCAGTCCCAAATTGCCCACCAGCACATCCCGCACGCCCATATCGCGCACTGTGCGCAGCTGCTGCTTGATACTCTCCAGCTCATGATCCGTGACGATGCGCGGCAATACCGCCGTCACCCGTACCTTGCGGTTCAGCTCGTGGCAGTAAATGGGATCCTGGGCCAAAATGTGCAGCGGCACATACAAAGCCGCAGGCTTCATTTTTATGAGCTTTTCGGTGATCTGTTCCTTGGTGGTCACCTGTACTACCGGGGCAGGTGCTTCCTTTGGCCCGGCATAGGTTGCCGCCTTTTGAGGACGACGGAGTGCCGGCATATCCCGCCGGGCGCGCAGGGCCGTTAAGCGATTCAGGGCATCCCGCCGCAGGGCATTGATGTTGGATGCAGACAGGGTCAGGCCCGGATCGATCACTGCGGTGACCTCCTGACAGCAGTAGGGTGTACCGCCTGTTTTGGAAAGTCGCTCCCGCAGAGCCTCATCCGTCAGAGGGAAGGTGCGTGCCACCTCTGCTCCGGGGCCTAAAACACGGCAGGTGCGGCCCTCGGGATCGGTGACGGTCAGCGAGGTCTCCTCCCGGCTTATGACCGCGTGAAAGCCAACGGGCACAAGGGGATTTTCCTTGGCCTCATAGGTAGCACGGGCGGCAGAAAGCCACTTGGCATCGTCATACTTGTCCTCCCGGACGCCGAACATATTCTGCCCGGTCTGGCCAGTGTAATAACCGTCGGTAAAGCCCTGGCGGTTAAAGGCCGCGGAAAGGGCACTGAGCATATTTTGCGTGACCGCTTCCCCATCCAGTACCCGGCGGTAGACATTGGTCACCGTGGCCACATACTCCGGCCGCTTCATCCGCCCCTCCAGCTTGATGGAGGCAACGCCCATATTCTCCAGCTCCTTTATGTAGGGAAGCAGGCAGTTGTCCTTCAGGCTCAGCGGATGTTTGCTCTCCCAACGGCCATAGCCGTAGCTCTGCCGGCAGGGCTGGGCGCACCGTCCCCGATTTCCGGAACGGCCGCCGATGGCGGCGGAGAGGTAGCATTGGCCGGAATAGCACATACACAGCGCGCCGTGGGCGAATACTTCGATCTCAATGGGAGAATTCTGGGTAATGTAGTGGATGTCATCCCGGCTCAGCTCCCGGCTGAGCACCACCCGGGAAAGTCCCATGGCGGCGCAAAACAGCACACCGGGCAGAGAGTGGATGCTCATTTGGGTAGAGCCGTGGATGGGAATATGGGGCGCGATCTGACGGCACAGCTGCACCACGGCCAGATCCTGCACAATAAAGGCATCCACACCGCTCATTGCCGCACTGCGGATCAGGGCGCAGACATCCTCCTGCTCCCGGTCGGACACCAGGGTATTCAACGTCAGATGCACCGCCACGCCCCGGATATGGCAGTACTTTACCGCTTCCGTCAGCGTCTGGGTTGTGAAATTTTTTGCACCCTGACGGGCGTTGAAGATGCCGCTTCCCAGGTAGACTGCGTTGGCCCCGTTCTGAACGGCGGCGTACAGTGCTTCCATAGAACCGGCAGGTGCCAAAAGTTCCAGCATAAGAAAAAATCTCCCTAAGGTATACTTACTTCGCATTATACCACACCCTGCGCCCAACTTCTAGTATGTACTTTGAATTTTTCATAAATAATACAGGAAGAAATGGGAAAGAATAGGGAGGAAAAGAGTTTCTATGATTACACATTCTCCCTTGGCCCCCTCTGAGGAGGGGGCTGGCAAAAATCTTTGATTTTTGACTGGGGGAGAGAAAACTACCCCTCAGTCAGCCTGTTCGGCTGACAGCTCCCCTCGCAAGGGGAGCCAAGTGCGCCTGCGGCGCGATACATGATAAAAAAGGTGGTATCGATATGACGGATTTTTCCTGCGAAACCAAGATCATCATGGGCTCCGGGGCTGTCTCGGCCATCGCAGAGCGGAACTTTGAACGGCTGATGATCGTTTCTGACCCGTTTTTCGCCAAAAACGGCTGGGCAGAGCGGTTGGGAAAGTCAGCCAAGGCTTACGAAATCTTCGATAAGGTCGCGCCCGACCCCTCCGTGGCTTTGGTGGCAGAGGGCACAGCCCGTGTACAGGCCTTTCAGCCCGATGCCATGGTGGCGCTCGGTGGCGGAAGCGCCATGGACTGCGCCAAGGCCATGGCCTATTTCAGTGGTCTTTCCTTTCCCCTCATCGCCGTGCCCACCACTTCCGGCTCCGGCTCGGAAGTGACGGATTTCGCCATTTTGACCCACGACGGGGTCAAGCACCCCCTTGTGGATAGAAAACTGCGCCCCAAAATCGCCATTTTGGAGGAAGAATTGCTCGCCGGGATGCCCCCATCTCTGATTGCCGACAGCGGCTTCGATATTTTGGCGCACGCACTGGAAGCATGGGCTTCCCAAAACGCCAACCCCATAACCGACGCGCTGGCAATGGAGGCCTTTCGCACCGCTTCTTCTTTGCTGAACGCATCCTTTGAGGGTGACAAAGGCGTGCGGCTGGAGGTGCACATTGCCTCCGCCATGGCAGGTCTGGCATTTACCCAAGCGGGTCTGGGCCTGTGTCACGCCCTGTCCCATGCCCTGGGTGGGCAGTTCCATGTGCCCCATGGGCGGCTGAATGCCATTTTGCTGCCCTCCGTGCTCACCAGCAACAGCCAGATCGCAGGCGCAAAATACGCGGATCTGGCGCGAAAAATCGGTCTGGGCGGTGCAAACGATGCCATGGCGGTGCGCAATCTGAAAAACGCTCTGGTCCGTCTGCGTACCGCACTAAAGCTCCCCGGCACACTGACCCAGGCCGGCATTGCGCCGGAGGAGCTTTTCGCAAAAGCCGATGCCATCGTCAGTGCTGCACTGGCAGACCCCTGCTGTGCCACCAACCCTGTGCCGGTGACGGCGCAAACCGTGCATGCGGTACTCCGGGAGGTCACGGGCCGTGGCTGAAAGTCTGCTGAGTGTGGGGCTGGATGTGGGCACGACTTCCACACAGCTCATCGTGTCACAACTCACGATTTCCAATCGTGCATCCAGCTTCGCCGTGCCGGAAATGGAGATCGCCCAGCGAAATATCCTGTACCGAAGTCCGGTGCATTTTACGCCTCTTTTGGAGGGTAATTTGGTAGATGGCGACAAAATTCGCGCAATTGTGGAGGATGAATACAAAAGTGCGGGGATATCCCGGGATCAGGTGGATACCGGCGCGGTGATCATCACAGGAGAGACCTCCCGCCGGGAGAATGCCGGTGCGGTGCTCTCTGCTCTTTCGGAGCACGCGGGAGATTTCGTGGTGGCAACCGCCGGCCCTTCCCTGGAAAGCGTGCTGGCCGCCCAGGGGGCGGGGGCAGTTGCCCACTCCCGGGATACCGGTGAAACGGTGTTTCACATGGACATCGGCGGCGGCACAGCCAACCTTGCATTGATCGAAAACGGCAATATCACCTGCACCGACTGTCTGAATGTGGGCGGGCGGCTGATCAAGGTGGAAAACGGGCGCATTTGCTATATTTCCCCGGTTTTGGAGGGGCTGTGCCGTTTTTCAGTGGGAGATGCCGTCACGGCTGCCGATTTGGAGCCGGTGGCAGAACTGCTGACCCAGGCTCTGGAGATGGCTGCCGGGCTGCGAGAGCCCACTGCCTTGCTCAGCCGCCTGCGCACCGCGGAATTGGGTGCGCATCCAGGCTGTGTGGTACAAAACGCCGTCATTTCCTTTTCCGGGGGCGTGGCCGACTGCATCGACACCCAGCACCCGACCTTTGCCTTTGGGGATATGGGGCCGATTTTGGGGCAGGCCATCCGCAAAAGCAGGCTCTGCCAAGGGCGTTATCGCTTGGGCCAGGAGACCATTCGCGCCACGGTCATTGGGGCGGGATGCCACAGCGCACAGCTGTCCGGCAGTACGGTTTTTTGTCAGAATATGACGCTGCCCATAAAGAATCGCCCGGTGGTGGCAGTTTCGGAAAATGATCTCTTCGAGGCGGGCATCCGGCAAAAATTGTCCGGCCAGGATACCCTTTCGGTGCTGGCTCTGCCGGAATTTCATGCGCCAAGCTATGAAAAAATCAAATCGCTGGCTTCCGCCATCGCGCAGGCCATGCCGTCACCCATTTTGGTCACGGTGGAGCAGGATATGGCCAAGGCTTTGGGTCAGGCCATCGCGTTGCGGCGGCCGCCGGGTGAAAGCATTCTCTGCATCGACCGGGTACGGCTGAAAAACGGGGATTATCTGGATGTGGGAAGCCCCATCGGCCCGGCTCTGCCGGTGGTGGTGAAGACTCTGATACTGGAAAGATAAAGCGGCAAAGCCGCCATACCCTCCCCCCCGGGGGCTTTCAGCGCCTGGTGTTCCACAAAAGGCTCCCCTTTGAGGGGAGCTGCCGAACAAAAGTGAGGCTGAGGGGTGTCCACACAATATGACACCCCTCCGGCTGAAATCACAGATTTCAGCCACCTCCCCTCTGAGGGGAGGCAAGGGAGGAGCAAACAAAAAGGAGTTGATATTTTGAACGAGCAAGCATTACAGGCCTTAGCTGATGCGGTTTTTTCCCAGTTGTTCATAGAATTGGAAGCCTCCGGGCGGCACGTCCATGTGACGGATGCCCAGTCCATGGCTCTGTTCGGCCACAAGCTGACCCCCAAGCGGCCCCTGTCCCAGCCGGGGCAGTATTTGGCAAACGAACGGGTCACCCTCATCGGCCCTAAGGGAGAGTTTCAGAATGTGGCCGTTCTCGGTCCGGAGCGAAAAGAGGGTCAGGTGGAAATTTCCCTCACCGACGGACGGGTCTTGGGCGTTGATGCTCCCATCCGCCTGTCCGGTGATGTGGCGGACACACCGCCCATCTCCCTGCTGGGCCCCAAGGGCCGGGTGGATCTGCCCCGGGGGCTGATCGTGGCCCGGCGGCACATCCATTTGACCCCGGCTGACGCAGATAAATTTCATGTCTCCGACGGGCAAATCGTAAAATTACAGACCTTTACAAGCCGCCCCTGCATTTTTGAGGATGTGGTGGTGCGCATCCACAAAAATTTCGCCGCTGCGGTGCATCTTGACTACGACGAAGCCAACGCCTGCGGCTTCAAAAGCGGCGATTTGGGGAGGATCTTGCCATGAATCGGGCATTTTTGGTGGGCAAAGCACCGCCCTTGCCCCTGGGCTATGAATATTCCGATGCCGCGCCCTATGACGCGGTGGTCATCGGCTCGCTGACGCTGACCCAGCTGCTGCGTTTCCGGGAGGAAACGGTGCTTTCCGCTTTGGCAGAGGGCATTCCCGTATTCCTGTACACCCCCGGGCTGCCCCAAGCTCCCAAAAACCGCTCTCTTGCGGCCAGTCTGACTGCGGCACAGCGGGAACTGAAAAATTGGGGCGTCATTTTTACCGACGGCGGCCAAAAACGGCTGATCACCGCCGAGGAAGCCAGGACTATGCGGCGCACCGGGCGCAAGCCCGGGCCGGGTGCGGTGCTGACGCCCCTGGCTAAGGAAATTTTGGAGGGAACGGAATGAAAATCGGTATAGTTTCCGGCTCTGTATGGGCCACAAGAAAGGCCGCCTGCCTGCAGGGTCAGACCTTTTTGGTAGTTAAGGTGGGCGACGAGCAGATGGTCGCTGCCGACCAGGTGGGCGCAGGGACGGGTGACCATGTCCTGCTGATCACCGGAACAGTGGCAAGCCGCTACTGCATGGACGCCCCGGTGGACGCGGCGGTGGTGGCCATTTTAGACCCGGAGGGAAAATATGAGCGCCCATGAGATTTTGATCGCAATCATGGCGGTTTTCGCCATTTTAGGTGCGTTTGACCGAATTTTTGGCAATCGTTTCGGCCTGGGACAGGAATTTGAAAACGGCATCCTCGCCATGGGCTCTTTGGCCATGGCCATGATCGGCATCATCTGCCTTGCCCCGGTGCTGGCAAATATATTAAAACCCGTGGTCGTACCTGTTTACAACTTTTTAGGTGCGGATGGCGCTATGTTCGCCGGCACGATCCTGGCCTGCGACATGGGCGGCGGCGCGCTGGCAAAGGAGCTGACAAGTGATGCTCAGGCCGCGGCTTTGGGCGGTGTCATCACCGGCTCCATGCTGGGCGCAACGGTGGTGTTCACCATCCCGGTGGCCATGGGCATTTTGCAGGAGAGCGACCGCCCGTTCCTTGCCAAGGGCATCCTTTGCGGCGTGGTGACCGTGCCCATCGGCGTGTTGGTGGGCGGTTTGGTGGCAGGCTTCCCCCTGCTGATGGTACTTCGCAACCTCATTCCCATCGTTCTGATCGCCCTGATCATCGCATTGGGGCTGTGGAAATTTGAAAAAGGAATGATCAAGGGCTTTGGCCTGTTCGGCAAGGGCATCATCGCGCTGATCACTGCCGGTTTGGTGTGCGCCATCGTGGAAGCATTGACAGGCTTCGTCATCATTCCCGGCCTTGCCCCCATATCCGAGGGCTTTGAGACCGTGGGGGCGATTGCTATCGTGCTGGCAGGCGCATTTCCTTTGGTTTACGCCGTCACCAAACTGCTGAAAAAGCCCCTTTTGAAGCTGGGCAAGGTGCTCGGTGTCAACGACACCGCCGCCGCAGGTCTCATTGCCAGCCTTGCCAACTCCATCGCCACCTTTGACATGATGAAAAACATGGACACGCGGGGCAAGGTGGTCAATGTTGCCTTCGCGGTGAGTGCGGCATTCGTATTCGGCGACCACATGGGCTTCACTGCCGGCTTCGCCCCGGAAATGCTGCCTGCTGTGATACTGGGAAAACTGGCTGGTGGTATTAGTGCCGTGGCCGTTGCGCTGTTGCTGACAAGAAAACATGCAACCTAACGTGTGCACCTAAATACCCTCCCCCGGGGGGAGGGTGGATTCAAAATTGCTCTCTATGGGCAATTTTGAAGACGGGTGAGGAACGGCGGCAGAACCAACACAGGAATAGGTCTATACATTCCTAAGACTTAACGGTTCCCGCCCGCATTCCTCATCCGCCTCGCTAAAGCTCGGCACCTTCCCCCCGGGGGAAGGCTTTATGAAAGGAGAAAGTATGATTCTCAAAACGATTTTATCCGGAAAGACCTATGCTTTCCGGGATATCAAAGAGGTTCTGGCCAAGGCCAACGAGGAAAAGACCGGCGATAAGCTGGCCGGCCTTGCTGCCGAGACCGCTCAGGAGCGCATTGCCGCCAAGGTGGTGCTGTCCGCGCTGACCCTGGGAGACCTGCGGGAAAACCCCGCCGTCCCCTACGAAGAGGACGAGGTCACCCGGATCATCCAGGACGATGTAAATGAATATGTCTACAACCGCATTCGCAACTGGACGGTGGCCGAATTTCGGGAGTGGATCTTGTCCGAGAATACCAGCGGCGCGGACATTCGCAAGGTGAGCCGTGGTCTGACCTCGGAAATGGTGGCGGCAGTTGCCAAACTCATGAGCAACCTTGACCTGATCTATGCCGCAAACAAGATCACCGTCACCGCCCACTGCAATACCACCATCGGCTTACCCGGCACGCTGTCCTGCCGTTTGCAGCCCAACCACACCACCGACGACCCGGAGGGCATCACCGCTTCCGTGCTGGAGGGTCTCAGCTTCGGCGCAGGTGATGCGGTGATCGGCTTGAACCCGGTTACCGACTCCCCGGAGCAGGTGGGCAAGGTTCTGCGCCGCTTCCAGGAGATCAAGGAGCATTGGGAAATTCCCACGCAAATTTGCGTGCTGGCTCATGTCACCGCGCAAATGAAAGCGGTGCGCGCCGGCGCGCCCTGCGATCTGATCTTCCAGTCCATCGCAGGCTCGGAAAAAGGCAACGCCGCCTTCGGCTTCAACGCCGCCACCATCGCAGAAGCAAGAGATCTGCTATTGCGTGACGGCACAGCCGAAGGGCCGAATGTGATGTATTTTGAGACCGGGCAGGGCTCGGAGCTTTCCAGCAACGCCCACCACGGCACTGACCAGGTGACCATGGAGGCCCGTTGCTACGGCTTTGCCAAGCGATTCCAGCCGTTTTTGGTCAACACGGTGGTGGGCTTCATCGGCCCGGAGTATCTGTACGATGCCCGGCAGGTGACCCGGGCAGGTCTTGAGGATCATTTCATGGGCAAGCTCACCGGCATTTCCATGGGCTGTGACTGCTGTTACACCAACCACATGAAGGCCGACCAGAATGACATTGAGAATCTGGCAAGCCTGCTGACCATGGCCGGGTGCAACTACTTCATGGGCATCCCCCATGGGGACGATATTATGCTCAATTATCAGACCACCGGCTTCCGGGAGACTGCCGCATTGCGGGAGATCACCGGCAAGACCGCCATCCCGGAATTCCAGCGGTGGCTGGAACGAATGGGCTTCGTAGAAAACGGAAAACTCACCAAAAAAGCCGGCGACGGCTCGGCATTGCTGTTTTAGTGGCAACTTCCTTACCTTCCCCGGGGGGAAGGTGCCGAGCACAAGCGAGGCAGAAGAGGAATGCGGCCGGTAACCTATAAATTTCGAAAACGTATAGGCCTATTCCTAAGTCGGTTCTGCCGCCGTTCCTCTCCCGTCAGCCTATTCGGCTGACACCCTCCCCCCGGGGGAGGGTTTAGGTGACTCTGCTACAAATAACAAAGGAGGAATCCTATGAACAAAGAAGAATTATCCGCCATGATCGCGGAAATTTTGGCCGGGATGGGCAAAGAACCCATGGTCAAGGGCAGTGATTACAAGCCCACAAAGCCCGGCCCTCAGCCCAAAGAGGAGCATTTCAAAGAGGGAGATTTCGTCCCGGATGTAACAAAACTGAATTTGCGGGAACTCTATTTGGTGGACAACCCGGTTGACGGGGAAAAATTCCGCAAAATGAAGATGAAGACCCCTGCCCGTTTGGGTTCAGGCCGGGCTGGCCCCCGATACAAGACATTGACCATGCTCCGTTTCCGAGCTGACCATGCGGCGGCCCAGGATGCGGTGTGGTCGGAGCTGGAGGCGGATTTCGCCAAGGAGCATGACATGCTCCCCACCAAAACCAAGTGCAACGACAAGGAAGAATACCTCACCCGTCCCGATTTGGGCCGATGTTTCGATGAGCATAACGCCAAGGCCATCAAGGGTGTCATTGACACGCCGCCCCGGGTGCAGATCGTCGTGGGTGACGGCCTGTCCTCTGCCGCCATCGCCGCCAATGCTATCGACTGCCTGGCCGCCATGAAGGACGGTCTGAAGGCCCGGGGCATCCAAACCGGCAAGGATATTTTCGTCAAATACTGCCGGGTGGGTGCAGGCGATGCCGTGGGCGACATCACCGGCTGTGAGCTGGTATGCGTGCTGGTGGGTGAACGCCCGGGTCTTGTGACGGACAAGAGCATGTCCGCCTATATCACCTACAAGCCCCACACCGGGGTCTCCGAATCCAGTCGCACCGTGGTCAGTAATATCCACGCCCAGGGCACGCCCGCCGTGGAGGCCGGTGCGTATATTGCCGAGCTCATCGATACTATTTTGAAGAAAAAAGTTTCCGGCGTGGGGCTGCATCTGGAGGCGGCGCAATGATTCCCGTCAATATTTTGGCGGTGCGGTATCTGCCTGGGGCAGACCCCGGGTTTGCCCGGAGCTTGGGCGCGCCTGCCGGGCATACCAGTCTTGGTATGCTCACCACTGACTGTGACGATGCCACCTATATTGCCCTGGATGCGGCCACCAAAGCCGCGGATGTGGAGGTTTCCTACGCCCGGAGCTTCTACGCAGGCAGTGCCAATGCATCCACCCCCAACGCAGGGGAGATCATCGGCATTCTCTCCGGCCGGAGTCCCGGCGCGGTGCGCAGCGGCATGGACGCAGCCATTGCCGCCTTGGGACGCATCGGCTTTGAGGAAGCAAACGGCGTACCCTATTTGGCTCACACCGTCAGTTCTGTGGGGTCGTATCTTGCCAAAGAAGCAGGCGTTCCCCTGGGCAGCGCCATTGCCTATCTCATTGCGCCGCCGTTGGAAGCCATGTATGCCATGGATTATGCTTTGAAGGCGGCGGATGTAAAGTTATGTAAACTATATGCGCCCCCCAGCGAAACCAATTTCGGTGGTGGGCTGCTATCGGGCACCCAAAGCGCCTGCCAGGCCGCCTGCGATGCTTTCGCAAGTGCTGTCAAAGAGATCGCTGCAAGGCCTTTATGAGAGAAAACCTCTTGCCTCTCCCCCTGGGAGAGGTGGCAAAAATCTTTGATTTTTGACGGAGAGGGCAATTTCAAACACTTTGCGATAATGCCCTCTCAGTCACGCCCAAGGGCGTGCCAGCTCCCCCAGAGGGGGAGCCAGGATCATTAAAGGAGTTGATTATTTGGAAATTGATAAGGACTTAGCTGCCCGGCAGGAAGCGCGGCTTCTCTGCCGTCAGGCAGAAACGGCACAAAAACTACTGGAAAAATTCCCCCAGGAAAAGCTGGATGACATCGTGGAAAACATCGCCAAAAAATTCTCCGCCGCCGCGGACGAGCTGGCCTGGATGGCGGTGGAGGAGACCGGCTTCGGCAACGCTTCCGATAAGATCGTCAAAAACCGCTTTGCATCGGAAAAGGTGGCATCCGCCATCCGCGGTATGAAAACCGTGGGCATCTTACGGGAAATTCCCGAAAAAAAGCTGTGGGAGATCGGCGTGCCGGTGGGTGTCATTGCCGCCATCGTACCCAGCACCAATCCCACCTCCACCATCTGCTACAAGGCCATGATCGCCATCAAAAGCGGCAATGCGCTGGTATTCTCCCCCCATCCCAAGGCCATTGAATGTTCCCTGCGAGCCGCCCGGATCGTGGCTGCCGCCGCAGAAGAGGCCGGTGCGCCGAGAGGCACGGTGGGCTGTCTGAGCCTGGCCTCCATGGCAGGCTGTCAGGAGCTGATGGCCGCCCCGGAGGTGCGGCTGATCTTAGCCACTGGCGGCCCGGCTATGGTGCGCGCAGCCTATTCCTCCGGCAAGCCCGCCATCGGCGTGGGCGCGGGCAACGGCCCGGCCTATATCCACCACAGCGCGGATGTGAAGCAAGCGCTCTCCTGCATCTGCCGCTCCAAGACCTTTGACTACGGCACGGTCTGCGCTTCTGAGCAGAGCATCATCGTGGAAAAGAGCATGGAACAGGCGGTACGGCAGGAGGGTGCAAGGCAGGGCTTCTATTTTATGTCAACCGAAGAGGCCGGAAAGCTTGCAAAATTGCTCTTCCGGCCCACCGGGGCGCTGAACCCGGAGATCGTGGGCAAAAATGCCGCATTTTTGGCGGAAAAAGCGGGCTTTTCCGTGCCCTCGGGCACAAAAGTGCTGGTTGCCCGGGAGCAGGAGGCCGGGCCGACCCGGCCCTATTCCATGGAAAAGCTCTGCCCGGTTTTGGCATTTTTCGTCATGGACAGCGAGGACGCCATCTTGGCTAAAGCCATCGAGGTGCTGACCCATGAGGGCGCAGGCCACACCTTTGCCATCCACGCACAGGATCGCGCCGTGGTGGAGAAATTCGCCCTGCAGATCCCTGTTTCCCGGTTCTTGGTGAACACTCCGGCGGCTCTGGGCGGCATCGGCGCGTCCACCTCCCTCTTCCCGGCGCTGACCCTGGGCTGCGGCGCGGTGGGCGGCAGTGCATCCTCCAACAATATTTCCCCCCTGGATCTGATCAACATCCGCCGGGTGGCCTGGGATGCCGGCGAAACGCCCCAAGCATCCTGTGTGGATGACGATTTGGTGGCAATGCTGACGGAGAAATTGTTGGAAAGATTGAACGCAAAATAAACCTTCCCCGGGGGAAGGTGGCCCGGCGAAGCCGGGTCGGAAGAGGAATGCGGGCTGTAATGTATGATCTATGACACTGTATAAGCATATTCTATACTCTGTTCTGCCGCCATTCCTCTCCCGCCCCCTGCGGGGGCACCCTCCCCCCGGGGGAGGGTATAGCGGCTATGCCGCGCCGGGCGATTCATGAATCGCCCCTACGCACACAATTTATAATTTGAAAGGAAGTAACAAATTATGGACACAAATTCTTTGGGTATGATCGAAACAAAGGGCCTGGTGGGCGCAATCGAGGCAGCTGACGCCATGGTCAAATCCGCCAACGTGCAGCTGGTGGGTAAGGAGCAGGTTGGGGGCGGTCTGGTGACCGTCATGGTGCGCGGTGACGTGGGCGCTGTCAAGGCCGCCACCGACGCCGGCGCGGCCGCCGCAGAAAAGGTGGGCGAGCTGGTCTCCGTCCATGTGATCGCCCGTCCCCACACCGAGGTGGATGCCATTCTGCCCAGCAAGCGCTCTGCCCCTAACGCCAAGCAGTAATGCTTTTCACAGAAGAAAATGTAAGGGATAATCTCCGCAACCGGGAGGGAAAGCGGGTCTTTTACCTGGGTAAAAACGATCGGCTCACCTCCGGGGCCCGGGATTTTCTGTCCCGGGAGCGGATCCCCATTTTGCCGGCGGAGCAAGCAAAGCCGGAGGCTTGGCGATTGCTCAGTGGCGGCTTTGTGGTGGAGAAGCCGGAGCACATGACCCATCTCAATGGGGATGTGCTTGTGCCCAAGACCCATCCCCGGATCGCTTTCCGGGGAGCAATGGACACCCTGGAGGCGGAAATAATATTATGTCAACTTACCAGTAATAAAAAAACCGCCAGGGAGCTGGAAGAAATCCTCGCTTTCGCCCGGATGCTCCTGCGGTGCGATGTGCTCAATGAGAGCGTTCCGGCAGGAAAGCTCTGCGGTCTGACTGCAGAAGAGCTGCGCAGTCACAGCCACCGGCCACAGGATTTCTACGGCCAGCCCCATTTCATGCCCAGCGCCGCCGATGGCCCTGTGATCGCCCGGCTGAACCGATGCCGCTGCGCCGCCCGGGAGGCAGAGCTGCGGGCCGTGGCTGCCTTTTCAGACGCCGACGGCAACCCCACACGCACCGATCTCCTGCAGGCCATGAACCGCCTGAGCAGTATGCTCTATATCCTGATGATCCGATGCAAAAAGACAGCGGCAGAGTAAACTCTGCCGCTTCTGTTAATAAGTCATGTGATAATCGTAAAGCTCCTTAAGCTCTTCCCGGATATTTTCCAGGTCATCCAAATCAAACAGATCCGCCCTTACAAATCGGTAGAGCATACTGCGGATGCCCTGTGCCCGGGAGGAAAGGATGTGGCAGCCAAAATACAATGACAGTTCGTTTTCCAGATCTACCGCAATAAACGCACCGGCTGCACCGCCCCAGCCGAAATCGGTATAGGGCTTGACGCCTCTGGGACAGCGAACGCCCAGACCGTAGCCGTGGGAATGGCCTGTCCAGTTCCCCTGATTCTGCTCCACCGTCAGCCGGGGGGTGGTCATCAGCTTCAATGTCTCGGGCTTCAGCAACTTTCCCGTGCGGAGGCACTCCAGGAACTTGATGTAATCATCCACAGTGGAGATGCCGCCTGCACCGCCGGAGGCATATTCCGTACCCAACTTATAACTCATGATCTTTTTTCCGATATTCTGCCGCACGCCGTTTACGCAGTTGTACTGCGCCGCAATGGTATCCAGCTCCTCCTCCGGGAGCATGAAGGTGGAATTCTCCATGCCGGCAACCGCAAAAATATGATTTTTGACATAGCATTCAAACTTTTCCCCGGAAACGACCTCCACCAGCGCAGCCAAAACATCATGGCAAAGGCTGTACTCCCACCGGGTACCCGGCTCGAACAGCAGCGGCGCCTTGGCCAAATATTTCATGACCTGGCGGGTAGGACATTTTCCGTGGGTGTCCGCCTGGCATTGCTGAATCTGTACAGAAGCGGTATTGTAGGAAAAGCCTGCGGTCATTTCAAACAGATGCTTGATCAAAATGGGCTTTTCCGCCTTTTGGATGCCGTTTTCCGTTTTCACGGTCATTTCCGCAAATTCCGGCATATAGTCGGACAGCTTGTCCTCCAGGGAAAATGCACCCTTTTCCCACAGCTGCAGTGCCGCGGTGCAGGTGATCAGCTTGGAGCAGGAATAGATGTTATACCGTTCGTTTCCCTGCATTTTTACCTTGTTTTCTATGTCGCTGTAGCCGTTTATGTGGCGAAGGATGCATTTGCCTCCCTTATAGACCGCAAGATCAAAGCCCGGCACGCCCAGCTCCAAAAAGGAATCGCAAAACTGCTTGGTGTTTTCAAACATGGGTATATCTCCCTTTCAAACACAATATGGTGCTTTCATCATATCATGGGAAAATAGAAAATGCAATGAAAGAAACGAGCATTTTTTCCCAGTGCCGTCAACAGTTAAAAATAAAAAGTCTCAGATGTGCAAAATAGACCTTGACAAGACGCATTTCCTATGCTAAAATTCTATGGCTGAAACCGTCATGGACTTGCGGGTGTAGTTCAATGGTAGAACACCAGCCTTCCAAGCTGGATACGCGGGTCCGATTCCCGTCACCCGCTCCATAGAAATGCGCCAGTAGCTCAGCTGGATAGAGCAACTGCCTTCTAAGCAGTAGGTCGGGGGTTCGAGTCCCTCCTGGCGTGCCACTTAGTTGCACAGTACGGTCGCAGGACTCGAACGATTAAATGCAACGCGGACAAGCGTTGCCGGCGAGCCTCTTGCGAGCCGCTCCTTCCTTTCCGCAAAAGCGGAAAAGCAAACGAGTCCCTCCTGGCGTGCCATTCAGTTGAAGTGAATATGGTGGGTGTAGTTCAATTGGCAGAGCACCGGATTGTGGTTCCGGGCGTTGTGGGTTCGAGTCCCATCACCCACCCCATAAAAAGAAAGGATACCTTTGGGTATCCTTTCTTTTTATATTTGCTTTAATATCTCTGGAATTTTGTTATAAATCACATCGGCCACTGCGCCTTCGTCACAGGGGCAGACATTGGGAAACCGATCTGCAACCGTGCCGTCGCTGGGACAGAAAGCATAATCCGCACCCTCCAGCATTGTCAGATCATTTTCCGCATCGCCCACGCACACCAGGATCTTCTTCCCCAGCTCCTGCTGTAACTGCCGGGCAGAATTCAGCTTGGACACGCCCTTGGCGTGAATGTCCGCGATCCGGGCGCAGGCACGGAAGATCTCAATCTTATCCCCATAGTGCTCCATCATAAAATCGGTCATTTCGTCGAACTGACGAAGCTCTTCCCGGGTCGCCTGGTACATGCCGGCCACCGTATTTTCCCGGAACTCGCCGTAAAAAGAGAATTTGATAAACGGCCCGGGAATTTCATCGGGACTTGCGTACTTCCAAGGGCAGGAATTGTTGTCGCAGTAGTCCTCCCACTGAGGATTCTTCCGCATCAGGTAATGGGCATCCATGGCCTGCACTTCCACATTCAGCCACGGAAAACGCTCCTGCAGGAAAGGCAAAACCTCCACGGGATCCAAGTCCAGCGGGGCATACCGGGTCATGATCCCCGTTTTTTCATCATACGCCGCGCTGCCGTTGTACAAAAGCAGGGGCGCATTGGTGGGGATAACACCGAAAATATTCTTCATGGACATGGGGATGCTGCGGCCGGTGTTCATGGTAAACGTGCCGCCGTTGTCCATAAAATAGCGGATGGCCTCCAAATTTCGCGCCGGAATGGTGGAATCCGGGGCGGTGATGGTGCGGTCAAAATCCACCGTTAACAGTATATCCGAAAAAAGTGCCATAAGGTTTGTCCTTTCCACAAATCAACCATACATAGTAGGGGCGGTCTGTGACCGCCCGCGGGCGAACACAGTTCGCCCCTACAATATCTCCGGGAGCTTTTCATAAATCACATCGGCTACTGCGCCTTCATCACAGGGGCAGACGTTGGGAAACCGATCTGCAACCGTGCCGTCGCTGGGGCAGAAAGCATAATCCGCGCCCTCCAGCATGGGCAGATCGTTCTCCGCATCCCCCACGCACACCAAAATTTTTCTGTCCAACCGGACCTGCAGATCCCGGGCGGCCTTTAATTTGGACACACCGGGGGCATGAATGTTCAGCACCCGGGCACCGGCCCGGAAAATCGTCAGCTTATCCCCGTAAGTGTCCCGAAGCCATTGCTCGGCCTCATCCACCCGGGCAATTTCCTCTGCCGTGCCGGAAAACACCTGATAAAAGGTATCGTCCTGCAATCGGCCATACACATTAAATTTCATGAACGGGCCGTAGTCCTTACCCTCTTGCGCCAAATAGTAATTGCATTTCCGGGCAGCATAGTATGTTTCCCAACAGCCCACCGGCTGAAAGCCCACATGGGCATCCACTCCGTGCAGATCCACATTCAGATCCGGGAACGCCGCACACACTGCCTGCAGGGTCTGCTCCATGGGCAAATCAATGGGATATTGGGACAGAATTTCTCCGTTTTGGACGGTCAATCCACCGTTGTAGCACAAAAAGGGGGCATTCATGGGAATATTTTTCAAGATTTCCCCGGATTGAGGCAGGCTGCGTCCGGTATTGACGGTAAACGCACCGCCATTGTCCATGAAATATTGAATTGCCTCCATATTTCGCCCGGGAACTTGTCCGTCCCGATTCGTCATGGTACGGTCATAGTCCACTGTCAGTAAAATGTCAGAAAAAAGCGCCATTATCCCATTCTCTCCAGTTTTTCTATTACTTGGGTAAAATATTCCGGCAGGGGCGCAAAGACCATCACCGGTCGCGCATCCCTGGGATGCCGGAAGCACAGCGCCCCTGCGTGCAGGCACTGACTCGACTGCCCCAGCTCCGGTTTTTTGTGGCCATAGACGGTATCTCCCAAAATGGGATGGCCGATGTGGGCCATATGCACGCGGATCTGATGGGTGCGGCCGGTCTCCAGACGGCAGCGCACATGGGTATAGCCCCGATACCGGGCCACGACCTCCCAATGGGTCACCGCTTCCTTGGAATTGCGCTCCGTCACGCACATTTTCTTCCGATCCGACGGATGCCGTCCGATGGGGGCGTTGACCGTGCCGCTATCCTCCCGGAAAGAGCCACAGACGATGGCCTCATAAGTCCGGGCCATGGTGTGATCCTTCAGCTGGGATGCCAGTATCCGGTGGGCAAAGTCGTTTTTCGCCACCGCGAGTAAGCCGGAGGTGTCCTTGTCAATGCGGTGGACGATTCCCGGGCGAAGCTCCCCATTGATGCCGGAAAGCTGGTCTCCCAGAGCATACAACAGGCCGTTGACCAAGGTATCGTCGCTGTGACCTGCCGCCGGATGCACCACAAGGCCCTTGGGCTTGTTCAGCACCAGCAGATCCTCGTCCTCGTAGACGATGTCCAAAGGCATTTCGGTGGGCACGATGTCCACCTCTTTCGGCTCGGGGATGGTCAGAGTGATCTCGTCCCCCGGATTCAATTTATCGTTTTTCTTCGCCGGCTTGCCACCCAGTTGCACATAGCCCTCTTCAATGAGCTTCTGCGCCGCCGAGCGGGTCATATTTTCCACCGCACGGGCCAAAAAGGCGTCCAGGCGCTCGCCGGGAATATCGGGATGGAGGGTCATTTTTTCTCTTCCTTCCAAAATTGCTTGTTAAAAAAGATCAGATGCAGGATCAGCAAAATGCAGCCGCAGGTGATGAAGCAGTCTGCCACATTAAAAACCGGGAAGCTGATGAATTCTGTCTTGATCATGTCCACCACATAGCCCAGGCGTACCCGGTCGATCACATTGCCCAGGCCGCCGCCGTAGATGGCTGCGATCAGCCACCGCTCCAGGCCGGTAAAGGGCATCTTGAATTTGAAGTATTCCAGCAAAAGCAGAACCGTCAGCACCAAGAAAACCGCGATGAACAGCCATTGCTGTCCTTCCAACATGGACCAGGCCGCACCGATGTTCTTCGTATACGTCCATCCGATCACGCCGGGCCAAAAGGGCACATGGCCGTACAGGGGGATGTTCTCCACCACCAGCCATTTTGTCGCCTGATCCGCCAACACGATGGCGATAATGAACAAAATGTATTTGATGAGTTTTTTCATAGACTCGACTCCTTTCAAAGCCTTCCCCCATGGAAAAGCTATCAAAGGCTCCCCTTGGAGGGGAGCTGTCAGCCGTATGGGCTGACTGAGGGGTGTTACACCCCACCGGCACTTCGTGCCACCTCCCCTCAAGGGGAGGCTTTTAATCGATACGATACAGCCGTTTACCGTTTTGGGTGGTTGCTTTTTGGGCTTCTTCCACCGAAATTCCCCGGATTTCTGCCAGTTTTTCCGCCACCCGGTAGACCAGGGACGGGTCGTTCCGCTTGCCCCGGAAGGGCTCGGGAGCCATGTATGGGCAGTCGGTTTCGATGACGATGCGATCTAAGGGGATCGTCCGGGCGGTCTCCACCGCCTTGCGGGCATTTTTGAAGGTCAGCACCCCGGTGAAGCCGATGTACCAGCCCATATCCGTCAGCTGGCGGGCCATCTCCGCAGAGCCGGAGTAGCAATGGAACACGCCCTTGACCGTGGGAAATTGCCGGACGATGTGCATGCCGTCCTCATGGGCATCCCGCTCGTGAACGATAACCGGCATATCCAGCTCTCTGGCAAGCTCCATCTGGGCAATGAAGGCCTTTTTCTGAATGTCCCCGGGGATATCCTCGTAATGATAGTCCAGGCCGATCTCGCCAATGGCCTTGACCTTGGGATTAAGTTTACATAACTTCCTATATTCCTCCAGCACAGCCTCGTTGACTTCGTCGCAGGAGTCCGGATGCGTGCCCACGGAGCAGTACAGCCAGTCGTAGGGGGCGGCCATATTCAGCGCCTCCCTGGAAGATTCCAGGGAGCATCCGGCGTTCATGACCAGCGACAAACCCTTTTGAGGTAATGTGGCCAAAAGCTCGGCGCGATCAGCATCAAAGCAGGAATCATTCAAATGGGCATGGGTATCAAAGAGCATCGTTTTCCTCCAAAACGGCAACATAACAGCCGTTTATCTCTTGAATTCTCGGATCAAAGGGATCGAAATCCGTAGCTTTCAGCCAGTTTCCCATTCCCCGGCCTGTCAGCTTGGAATTCGCCTCTTTCAGCACCCACAGGCGCAAAAATGCGTCCTGAGGGTCATCGCCCAACCGACTTTTTTCGGTTTCGGATGCGAATTTTTCCACCATGGCCCATGTCACCTTGCGCCCCTTCTCCTCTGCGTCCAGACCGATGTTGTGACGGCTGAGGACACAGAACGCATAATGATCCGTATGGGAGATGGAAAAGTGCCAGTCACCATCCGGGAAATAGGGCTTTCCCCGGGGCGTGACGGCGATGGGCGGCAAGTCCTTGCCTGTTGCCTGCTTATACAGCCGCGCCAAAAGTTCCCGGCCAACCCCATGACCATCCCGACCATTTAACGCCTCACTAAGCAAAAACACGCCCTTCACCCCCATTTTACTAAATTATAGCCGTAATTTGAGTGTGTGTCAACTGATTGCCCCCCTTCTTGGCTCTCCCTCTGGGAGAGCTGGCAAAAATCTTTGATTTTTGACTGAGAGGGTTTTCTCTATCGCCCTCTCCGCCCCTTGCGGGGCACCTCCCCCAAAGGGGGAGGCAAGGGACAAAAAACCGGGGGCGTTGGTACGCCCCCGGGTGCATTTCAATATCTTAGTACATACCGCCCTGTGCGGCAGCAGCGGCAGCGGCTGCATCACCGGCAGGATCGGGCTTGTCGACCACCAGGGATTCGGTGGTCAGCACGCAGGATGCAATGGATGCGGCGTTCTCCAAAGAGGAACGGGTCACCTTGGTGGGATCCACGATGCCGGAGGCGACCATGTCCACATAGGTCTCGGTGTAGGCGTTGTAGCCGTAGCCGACCTTCTTGGAGGAGCGGATCTTCTCATAGACCACGCTGCCATCCACACCGGCGTTCTCGGCGATCTGACGGATGGGTGCCTGCAGAGCGATGGCGATGATCTTTGCGCCGGTCTTTTCGTCGCCATGGAGGGTGTTGACCAGCTTCTCAACAGCGGCGATGGCGTTGACCTGTGCAGTGCCGCCGCCGGCTACGATGCCCTCTTCCACTGCGGCGCGGGTTGCATTCAGCGCATCCTCAACACGCAGCTTCTGCTCCTTCATGGCAACCTCGGTCTGTGCGCCGACCTTGATGACGGCAACACCGCCGGACAGCTTTGCCAGCCGCTCCTGCAGCTTCTCGCGATCGTAATCGGAGGTGGTGGTGGCGATGGAGGAACGAATCTGATGTGCGCGGGCCTGGATGGCCTGCTTCTCGCCAGCGCCGTCCACGATGGTGGTGGTATCCTTGGTGACCACGATCTGACGGGCACGACCCAGATCAGAAAGCTGTGCCTCAGTCAGCTCCATGTTCAGCTGGCTGGAGATCACAGTGCCGCCGGTCAAAACGGCGATGTCCTGGAGCATTTCCTTGCGGCGGTCGCCGAAACCGGGAGCCTTGACGCACACCACATTGAAGTTGCCGCGCAGGCGGTTCATCAGCAGGGTCGCCAGGGCGTCGCCCTCCACATCCTCGGCAATGATGATCATCTTCTTGCCGGCCTTGACAATGGGCTCAAGGATGGGCAGCAGCTCCTGGATGGAGGAGATCTTCTTATCGGTGATCAGCAGGTAAGCATCGTCAATGACGGCTTCCATCTTATCGGTATCGGTGACCATGTAGGGGGAGATGTAGCCCCGGTCGAACTGCATACCCTCAACAACATCCAGGCCGGTCTCGGCGGTCTTGGACTCTTCGATGGTGATGACACCCTCGGTGCCCACCTTTTCCATAGCTTCCGCGATCAGCTTGCCGATGGCCTCGTCGCCGGAGGAGACAGTACCCACGCGGGCGATGTCATCGGAGCCGTTGACGGGAACGGAGTGCTCCTTGATGGCGGCCACAGCGGCTTCCACAGCCTTTTCGATGCCCTTGCGCATGACCATGGGGTTTGCACCGGCGGACAGGTTCTTCAGACCCTCCCGGGTGATGGCCTGTGCCAGAACGGTTGCGGTGGTGGTGCCGTCACCGGCCACATCGTTGGTCTTGGTGGCCACCTCGCGGATCAGCTGTGCGCCCATGTTCTCAAAAGCATCTTCCAGCTCCACTTCCTTGGCGATGGTCACGCCGTCGTTGGTGATCAGAGGTGCGCCGAACTTGCGGCCCAGCACCACATTGCGGCCCTTGGGGCCCAGGGTGACTTTAACGGTATCTGCCAGCTGGTCAATACCGGCCTGCAGCTTTCTGCGAGCTTCCTCGCCATAAACGATCATTTTTGCCATAGTTTACTTCCTCCTTAGTCCACAACAACAGCCAGGATATCTTCCAGCTTGACGAATTTGTACTCCTCGCCGTCCAGCTTAAGCTCGCTGCCGGCAAACTTGCCAACGACCACCTTGTCGCCGGCCTTGACGGTCATAGCCACATCCTTGGTGCCGGGGCCTGCGGAAACGACCTCGTAGATGGCGGGCTTTTCCTTGGTGGTGGTAGCCAAAATGATGCCGGAAGCAGTGGTCTCCTGGGCTTCCTGGGCTTTGAGCAGAACATTGTCTGCCATGGGTCTGAGTTTCATGCTGATTCCTCCAAATTCTTATTCGTATTAGCAGGCTGGGCCTGCCTTTGTCTCTTTTTAGCACTCTTTTCTTGCGAGTGCTAAACTATCATATCACAAACTTCAGAAAATGCAAGGGGTATTTTCCCATTTTGGGTAAAATTTTTATGAATAAAAGCCTTCCCCCGGGGGAAGGTGGCATTTGCGAGGGACGCGCAAATGACGGATGAGGGTCGTTCCTAAAAAACTTTTGCCGAAATGCGTACAGGGCTTACCCTCATCCGTCACCGCCTGTTGGCTAATGTATACTTGCCACCGGCAAGTATTGCTATTTACATTCGCTTCGCTATGGCGGCGACACCTTCCCTCAGGGGAAGGCTCTGTCCGGGTGTTTTTGGTGATTGTGTTGAAAAAATCTTCCAGAAATCACAGATTGACCCTTGCTTTTTGTGCGATATTCCTTTATAATAACGACATTACAAGGGTTAGGAGGGGTTTTCGTGGGTGAACTCATCGCTGTGCTTTCCGGCAAGGGTGGCACGGGCAAGACCTCTCTGTGTGCCGGCATCGCCACAGCCCTGGCCCAAATGGGCGAGAAGGTGCTGTGTATCGACTGCGATGTGGGCCTGCGCAACCTGGACATTGCCCTGGCATTAAGTGACACAGGCGCGCTGAGCTTCGTGGATGTGTATAAGGGCGGTTACAGCCTTTCTCAGGCAGCGCAGCATTCCCTGTATCCAAATCTTCGCTTTTTGACCGCACCCGTGAACCTGAAGGCAGAAAATGTGGACAGCAAGGCCTTTTCTGCCATGCTTCACCAGGCCAGACGGGAATTTGACTATGTCTTTTTGGATGCTCCTGCCGGGTTGGATGCAGGCTTTACCCTGTGCGCAGGGTGTGCTGACCGGATCCTTCTGGTCACCAACGCAGAGCCCTCCGCCATCCGGGATGCCGCCCGCACCGGCCAAAAATTGGAGCTGATGAGAAAAAATCAGGTGCGTATCATCGTCAATCGCGTCCGGCAGAAGCTGCTGGATGTGACCAAGCGCACCATCGACGATGTGATGGACGAATCCGGACTGCCGCTGATCGGCGTTGTGCCGGAGGATGAAAACGTCACATTGGCCGCCGCTTTTGAAACGCCGCTGCTGAAATACACCCGCAAGGGTGCAGCCGCCGCCTGCAAGCGGATCGCAAAGAGAATTCAGGGTATGCCGGTACCCGTTGACCTCCGGTAAATATTTAGAAGGAGCGTTTCTGTATGAATATTGCGTTTTTGGCCCACGACAAGAAAAAAGAGCTGATGGTACAGTTTTGCACTGCCTACAAAAGTGTCCTGAGCAAGCACGCCCTCTTCGCCACTGCCACCACCGGCCGGCTGATCGCAGACAATACGGGTCTTCCCATCACGCTGCTTCTGAGCCATAAGCAGGGCGGCCATCAGCAGATCAACGCCCGGATCGCCTACAACGAGATCGATCTGGTTCTGCTGTTCACCGATCCCAACACAGTCGATCCCTGGGATGATGCCCAGATGATGGAGACCATCCGACATTGTGACAAGCACAATGTGCCCATCGCCACCAACCTGGCCTCTGCGGAAATGCTGATCATGGGCCTGCAGCGGGGCGATCTTGACTGGCGTGAAATGCTTCACACCAAGCCCCATTATTGATTATTTTGGAATTAGGAGTTAGGAATGAGAAATGAATTCCTAATTCCTAATTTCTCATTCCTCACTTTTGAAAGGAAGGTTACTATGGACATCATCAAACCCCGGACCCTGTCCGGTTTTATGGAATTGCTTCCCGGAAAGCAGGCGCAGTTTGAGCGGATGCTTTCCATTTTGCGTGACACCTACAGCAGCTACGGCTTTGCTGCGCTGGATACTCCCGTCATCGAGGATGCACAGATCCTTTTGGCCAAGGGCGGCGGTGAGACGGAAAAGCAGATCTACCGCTTCCAAAAGGGCGACAGCGACCTGGCTCTGCGGTTCGATCTGACCGTGCCTCTGGCAAAATATGTGGCTCTGCACTGCAACGAGCTGGCTTTCCCCTTCCGCCGGTATCAGATCAGCAAGGTCTACCGGGGCGAGCGGGCACAGCGTGGCCGCTTCCGGGAATTTTACCAGGCGGACATCGACATTATCGGTGACGGCAAGCTGGATATCCTCAACGAGGCAGAAATTCCCGCGATCATTTATAAGGTCTTCCGGGGCTTCGGCTTGAACCGCTTCCAAATCCGCGTCAACAACCGCAAGATTTTGACCGGTTTTTATGCCATGCTGGACTTGGCCGAAAAGAGCGGTGACATCATGCGCACCGTGGACAAGCTGGACAAGATCGGCCCGGAAAAAGTCAAGGCTATCTTGCTGGACGATTGCGGACTGACCGATGCACAGGCTGACGAGATTTTGAGATTCATCGCCATCCGCGGCACGAACGCGGACGTTTTGGCCGCCCTGGAGGGCTACGCATGCCGCAGCGAGCTGTTTGATCTGGGTCTTGAAGAGCTGAAGGCTGTGACGCAGAACCTCTCCGCTTTCGGCGTGCCCGAGGAGAATTTTGCGGTGGATCTGACCATCGCCCGTGGCCTGGACTACTACACCGGTACGGTGTATGAAACCACGCTGCTGGATCACCCGGAGATCGGCTCTGTCTGCTCCGGTGGCCGTTACGACAATCTGGCCGGCTATTATATCGACCGGGCTCTGCCCGGCGTGGGCATTTCCATCGGTCTGACCCGGCTGTTCTATGTTTTGGATGAGCAGGGTCTTCTGAATCCGGAACTGCCCACCGCGCCCTGTGATGCGCTGGTGCTGCCCATGACTGCGGATGCCGCACCCTCCATTGCCGTCGCAGAAGCCCTGCGCAGCAGTGGCCTTAAGGTACAGCTGTACGGCGAGCAGAAGAAATTTAAGCAGAAGATGGCCTACGCGGACAAGATCGGCGTGCCCTTTGCCATTTTGATGGGCGAGGACGAGATTAGCGCCGGCAAGTGCGCCGTGAAGAATATGCGCACCGGCGAGCAGGTGCTTTTGACTCCTGCCGAAGCCGCCGATCACATCAAGGCAGCTCTGTCTGCCAACAACGGCCCCATTATTTTGGAAAAATAACGCGGCGTAGCCGCCTTGGCTCCCCTTGTGAGGGGAGCTGCCGAACGAATGTGAGGCTGAGGGGTGTACACCCCTCCGGCACTTTGTGCCACCTCCCCTCAAAGGGGAGGCTTAGGGAGGTAACTATGGAGCAAAAATTCATTGCCGCGTGGTCAAAGGCGCGGGAAGAGGCCGGAAAACTTGGTGTGCGGATGCGCCCCGTGGCAGATGCAGACGCCATGAAAGCCGCCCACCGTTACCTTTCCGGAAATCGGGAAAGCGACGGCTTCTTTGCCCTCGCTGATGTCAAACGGCTGGACTTGAGCCTGGAAGACCTGGCCACCGACAAGCGGTTCACTGCCCTCTTTACCGACGAAGAAGCCAACACCGCTTTGATGCGTCTGCTGGACGCCGGATTTTACAAATAAAAAACCTCCCCTTTTGGGGAGGTTTTTCCTTTATTCTTTAACTTTTTCAGCCTTTTTAGCCTTGCGTTCTTCCTTAGTCTTGCAGAACTTCTCCAGCTGGGGCACAAACATCAGGCAGATCAGCGCCGCGGTGAAGCCGCCGTTATACAGGCAGAAGCCGCCGTGCATATCCGGAACAGCCGTCACCAGCAGATAATGCAGACCACCTGCCAGCATGCCATAGAACACGCCGTACTTGCCGGAGATGGGAGACAGACCGTTGGCGTAGCACAAGCCAATGAGGATGGACTGACTGCCGATGGTCAGGCCGTAATTCTCGCCGCCCAACAGCTTGAAGATCCAGCCGAACAGGAACGATGCGATCATGTAACCAACCATAATGGGCCACACATTGCCGGGGTGGCTGCCGGAATTGCAGGTAGCCAGCATGCAGAACACGATGCCGAAGGTCATGCCCGTCCACACATTATTGCCGTCGATGGCACCGGCCAGGTTGAAATAACCCACGATCATCAGACCGAACAGGCCCACATTCATAAGGAAAGGCGCGTAGCCGTACTTGGTGGTGAAGCACACGCCGTGGCCGGAATCCTTCAAAAGATTCCAGTAATCCTTGGGCTTGCAGCCCATCAAGAGTGCAAACACGATGCACAGACCGAACACCACGAAGCAGAAGATGTTGGTATTCATAAAGGATGCGGTATCCAACGCGCCCATGGTGCTGAGCTTGCCCAAATCACCGATCTTCCAGCCCAGCATCACATTGTACAGCACAGTACGCAGGAAAAATGCAGTCATACCGATGGGCAGAGCGGCAGAGTAGTGGTCATAGCCCTTGTGGACATTGGGGGCATGGGCAAGGCCGGCAGGCAGGAAGAAGCCGATGACCAGGCCGATGAAAATGCCCAAGCCAAGACCCAGAGCGTTAAAGCCCACATACTCCACACCGGGGTAGCGGAACAAAAGATCCGAGATCAGCGGAGCGATGCCGGTGGAATACAGCATGGCATTGCTCACCGCGCCCAGCTTTTCCTTTTTCACCAAGGCGTACAGCATGACGCCCAAAATGGTGGGGATCATGTTCAGCAAATTCATACCCCAGGAGCCGAAGCCGATGGTCAGCAGAACGCCCAAAGTGGTGACATTATTGGGCTTTGCGCCGGGCAGGCACACCAGGAGCGTGCAAAGCAGACCCACCAGGCCCATGTTCAAAAAGGTAGCCGCATAGCCGCCCAGAGCGAAATAGTTAGTGGAGATCTTACAGGTATTGGTCATGATCTTCCACAGGCCGGACAGCATGGTGCTGCAATCGGGCATAAAGAACGCCGCGATCACGAAACAAAGGGATACGAAGGCAAAAAACAGTCTTAAAAAGTTGCCTTCTGCCAAATTGTTGAGTTTTTTCATGTTTATACCTCTTTTCTTTTCAAGGCTCCCCTCCGAGGGGAGCTGTCAGCCGTCAGGCCGACTGAGGGGTGTCACACCCCACCGGCACTGCGTGCCACCTCCCCTCAAGGGGAGGCTTTTTTGATTAAAAAGGGCAATCCGATCCAGATAAAATCGGATTGCCCAGGCGATCGGCATTTTGAACAGCTGTACTCCCCTGCGGTGATCCGCATTTTCGCCAGTCATACAGCCGGTTATTGATTTAGATCTTCTCAGCAGCTTCCACCACATGCTTCATCAGCACGGAAGTGGTCACAGAACCAACGCCGCCGGGAACGGGAGTAATGGCCTCAACAATGGGCTCCACCTCGTCGAACTTGGCGTCGCCGGCGATGCCGCCCAGGCCGCCCTTGGCGTTGGGCTTGTTTGCATCCCAGTTGATGGACACGTCGATGACGATCTGGCCGGGACGGACGAAATCAGCGGTCAGGCTGTTCAACACGCCGGCAGCGGACACGATGATGTCAGCATTCTTGCAAACTTCCGCGGTGTTCACGGTGCGGGTGTGGCAGGTGGTGACGGTGGCGTTCTTGCCCATGAGCATCATGCCGGCGGGCTTGCCAACCACCAGGCTGCGGCCGATAACGACGGCGTTCTTGCCCTTGCAGTCGATGCCGTAGAAATCCAGGATCTCCATACATGCAGCGGGGGTGCAGGGAGCATAGCCCAAGTCGGACAGGCCCTCGAACACACCGGCGTTGGACATATGCGTCATGCAGTCCACGTCCTTCTTGGGGTCAAGACGGTTGCAGATCTCGTTCTGATCATTCTTCAGATGCTTGGGCAGGGGACGGAACATCAGCACGCCGTGGATGGAGTCGTCAGCATTGACCTGATCGATCACAGCCAGCACATCTTCTTTGGAAGCATCGGCGGGCAAAATGAAATTCTTAACATCCACGCCCACCAGCTCAGCGCGCTTGGTTGCGCCCTTCTCGTAGGACAGGTCGGAGGGATCTTCGCCCACGCGGACGATACCCAGAGTGGGGGCGATACCCTTTGCCCGGAGAGCAGCGGTGCGCTCCTGCAGCTTTGCGTTCAGTGCATCGGTAACTTCCTTGCCCAATAACAGTTTAGCCATATGTATATTCTCCTAATTGTAATTTTGTAGTTGTGGGGACGCCATACCCTCCCCCGGGGGGAGGGTGGCCGAACGAAGTGAGGTCGGGAGAGGAATGGCGGCAGAACCGACAAAGGAATATGTCTATGCGTTTTCTAAACCTTCAAGTTATCGCCCGTATTCCTCTTCCGTCACCGCCTTGCGGCGGCGACACCTTCCCCTCGGGGGAAGGTATATTATTGGCCAAAACCGGCCTTGACGGTGGTAAAGATCTCGTCAGCCATGGCGCAGTACTTATTCAGCATACCGTTTGCCTTGGCGTTCATTTCTTCCGCGACCTCCCGGTTTTTCAAGCTCTTGGTGTTGATGAACACATTCAGCGATGCAGCCTGCAGAGCGGCCTTGCAGCACACAGCGCCGCAGCCGGCATCGGAAACAGCCAGGCGGCTGCCCTTGGCAGCGAACACGCTGATGTACTCGATGGCCTCGCAGCACAGCTCCATGATCTTCATGGGCGTGGAGCAGGCAATGATGGTGGCCTCTTCCATGACAGCGTCACGGTTGGGGTCATCCTTGGGAATGCCGTAAGCCTTGGCAAGAGGCAGGAAGTTCACTTCGTCAGCCTCCACCTGGTTCAGAAGCTCGGTCTGCAAAGCGTCGCACTTTGCCTTCAGCGCAATGATCTCAGCCTCCACATCGGCGTACTTCTTCTTGCCCACGGTCAAGCTGCCCACCATGTTGCCCAGTGCAGTTCCGATGGCGCCAACCAGTGCGGCTGCGCCGCCACCGCCGGGTGCGGGAGCATCAGAAGCCAGAACCTCCACGAATTTCCGGCAGGATTCCAGTGTCATGTCCATAGTTTTCGATTTCCTTTCGGTAAAATAGTATTGATAAAATCTTACCACCTTTGTCCATAAAAGTCAATACAAAAACCTTGAAAAAGGCAGAATTGATGTGTATGATAAATACAGAAAAAGGAGCGATAGAAATGGAACAAATTGTGAAGAAAACCAAACTCTATCTGTTCGATATGGACGGCACGCTGTACTTAGGTGACCGGCTGTACGATTTTACAAAAGAATTGCTTTCGGAAATTCGCCGCACCGGGGGAAAGTATCTGTTCATGACCAACAATTCCTCCAAAAGCGTGGCAGATTACGTAAAAAAGCTGGAGAAACTGGGCATCTGCGCCACACGGGAGGATTTCATCACCTCCTCCCAGGCAACGGCCTACTATCTGAAAAAGCATCACCCCGGCAAAAAGCTGTATGTCTGCGGCACGCACTCGCTCATCGAAGAACTGGAAAGCGAGGGCTTTGAAACCACCACGAATATCGACGAAACAGAGTGTGTGGTCATGGGTTTTGATACGGAGCTGACCTTTCAGAAGCTGTGGGATGTGTCGAAAATCCTGCTAACAAAAAAAGACATCCCCTACATTGCCACCAACCCGGATCTGGTCTGTCCCACGGAGTTTGGCAGTGTGCCGGACTGCGGCAGTGTGTGCATCGGCATCAAAAATGCCACCGGGCGCGAGCCGGTGGTCATCGGAAAGCCCAGCCCTCTGATGCCGGAGCTGGCCAGGGCAAAATGGGGCTATACCAAGGAGCAGACCGCCGTCATCGGCGACCGGATTTACACGGATGTGAAGTCCGGCCTCAACGCCGGGGTCACCGGTATTTTGGTGCTTTCCGGTGAATCCACATTGCAAACTCTGGCAGAATCCCCGGACAAGCCCCACCTGGTTTTGGACGATGCCGGACAGCTCATACCCTATTTGAAGAAATTCTAATATACCCTCCCGGAGAGGGTATAAAAACAGCCCGCCGATTGGCGGGCTGTTTTTTTAGCTGTTTTGGATCTGCTGTTTGCTGTACCGAAGAGTTTTATGTGTTCTTACAGCCCAAGAATTTGTGCTTTCTTAGCTGCAAATTCCTCTGCAGTAATTACACCATCATCATAAAGCTGTTTGAGAGTCTGGAGTTGTGAAACATCTACAGCAGAAGAAACCGTAGCTGAGTTAGCTAAAGCCGGATCGTCTCCCTTTATGAGAATAGCATCAAGTGCGTTCTTTAGGCAGGCAATACATTGTGATGTGTCAGTAACAACAATCATTTCTGTGATACCTTTAATCCGCAAGCACTCAAATCCAAGTGATGCCTTGGAATCAATAGAGCGAATATCCGATACAAGAATTTCTTTTTTCGTACGATGCCCCAGAAGACTGTGTACAAACAGAACTCGCTGATCCGTAATGACAACAACACCACGGGTTTTATCCGATGTGTTAGTCGGTTCGACTGTAAGCATCCCCTTAACACGGCTATTATTCACATTAGCAATAATTGCACTGAGGATCTTTTCTGTGGGCATCAACAATTCCTGAGCAGCCTTAATTGACTGACCTTGCATAAGGGTAGTTGACTTACTAAGTTTAACAGCATCAAGAACGGTCATGGTGAATTCCCCTTTTTCAAATTATTAATTATCATAAACCACTCCTGCTTGTTTTGCAAACAAAAAACAAACGAGCTGTTTTGTTAGCTGTTTTGGATCTGCTGTTTGTTGTACTGGAGGGTATACAGGTCGTAATATCTGCCCTTCAGACGGAGCAGTTCCTGGTGGTTGCCCTCCTCGATGATCTGTCCGTGGGACAGCAAAATGATCTTGTCCGCGTGCTGGATGGTGGACAGGCGGTGGGCAACGATGAGCATGGTGCCGATATTTCTCATTTTCTCCAAGGAATCCTGGATGAGAAGCTCAGTTTCCGTGTCGATATTGGCAGTAGCCTCGTCCAAAATCATCACACTGGGCTTGTGGATGATGGTACGGGCAAAGCTCAGCAGCTGTCGCTGACCGGCGGAGAAGTTGTTGCCACGCTCCCGCACCGGCTCGTCCAGACCCTTTTCCAGGCGATTGATGAAGGAATCGGCATTCACATACCGGCAGGCTTCCATGACCTCATCGTCAGAAACGCCCTCTTTTCGCAGGAGGATGTTGCCCCGGATATCACCGGAGAACAGGAACACATCCTGGAGCATCTGGCCGAAGTGACGGCGCAGAGAGGAAATTTTGATTTTTCTGATGTCGATGCCATCAATCAAAATCTGACCCTTTTGAATGTCGTAGTTCCGGCAGATCAGGCTGAGGATCGTGGTCTTGCCCGAGCCGGTAGAGCCGACGAACGCCACCGTCTGCTTGGGGCTGATGTGGAAGGACACGCCCTTGAGCACCCACTCATCGGGCACATAACGGAACCAAACGTCCTTAAACTCGATCTCGCCCTTGATTTCCTCCAGCTCTATCGCATCCGGCTCGTCCACCACGGTGGGCTCCATGTCCAAGATGGTGAATATCTTTTCCGCAGAAGCGAAGGAGCGCTGAAGCATATCAAACTGCTCGGCCAGGGTCTGAATGGGGTTGAAGAATCGGGAAATATAGCCGTAGAAGGTGACCACAGTGAAGCTGTCGATCAGCTGACCCATAAAGGCGGTTTCCTGAATATAGCCCTTCGCGCCAAAATAAAACAGGCACAGCTGGCTGGACACGAACAGCATATACACCATGGGGCGAAAAACGCCGAACACGTACATCCGGTTAAACTTTGCCTTCATCAGCTTGCGGCTGCGCCGGGCAAAGGCGTCCATCTTTTCGTCCTCCCGGTTGAAGATCTGGGTGACCTTCATTCCCGACAGGTTCTCGGACAGGTAGGTGTTGATATCAGTGGTGGCGTTGCTCACCTGCCGGTGCACCCGGCGGGAGAACTGGCGGAAGATCATGGTAAACAGCACCACAAAGGGCACAAAGCACAGTACCATCAGCGTCAGTGCATAATTGACAAGCAGCATGGCCACCAGAATGCCCACCACCACCATGGAGTTCTTCACCAGGGTGACCAAAATATTGGTGAACATATAGGAAATGGCATTGGGGTCGTTGGTGACGCGGGTCACCAGCTTGCCCACAGGGATATTGTTCAGCTGCTCATGGCTCAGCTGCTCCGCCCTGGTGAAAACATCCAGCCGGATCTGCGACAGGATCTTCTGACCGGTCTTCTGCAGGATCATGGCCTGGAAATAGGTGCAGATCAGCGAAACGATGAGAATGCCTGCATACACACCCACCAGTGTGAACAGCTGGTTCAATCCGAAGTCATCGCTTTGAATGAGCTTCGTCAGTGTGCCCATCAGCAGAGGGGAAACCACCTCATACACGATGGAAAACAGCATGATGAAAAATACCGCGATAAAGCTTTTCCAGTAGGGTTTTGCGTAACGCAGAAGCCGGGTGACGATCTCCTTATCGGACATGTTCCGATCCCGGTCGGTCATGTCCTCCTTATGCCTGCGCAAAATGGCGTAGGCAATGAGAAAGAAGGTGGTGAACAGGCCAATGATGCCCCCCACGATCAGAACGGGCAAATACTCATGCATTGTGATCCCCTCCTTCCTCTTCCTCCAGCCGCTGCAGGTCGACCATCTTGCGGTACTCGGCATTGCTTTCATACAGTGCCTCGTGGGTGCCCACAGCCACAAGTGCGCCATCGTCAATGAACAGGATCTTGTCCATCTTCTCGATGGTGGAAATGCGGTGGGCAATCAAAATGGTGGTGCGGCCTGCACGGGTCTGGCGCAGGTTGGAAAGAATCGTGGTCTCCGTCTTGGTGTCCACCGCGGAGACGGAATCGTCCAAAATCAAAATGGGTGCATCCTTCAGCAGTGCCCGGGCGATGGAAATTCTCTGCTTCTGACCGCCGGAGACGGTCACGCCCCGTTCGCCCAGCACCGTGCCGTAGCCCTTGCTGAATTCCCGGATATTGCTGTGGATATCCGCCAGCTTGGCGGCATTGGCCACGGTATTCTGATCATGCTTGTCCACGCCGAAGGCAATGTTGTTTTCGATGGTATCGGAGAATAGGAAATTGTCCTGGGGCACATAGGCACAGCCATCGCGAACCGAGCGGATGGAAACTTCATTCACATCATGCCCATCGATAAACACAGTGCCGTCGGGCACATTATAGGTGCGCAGGATCAGATCCACCAGGGTGGTCTTACCGGAACCGGTCTTGCCCACCAGACCCACATTTTCACCGGCGTTGATGGTAAAGGACACATTGCGCAGGGCATCGAATTCTCCGTCGGGATACCGGAAGGTCAGATCCCGGAACTCGATATCGCCCCGGATGTCCGCAAGCTCCTGCACGCCGGGCTTATCCTTTACATGCACGGGCGCATCCAAAAGCTCTGCGATCCGGTTCATGGATGCTTTGCCCCGGGAGGTCATGTCGATCAGCTCGGACACGGCCATGACCGGCCAGATAATGGCATTGAAATAGCCGATGAACTCCATGAGCTGACCGCCGGTGAACTGGCCCTGATAGACCAAATAGCCGCCGTAGCCCAAAATAATACAAATAACGCTCTCCACAAACAATGTCACCAGCACGCGGAAGGTGACCGAGGTCTTGGTGTGGTCGATATTTGCATCCTCATTTTCCACGTTCAGCTTCTTGAACGCCCACAGCTCCTTGCCCTCTTTCACAAAGGCCTTGATGACGGCGATACCGGAGAAGCTCTCCTGAGAGAAATCCGACAGCTTGGAAAAGGCCTCCTGGCGGATATCCCATTTTTTCGTCAGCCTCTTGCCCACGATGGTGGCCGAGGCCAGCAAAAATGCCATGGGGATCAGACACAGCAATGTGAGCATCGGACTCATGCGGAGCATATCATTGATGGCCAGCACGCCCAAAAGCACCGCATCAAAGAACATCATAATGCCCCAGCCGAAGCATTCCTGCACCGTGTCCAGGTCATTGGTAAACAGGCTCATCAGATCGCCCACCTTGTTGACCTGGTAGTATTCCCGGCTCAGGTCCTTGGCATGGTCGAACATCCGGTTACGCAGCTGCTCCTCCAGCTTGACCGCAGAACCCAGAAAGCATACCCGCCACAGGAAACGGCCAAATACCATTGCCAAAATGATCTTGACCATGGGCATACAGATGGTGTCCAGTACATAGGTCATATCGAAGGGGATCGTGGAGCCGTCTGCCAGCACCACCACGCCGTTCTTCATACCGTCGATCACTGCGCCGTAGAGCTTCGGGATCTCCAGCTGCAGCGCATCCACCATTACCAGAGCGATCAGGCCAAGCAGCAGCATCGGCCCGTATTTCAGATAGTATCGGTTAATATGTTTGCCGAATATCATACCTTTCACCTCTATTCATACAAACTTTCGCTATTATATCACAGCCGCTAATATTTGGCAATAAACCGGAGGTTGTTTTTTACAAAAAAGGGCCCGCTGAGCGCAATGTCATTAAGTCAAGAAAAATGTCATTCCGAGCCAGCGGTGCGTCGCGCAGCGAATCAAATGAAATGATTGCCAGTGGCAATCACACCTTGATTTTGCGCACACTGGCGTGGGAATCCGTTTTCCCTGCGGCTCATAAGAGCCGCGTGGCACTGAAAGTGCCACAAAAGATGCGGATTGCCACACCAGTGACAACGGTCACTGGTTCGCAATGACACTATCTTAATAACATTGCCGCTGAGCGGGCCCATTGGGTTTATTTCTGATTGAGCTTATCCGCTTTGCAGAACAGCGCATAGCCCGCCACCATGAGGATCAGCAGCACGCTTACCGCGATGTTGGCATTTTGCAATTCGATACCAAAAACATTCAGCGTCACGCCGGCCAGTGCCTGGTTCACAACGCCCACCAAAAGCATACCCAGGAAGGATGCGCCCTTGCCGCAAATGTCCATCAGACCGAAGTATGCGCCGCTGCGCTCAGCCGGGATGATCCGGGCCATGTAGGAACGGCTCAGCGCCTGGATGCCGCCCTGGAACATGCCCACCAGCACCGCCAGCAGCCAGAACTGCCACTGGGCCACCAAAAACACCGCGAACAGGATGATGGCGGCATAGGACAAAATGCAGATCTTCATCAGCTTGCCTGCGGACACCTTGGCCGCCAGCCGTCCAAACAAAATGGCAAAGGGGAAGGCAACCACCTGGGTCAGCAGCAGCGCCAGCAGCAGCCCGGTGGTATCCAGTCCCAGAGCTGTGCCGTAGGCGGTAGCCATGTCAATGATGGTGTACACACCGTTGATGAAGAAGAAAAACGCCAGCAGATAGAAAAGAATGTTGGGATTCTCCTTGGCGTGCTTCAGGGTCTTGCCCAGCTCGCCAAAGGCCTGCCGCAGAGGATGCGCCTGGCGCTCCACAAAGGCGGTCTGGCGGTAGCGTCTGATCAGCGGAACGGAGCAGCCGATCCACCACACAGCCGTGATGACGAAGGCAATGATCAATGCGGTGGTCTGAGAAATGCCCACCATCTCATAGCCCAGCACCAGAGCCAGGCACAGCACAAAGGGGATCACCGAACCGATATAGCCGTAGGCATAACCCATGGAGGAGATCTTGTCCATTTTCTTTTCTTCGGTGACTTCCGAGAGCATGGAGTCATAGAACACCAGGCTGGAGGAATAACCTACCTTTGCAATGACGAAGATCACCAAAAATACCAGCCAGCTCCAGGCCGCACCCAGTGCGGCGCAGCCGATGGCGCCCAAAGCTAAGCACAGCAGGAAAATGGGCTTTTTGAAGCCCCGCTGATCTGCAAACGCGCCGCAAACAGGGCCGATGATGGCCACCAGCGCAGTAGCGATAGAGCCGGCATAGCTCCAATAGGACAGATAAAGATCCTCGCTTAAGCCACCGGCAGTGGCCAGGGCATTGAAATAAATGGGAAGCAGCGTGGAACACAGCAGCGTAAAGGCAGAGTTGCCTACGTCGTACAGAATCCAGCTTCTTTCCAAAGCCGTAAGTTTTTCTTTCTTCATAATTACCTCTTCTGTTCCAAAATAATAGGGAAATTTACATAGAACCTCCTTATTCTACTACAAATTCTGCCCGTTGGCTAGTAGAAATTAAAGAAATCTTAAAAATTAAAAAGATATTGACACGGTACACGCCATCTGTTATATTAACTGTACTAGTACACTTAGTACAGTTAAAGGAGGGAATTCCTTGTTTTCACTTGACTACCGGGATGCCCGGCCCATTTACACCCAGATCTGCGACTGCATCCGCCATCAGATCCTGGACGGCGTTTTGCAAGAGGGCGACCGCTTAAGCTCCGTGCGGGAGCTGGCAACGGAATTGACCATCAATCCCAACACTATCCAGCGGGCCTATCTCCAGCTGGAAGCGGAGGGCTGGATCGCTTCCGTGCCGGGAAAGGGCAGCTTTGTCTGCGCCATCCCGTCCTCCTCGGAGGAAAAGGCACAGGAGCTTTGGCAGGAGCTGGAGGAGCTGCGCCGGCGGATGGCCCAGCTGGGCATCACATCAGAGGAAATGATCCATCATTTGACCCAAGGAGGGAACGACCATGCTTGAAATGAAGAACGTCACCAAAACCTTCGGCACGTTCAAAGCACTGGATGACCTGTCCATGCACGTGCCCCGGGGCGCGGTCTACGGCCTTGTCGGCCCAAACGGCGCAGGAAAGTCCACCGCCATCCGGCATCTGACCGGCGTTTACCGTCCGGACTGCGGGCAAATTACCATGGAGGGCGTGGCCATCTACGAAAATCCCATCTTGAAAAGCCGCATGGGCTACATTCCCGACGATATTTTCTTCTTCCCCTCTGCATCATTGGAGGAAATGCGCCGGTTTTACCGCAGCATGTACCCAAAATTCGACGACAAGCTGTTTGAAGAGCTGTACGACATCTTCAAGCTCCCCAAAAAAGGTCAGATGCGCCGGTTTTCCAAGGGTATGCAGAAGCAGGCGGCCTTTCATCTGACCATCTGCACCCGGCCGGATGTGCTGATTTTGGACGAGCCGGTGGACGGACTCGACCCGGTGATGCGCCGGCAGGTGTGGAATCTGATCCTTTCCGATGTTGCACAAAGGCAGACAACCGTGCTGATCTCCTCCCACAATCTGCGGGAGCTGGAGGACATCTGCGACCATGTGGGCATCATGGACAGCGGAAAAATGCTCCTGGAGCGCAGCCTTGCGGATATGCAGGGCAATATGCTGAAGCTGCAAATGGTGGGCGATGTCCCCCAGGGACTGGACATTCTCCACGAAAGCCAGTCCGGCAGGCTGAAAACCCTGGTGGTCCGGGGCAACGCCCAGGAGGTGGAGGCCAGGCTGCAACCTGTCAAGCTCACCTATTACGATCTTCTGCCCCTGTCTTTGGAGGAAATTTTCATCTACGAACTGGGAGGTGTGAACTATGAAGTCAAGAATATCGTGCTTTGATACCGCCACATTCAAAAAGGACATCACCCGTTTTGTTCCTTTGTGGGCACTTTACGCTGTGGGACTTCTGCTGATCATGCTGTCCACCATCTCCGGTACGCTCTGGACACATCCGGTGCGCCTGCTGGACATCTCCCTGGAGGCTCTTTCTCTGGCAAATCTGCTTTACGGCGCGCTATGTGCCCAGCTGCTGTTCGGCGAGCTGTTCAACAGCCGGCTGTGCAACGCCCTGCACGCCATGCCCGTGACCCGAAGCGCCCGGTTTGTAAGCCATATCTGCGCCGGACTGCTGTTCGCGCTTGTTCCAAACTTGCTGGTATCCGCGCTGATGATGCCTTACTTGGGACAGTTTTGGTACATTGCCCTGCTGTGGCTGGGTGCCATCTGCCTGCAGTATGTATTCTTCTTCGGTGTGGGCGTACTCAGCGTCATGTGCACCGGCAGCCGGTTTGCCATGGTGGTGGTTTACGCCATCATCAACTTTCTGTCCCTGGTGGTCTACTGGTTCGTGGAGGTCATCTTCCTGCCCATGATGCCCGGCGTGCTGGTAGATGAGAACACATTTCTGCTTTTCTGCCCCGTAAGCTACCTTGTTTCCAATTCCGACTATATCCAATTCAGCTACACCACGCCGGATCGTTACTATATCGGCGGCGGAAACTATCTGAATGAAAAATTTGTCGGCTTCGGCGAGGGCTGGATCTATCTGTTCATCCTTGCCGCCATCGGCATCGCCGCACTTGCCGGTGCTCTGCTGCTGTACCGCCGCCGGAAGCTGGAAAGTGCCGGGGATTTCATGGCAGTCAAATGGCTTTCTCCCATCTTTTTGGTGCTGTATACCCTGTGCGCCGGTGCGTTTTTGTCCATCTTCGGCGAGCTGTTCGGCAATGGACAGTATGTCGTTTTCCTGATCGCAGGACTGATCATCGGCTTTTTCACCGGGCGGATGCTGCTGGAGCGCACCATCCGGGTTTTCCGGAAAAAGAATTTCCTGCAGCTGGGCATTTTGACCGCTGTGATGCTCCTGTCTCTTTGGGTGGTGCACACGGATCTTCTTGGCATCGTCTCTTATGTGCCCGATCCACAGGATGTGGCTTATGTGGTCTATGATTCCCGGGATGCCTATGATGTGAAGCTCACAAGTGCTGACGACATCGAAAAGGTCTGTGAAATTCATCAAATGGCCGTAGATGACTACTGCGACCGCACCTGCGGAAGAGCCCATTACTATTGCAATTTGGAATACCACATGAAAGATGGCAGAGTGATCCTTCGCCGGTACTATTTGTGCAGCGGCACGACCGCCCATTGGCTGGCAGAAACACTACCCAAAAAACAAAATTGACGCAAAAAAGGAGCGACTTTCGTCGCTCCTTTTATTCCTGCAGGCAAAGACCGATACCCCGCAAAAGAGCCTGGGTCTGTTCGGCTTTTTCCGTTGAAATGCCGGAATTATACCTCAGCTCCCGGGTCGTCCGCTTCAAATGTCCGCAAAAAATCAGCTTGCACCACCGGCGAACCTCCATGGCAGGCATCAGCCACTTGTGCTTTTGCAGGACCGGGTACTGGAATTTGATCACATCATAAGGGATCCAGATCTTTGAGAGGGCGTATCTGAGCTTTCCGCCCTCCTTCTGCTGCTGGACCACGATGCGGTTTTGGTTGTTGCCATAAACACCGCCGCTCAGGATGTATTCCTCCATCTGTTTGCTGATGGGGTCATATTCCTCATTTTCAAACCATACGCGGCTGAGCTTGCGGACAGCCTGGGCAAATTTCAGCAGCTTTCCCTCCCGCAGGAGCGCATCCCGCTTTTCTTTGTCCGCATCCCGGATATGATCCAGGATCCAAAGGTCTATCAGCGGACGGATGCCGCAGCCGCCATTTTCAAAATGCTTTGCCATATGGGCAATATGGTAAAAATAGAACAATTCATCCGGCATTTCATAATGAAAGGCCGTTCCGTCCCGGACTGTGGAGCTGTGCCAAACCTGCTGCAAAACCTTTGAAGCATCATTGGCATAGGCATCCTCCATCAGCTCATAATGCAGTTCCAAATGAACATTGCCCGGGGAGAAAAAGGAAAAATCATGGGAGCTTTTGCCATTATCGGTGTAGCCATGCTCCCGAACCAGGATCTGCCTGGCTTTTTCTCCGTCGTCCTCCCGTACCAGAACATCTATGTCACAGCTGGTGCGCATCCAGGCCTCCGGATAGTATTTGCGGATCACCGCGCCCTTCAGCGGCAGGAACGGGATCTGTGCGCCCTCCAGCGCATTGCAGAGCTTCTCATACTCCTGACGCAGGCGCTCGTACCGGTAGACCGCGGTAAGGATGCTCTTTTCTATATCCGTCTGCTCGTTGGATATCAGCTCGCTTTTCTTCAGCTGCAGCACCACAAGATGGGCAACATCGTGCTTGGAGGAGATCTTCAGCAAGGGCCCCAGCATTTCAGCTCGGTAGCTGTTTCGCTCCGCTTCTGTCAGCTCCGTCCCACGGATCGCAGAGCGCAGCAATGCGAACAGTATTGATATTGTTCTTTGATCCATGAAAGAAAACTCCTTTGCGGCTGCCGGAAGCTTCCGTTTAACAGTCTCAAAAATTATACTCCATGGAAAAGTAAAAATCAAGTGCCGCCCGCCGCAAAATCCTGTAGGCCTTGTGCTCTTGTTTTTCATATTAAACCATGCTATAATAAAAAATAAAATGAGAGAAGGAAGTTGTTGTAAACATGGCACATAACAATCAGAATTGGGACAGCTTGGGCCGAGACATCCAGAATGTTGTAGATCAGGCTGTCAATTCCCGGGATTATCAACAACTGAATCAAACAGTCCGCCAGGTAGTAGCGCAGGCCGTTGACTCTGGGAGCGAGGCAGCACAAAGGTTACTGGACAGCACAAATCAGCAGAACGGAAAGAAACTTTACGCCCGGACCATAGGAAAAATGGCTAAGGTTATGCTTCAGTATTTCAGTGGCATCCCGCTTATACTGTTATCGTACTTGGCAATAATCGGGAATAGAGTCTCGGAGAATCCAGTTCCAGAGGATTCGCCTGCTATAATATGTTTGGAACTTGTACTGGCAATCGGTGGCTTGTTGACTGTCAGCGCCATTATGAATCACAGGATGATTCAGCGCTTTAAGTCTTATAAAAGAAGAATAGGGCAAAAGACTTACTGTTCAGTAGAAGAACTGGCCCACAGTGTAGGTAAAAAGAAGGAATTTGTGCAAAAGGATCTGCGCCGGATGATCAGTAAGGGATTTTTCCCGGAAGGGCATTTGGATAAAGAGGAGAACACCCTCATTATCAGCCATGAGACCTACCACTATTACGAGCAATGCGGCCAGCAATGGGAAGAAATTAAGCAACAGGAAACCGTTGTTAAGGCGCAAAAAACACCAAGTTCCCTTGATCCCCAGGTACAGGACGTGCTGGATCGAGGAGAAGCGTTCATTGCACAAATCCGCAAGTGCAATGATGATATCCCCGGAGAGGTGATATCTGAAAAGATATCCTGTATTGAACTGCTGATTCAGCGAATATTTAACCGGGCGAAGACTCATCCGGAGATCATACCGGATCTGAAGAAGCTTATGGATTATTATCTGCCGATGACGGTGAAGCTGCTGACTGCATACGCTGAAATGGACGCTCAGCCCGTCCAGGGAGAAACCATCGAAAACTCCAAACGGGAGATCGAGGCAACCTTGGATACCCTGAACGCTGCATTCGAAAAGCTTCTGGATGATCTGTTCGAGGACACGGCCTTGGACGTATCCAGCGACATTTCGGTACTGAACACCCTGCTTGCACAGGAGGGGCTCACGGATGATGAGTTTTTGAAACGCAAAGAGCAGCAGAATCTATAAAAATATGTACACTTTTGGGAGAGGAGATCGATTATGAATAAAGATTTTACAGAATCCACCTTAAATACCTCCGGTTTGACGCTGGAGCCCGAACTGGAAAGCGCTCCTGCATTGATCGTTACCGAGGCGTCCCCGGTGGAGCAGCCGAAGGTGACCGAGCCTGCGTTGACTGCGGAAGAACAGCAAATGGTTGCTGAGTTTGCTGCGAAAATCGATGTGGAGAATACCATGCAGATTTTGCAGTATGGTGCAGGAACACAAAAGAAAATGGCTGATTTCTCAGACGCTGCCCTTGAGAATGTCCGCACCCAGGATCTGGGTGAAGTCGGAGACTTGATCGTGGATGTGGTGGGTGAGCTAAAGGGCTTCGATGCTGACGAGAAAAAAGGTCTGTTCGGTTTCCTCCGCAGGCAGATATCTAAGCTTGAAGCATTGAAAAACCGGTATGCCAAGGCAGAGGCCAATGTAGAAAGAATCGGCGATGCTTTGCAGCAGCATCAGGTTCGGCTCCTCAAGGATTCCGCTGTCCTTGATAAAATGTATGAGCAGAATTTGGATTATTTTAAGGAACTGTCCATGTATATCCTGGCAGGTCAGCAGAAACTGCAGGAAGTGCGGGAAGGCAAACTGAAAGAATTGGAGACTGTCGCACAAAGTACCGGCTTGGCAGAAGATGCCCAGGCAGCGAGAGACTTGTCAGACAAATGTAATCGCTTTGAAAAGAAGATCCACGATTTGGAACTGACTCGCGCAATTTCGATTCAAACTGCACCTCAGATTCGTATGATTCAGCATAACAATAATCTGATGGTAGAGAAAATCCAGACCACATTGATGAATACTATCCCGCTTTGGAAGAATCAGATGGTTTTGGCTCTAGGCATTGCGCATTCCACCCAAGCAGCGCAGGCGCAGCGTCAGGTTACGGATGTTACGAATGCAATGTTGCGGCAGAATGCTGAAAAGCTGAGGGTGGCCTCCGTGGAGACTGCGAAGGAATCCGAGCGTGGCATTGTAGACATCGAAACCCTGAAAGCGACTAATGCCGAATTGATCCAAACATTGGATGATGTTATGAAGATTCAGGCAGAGGGTCGTGCAAAGCGGCTTGCTGCGGAAACAGAAATGATTAAAATGGAAAACGATCTGAAAGTCAAGCTTCTTCAGATTCGTAACGGCGATTAATTGAGCATAGCGGCTTGCCTTGAGATATAAGCAGCCGCCAACAAACCGTTTACAGACTGCGTGCCTTTATGGTTTGAGTTTAGTATTTATAAAGATAAAAGCCGTGATCTCCAAAAGGAGTCACGGCTTTTATGGTGCGGATAGCAGGACTCGATTTGCATTTTTGCCTATGGCGAAAATTGTGGTGTCGCCGGGATGGAACCCGGCGAGCAACAGTCCGCCGGACTGTTGCATTTATATCGGTTCGAGTCCCTTTCCACAAAGATAAAACGGGTTATCCCATAGGGATAACCCGTTTTATGGTGCGGATAGTGGGACTCGAACCCACACGCCGGAGGCATAGGAACCTAAATCCTACACGTCTACCAATTCCATCATATCCGCATGTTTGTGAATTGAAAATTGAAAGTGGAAAATGGAAAATTATTGTTCTTTTGAAGATTTGATGATTGAAACCAGCAGTTTCTCCACTTCAACGCAATCCTTCAAAATTGACTGGTGCTCTGTTTCTGATAGATAATCCGTTGCCCTCAAAAGGTTAATCCAGTACTTTGTTTCTGTTGTTTCTTTCAGCGCTATACTGAGCTTGGAAATGAAATCTGCCTTACTTTGCGCCTGTTGTGCTTCTGCGGTATTGGCACCGATACTGGTACCGGCGCGGAGCAACTGCTTAGACAACGTGTACTCTTTTCTTGCCTTTCGAAGATATTGGCATAATTTTACAATACGCACGGCAAACTGAAAAGTTTTCTGTTCTATGATATTCTCCATAATTATCAACTTTCCATTTTCAATTTTCCATTTTACTGCTTGTTCATTTTATCATGCAGGAAAATTTTTGTCAATGTTCTATCCGCCGGTGAAAAATGCTTGACAATTGTCCTGCACACAGGTACAATAATACTTGGTATAGTGTACGCTGGAAAGTTCGGCGTTTCATTCATAACCGGCATAAGCCGGGCAACGCGTTTTGCGCCTCATGGCGCTGTTTGTTAGAGTTTACCGGCCCGTTGGGCTGGATTTTCCATTACAAATTGCACATGGGACCATTGCGCCCGCCCCACTGCCTTATGCTATTTTAGTAAAGGAGGTGCGCGGAGAACTATGGAATTGTATCTTGCAATCATTCTCATCGTCGTTGGTACCGCCGTGGGTATTGCTGCCGGCTTCGGCCTTGGCATCGCATACCGCAAAAAGGTCGCTGAGCGGGAGATCGGCTCTGCTGAGGCCGAGGCCACCCGTCTGATCAACGAAGCCATCCGCAGCGGTGAAAGCCGCAAGAAGGAAATGCTTCTGGAAGCCAAGGACGAAATCCATAAATCTCGCACAGAGTACGAAAAAGAAGTCAAAGAGCGCCGTGCGGAGCTGAGTAAGACTGAGCGCCGTCTGGAGCAAAAAGAAGCGACCCTGGACAAGAAGACCGAAGCCTTTGAAAAGAAGGAAGAGGAGCTTGCCGCAAAGATGCAGAAGGTGGCCGAGGCCCAGTCCGAGGTGGATGCCATCAAGGCATCTCAGGTCAAGGCCCTGGAGGTCATCTCCGGTCTGACCCAGGAGCAGGCAAAGCAGGCTCTGCTGCAAAGCGTGGAGGAGGATGTCCGCCACGAGACCGCTGTGAAGATCAAGGAGATCGAGCAGCAGATGAAGGACGAGTGCGACGAAAAGGCCCGGGAGATCCTCTCCATCGCCATTCAGCGCTGCGCTGCCGACCATGCCGCCGAGGCTACCGTTTCCGTTGTGGCGCTGCCCAACGATGAAATGAAGGGTCGCATTATCGGCCGTGAGGGCCGGAATATCCGCACCCTGGAGACCATCACCGGTGTGGATCTGATCATCGACGATACCCCCGAGGCCATCACCGTCAGCTCCTTCGATCCGGTGCGCCGGGAGATCGCCCGTCTGGCACTGGAGAAGCTGATCGCCGACGGCCGTATCCACCCCACCCGCATCGAGGATATGGTGGAAAAGAGCCGCAAGGAAGTGGATCGCACCATCCGCGAGGAGGGCGAGCGTGCCTGCTACGAGGTGGGCGTGCACAACCTCAACCCCGAGCTGGTCAAGATCCTGGGCCGTCAGAAGTACCGTACATCTTATGGCCAGAATGTGCTGAATCACTCCATGGAGGTTGCCCATATCGCAGGCCTGATGGCCGCAGAGCTGGGCGTGGATGTGGCACTTGCAAAGCGCGCAGGTCTGCTGCATGATTTGGGCAAGTCCATCGACCACGAGGTGGAGGGCAGCCACGTACAGCTGGGTGCAGATATCGCCCGGAAGTACAAAGAAAATCCTGTTGTGGTCAATGCCATTGAATCCCATCACGGCGATGTGGAGCCCAAGACTGTCATTGCGGTACTGGTTCAGGCTGCTGATGCCGTGTCCGCTGCCCGTCCCGGCGCCCGCCGCGAGAATGTGGAGAACTACATCCGCCGTCTGCAGAAGCTGGAGGAGCTCACCGGTTCTTACCCCGGCGTGGACAAGGCCTTTGCCATCCAGGCAGGCCGCGAGGTGCGGATCATGGTCAAGCCCGAGGTGGTTTCCGAGGACAACATGGTGCTGCTGGCCCGGGATGTGGCCAAGAAGATCGAGTCCGAGCTGGAATACCCCGGCCAGATCAAGGTCAATGTCATCCGGGAAACCAAGGCTGTGGAATACGCAAAGTAATCGAAATGCCCCAACCCCCCGGTTGGGGCATTCTATTATACCTTCCCCCGAGGGGAAGGTGCCCCCGTAAGGGGGGCGGAAGAGGAATACGGGCAGCAATGTCGGGGAACCACCGTTGTATAGGCATATTCCTATGTCGGTTTTGCCGCCATTCCTCTCCCGTCTTTCAATTTGCCTTACGTCAAATTGAAATCCACCCTCCCCCCGGGGGAGGGTATGAAAACGGAGGAACCTATGTACAACACGACTTTATGCTATATCACCCGGGGCAACGAGGTGCTCATGCTCCACCGGGTGAAAAAGAAAAACGACATGAACCAGGACAAGTGGATCGGTATTGGCGGCAAGTTTGAGGGGGAGGAAAGCCCCGACGAATGCCTCCTGCGGGAAGCCAGGGAAGAGACCGGTCTGACCCTGACCTCCTGGAAGTGCCGGGGTGTGATCACCTTCCTCACCGAGGGAAAATGGGAGGGGGAGCACATGTATCTGTTCACTGCCGACGGCTTTGAGGGGGAGCTCATCGACTGCAACGAGGGCGAGCTGCGTTGGGTCAGCCGGGAATTTCTGGACGATCTGCCCAAATGGGAGGGCGATCAGATCTTTCTCGACCTTTTATGGCAGGATGCACCCTTTTTTCTGCTGAAGCTCCGCTACGACGGAGAAAAATTGGTGGAAGCCGTACTCAACGGAGAGAAAATCAAATAAGCTTTTATAGGGGCGGTCACAGACCGCCCCTATAATCTCTTGCACCCCCGATTATGTCATTCCGAGGCCCACAGGGCCGTGGGAATCTCCTGGTAACACCCATCGATAAGCAATGCAGTAACAAACGTCGTATCGGGAGATTGCCACGTCGCTCACGCTCCTCGCAATGACATGGCTGATAGGTTGTGCAATAATTATCAACTACCCAGTAGTAATGGCTGTACCTGCTTTCCCTCCAGGGCGCAGGCCAACGTTTGCGGAATCTGCTCAAAATCCGCCACAAGACTGGTGGGCTTATTGATAGCATCGTCCTGCCCAAAGGGCACAAAATAGTAGTTTTTCCGCACCAAAAGCCGTCCGATATTTTCTGCCGCCCCGGCCAGGGCATCATTGGTGGAAATGGCCACCACCACGGGCCGGCCGTTGCGCAGATGGCTCTTGGCCGCCATGGTCACCGATGTATCTGCAACGCTGTGGGCCAGTTTCGACAAAGTGTTGCCGGTGCACGGAGCGATGATCAGCGCATCCAGCAGCTTCTTTGGGCCGATGGGCTCTACCTCCTGGATGGTGTTCAGCGGCTTCGTGCCGCAGATCTCCGCGGCCCGCTGCATATGGCTGGCCGCTGTGCCAAACCGGGAGTTGACGGAGCAGACCACCGGCGAAAAAATGGGAATGAGCTTGTGCTTCTCCGCCAGCTTTTCCATCACCGGAAACACCTGCGCAAAGGTACAAAACGAGCCGCAAAAGGCAAATCCAACCGTCATTTTCATCCCTCCAAATGCCGGAGCACGCCACGGGCGATGAGCTGTCCGGAGGATTCCGGAAGCATCTTCCCCGGCAGACCCCGGGCCCAAATCACATCGTCTCCCGCCAGTCCCAGCCGGGATGCCAGATCGATCTTCACTGCAGTTCCTCCCGGTGAAAGCACCGGCGCAGGGGCGGTATTGAGGATCGCCCGGTAGGGCATTGGGTCGATATTTCCGATTTCCACCGTCCTGTAACCCAGGGCGGTGAGCATCCCCAGATCCGACGGCTTTCGCGCCGCCACGGTCACCTGCGCTCCCAGAGCCTTGAGCATGGATGCCAGACATTTGCCGATCCGCCCCCAGCCGATGATCAAAATGGGACAGTCCCGGAAGGCCACCGGCAGATGGCTTCCCAGCAGACGCAGGGCACAATCAGCGGTGAGGGCGGCATTTTCCGCCAAATATTGCTCATCCCGGAGCAGGTCCATCTTGGGAAAGCTTCCCTCCAAATTCCCGCCGATCACTGTAACGCCGGCAGGAAGCTCCGATAAATCCACCTCTTTTGTGGGCACGTTCAGCAGTATGTGGGTCACTTTTTCCGAAAATGTGAGCGCAATATTCACGCCCTGCTTCTCCAATTCCCGGACTGCGGATCGGATCGCCGGGGTGTCTGCCATAGGAAAAACCGTTATGGTACGCATGATAATCACCCTTTCCCTCCACAATATGTGCAGACTGGGGCAATGGTGCTTGATTTGTTGCCGGTTTTACGATATAATTAGGAAAAAGAGGTGAATGCCCATGCAACGACTTGGATTTATACATGATATGATGGATGTGAAGGTGCTGGTGCTGTTTGTTGCCGCCCGCTCCAACTATCCCATGACCGCGCAGGAGATTTATGAGCTCTGCTATCAGGACGAATGCCTGAGCTATTTTGATGTTTGCACCGCCGTTCCGGAAATGGTGGCTACCGGCCATTTGAAGGAGCTGGAGGGCGAACGGTATGAGATCACGGACAAGGGCCGGGAAACCAGTGCGCTGACGGAGGATTCCATTGCCTTTACCGTAAAGCAGCGCTCTGAGAACGCGGTGGCCCGGTTCAATCGGCAGATCCGCCGCAGCAGCTTCGTCAAGACCCAGGTGATTGGCCGGGAAAGCGGCGATTTTTCCGTGCTCATGTCCCTGGATGACGAGACCAGTAATCTGATGACTCTGGAGCTGATGGCTCCCGATCAGAGGCAGGCTGTACGCCTGAGCCGGCTGTTCGAAAGCAAGGCTGAGGATGTGTACAATCTGATCATGACCTCCCTGTTGGACGGTGAAGACGACCTGGATGACTGATAAAATTCCCGGAAGGCAATGCCTTCCGGGAATTGTTTTTTCAATTACAGAATGATCGCTGCTATGGCCACAGCAACCACCAGAATCACAGCAAGCAGCGAGCCGCAGCCCATCCTTGTTTCGTTCATTGTGCGCTCCTTTACAGCTCTTCCAGGTATCTGACGCCCTGGATCTGACGAACCTTATCCATCAGCACTGTGTGGCTGGTTCGCTTCGGTGCTTTCAAGGTGGCGATCATGCCCCGGGCATTGTTTTCCGCCGCGGCATCCTGCTCCATCTGAATGTTGCTGATCTCCAGCTCCAGCTGCCGCACGCCGCGAATGAAATAGCCCACGGTGGTTCCCTGCTCCAGTTCCACATAGATCTCAACCGCCCGGGTCTTGCTGTGCAGGTTATCGTCCCAGCGCTGCAGCAGGGTCATGACTACAAAAATAGCCAAACCGGCGGTCAGCGCGGCCTCGTAAAAGCCCACGCCCAGGGCAAGGCCCACACCGGCTGAGGACCACAGTCCGGCGGCAGTGGTCAGTCCCTTGATCTGATTGTGCCGGGTAACAATGATGGTGCCCGCACCCAAAAAGCCGATGCCGCTGACTACCTGTGCGCCTAAACGCATGGGATCACCGGCCTGTGTGACCTGAAACAGATACTGATTGGTTAACATAATAAGGCAAGCACCCACGCACACCAGCATATATGTACGCATACCTGCCGGGCGATTCTTGAGGCCTCTTTCCAAGCCCAGCGCGCCGCCGCAAAGCACGGCCACCACGAGCCGAAGTGCAATCGAAAGATATGTAATTTCTCTGAGTTCCATAATTCACACTCCTTAATACTGATATTCCTCCAACCTTCCCCGCAAGGGGAAGCCTTTTTGAATAATGTATTATATCAAAGGAACGATCCCTTTGCAATGAATGGAATCAGAGATTTTTAAGGCTTCGTTTTGTAGGAATTGACCAATTTACCGGGGCTGTGCACCAAAAACGAAGCTGGTTTCGCTTCTGTACTGCTCCCCGGCCCTGGTCACGGGCTGAGGCCATTGCGGATGATTCAGTGCATTGGGATAGAACTGGGTCTCCAGGCATACGCCGCCACGGCGACAATAGGAAACGCCGCCCTTGCCGGTCTCGCCCTCCAGAAAATTACCGGAATACAGCTGAATGCCGGGGCAATCGGTGGACACCGCCATGGTTCGGCCAGAATCCGGGTCGCTTAAAATGGCGCAGGGATTGGCAAACACCTCGAAATTGTGGTCATAGCCCCCCTGCAGGCGCAGGGGCGCTTCCTCCTTGTCGATGTCCCGGCCAATGGCCTTGGGAATCCGAAAGTCCATGGCAGTCCCGGCAACCTCCCGCTTTTCACCGGTGGTGATATAGGCTTCATCCGCCGGGGTAAAAAACCGGGCGGGCATGGCAAGGCGCTGCTGCATAGCCTTCTCCGGCTTGTCATGACCTGCCAGATTGAAATAGCTGTGGTTGGTGAAATTGAACACCGTATCCTGATCGCTGACGGCAGTATAGGTGATACGCAGGGTATTGCCCTGCTCCAGGGCGTATTTGACGCGAATCTTGGCATTTCCGGGGAAGCCCTGGTCGCCGTGAGGGCTTTCCAGGCCGAAGGTGATGGCATTTTCCGTCAACTGCAGCACATCCCAAATACGGTTTTTGTAAAAATCAAAGCCGCTGTGCAGATTGTTTTCACCGTTGTCGTTTTTGTCCAGCTGATAGGACTTGCCCTTCAGCGTAAAGGCTGCGCCGCCGGTGCGGTTGGCATTTCGGCCCACCACTGCGCCGAAAAATGTGCCGCTTTCGCAGTAGGCTTGGGGATCGTCAAAGCCCAGCACCACATCCGACAGCTTTCCATCCCAATCCGGAACGAAAAGCTTTACCAGTGTAGCACCCAAATCGGAAATTTCGGCGGTCAGCTGACCGCTTTGAATGGTATATAGAGAAGCAGTTTCGCCATTGGGCAAAACGCCAAATTTTTTGCTCATTTTCATTTCTCCTTGTCTGACGGATGGGGCTATTATACGATAATTGTGCCCGGTTTTCAATGAATATTTCCTTAATTTTTTCCAAATTTCACCTTTCTTTTTTGACTAAGCCGGGAAATAAAATTCCATTATTTTGTGTTTTCCTGCTTGCAAAAAACACAAGATGTTGTATAATAAGTCCTGCACGACAATATTCCCCTCTTGGCTCTCCCTCTGGGAGAGCTGGCAAAAATCTTTGATTTTTGACTGAGAGGGCAAATATAGAACGCCCTCTCCGCCCAGTGTGCGCACTGGGCACCTCTCCCAAAGGGAGAGGCAAGGGATCGGACTAAACTTGGAGGAATACATATGAAGATCATCAAGCGAAACGGCGCGGAAGTCGCCTTTGATATCGAAAAGATCCGCATTGCCATCACCAAGGCCAACGAAGCAGTGGAGGAAAATGTGCGCATGACCCCCACCCAGATCGACCGCATTGCCCGGCAGGTGCAGCTCTCCTGTGAGGAAATGGGCAGAAGCCCTGCGGTGGAGGAAATCCAGGATCTTGTGGAAAAGGCCATCATGGCCCACGGCGCTTACGAAGTAGCCAAGACCTACATCACCTACCGCTACACCCGCAGCCTGATGCGCCAGGCCAACACCACCGACGACCGGATCCTGACCCTCATCGAGAGCAACAACGAGGAGGTCAAGCAGGAGAACGCCAACAAGAATCCCACCGTCAACGCAGTCCAGCGTGACTATATGGCCGGCGAGGTCAGCAAGGACATCGCCCGGAGAATTTTGCTTCCCCAGGATGTGGTGGCTGCTCACGATGCGGGTATCATCCACTTCCACGATGCGGACTACTATGCCCAGCATATGCACAACTGTGACCTGGTGAACCTGGAGGACATGCTCCAAAACGGCACGGTCATCTCCGGCACCATGATCGAAAAGCCCCACAGTTTTTCCACCGCCTGCAACATTGCTACCCAAATTATTGCCCAGGTGGCATCCAACCAATACGGCGGCCAGTCCATTTCTCTGACCCACCTGGCGCCCTTTGTCCAGATCAGCCGGGAAAAGATCCGCAAAACTGTGGAAAAAGAAATGGAAATCTACGGCGTTGCCGTTTCCGAAGAAGCCATCTCAAAAGTGGTGGAGCAGCGCCTGCGCGAAGAGATCCAGCGGGGCGTGCAGACCATCCAGTACCAGGTGGTCACCCTGATGACCACCAACGGTCAGGCCCCCTTCATCACTGTTTATATGTATCTGAACGAGGCCCGGAACGAGCAGGAAAAGAAAGACCTGGCGCTGATCATCGAGGAAACACTCCATCAACGCATTGAGGGCGTGAAGAACGAAAAGGGCGCGTGGATCACCCCCGCTTTCCCCAAGCTGATCTATGTTTTGGAAGAAGATAACATTCGGGAGGGTACACCTTACTGGTATCTGACCCGTCTGGCTGCCCAGTGCACCGCCAAGCGGATGGTGCCCGACTACATCAGCGAAAAGAAGATGCTGGAGCTGAAGGGCGACGTTTACGTTTGCATGGGCTGCCGCTCCTTCCTTACCCCCGACCGGTTCACCGATGCCGGTGTGGGCAACATCGCCAATGCAGGCAACTACGAGCCGGGCAAGCACAAGTATTACGGCCGGTTCAACCAGGGCGTGGTCACCATCAATCTGGTGGATGTGGCCCTGTCCTCCGGACGGGATATGGACAAGTTCTGGAAGATCTTTGACGAACGGCTGGAGCTGTGCTACAAGGGACTGCTGTGCCGTCATGAACGGCTGAAGGGCACGCTTTCTGACGCCGCGCCCATTCTGTGGCAGTACGGCGCGCTGGCCCGTCTGCCCAAAGGTGAACCCATCGACAAGCTGCTCTATGGCGGCTATTCCACCATTTCCCTGGGTTACGCAGGCCTTTATGAGTGCGTCAAGTACATGACAGGCCGCTCCCATACCGATGAGGCTGCCAAGCCCTTTGCGCTGCAGGTCATGCAGCACATGAACGACGCATGCAAGCTCTGGAAAGAGAAGCACAACATCGACTTCTCCCTCTACGGCACACCTCTGGAATCCACCACCTACAAGTTTGCAAAATGCCTGCAGCAGCGCTTCGGCATCATCCCCGGCATCACCGACCGCAGCTACATCACCAATTCCTACCACGTCCATGTGGCTGAGGAAATCGATGCTTTCACCAAGCTGCGCTTTGAGGCCGAATTCCAGCAGCTGTCCCCCGGCGGCGCGATCTCCTACGTGGAAGTGCCCAACATGCAGCAGAATATTGACGCGGTGCTGGAGCTGATGCAGTTCATTTACGAAAATATCATGTACGCGGAGCTGAACACCAAGTCCGACTTCTGCCAGGAGTGCGGCTACAACGGAGAAATTCAGATCCGGGAGGAAGACGGCAAGCTGATCTGGGTCTGCCCCCAGTGCGGCAACACCGATCAGAGCAAAATGAATGTGGCCCGCCGTACCTGCGGCTACATCGGTACTCAGTACTGGAATCAAGGCCGTACCCAGGAGATCAAAGACCGGGTGCTGCATCTGTAATTTTACAATAAACGCTCCCCGTCAGCTAACGGGGAGCGTTCTTGTTTTTATCCATCTCGCCTCTCCCTTTGGGAGAGGTGGCAAAAATCTTTGATTTTTGCCGGAGAGGGTGTCGATATTTTCCCTCTCAGTCGCGCTTTACAGCGCGCCAGCTCTCCCATAGGGAGAGCCAAGGCGTAGTGCGTACGTAAAAATTGCAGGAAAATGGACGGGCAATGGGCAATAGAGTATACCCAGGAGGTGGGAAACTTGATTCCTGCGGTATGGCTCATGCTGGGATCGCTGCTGTATTCCCTGCAGCTTTCCTCCGGCAGCTTCCCCCGGCCTCTGACGGCCAAGGAGGAGGCCTACTACTTAGATCTGGCATCCAAGGGTGACCTGGAGGCCCGGAATATTCTTGTGGAGCGCAACCTGCGCCTGGTTGCCCATATTATGAAAAAATACTACACCCAAACTTCCGACCAGGAGGACTTGATCTCCATCGGCACCATCGGACTGATCAAGGGGATCTCCACATTTGACACCTCGAAGGGAGCGCGCCTGGCTACCTACGCCGCCCGCTGCGTGGAAAATGAAATTTTAATGCATTTTCGCTCCCAGAAAAAGTCCAGCCAGGATGTGTCATTGTCGGATTATATCGAAACCGGCAGCGACGGAGCAGCGCTGTCGCTGATGGATGTGGTCGCCGAGGAGGAAGACCTGTTGGAGACCGTCAGCACCCGGGAGCGCATCGCTCAGGTGCGTCGGGCGGTGCAGGAGCGGCTGGATGACCGGGAGAAGCAGGTGATCCTCCTTCGCTACGGCCTGCAGGGCTGTGATCCTCAACGTCAGCGAGAGGTTGCGAAGATCCTGAACATCAGCCGCAGCTATGTTTCCCGGATCGAAAAACGGGCTTTGCAGAAATTACAACAGGAATTGCAGGAATAATCTATCCATAGAAAACGGCTCCCCTTTGAGGGGAGCTGCCGAATGAATATGAGGCTGAGGGGTGTTATTTCTTTTACTGACACCCCTCCGGCCTTTCAGGCCACCTCCCCTCAGAGGGGAGGCTTTTTATTGACAATCCTCTTTCTTTTTGGTATAATTTTTTAACTTCATAGGACAGTTCGCAACCATCCTGTCTGAAAACAAAACTAGGGACTTTTTGATGGGCGCTTTGCGCCCATCTTTTCCTTTTAAGGAGCATTTCATGAGAAAAAATACCCGTTTCTTAATCCACAGCGCCATGATCGCCGCCCTTTACATGGTGCTGACCCATTTGCAAAATCTGATCTTCCCGGATTCCACCTCCTTCGTCATCCAGTTCCGGGCATCGGAGGCGCTGTGCGTGCTGGCATTTTTCACCCCGGCGGCCGTTCCCGGGCTGACCTTAGGCACTCTGCTTTTTAATATCACCTTCCCGGCTCTGCCTCTGGATTTTCTGCTGGGCAGCCTCGCCACCCTGCTGGCGGCATTGTGTATGCACAAAAGCAGAGCGTTGACCCTCAAGGGCTATCCCCTTGTGGGGCTTTTGATGCCTGCCCTTTGGAACGGACTGATCGTAGGCTGGGAGCTGGCGGTGGTCATCGGCGGCGGATTTGTCTACAACGCCGTCACCGTGGCCCTTGGCGAGCTGGCAGTTCTGCTGAGCCTGGGAAGCGCCCTGTACTACGCTCTGCGCATCCGCGGATTGGACAAAAAGCTGTTTGGATAAGGCACAAACCCTCCCCCGGGGGAGGGTTTTATCGGACGACCATTGGTCGTCCGTTTTTTTATTGAAAAATGGCGAAAATGTGGTATACTACTCCTAAAAGGATGTGTAAAAATGATCGATTTTCAAAAAATAGACCTTGCCTGCAAGGATGAATACAACAAATATTTGCAGGGCAGCACCGAACGGGGCTGTGAGTATTCCCTCACCAATCTGTATATGTGGGGTCGGCAAAAGGCCGCCTTTTTGCACGGCTGTCTTGCCCTGTTTTCCCAATTCCAGCGCAAAAGCGTATACCCCTTCCCTGTGGGCGATGGGGATGTGGGCGCGGTGCTGGATGCCATCATCCAGGATGCCCGGGAGCGGGGTCTGCAGTGCCGCCTGGCCTCCATGACCGCCGCCGACTGTGCCGTTTTGGAGGAGCGCTATCCCGGCCAGTTCCAATTTCACCCGGATCGGGACAGCTGTGACTATATCTATAATATTGAGGAATTGGCTGCCCTTCCGGGCCGGAAATTTCAGCGCAAGCGCAATCACCTGAACCGGTTTCGGCAGAATCATCCCCAGTGCCGCATGGTGAGCATCACCCGGGAGCTCCTCCCCCAGGTCACAGCCATGGCGCAGCAGTGGTATGCGCAGCGTATGGCATCCGACCCCAACAACGATTTTCTGCTGGAGCAGAAGGCTCTGAACCGGGCATTTGCCCATTGGGAGGAGCTGGGGCTGGAGGGCGCAGTCCTAATGGAGGATGACAGAATCCTGGCCATGGCCGCCGGCTCATTTCTGGACGAAAATACCTTTGATGTGCATTTTGAGAAGGCTCTGGAGGATGTGGACGGAGCATATGCGGCCATCAACCAGGCTTTTTCCGCCCATCTGCAGAATAAATATCCCGCCCTGCGGTGGCTGAACCGGGAGGACGACCTGGGTCTGCCGGGTCTGCGCAAAGCGAAGCTGTCCTACTGCCCGGACCACCTGGTGGTAAAATTTTGGGCAAACCTTTTGGAGGAAGACGATGAACATTGATTATCCCAATCAGGAACAAACCGATGCGCTGCGCGCCCTTTGGCAGGAGGCCTTCGGGGATGACGATGCCTTTTTGGATCGGTTTTATTCCTACGGCTTCGCCCCGGATCGCTGCCGCTGTGTGACGGTGGACGGGGAGCTTGCCGCGGCACTTTACTGGTTCGACTGCCTGTATCAGGGTCAGCCCCTGGCATATCTGTACGGCGTGGCCACCGCAAAGCGCCATCGGGGGAAGGGGCTTTGCCGCGCACTGGCGGAAAACGCCCACCAGCATCTGAAATATTTGGGCTACGCCGGAGCGATCCTGGTGCCTGCCCACGAAAAACTGTCACAAATGTACGAAAAAATGGGCTACCGTCCCTGCACCTCGGTGTCGGAATTTGTCTGCGAGGCAGGAACCGAGCCTGCCATAATGCGCCAGGTGGACGCTGAGCAGTTCCGGCTGCTGCGCCGTCAGTTTCTGCCGGAGGACGGCGTGGTGCAGGAAGGGGACAGCCTGGAATTTCTGCAAACCATGACTGATTTTTACGCCGGCGAGGATTTCCTTGTCTGCGTTTCCCGGGAGGAGGAATTTTTCGCCCCGGAGCTCTTGGGAAATGCGCAGGCCGCACCGGGAATTTTGGCAGCTCTGCGGAAAAATCAGGGACATTTCCGCGGCCCCGGAGCAGGAAAACCCTTCGCCATGTACCTGAGTCTGTCCGATTGCCCCGCGCCCGGCTATTTTGGCCTGGCTTTCGACTGATTTTTTGTATTTTTTTCTTGCATCTTGAAAACCACGGATATATAATGATGCTATAAATTGGAAATTTACGGAGGGCTCTCTATGACAAACAATATTCGTCCCGCATCCATGGAAAGAATCACCACCCCGGCTCTTGCCCAGGCGTTTATCGACGAGCAGGTGGCCGCAGTTCGCGCGCAGGTGGGCGACAAGAAAGTCCTGCTGGCCCTCAGTGGCGGCGTGGATTCGTCCGTGGTCGCAGCACTTCTCATCAAGGCCATTGGCCGTCAGCTGGTGTGCGTCCATGTGAACCACGGCCTCATGCGCAAGGGTGAAAGTGAGCAGGTCATTGAGGTATTCGGCAAGGAGCTGGATGCCAATCTGATCTATGTGGATGCTACCGACCGCTTTTTGGATCTGCTGGCCGGGGTCGCCGAGCCGGAGCGCAAGCGCAAGATCATCGGCGGCGAGTTCATCAAGGTCTTTGACGAGGAAGCTGCCAAGCTGGAGGGCATTTCCTTCCTGGCACAGGGCACGATCTATCCCGACATTTTGGAATCCGACGGTGTGAAGGCACACCACAATGTGGGCGGCCTGCCGGAGGATATGCAGATGGAACTGGTTGAGCCGGTGAAGCTGCTTTACAAGGACGAAGTCCGTGTGGTGGGCGAGGCCCTGGGTCTTCCCCATGCCATGGTCTACCGCCAGCCCTTCCCCGGCCCCGGTCTGGGCGTACGCTGCCTGGGTGCCATCACCCGGGATCGGCTGCATGCTCTGCGGGAAGCGGATGCCATTTTGCGGGCAGAATTTGACAACTGCGGCCTCGCAGAAAAGGTGTGGCAGTACTTCATCGCCGTGCCGGATATGAAGAGCGTTGGCGTGCGTGACGGCAAGCGGTACGAGGGCTGGCCGGCAATCATCCGGGCGGTGAACACCACCGATGCCATGACCGCCACCATTGAGGAGATCCCCTACGCCGTTCTGCACAAGATCACAAACCGCATCACCGCCGAGGTCGACGGCATCAACCGAGTCCTGCTGGATCTGACGCCCAAGCCCATCGGCACAATCGAGTGGGAATAATCCTACACTTCTAAAAACCCCTGATTTCAAGGGATTTTACAGTTCTCGTTTTGCTATTGACAGCAATATGACAGCAAAAAATCGAAGATGCTCTGCTTTTTACGGCAGAGCATCTTTTTATGCTTTTAGTCAGTTTGGGATTGACACCAAACCTTTATCATTAAAATCTTTAATAAATTGCTCTTTTGTTACACCATACTTATTTAGCAAAGGGAGAGTTATGGGTGCTAATACATTTTCTCCTGCTGACAATCGCTTAAAAGAAGGAATGGAGTTTACATCGAGGAAAAAGAAAATATCAACTTCTCCGACAATGACATCCATCTTGCTTTTCACAATTAGTAATCGTGTTCCTTCTGGAAGATATGGTAAGTTTCCTTCGGTAACTGCAATCGCATTAATAACCAAGTCGTTATAACTCATTGACTTATATATGGTTCCATAAACATCTCTTTGCTTCTTTATTTTACCTGTATTACATTTCATTTTTAATAACTCCTTTTAATTTATTTTAAAGTTAGTGAGTGCTCCGATTTTTTATCGGAGCACTTTTTGTTACCAAGTTCTGACAAGACCCTTGGCGGGGGTCAGTTTTATACCAATAGAGCCGATTTCAGAACAGAATGGGTCATCCCGATTGACTACATAGGCAATGGTTTCGCCGTTCCTTATGAGTTGCTGGTCGGCTTCCCATTCGTTTCTGTGCCTGCTCACATACAGGTAGGCATCCATCGTGCCATACTCTGTGTAACTGCGGACGACCATATAAACACGAGCACCGTGTTCCGCTTCCCAAGACCTGATTTCTTCCAATTCCTTGTCATCGACCCAGTAGAAAGCACCGAAGGGCGGTTCGCTTTTGCTGATGCGACCTTCCTCTGCGAACTGTCGGATGGTTTCGTCGTGTACACACAACATACCCATTCGTTTAACCGCTTCGATATGCTGCTCATCTACCTGAAAGGTAAGACCGTTTACCTCAACTGTCACTTGCTTCACCCCCTTCGTCTGTCGGAGAGAGTTTTGCAATCAACTCTAACAGGTATTTGATGTTTTCGAGTACATCGGTGGACTGGTCTATCTGTTCCAGTCGTTTCAGTTCTTCGGTGAGACTTACAAGGTAATCACGAAGATACTTCTGAACACGGATGTTTGGATGCACTATGATGTCCTCACAGAGCAATCGTTTTGTGCAATAGTCTTGCTTGGTAAGTCCCGAAGTCAGCACCATCATATTGATGGTGTCTGACTCTTGCGGGGAAACCCGAAAACCGACAGTTATGCTTCGCCATCTTCGCTTGTTATCACGGTTCTTTTCAGACATTTGCAACACCCCCCTTCACTTGTTCCAGAGCATTGACAAGAAAATCGCCACTGTTCTTGTAAGAGTGAGAGTAGTGCAAAGTCTGAAGAAACTTACTATGACCAACTTGTGTGGAAATCGTGGTATAAGGGATGCCGTTATAGACACACATACTGATGTAACTGTGTCGCAGGCAGTGCACACAAATATCTTCGACTCCTGCCTTTGCTGCACCTTCGTGTAGGTGTTTCAATAGGGTTGATTTGCTTGTTTCGAAGATGTGAGAGTTAGGTTCCAAAGGACCAAGACTTTCTGTGAAATCCTTGAGTTCTTCAATCAAAAACGAAGGTATTTTCACAGTGCGATAACTTTTTTTGTTTTTTAGTCTTGTGTCAACCTCGTCCTCAACCTTGTGGTATGCTTCTTTGACATAGACGATGCCGTTTTTTAAATCAAGGTCTCTTTTTCTGATACCCAACAACTCTGCCTCACGAACACCAGTCCAGAAAAGAGTGAGATAAGCATAATATAATAATGGGTTATGCTCTTGGGTTTTGATGAACTTTTCAAAGTCTTCTGGCTCCCAGATTTCTCGCTCTGGTGCATCTTTCGAACCCATTTTCACCACACCTTGACAGGGGCTAACTTTCAGTTTTCGGATTGTTTTGGCATAATTAAAAATGGCCACTATTTGGTTGTTGATAGTGTGGAGATAGGTTCTAGAGTATCTTTCATAAGTTATCTTCTTCTCCTTTTTGCCATTTTTATCAACTGTCTTTACCACCTTTTTTATGGGTTTAGACATTTCTACTTGCCAGTTAATGATATCAATAGGCTCAATATCAACAACCAATTTCCCTTTGAAGTGGGGTAAGATTTTGCTTTGGATGATATTGTCCTTTGTTCCCATTGTAGTTTTTCGGGCGGTAATGGCTATATATTGGCGATACTCCTCTATGAGTTCGTCCATCGTCATAGTGTCGATGGTCTTCCTCTTTTGCTCTAAACGAGCAATGAGTGCAGGCAGTTCGTCGACAATCCAGTCTTCTGCTTCTCGTTTGAGTTTGAAGCCTCGTTTGCAGGAGTTTTTGACTTTCCCCGTAACGGGGTCCGTATACCGATACGATACACGGAACTTTTTGCCGTCGTGCGATACATTTGCAATGGGTCTTGCCATATTAGACACCTCCTTCCGCTACCGCAGGGTAACCACAAACCTTCTGCATAAAGTAAGCACGGTTAGTTCTTCCCGCAAGAGTGATGTAACCCATCGCAGCAAGTTCCTTGTTGAGTTTATGCATAACCTTGTAGGCGGTGGGTTCAGAGATGTCGAGGAGTTGACAGATTTCGCCAACTCGGATGTACACACTGCTCTGATTGGCAGTATTAACGGTATTTGTCATTCTAATGACCTCCTAATATGTGTTTTACACCTCGGTGGGTGACATATCATCCAGATATGTAAGCGGTTGGACGACCACATATAGGAGTTGTTGAAGACCTTGCTTGTAGTCACTGTATAGCAACTACAAGCAGGTGCAATCAACTATTATTTCAATAAAGCAGACACTTCTTTGTGAAGACGGTCTGCGAAATCACTTGGGTAATGGTAACCATTGATGATTTCATCCATCTGCTCGATGGTAATAGAGGCATCCTTGCGGAAGCAAACGATGTCAACAATGAATGCTGCATAGTTAGCATACTTATCACCGTTTGTCGCATTTTCTTTGATATCTTCAAAATAGGCATCAAGTTTACGACGGCGAACGGGTGCATAGGATGGGTAAAACCACAACACATTAAGGAACTTGTTTCGCATCTTCATCACCTCCTTGGAGAAGTTTGTTGATTTTAGATTTGAGGATGTTCCTTTTGGTATACAAATCTGATAGTTTACTTTCGAACTCCGAAATCTGCCCATTAAGTGTCCGTTCTAACTCACGGTCACATTCCTCTGTGGAATTACCAAGTTCGATTGTCAACTTCGAGCGATGTCTTTGCAGGGCATCCCTTTGAGCACGGATGTCATCCTCAATCTTTTTGAGTTCTTTTCGCTCCTTGTTCACCTTGTCCTTATCAACCTTGCCTTGCTTAATAGGATTGATAATTTTGCTGTACCAAGATTCTCTTGATGCTTCCAATGTGTCTGCGACAGATGGTATGCAGTATCGTTGTTCAACTGTGTTCGTATACTCGTTTATGATATCTCGTCTCACCACGATACCTACTTCAATCAAGTCATCAAGCAAAATCTTGATTTCTGCATCCCCCTTGGAGAACTGTTGAAGGAATGCTTTGGTTTCAGCGATTGCCTCTCTATACGAAAGTGTGAAATCATCTTCCGTATGATTTGCCATTCTATCTTGAATAGCGATGTACATTGCGAGATACTGAAGCCCTTTCTCTCGGATAATCGTCTGCAAATCAGTATTATCGTTAATGAAGCCGAACGGCAACTGTGTGAACTCTGGTCTGTATCTCTTACCTGGTATCAGGTCCATTAAATCAACTCCTTTATTATGTTTATGGGATGTGTCGATACTCTTAAAAGTATCATCACATCTGCATTGTAGCACAAAGAAACTTAAAAGTCAAGTACTTTATGCAGATATATTGACAATTTTATAAAAATGTGCTAAAATAGACACAGATTCATAAAAGGAGGGCATCAAAATGAAATATGTGTATGCCTGCATTACTTATAAGTGCCATATAGATATGGATGAAGCAAAAAAGACAAAGAAGTATCAGAAAGCTGCCGAGGTTGCAAATGCACTTGGCATCGAAAACATAGTTGTTGATATCTGCACTTCCCGCAACAGACACAAGCATAACTTGGAGCAAATTTTGCAGACCGAGGGCAATGTCGTCGTTGTTTCCGATATTTCTGCTCTGGGACAAAAGAACGAAGTTGCTGATGTTTACCGTCGCATCATCCAGACAGGAAATGATATACTTATTACTTATTTCGGTAAAGGCGGAGTTCTTGAAGAGAATGAACTTTCTTCTGCAACTCTTTCTTTCACAAAGAAGCAGACCCTGTCATTAGAACAGGTGATAGCACGATTAGACGGACAATCGAACTTTGAGTTTTTGAGCAATAGCAGAAAGACCGTTGACCCTCGTATTGCCGCTGCTTATTGGCAGATTGAGAAAGGTGAAAAGAATCAAGTTGAGGCAATTGAGGAGATTGGCACAAGCAAAAGCACCTTTATCCGCAGAGTGGAAGAATATATCGGGTCCGAAGATTGGGTAGCAGGTTATCTTAAAGCACTTGAAGACGATAACTTTTTGAATACCCCGAACAAACTCGGCGGCATTTCCGATGATGCTAAAAAGTTATATGAGTATATGAAGGCAAACCCCGAAGATTTTGACAACTATCCGTTAGAGGTCGCTGTCTCGTTCGCTGGTATAGATTTAGACACTTGGGACAGAATATCAGAACTCTCAATCAAGGAAGACGATGCATCCAAAGAGGAAGCAGACCGTTTGAGTACCCGTTACTATGTCAATGCACATCATCTGTATCGCCAGACGATTAAGTACGATAAGTATTTGAAGCAGTTAAAGTATCGCCAGTAAGATTTCTGGAAAATAAAATCGCCATGTAATACCTTATGGGTGTAGTTATTTATACCCAAGGAGGAATTATATGGCGATTATTTTTACCCCAGAATTCTTTAAGGAACAGTTTCGGAACGGGAAAACAATTCGACAGATTTCGACAGAAAACTATGTTTCGCCGTCGTATGTGTCGCATATTATCAGCGGGTTTGAAAAGGCAGGTATGCTAACGAAGATGGACCGCTGTGTTGTTCCACCCGCCCTCCTGACCGCCCTTAAAGACAAAACCCTATCGTATTATGAAGCAGAGAAAATCACAGGAAAATCATACCGATACCTAAAACGGTATGCGGATATGCTCGACTACCATTAAAGAAAGACACCAACGGTTAATCGTTGGTGTCTTCTTTTGGTTTTATGATTATATCAACTCTTATGCGACACTCTTGGTTGCCATCTGTGGCGATTTTATTTACTCGCTCTAAAATATCGAGAATGCGGTCAATCTTGTCTTCCCGTGTTTGTAGAGTGGCCATATCCTTTTCTATCAGTTGGTCGATATATGCTCTTGTTTTTTTGATTGTTGTCAAATCCATCCGTTCTTCTATGGAATCGTCATTAATCTGATAGACGTGCCGACCATCAGGACCGAGGATTTGTGTCTTTCGGAACTTATAACCACGGTGTGAGTAAACCATCATATTTCGATATTTATATTGAAAGCCCATTATAATCATCCTTTCATTTATGTTGATGATTAAACTATCGGATATTTTTCGGTTAATTGCAAGAAATCTTAAAGCATCCCGTATAGTCAATTTTATAGGCAAAAATATGGTTATTGCAACCCAGATAATGGTAGCGAAAATGGTAGAGGTTTTTGACCATATTAAGACTCATATCCTTTGCGAATTGTATTTTTTAAAAAATACGATTTCGGCTCGGACGATTTCAAAATCCCTTCCCCCCAGTATCTACTTTTTTAAGATTTATGAAAAGGGGGTGGAAATGGGTCAAAACGATACCTTTTAGGGTCTTAATCGCACTCAATCAATCTACAAAATTTTTAATCGTTTGCCACGGCGGTAGAAAAATATATCGTTTCGCAATTAAAAAAGGAGCATTTTTGAGTTAAAATGGGGTGGGAAAAATATGCGAAAGTAGGTGAAAAAATGAACTATAACAAGACCCTTTTCGATGAGTTGATTCAGACCATTGTTCCGAACCTAAATGGGTGTGTCTGCCCGCCCTCCCTTCAAGACCCAGAAAAACAGTTTTATGCAAAAGAGTACACCGATAATCTCCTTGTAAGTCTCTTGCATAGCAACCGAGACGACTATAAGACACCTCAAAGAGCACTTGAAATTGCATTCTCTGCTGGGTTCTTCTGTCAGATGTTAGATACACTCTCCGAGCAGGAAAGCGAAGAGAAAACATCTTTTATTATCTCTATTTTACGGGGTAATGTATTTACGATGGGTGGTCGGATGGTTGGTCTGCTTCTGAACTCTGATGCTGCGAGCATCAAGGCGGAGCACGACGATTTACAGCAACGAGCAACCGAGGCTTGCCAGTTTCTTACCTATCAGACCGTTCTGGACATGGCAGTGGAAGAACTATATACCATTTGCTTTGCTATGTTCCTTATCGGATGCTCGGTCAGCATCGACTATAAAATCAAGTAAAAGAAAATGCCATCGAGCACGTTGTGCGCCGATGGCATTTCTCATCCCACAAATTTTACATATAAAGAAGATTATAATGTAGGTAAAATCCCTTACCATAGATAATAGTATATTGCTTATCATTAAAAATCAAGAAAATTGCCGTCCAACCGACTTACTTTTTTGAAAATTCTTTCATAAGAATATTGAGTATTTCCTGCTGACGGTCGGTAAGGCCTGCTCCTTTTGAAGAGTTATCTCTAAACTCAAAAACGATTGTTTGAAGCACCTGCTTCTGCTGTTCGGTAAGACCGTCAATAGAGACCATTTCGTTTTTATCAATGCCCACAAGATAATCAAGAGAAACATTGAATATCACAGCAAAGTCCGTGAGAATGCTCAACGGAGGCATTTTTAGATTGTTCTCATAACTGCTTATAACAGACTTCGACCTGTCCACCCGTCTGCCCAACTGCTCTTGCGAGAGTTTATGCTTTTCTCGAAGTTCACGAAGTCTTAATCCGAAATCAAACACGGTTTCACCTTCAATCCGTAAAGTTTTCTTATGGAATTATTTTAACCCACTTGTGTTTTATAATCAGAAACTGTATAATATAGATGTTCTATTATCGAAAACTTATCCTGAAAGAAGGGTTTAAAATAGGAAACAAGATATGTACCTGCTTCGGTCATCGAGAGACTTATAAGGATTTTTCTCGGATTTTATCGGAGTTGCTTGAAGACTTAATCTTATCTCAAAGGGTTACGGAGTTTTGGACGGGTGGTATGGGAAACTTTGATGGAAGTTTCGCCTCTGCCGTTCGTGCTTTGAAACGGAAATACCCTGACATCAAACTCATTCTAATCAAACCTTATTTCTCCAATGAATTGAATACCAACAAAGAGTATTATGAGTTCACATATGATGATGTGGTTATACCCGATGTGCTCGCTGGGGTTCATCCCAAATCTGCCATTACAAAGAGAAATCGGTGGATGGCCGAAAACAGCGATTTCGTCGTTACCTATGTTTATCGGAATTTTGGGGGAGCATATGATGCCAAGAAGTATGCTCTGAAACTCGGTAAGACGGTGTTTGAAACTAACGATATGCTCACCGATAAAAGATGACAAAAAAGAAAAACGGCCGTGGTCAAGGGGCGACCACGGCTATTTTTCAGGCATTTTTTATACATAAAGAAGGAGGCAGGACGGACGGGACCGTTCGGTGTGCAGCACCCCCATCCATTCCTACCAATATTTTTATCTTTGTTAAAATATTGAAAAAGATGCACACCTAATTCCATTATTTATTAAGAAGGCATCTACCTTCCGAGTCATATATTATTTAACTTTTATTAAAAATGCAAGAAAATCGAACTTTTGCCTTGAAACTATTTTAAATTGTAACTTTTTTTGAATTTTTCACAGAACTCCTTGATATAAATGAATTTTTGTGATAGAATAAAGTATATTATTCGCCCCGTGGAATAAAAGGAGTTTGATTATGAACTATATAACAGCAAGCCAAGCGGCAGAAAAATGGAACATTTCGCAGAGACGAGTGCAAGTTTTATGCTCCGAAGGCCGAATTGAAGGAGTCTTCAAACTCGGTGATAATTGGGCAATTCCAGAAAATTCAGAAAAACCAACTGATGCCAGAGCCAAAAAGGAGCAGAAAGATGAAGAAGTATAATTTTATTGATTTATTTTGCGGATGCGGTGGCTTTACCCAAGGTTTCTATCAAGCAGGACACAACCCTGTGCTTGGTGTTGATATGTGGAATGATGCAACAACTACATACAAGTTCAACTTCCCTACAAGCGAAATAATCAACGACGACATCACAAAGATTTCTACCGATGAGTTATTATCTACCGCAAAGGTTACCGCAGCACAGGTTGATGGTATTATCGGTGGTCCTCCGTGTCAAGGATTCTCAATCTCTGGCAAGAGATTAATTGATGACCCAAGAAATGTATTGTATAAATCGTTCGTTGAATTTGTTGGAGATGTTCAACCGAAATTCTTTGTAATGGAAAATGTTCCTGGTCTTGTTAGTATGGCAAAGGGTGCTGTAAAGGATGCTGTTATAGAAGACTTCACATCAAGAGGCTATAATGTTTCTTGGAAGATTTTGGCGGCAGATGATTATGGTGTTCCTCAACATCGTAGACGAGTGTTTTTTGTTGGACTTAATAAAAGCATATTCGGCGATAGGTTCTTCGAATTTCCCGAACCGATGCAAGGTGAGCATATTACTTGCAAAGAGGCCATTTCTGACCTCGATTTTATTTCCGATGAGGTTGCTCTCCCAGATGAAACTGTTTATGAGTTAGCACCATTGTGTGAGTATCAAAAACTAATGCGAGAAAATTGCAATACTCTTTGGAATCATGTGGCAACCATCCACAATGAACGAACAAAAGAAATTATTGCAATGGTACCAGATGGGGGCAATTACCAATCATTACCGAAGGAGTTGTGGAGCACTCGAAAGGTTCATATTGCTTGGACACGAATGGATAGTAAAAGACCGTGCTTCACTATCGATACAGGTCATAATCATCACTTCCATTATCGTGCCAATCGTGTTCCGACCGCAAGAGAATCGGCTCGTATTCAGTCATTCCCAGATAGATTTAGATTTTTAGGAATAAAGACAAGCCAATTGAAACAAGTCGGCAATGCAGTTCCTCCTCTGTTGGCACAAGCACTTGCCGAGAAGATTTCCGAATATTTACAGGAGGTGTAGAGGATGTATAATCATACTAACCAATACAGGTGTATTATTATCCGTGGCAAATCTCAACGAGAGTTGGATAATCTTTTGCCTGCTTATGCATTGGTTATTGATGATATTTGCCCTTGTGCAAAAGATGAGTTCGAAACTCGTTTCAACAACCAACTTGCAACTATTTTGCATGGCAAAAATGCTGATACTTTCGCATTAAAGAAAACACTCGATAATCACCGCACTGAAATTGCAGGCAAATTATTCGGTATGTACTTTTTGGCGGATGACGAAACTTATTATGCATCCGAAAGAACGAAGAAATTTCTTGCTGACAGTGACCAACCTGCTTTTTTTAAAGATATTTGTTTTAAAATGCAATTTCCAAATGGTATGAACAAAATTCAGACTGTTAGACCGTATTTGGATGAAAAAATATCATTGAGACAGTTTCCGTTTGTAATTAAATGTTTGATGTTGGCAGCGGAGCAAAGAATATATTTGACCGTTAATGATATTGGTTATTATATACTTAATGCCTTGGATGTTTTAAAAGGTATTGCAACACCAGAAGAAGTAATTTCACAGATTGCCGCAGATAAAAAGGCACTGATTGAACGAAAGATATTCGTTCCTGACAAGGCATCGTCTTATACAATGCAACATATTCGCGAACAGTTAAATTATTTAGAATTGGCCAACTTGATTTATGTTACTGATGATAAACGAGTTTTGTTGAATTATAAGGAGCAGGAGTGCTTGGATATGTTCGCTTCCGTTTGTGGAGTCGCACCTGCTTTTGATATGTATTCCTACAATACAGATAATCAGAGCGATAGAGACCAATTATACTTTGACTGGAATTACTATTATTCAAAAATCAGTTCGCAATCAGAGAAGTTTACTACACAGGTTGCAGCACTTGTAAAACCTGAAGAAGTGGAAACTCCTGAAAAACCGAAGCAAAAAACAAACGAAGGGTCAACAGTGGAACTTGGCGACGAAGGTGAAGCATATGTATTTGAATATGAAAAGAACCGAGTTGCAGCATTTAACCCAAGACTTGCAAATAAGGTTTTGCCGCTAGGTCGCACCAAAGGTCTTGGCTATGACATCCAATCAGTTATCGCAGAAAAAGGCGATATGGCAGAATTCGTGAAATACATCGAGGTAAAGGCAACCAAAAGAGTTACTGCTCCCGATTTAAGCGATGACACTTGGATAGATACAATCAATATTACTCGAAATGAATGGGTGGCTGCACAACAACACAAAGAGTTTTATTCAATATATAGAGTTTATTTTGTCCGTGATGGTGTTGTTGCTTACATAATAAATAACATTTATCAAAAAGAGCGAGATGGTGATGTTCAAGTGATACCGATGATGTATCGTGTTGATTTCTCAAACACCGCTATTGATGCAATTATGGAGTGAAAAAATGTATAAAGTAGTATCGTTGTTTTCTGGATGCGGCGGAGCAGATTGTGGAATTTTGGGTGGATTTGATTTCAACAACATCCATTACGACCGTTTGCCCTTTGAACTTGTATATGCATCCGACATTGACAAAAAGGCAGTTGCAACACACAAAGAAAATTTTGAAACGGCACAATTAGTTTGTAAAGATATTTGTGATACTCCGTCAAGTGAAATCCCTGACCATAATGTTTTGGTGGGAGGATTTCCTTGCCAATCGTTTAGTACGGTCAATCCTACCAAAGACCCCTTTGACGATAGAGCGAACCTCTATAAGCAAATGGTTCGTATTGCAAAAGATAAGCAACCTGAAATTTGCATTGCAGAAAATGTCAAAGGCTTAATGACCTTGCACGGCGGAGCGATTTTTAAGAGAGTTGTTGAGGCTTTTAATGAGGCAGGCTATAACACCTTCTATCGTTTAATCAATTCTGCGGACTACGGTGTTCCGCAAAAAAGAGAAAGAATGATTATGGTCTGTGTTCGAAAAGACTTGAATAAAGAATTTATTTTCCCCGAAAAAACTAACGAAGGAAAGTGGGTCCCTCTTTCCGTTGCAGTTCCTGTTCTTGCTATCGAGGAGAAAAAATATTATTTTTCGGAACGAGCAGTCCAAGGTATGAAAAATGCCAAAAACAACATGAAGCGAGGTCTTGCACAGAGTTTGGATGCTCCTTGCTTAACTGTAACAAGTCATTTGGCGAAAGTCAGTTTAAATTCAAGAGACCCAGTGTTGCTTGTTGACCCAGAAAGGGAATTGTATCGCAGATTTACTCCGAGAGAAGCGGCAAGAATCCAGTCTTTCCCTGACACCTTTGTATTTGCAGGCTCTGAAACTGATGCTTATAGACAAATCGGAAATGCTATTCCGCCTGTTATGTTCTGGCATATCGCAAAAAAAGTGAGTGAACTTTTAAGCGACTGTTCAAACAATGAGTGATAGGTAAGAAACCATAATCTACTCGCTACCTAAAATACTAAATGAAATATAAAGGAGAATTTATTATGGCAACAAAAAGCATAAAGGTAACAGGACCCCAGATTAATGCAACAAAGGAAATTGACATCAGCGACTACAAACGAAATAAAAGATGTAATAGCATTAGTAATGTGTTTACATTTGAAAAGGTATACACTTTATCTTCTCACATTGATGAAGCAGGGGAAAAAGAAGAAGGACGAATTCAAAAAATCATTAATTCCACAGAATATTTCACCCCAGTGAATAAATCCCAAATTCCGTACACAATGGAACCCGTTGTTAATGTTGTAATACCCGATATATTTAACCACAATAATGGTGAACCCATCCATTGCAATGCTATTGTTTGTGGTTTGGAAACAAAAAGGGCAGATTATTTTTCTACAAAATGTACCGTGAGAATTAAATTGGTTATTTTTGATTATTTAAACCAAGAAAAATATAAAATCACTAATGCTCAATGTTTTACTGCAAATGTTTTTAATGATGAGGGTACTTTAATAAAATAAATAACAAAACCCACGGTGACGAACCGTGGGTTTTTATTTGTCCACCCGACCTCTCTTGGAACTCTTAAAAGAGTTGATTTTGAATTATGTCGGCGGAATATATCTCGGTATAATTTTGGAGATTTTTAAGAATAGACTTGATTTGCTCTTTTATGTGTTCTGAATGAAGGGTGGGCAGAAAGAAAAGAAGCACGGGGCGAACCGTGCTTCTTTTTCAGTTTAGTCGAGTGCCAATTGGATTTTGATTGCTTCTTTAACTTTTTTCATAGAAGCAGGGGGTAATGTACCGCAATATTTACCTTGTTCCAGTATGTCCCTTGGAAGTAGTGTGAGTTGTTCTGCCAATGCAAAACTCTGTTTTGTAAAACACTCTGCCTCCACCTCTGGTTGCACAGGAAGTCTTCTGCTTCTGCTTGAAAATGGAAGCACCTGCAATACGGGAGAAAACTGGCATGCACGGTCATTACTGCATAAAAGATAGAAATGACGCCCCGCATGGACGTGCTTGTATGCAGAAACTGGTACATCGACTAAAATAATTGAACCGTGTGAGATTTTCATAAATAAAAACTCCTTCATAAATAAAATTGAGATAACACATGATTCTAGAATTCGTTTTTATTTTCAAGAAAAAATGCCCTGATAATAAAATCAGAGCATTTTCAATAGTGCAAAACATTATGCCGTCGCCTTCTGCTTTTGCTGGATGAACATTTCAACGGTCATTGATAAGAGCATCAGAACACTGATTGCCGATACATAAAGCAGATAATCAGAGTGTACGATACCCTGCATTCGTAGATATACCATAAAAGCGGTCAGAAGACCTTGTAGGAGCATTAAAACTATGGTTATAACCTTGTACTCTTTATAATGGAAAAACAGCATAGCGATTGACAATGGTGCCAGGATGAATGAAATAACACTTCTCTGGTACATTCCGAAAAGAATAAAGATGTAAGACACTACTCCAAATATAAGTTGCATATTTTCACCTCCGTTAGTATACTCGGTACACTTCGTCATTCAGTACCTTTTCAGAGTAATCCTTAAATGGCATATCTCCAATCTTCTTCACACAGCATCCATACGGTTCGTTCCGCCTATAATGAGACAGTATTCCAGTGAAGTCCACAAAATAGGTTTCTCGGTTTCCGTTAGAATCTTCAACAATAAAATAGTTGTAGGAATGGGTTTTGCTGAAATTATGATTTATGCGGACGTCCGCAATATAGCACCGCACTTCACTGCCGTATAATTCTGTGACCACGGATTTTGCCCATTGTGCAAACTGGTAGCAAACCCCGTGGAAGTCATCTTGCCTAAACTGGTTGAAGTTGAACTGCTGGATGACCAGAAAGTGTCGGTTGTAATCGCTGTCGTAAACAAAGTTGCTCGTGACAAATGGTATCATCCCGTCGTAGAGCAGTTCTTCGAAGGTTTCATAACCATCGAATGTTTCGTGAACCCATTTTTTGTCTGCGGAAGACATCGGGGAGGACAAAGCGGTGAACGAACCGCTTTCCGCCTCTGTTGCTCTGTTTATCAACAGTCCAGCAATTAGAGCGATTACCATTACAATAACGATTGCTCTGTAAGAGAATTTCAATACTTTTCCTACTGTCATTTGTGCTTCACCTCGATATTCAGTAATTTACTTCCGCACTCTTCAAGAGCAGAATCAAGATGTGGGTTTTTGGCCAAGTATCTGACGGTCGTATTAATATTACTGTGGAGTAGTGCCATGGAGGTGGTCAGCAAATCGGTCCGACGAAAAAGTTCGGTGGCAAACAGCTTTCTAAAACTGTGGGTGCCGACTCCGTCAAGGTCAAGATATTCGGTTACCTTCTTCAAATATTTGCTCACTGCTCTGGATGTGAGGTCAAAAATCGGTTCGTCTTTCTTGCGACCGTGCTCTACACAATACTCTGAGAGTTGAAAATACAAGTCGGCATAAAAAATGGTGTCTCGGTATTTTCCCGTTTTCTGCTCCTTGATTTTGATACGGTAGTGATTATCTTCGCTTTTGTAGATGTCTTTTAATCGGACACGAAGGCAATCGTTAATTCTTAAACCGCAGGAGGCTTGCATCTGTGCTAAAAGTGCGATAGTGTGGTTCGGTCTAAAACCGCAGCCGCCATCGTATATCGTTTGAATGATGAGTTTATACTCATCCATTGTGATTGGTCTTGATGTCATAGTTTTCTCCTAAAAGTTCTCGTTTTCGATGAGAAAAGTTCCTATTATAGACCCTTTTTCAAGGGAATATTTAAAAACCCTTGTAAAATGGGGATTTTGGTGTTCCGTTTTTCTATAAAAAAGGAACTTTCTCTTTTATTCGTGCTCCTTTCCGAAAATCGCCTCACTCAACAGGCGGGTGGCCGTTTTGTAGCCAACGAGGAATGCAGAGTATTCCAGATGGCAAGATACGGTACTATGCTTGTCTACATAAGCATCAAGCAACTTCTTCTGTTCATCGGTCATCGTTGCTTCCAAAGCATCTCTCGCTTCTGCTGCTTTGTTCAAAGCATCTTTATACTCTTCGTTACGGTGCATCGGTCTGTCAAATAGATTCAGGTTCCCATAGAACAAATCTTTAATGGTTTCGTCGGTCATTGTTACACTTCCTTTCCGTCTGTTGCATAAATAGTAAAAGTTGTTACCGAGGGCTTCGGTTCTTCTCTAATGATATTTACCTTCGTTGCCCAATCAGGAAGATGAATTGTGACCACATCATCTTCTCTTACAAAGGATGGAAGAAATACAACCTGTCCATCAGACAGTGTCATCTTCAAAATAAGGATTCTCATTTGCACACCTTCTTTCTTTATAATTATGTAGGTGGTGCCGTCTGGCTCGGCACCGTGCATCTAAATAAAGGAGGAGGAATATCATAAACATAAAAGGAGGAATAGAAAGGTTAACTACACACACTAACTTTGCCAGATAAAATAAAAAGGAGTACATACCCATCCCTCCGCCAAGGGATAAATATGTACTCCTATTGTGTTTGTGAATATGTAAATATGTATCTGTTCTCTACGGTTCTCATTATAACATAAAAGAGAACTGTAGCCAATAGGTCTGAACCATTTATATCGTTTCGCAGTGATTTTGTTTCCGTCCACCTCTTCCTCATTATTCATTGTGTAGAAGACAAAGAAATACGACCCACCTCACGAAAGGGTTATATCTCATCCAGATATCATTAACTCTTCGTTTGGGGGTCGTAATGCACTAAAATAGAAGAATATGAAGCCATCCTACAAAGGAGTATGTTCAATTAATTCTTATAGTAACTATATCTTTTACTTGTTTGACATTGGTTTATCGGATGATTGTCGGGCGAATATCGGATGTTATACGGATGCTATACGAATGCTAAACGGTTGTTAAGCGGTTGTATAACGGTCGTATAACGAGTCCAAAACGACCGCTTTGCATCCGTTTTATATATCTGCTCTTTTATGTATTATGGATGCTGGGGTGGAAGGAATAAGAAAACCCCAACACCGCATCGCTGCAGGTTGGGGTAGTCGCCGACAAATTGGAATTTATCTGTCGGCATCTATCAATATTGCTCTGCACGGCGAACCATCCATGCCCGATAAATTCAGTGGTGCGGCATTTAATAAATAAACACCTTCCGACACCTCTAATAAACGAATTCCTTCAAGCAAGATAACATTGGCACCCAAGAGTGCAAGATGGACTGCCATTGGGGTGCTTTGTGGACCGATTGTCTGGGATTCATTTCCCAGAAGTAAAATATTTGAAGAGGCAAATACCTTCGCAGCCTCTAATGAGACTTCAACATCTCCTTTAATTAGAATTCTCTTTGCCGCTTCTGGGTTCTGTTTTTTTGCTTTTTCAAGTATCTGGGAAGCATTATCACCCGTGACAATCCCATGATGCTCTGCCACATAAGCCATTCCCACAAATGCCTCTAAACATATCTCATCAACCGTTTTTCCATCTTTAATAAAATGAAATGGTGCATCTATATGTGTGCCGTTATGTGCACACATGCTAAAAGCAGTTAAATTATATACTTCACCTTCTTGCATTGATTTCAGTGCTATTTTCTCTGGTACAGGGTCACCAGGATATACTTCGCAACTGAAAACCTCTTGAGAAATATCATAGATTTTCATTGAATATTCTCCTCGTCAAATTGGAATTTATATTTCAGCCAAAACGGTCAATGTGTTTTTGGAGCTTCTCGACGAACAGGCCGACGTGATATCCGTCGCAGACAGCGTGATGTACCTGTATTGCGAGTGGAAGCATGCGTTTACCTTCCCGCTCAAAGTATTTTCCCATTGTAAAAATCGGCAACAAGAAATGTCCGTCATCAAAAACGTTTATGTTGAACCCAGTAAATTCCAGCCAAGGAACCATAGAGATGTTGAATGAATTGGACGGCGTTCCATCTTTGGGGGCATAACAAGTAGAGGTTCGATACTTTTCAGCGTCAACCTCGTAGTCCTTCAAAAAAGCGTCATAATCTTCCGAAAAATAAGACCAGATACCTGAAAAGTTCTTATTTTCTTTATTGAACACCGTGTACATGGGATGCATTTCATCATAAATTCCGAGTCCTTCTGAAGTCAGAGAAGTTCGAAATTCAGGAATATCGTTAACTGTTTTGGTTAGCAGCCAAATCATCGCAGGATAGAGTCTGTGATTCTTTAGGTTCGTAATATCAAGGTTGACAACAACAGAATATGTACAAACCACTTGGTTGATAAAATGCTCGTAAAACTCTTTACGTTCCCAGTTTTCAATGTCAATCAATCTGAATGCCATAATTGCTCCTTTCAACAAATTGGAATTTGTTTACTTGTTTGAATATGTATATTTTGCGATTAAAGTTTGTTCAATACTATCATCTGTTGTATCTACGAATAGGGTTCTTTCATAAGTATAGTTTTCGTGCTCAAGACA